>JARGOL010000024.1 GCA_029212745.1 Alcanivoracaceae bacterium
CGAAGTGCGAGATCGCCTGCTGTTTTTCAATCAGCGGCAATTGCTGCGCCAGCAGCAACGCACCCAGGCTCTGGCGGAACGGCTGCATCGGCTCAGTCGCGAGGACAGTCTTACCGGGCTTGCCAACCGGCGCTCCTTTGATGAGGCCCTGGATCGGGAATGGCGGCGCTGCCAGCGTGAGCAGCAACCGCTGACTATCATGCTGGTGGATGTGGACTGCTTCAAAGCCTACAACGACCATTACGGACACCTGCAGGGTGACCGCTGTCTGCAGCAGCTATCCAGTGAATTACGGCGTTACGGGCGGCGGGGCGGCGACGTGGTGGCGCGCTTCGGTGGTGAAGAATTCGTGTTGCTCTATCCCGGCATTGCGGACACCGAGGCACAACAACTGGCTTCCCGGATATGTCGCTCGATACGCGCTCTGGCAATGCCGCATTCCTGCAATCCCGACACCGGCGAAGTCACCGTCAGTGTGGGCGTAGCCGTATTGACCCCCGGCCCGAAACAGACCGCAAGGGCCTTGCTGGATGCGGCGGACCGTGCCCTGTACCAGGCGAAACAAAGTGGCCGGGACACCTGGCGACTGTATGAGCCGCCACCCAGAGTGCGGCTGGTCAAGGATGACAAGGGGTTGTAGGGCTCACGCAGAATGCCTGCTGGGTGGGGCAGGTTCACCCGATTTTCACCACAGAGGACACAGAGCTTTCAGAGAAAATCCCGAAAAGTTTTTCCTCAGTGAGCCCTGTGTCCTCTGTGGTAAAAACGGTTCGCTGTTCAGCGTGCTTCGCGCAGGCGTTGTTGTTCGCTGAGGCGGGTGCGGATTTGCGCCTCGATACCCTGAGCATCCAGTCCGGCCTCGGCCAGCAGCACATCCCGTTTGCCGTGGTGGATGAAGTGGTCCGGTAGAGCCAGGTTGAGCACATCCACCAGCAGGCCTTCCTCGTGAAGCAGTTCGTTCATCGCCGAGCCGGCGCCGCCCATACGCTGGTGGTCTTCCACGGTCACCAGCAGGGTGTGACTGGCGACAGCCTGGAGGATGGCGTCACGATCCAGCGGCTTCACCCAGCGCATATCCAGCACGGTGGCATTGAGGGCCTTGCCCGCTTCCTGCGCTGCCGGGGTGAGGGCGCCGAAAGCCAGGATCGCCACCTGCTGACCGTCACGGAGAGTACGCGCCTGGCCGATGGGCAGGGCTTCCATGGCCTTTTCAATTGCTACGCCGGGCCCGGTGCCGCGCGGGTAGCGCACCGCCGCCGGACCTTCGTGCTGGTAGGCGCTGTATAGTAACTGCCGACACTCGTTCTCGTCGGAGGGGGCGGCGATGATCATGTTGGGCACGGTGCGCAGGTAAGCCAGATCAAACACGCCGCCATGGGTGGCGCCGTCTTCGCCGACCAGGCCGGCCCGGTCCAGGCCGAAGGTCACATCCAGATCCTGCAGGGCCACGTCATGAATCAGCTGGTCGTAGCCGCGCTGCAGGAAGGTGGAGTAGATCGCCACCACCGGTTTCTGGTTTTCACAGGCCAGGCCACCGGCCAGGGTCACCGCGTGCTGTTCACAGATGGCCACGTCATGGAAGCGATCCGGGAAGCGCTGGCTGAACTCCACCATGCCGGAGCCTTCGCACATGGCCGGGGTAATGCCCACCAGGCGCTTGTCTTGCTCGGCCATGTCGCACAGCCACTGGCCAAAGATGTCCTGATACTTGGGTTTCTTCGGCTGGCTGGGGACGGCCACCTGTACCTTCGGTTTGGGCTCGATCTTGTTGATGGCGTGGTAGCCCACCGGGTCCGCTTCGGCGGGGGCGAAGCCCTTGCCCTTGGTGGTGTAGACATGTAGTAACTGCGGGCCTTCCAGGGCTCGCATGTTGCCCAGGGTGCGCACCAGCTCGTCCACATTGTGGCCGTCGATGGGGCCGATGTAGTTGAAGCCGATGGCCTCGAACAGCATGTCCGGGCTCACCATGTTCTTCATGCTTTCTTCAGTGCGGCGGATAAAATCCCAGGCTGCCGGCATGGTGGAGAGCACCTTCTTGCCGCCTTCGCGCAGGGCGATATAGCTTTTGCTGGCCCAGATGCGGGCGAAGTAGTTGGACAGGCCACCCACGTTGTGGGAAATCGACATGTTGTTGTCGTTGAGAATCACCAGCAGGTTGGAGCGGGTGTGGGCGGCGTGGCTCATGGCCTCGAAGGCCTGGCCGGCGGTCATGGCGCCGTCGCCGATGATGGCCACCGCACGCCGGTCACTGCCTGCCATTTCCGCGCCCAGGGCCATGCCCAGGGCCGCGCTGATGGACGTGGACGAGTGGCCTACACCGAAGGTGTCGTACTCGGACTCGCTGCGCTTGGGAAAACCGGACAGGCCATCCTGCTGGCGGATACTGGTGATGCCTTCACGGCGGCCGGTGAGAATCTTGTGCGGGTAGCACTGGTGGCCCACATCCCACACCAGCCGGTCGTCGGGGGTGTTGTACAGATAGTGGAGGGCTACGGTCAGCTCCACCACGCCCAGACC
Source organism: Alcanivoracaceae bacterium (assembly GCA_029212745.1). Lineage (GTDB taxonomy): Bacteria > Pseudomonadota > Gammaproteobacteria > Pseudomonadales > Alcanivoracaceae > JARGOL01. Next base: position 2,518 of record JARGOL010000024.1, read on the forward strand.
GGCGCCGAAGTGGCCACCGCATTGGCCCACTGCGTAGAGCAGGTATTCACGCAGTTCGTCCACCACCTGTTCCAGCCGGGTGGCTGGCAGCCTTCGTAACTCGGCGGGACTGGTCAGCATGTCCAGCAGCGGAGTGGCCGGGCGAGTCAGCGGGATTTGCGTAAATGTCTTGGGCATAGAGGTATGCAGCCTGAAATGCACGGCGAAATGAGACCCTAGTATACCTTCAGCAGGCGTCAGGCGTCAGTGATCGCGGGAGATGATGTATTGCGCCAATTGTTGCAGTGGTTGGGCGCGTTCTCCGTAGTCCGCCAGGGTCTGTTGGGCCTGTTGGCAGAGCTCCCGGGCCCGCTGTTGGCTCTGCTCCAGGCCTAGCAAGGAAGGGAAGGTGCTTTTCTGCAGTTTCTGGTCGGAGCCGGAGGGTTTGCCCAGCTGTTCGGTGCCGGCGGTGATATCGAGAATATCGTCCTGTATCTGGAAGGCCAGGCCGATGGCATCGCCAAACCGGTTCAGGTCGTTGATCAGCGCAGTGGCATCCACTTCCGCGGCGAAATAGCCCAGTTGCAGGCTGGCAGTGATCAGCCGGCCGGTCTTCAGATAATGCATTTCTTCCAGTGCCGCGACAGTCTGCTGCTGGCCCTGGGCGAGCATGTCCTGCATCTGCCCGGCGGCCATGCCGTCCACGCCGGCGGCCAGGCAAAGGTGCTGGATCATGGCGATGCGGGTTTCTGCGCGGTAATGGCCGCTGTTGGCGAGCAATTCGAAAGCACGGGTATGCAGGGTGTCGCCGGCCAGGATAGCGGTGGCCTCGTCGAAAGCCTTGTGGCAGGTGGGCTGGCCCCGGCGCAGGTCGTCATCATCCATGGCGGGCAGGTCGTCGTGGACCAGCGAATAGGCATGAATCAGTTCCACGGCGGCGGCGGGCACATCGGCTTTGGCCGGTTCGGCCAGCTGGGCGGCACCGTAAACCAGCAGTGGGCGGATACGCTTGCCGCCGCTGAGGGCCGCATAGCGCATGGCCTGGCTCAGTCGTGGTGCGGCACTGGCGGCGGGCACGAAGGTGGCCAGTGCCTGCTCCAGACGGGCCCGGCTGGTCTCGCCGAGCTGGTCCAGGGCGGGGAAGTTACTGGCCATTGTCTTCACCGGCAAAAGGAGCCGGCTCGGCGTCAGTGTTCTGCTCCAGCAGAATACGTACCTTCTGCTCGGCCTGCTGCAGGGCCTGTTGGCATTCCCGGGACAGGCGAACCCC
>JARGOL010000002.1:0-90 GCA_029212745.1 Alcanivoracaceae bacterium
AAGGAACCATACGGGTTACCGTATCGCGGGTTCGAATCCCGCCCTCTCCGCCATACAAAAAGGGTCCCGACAGGGGCCCTTTTTTTATGG
>JARGOL010000002.1:190-85124 GCA_029212745.1 Alcanivoracaceae bacterium
GGCGGCCCCGAAGGGGTGAGCAACGCCGAAAAGGTGTTGCGAATCATCCCGCCCTCTCCGCCATACAAAAAGGGTCCCGACAGGGGCCCTTTTTTTATGGTGGACAGGGAGCCCTGGATGAGATCCCCCCGTTCGAGCGAGCAAAGCGACGCTTTGCGAAGCAACGCCGCCCTTGGCGGCGGCCCCGAAGGGGTGAGCAACGCCGAAAAGGTGTTGCGAATCATCCCGCCCTAAAGCGATGCCCGGCATGCCCTACACATACCCCATGATGGCGATGAAGTGGCAGATACTCCCCATCAGCACGAAGAAATGCCAGATGCCGTGGGCATGGTTGAGCTTGTTGATCTTGTCGAGCAGGTAAAACACCACACCGCCCGTATATGCCAGGCCTCCCCAGAGCAACCAGTTATAGCCGGTGGGAGACAGCGCCCGGGCAAGCGCCTCCAGGTCAATGGAGCATGCCCAGCCCATGGCCAGGTACAGGATCATCTGTACCACCTTGACCGGCGTGCCACGCAGGAATACCTCCGAGGCGATGCCCAGCAGTGCCAGGCCCCAGACCAGGGAGAGAATCAGCCAGCCGGTGGGGTCACGCATAAGGACCAGGATGAACGGGGTGTAGGAGCCGGCGATGAGCAGGTAGATGCTGATATGGTCGAGGACCTTGAAGACACTCTTTACGCGCGGGATGTTAAAGCTGTGGTAAAGCGTGGACATGGTGTAGAGCAGGACCAGGGTAAACCCGAAAACGCTGAAACTGACGATTCGCCAGGCATCGCCACTCTGGATGCTGACGGTCAGCAGGGCGCCAAGGCCCACCAGTGCAAGCACGGCACCGACCAGGTGCGATATGGAATTCAGTCTTTCACCGTAATACATGGTTTTATGATCCCGTCAGGCGGCCGTGCCGCAGGCACTGGCGCAGTGCGGTGTCACCTGCCATTGGCAGCAGAGGTGTCGTCGCTGGGTGATTCGGGGGTGGGCCCTGTTTTCCTGGCGCCTGACGTACGCAGCAGGGCCAGCAATGCGTCGGTGCGGCCAGGGTGGCGTCCCTGGCGGGTGAAGCCAAGGAAGAATGCCATTCCCAGCGACTCCCAGGGGTTGTTGCGTACAGATTGCCTGAGGCCATCGCCGAAGGCATGGCGTCGCGTCTGGCGTGCCAGCAGGCTCAGCAAAACGAACACCAGGAGCAGCGGCAGCAGTGCCGCCAGGCCGGCCAGTGCGTGAGCAGCGGCTGGGCCGGCAAGCGGCGACAGCCAGAGGGTCATCGCGTTGACCAGCCAGACCAGTCCGATCACGGATAATGCCGCTGCAGCGACGACCAGCGTCAGCAGCAATGCAGCCCGGACAAGCAGGCGAGCCATGATCCCGTCGCCAGTCATCACGACTCCCTGTCGAACAGGCGTCCAACCAGCAGTCCGGCGATAAACACCAGGAACAGTGACAGCAGCGGGTACTGCTCGATCTTCTTTTCCAGGCTGTCGATGGTTTGCTCGCTTTTGTCCCGCGCCCGGTCGATCAGGTCGTGGCTTCGGTCGCGGGCAGCGTCCAGGGTTTCCCCCAGCTCTTTTTGCAGCTCCCGGGCAAAATCACGGGCTTCCAGCGTACGGTTTTCGGCCACGCGTCCGGCCTGACTGGCCAGCTCGCCCAGCTGTTTTTTCAGCGCGGCGATTTCCGCCTGCAATTGCTCGATGTCTTCTGCTTTGTTGTCCATGGCCATGCCCCCATCCAGTTCCGCTACAGGTTAGCGCGCCTTGTTCCGGGGACAAAGGGGCTAGCGGGCATTTTCGCCGGCTTCGTGCCAACCCTCGAGGAAAGGAATGGTGGGGACGTCGTTGATGATGATGCCAGCGCCAAGGTGGTGGCACTGCTGGGCAAGACGGTCGCTGAGGACCCCGGCATCGGCGAGACGCAACTGCACGCCGGTCAGCTGCCGGGCCAGCGTCGCCGTGGCCGGGTCTGCCTTGAGATAGGCATCGGCATGCAGGGCGGCGAATCCGATGGACTCCAGCAGGTGCCGGCTCATGGCAAAGCTGGCGCCGCACTGGCGTTCCTCTACCGATAACCAGGCCAGTGTGGCAGCGGTGCTGGCGCAAATGGTCTGGTAATCGCCCGCAGAGAGCGCCTGCAGACCCTCTTTCCTGTAGGTCCCGAGGGCGGATTTGACGCGGGCACGGGTGGTGGGCCCGGCCACCCCCTGCAGTGGCGGCGGCGTCTCGGCTGGCAGGATGTGCACCATATCAATGAAATCATCCGCGACGATGCCAATGCCCCGGGCGTTGAAAGGAGCAGCCTTGCGGTCGAAGTAGTGGGCCAGCGGCAGGCACAGGTATTCGGAGAGCACCAGCCAGCGGCTCAACCAGCGTGAGCGGCCGCCGGTCTGGCTGGCGTAGTAGGGCTGGCGCTCACGGTTGATGCGAATGGCGTCGCGCAGGTGGGTGCTGAAATGTGAGGGCATGGGCTGGCCTGATGTGGTTTGTCAGGCTGCTCAGTGAACGCCACCGTACCGCCTGCGGCAACGGCAGGGGCGGTCGGAGGATGGTCAAAATGTGACACAGTCGATGTTCTTTACAGGGGTGTACCGGGGTGCCGGAATTACCGTCGGTTTTTTTTACAGTGATTGGTTGGTGCATTCTCAAGTGGCTGATAATAAAGCGTTTCATGAGCTGGCACGGTTCCTGCCTGTTAACCGGCATCGCCACTGGCTGTGCCGGGGCGAGGGGGTCAAATTCTATTGTTCAGGAGAATCACATGAGTGCTATTCGCAATGTGCTGGCAGGGATCGCCGCTACGGCAGTGTCAGCTGCCGCGTTCGCTGTACCGGTGACCGTGGATGTTGTCGGTTCCGACTTCAACAGCCCGGTGGGCGGTGCAAACATCAACTACGTCGATACCGACGGCGTTGCCGGTAATGAAGAAATTCGCTGGGGCACGGGTTCCCTGCAGAGTGGATACCGCTTTGACGCAGCCGCGCCGCCGGCATTTACCGTGGAGACCGACACCCAGTTCTCCCTTGGTAATTTCACCCACTTCAACTACCCGATCACGGCAGGGACAGCCATCAGTTCCGTGCAGCTGGACGTGGTGACGGACCTGACCGTGGATGGCCAGTCCATTTCCGAGGGCCCGTTCACGTTCTCGTTCCTGCACGACGAGACCACCAACGGCTGCTCGCCGCAACCGACCTGTGCCAACGATCTGATCAACCTGTCCAACCTGGTCAGCTCAGACACCTTCGCGGTAAACGGCACCACCTACACCCTGAGTCTGCTGGGCTTTGTCCAGAACGGGGTTTTCACGGAATTCTTCAGTACGCTGGAGAACCAGACCAACACCGCACAGCTGATTGCATCGTTCAGCGCGGTGACGGTGCCGGAGCCCGGTACCCTGCTGCTGCTGGGCCTTGGCCTGGCAGGTGCGGGTCTGGCGCGTCGTCGCCAGGCATAAGCCTGTGCAGTACTGACCGGATTATTCGGTCACCGGAAAGCGCGACAATCCCATTGTCGCGCTTTTTTTATGCCTGTTGCAGAAGCCGCCAGGCCTGTTCGATAACCAGGGCATGGCGGCGCGCCAGTGCCTGCCGGTCATCGTCGTAGCCCCCACCAATTACCGTGGCAACCGGGACGCCTGCCTGCCTGCACTGCCTGATCACCAGCCGTTCGCGTTCGGCAATGGCGCCTTCGCTGACTGCCAGCAAACCCAGCGGATCACCGGCATAGACATCCACGCCGGCATCGTAAAGTACGAGGTCAGGCTGGACGGCCTCAAGGCATTGGCCCAGCGTGCGCCGGACAGTACCCAGGTAGGCGTCATCGGCCAGGCCGCGCTCAAGTCCGATATCCAGGTCGCTGTTGTGTTTGCGCACCGGAAAGTTTTTCTCGCAGTGGATTGAGCAGGTATACGCACGCGGTTCGTCCGCCAGTATGGCGGCGGTGCCATCGCCCTGGTGCACATCGCAGTCGAAGATCAGCAGGCGTCGCACGCGGTTGCTGGCCAGCAACGCCCTGGCAGTCACCGCCAGATCATTGATGACGCAAAAGCCGGCGCCATAATCGTAATGGGCGTGATGGGTACCACCGGCCAGATGACAGGCAATGCCGTGCTTGAGGGCCAACTGGGCGGTCAGGAGCGTGCCCGTGGGGGCCAGCAGCGTGCGCCTGACCAGTCCCTCACTGAACGGCAGGCCGATGCGTCTTAGCGCCCTGGCGGAAAGTGTGCCATTGATGAAGGCACTGACGTATTCCGGGCAGTGCGCCTGGCGCAGCAGGGCGGGGCGAGCGCGTCCCGGCCGGAAGGTGTTTGCCGGCGTGGCAATGCCTTTGTCCTGCAGGTGGGAGAGTAACAGCCCGAATTTTTCCATCGGGAAACGGTGTTCGCCGGGAAACGGATAGCTGTATTCCGGGTGCGTGACCAAAGGCAGCATCAGGCGGTCCCCTCCAGCAGGGCAGCACACCGCTCGCCGATGGCCAGTGATGCGGTCAGCCCCGGTGACTCGATGCCGAAAAGCTGGACAAGGCCGGGGACACCGTTTTCCGTCGGTCCCTGGATGACAAAATCATTGACCGGCGCACCGCCCTGAAACGCCTTGGGCCGGATCCCGGCCCAGGCTGGCTGCAGACGTGCCGGGTCAATGCCAGGGAAATACCGGGCAACCGCCGCAGCGAACACGGCGCGGCGATGTTCGTCAGCGCGGTAATCCACGCGCTCGGTCCAGACCACGTCGGGGCCGAAGCGGGCACTGCCAGTGGTGTCCAGGGTCAGGTGGATGCCCAGGCCGTGCCGCTCAGGCAGGGGATAAACCAGTGTCTGGCACGGCGGCCTGCCGGCGAGGGAAAAATAGTTGCCTTTGGCCCAACGGGTTTCGGGGATGGCAGCCGCTGGCAGGCCATCGATGTTCCGCGCCACCTCGCTGGCAAACAGGCCGGCCGCATTGACCAGGCGTGCGGCCATAATGACCTGGTCGCCCTCATCGTCCGTGAAGCTGACGCGGAAACGGTGGGCGTCCCGGTCTGCGTGCAGGAACCGGGCGCCGCAGGCGATGATGCCACCCCTGTCACGGATATCCTGTTGCAGGCAGGCAAGGTAGGCGTGGCTGTCGATGATGCCGGTGGCTGGCGAGTGCAGGGCCGTCGTGGCCATGATCCCCGGGACCTGTTGGCGAAGCTGGTCGGTGGTGACCAGCGTTAATCCGGTGACGCCATTACTGATGCCCTGCTCGAGCAACGCGTGGAGCCTGTCGATACCGTCAGCATTGTCGGTGACCACCAGCTTGCCGCAGCGGCGCGTGGTGATGCCTCGGCCTGCGCAGTATTCATAGAGAAGCTGGCTGCCACGCACGCACAATTGTGCCTTGAGGCTGTCAGAGGGGTAGTAGAAGCCGGCATGGATCACCTCGCTGTTGCGTGAGGATGTGTGCTGGCCGGGCGCGCGCTCACTTTCCAGGACGGCAACGTCGAGTCCCGCCAGGGCCAGGGCGCGGGCAATGCAAAGCCCGGCGGCGCCGGCGCCGATGACGAGCGCATCTACGTAGGGGTGGTCGGGCATGGCGGCGATTCTAGCATGGAGACCGCGGTGCGCATGCGGCTTGAAGCGCGGACTGGCAATCATTAACTGTTGCAAGCCATTATCATTTGCAGCATAATGACGCCGTTATCCGAGGGAAAAACCGCATGATTGTTTGTCTCTGCAAAGGTGTGAATGACCACAGTATCCGTGACGCGGTGGCCCGGGGCTGCGCCTCTGTGAGCGACCTGCGCCGGGAGCTTGGCGTGGCAAGCCAGTGCGCCAAATGCGCGCGCTGTGCACGGGAAGTACTGGATGACGCCCTCACCGAAATGCGCGCTGCTGAACTGCAGGCGGCGCCAGGCATGTTCTGCCCCCAGCCCGCCTGATCCCCGCGTCGCTGCTTGCCCGGTGGGCCGGCATTGCGCACACTGTCGCCTCTGCTTGATTGCAAACAGGAGTGTCTGCCATGAAAGGCAATGACAAGGTTATCGCGTACCTGAACCAGGCGCTGGCCAATGAGCTGGTGGCCATCAACCAGTATTTCCTGCATGCGCGCATGTACAAGGACTGGGGCCTGAAAGCCCTGGCCGACAAGGAATACGAAGAATCCATCGACGAGATGAAACATGCCGATGCCCTGGTGGAACGTATCCTTTTCCTCGAGGGCCTGCCCAATCTGCAGGACCTGGGAAAGCTGCTGATCGGCGAGAATACCCGCGAGATGCTTGAGTGTGATCTCAAGCTGGAACTCAAGGCCGTGCCGGATCTGCGCGAAGGCATCAAGTATTGCGAGGGTGTGCAGGACTATGTGTCCAGGGATCTGTTGGCGGACATCCTTGAAAGCGAGGAAGAGCACATCGACTGGCTGGAGACGCAGCTGAGCCTGATCGACAAGGTTGGCCTGGAAAACTACCTGCAGAAGCAGATGGAAAGTGCCGATTGAGCCGCACCGCTTGACTCGGCAAAAGGCTTTCGGAATAATGCGCAGCCTCTTGGGGCGGCAAGCCTCAGGAGACGGAAGCAGGAATGTTTCCAGCGTGTTCAAGCGCCCGTAGCTCAGCTGGGCGTAGCCGGAACAAGAAAGCATTGCTTTCGCCGGCGAAGCGCCCTCGCGATACCGCGCGAGGGCCGGTCCCGAAGGGGAGCGTCAGCAGTGCGCAGCACTGCCAGGGCGTGAAGCTTCTCCGGGGTCGATGCATGCTGACAAGTTAAGCGCCCGTAGCTCAGCTGGATAGAGCGTCTGGCTACGAACCAGAAGGTCGGAGGTTCGACTCCTTCCGGGCGCGCCAACAGGAAAAGGGCCGGCATTTGCCGGCCCTTTTTTTATGCCCCGTTTTTGTGCCCCGTTTCTATTTCACCGCTCCCAGCCGATGACTGCCTCCCATGCTGGCGTCATAGCCGCCCAGCAGGCCGCGTGTATGGCCGTGTGCCGGGCGATTGCCGGTTTTCATAACTGACAGTTATGTACACGCCGCCAACATAGCCAATGCGTCTTACCAATTCGGCCGGTTCAGGCGTATCAATAAAAGGAGGCATAAAGCACACGGGAGCGACGCATGAGAAGGATCTACTACCTGACACGGTCTCTGGGCAGCGTCCAGGGCATCAGTGAGGACCTGCATGAGGCAGGTATCGGCGACAACCGTATCTTCGTCATGGGGGACAACCGGGGCGTGCTTGAGCAGGCCCACTTGCACACCACCAGTTTCTGGGAAGACACGGATATCCTGCACTCCGGCTTTGTTGGCAGCGTCTGGGGCCTGATCGCGGGTGTGGTGGCGGGGTTCCTGCTGGCGGGCATGGATCCCTGGGGTATGGATCTGGGGCTTGGGGCCATCCTCGCGGCGAGCCTGTTTGGCCTTTGCCTGGGTGCCTGGGTCGGCGGTATCCGTGGTATCCAGCTGCGCAATCCCCACCTGCTGCCCTACCTGTCGCACCTGCGCGGCGACCAGTACCTGGTCATGGTGGATGCGGACGATGAACGCATGACCCGCCAGGTAGAGCGTGTCATGCGTGAGCAGCACGCCGAGGCACGCGAGGCCGGGCGCGAGGAAAATTACAGCCCGTTCTTCATGGCTCACTGAGGCGCATGCGCCCGGGATGACGGCGGCCGGGTCCCCCCGGCTGCCGTCACAACAATGCCAGCACGTCGATCAGGCGGTTGCTGAACCCCCACTCGTTGTCATACCAGCTCATCAGCTTGGCCTGCTGGCCGATAACCCGTGTCTGTGACAGGTCGACAATGCTGGATGCGGGATTGTGATTGAAGTCGATGGACACCAGGGGTTCCTCATTGGTGGCCAGGATACCGCTCAACTCGCCGGCCGCGGCGTCGCGCAGGGCATCGTTGATGCGCTCAACCGTGACCGGCTTTGCCAGCAGGCAATGCAGGTCCACCATGGATACGTTCAGGGTCGGCACGCGCACCGCCATGCCGTCCAGCTTTCCGGCCAGTTGCGGCAATACCAGCCCGACGGCCTGGGCGGCGCCCGTCCGGGTGGGGATCATGGATACGGCGGCTGCCCGGGAGCGGTAAAGATCACTGTGGGCCTTGTCCACCAGGTTCTGGTCATTGGTGTAGGCATGGATGGTGGTCATCTGGCCCTGCTGCAGGCCGAACCGGTCGTCAAGCACCTTGGCCAGCGGCGCCAGGCAGTTGGTGGTGCAGCTGGCGTTGCTGATGATGTGGTCGTCAGCGGTCAGCGTGTCGTGATTGACGCCGTAGACCACAGTGCGGTCCGCATCGGCAACCGGGTGTGTCGCCAGTACCCGTCCGGCCCCGGCGGTCAGGTGCGCGGCGAGCTGTGGCCGGGTTTTCAGTTTGCCGGAGCTCTCGACCACCACGTCGATGCCGAGATCCCGCCAGGGCTGGCGTGCCGGGTCCGGCTCGCTCAGCAGCTGGACCTGCCAGTCGCCGATATGCAGGGTGTTGCCTTCCAGGCTGACAGGCGGGGAGAAGTGGCCGTGGGTGGAATCGTGCCGGGTCAGGTGGGCGAGCACCTCGAACGGCGCCAGGTCGTTGATGGCTACAAGCTGGTAGTCACCCGCCAGCCCGCGTTCATGCAGCGCGCGCACCAGGCATCGGCCGATGCGGCCATAGCCGTTGATGGCAATCCGTTTCATCCGCTCTCTCCCGCCCGTTGTATGGCACACCAGTGTGCGGCAGGGAGAGGGCGGCTGTCAGCCGCTTTCTGCCAGCGCCAGCGCACGGCCCGGTGGTCAGCGTAGCGTCACAGCCGGTAGCGTAGCAGGCCGAATCCTGAAAGTTTTGCTGATATACTGCCCGCGTGCGCCACTGGCCAGGCGGTTTCCGCGTTCCAGAGGTGTCTGGTGTTGCCGTATTGGCGGCGATGCCACGTTTTTCTTCGTGCTGCTGTCGGGGTCAGTAGCAGGGCAGGGCGCCGTTTCCCTGCCCGGATAACAACACGAAAAATGTCCTGGGGAAGCCACGCCCGTTATGCATCCAGATAATCTGGTCTTTGATGTTATCCGCTTCGGTCTGGTGGTGAGCAGCTCGTTGTTCGCCCTTGTGCTCTGGGGATATGGCCGTGGCGGCGTTGGCCGGGGCTATCTGTTCCTTGCTGCCGCCGCCGTGCTGGCGGCTCTGCGGCACCTGGGCCTGCTCGTCCTGCCCGCGTCGGCCGCCCTTCATCTTGCCGTCGATCTCGAACTTGTCCTGCGCGGTGTGGTGCTGCTGTTTGGCGTACAGCTGCTGACGCGGGACCGGGCGCGCTGGCCGCTGGTGCTGGCGGGCCTGGTGTCTGCCGTGCTGGTGGTGTTTGGCTGGTGGCGTGACGTTGACCTGTGGATGCACCTGCCCGGTTCGGTCATGGCCGGGGCCGGGTTCCTGGCGGCCGCCTGGCATTTCTGGCAAAGCCGGGACCGCAAACGTCCGCTGGGGTTTCTTGGCGCCAGCGCCTGCCTGCTGCTGACCGGCCTGTTCTGGCTGTCCGACCCGGTACTTGCATTGTCGCGTGGTGGTCCCTGGGGCCTGGCCATGCTGCAGGGGCTGTACGCGGTGGCCAGCATGTTCCTGATCCTGGCGCTGTACCAGAGCGAGAAGCTGCGTGCCGATTTTGCCAGCGAGATCCAGGAGCGTGCGCTGTTGCGTGTGCTCCGCAGCCGGCGGCGCGTGGTCCAGCTGCGTGAGTGGACAGACGTGCTGTTGCGGCAGATCACTGATGGCGTGGTGGTGTGTGACTTGCAGGGTGTGATTACCGGCTTCAACCGCAGCGCGGAGATCATCTATGGCTATCGCGCCAGCGAAGTGCTCGGCCAGTCAGTGATGATATTGATTCCAGAGGATGAGCGACCACCTGACCTGGAGGCGTTTCTCGAAAGCCTGAACGGGGGCGAGGATGAATTCTCGTCACCCCGGGAGGTGCGTGCCCGACACAAGGACGGCAGTGAGCTGGAGCTGGAAATGGTGGTTTCGCCCATGTCGCTCAGCGATGCCCGGCAGCTGGTGGCGATCGTGCGTGACATATCCGAACGCAAACAGCAGCAGGAGCAGCTCAACTACATGGCGCGTCATGACGCGCTCACCGGCCTTCCCAACCGCAAGTCGTTCGAAGCCCAGGTGTCCGAGCGCCTGGCGGCTGGAGAACAGGGCGCGTGTGTGTTCGTCGATCTGGACGATTTCAAGTTGCTTAATGACACGCTCGGTCACAAGGCGGGGGACCTGGCGCTGGTTGCCATGTCCCGCCGGCTCAGGAATGTGGCGGGCGAGCAGGCCTCCGTGGCGCGCCAGAGCGGTGATGAGTTCGTCATTTTCCTGCCCGGCATGCGAGATCGCGAAACCACTGAGGCATGGCTCGAGCAGCTGGTGACACGCGTGCGTCAGCCGGTCACTTTTGGTGATGTGGAATTCGGCCTGTCCTGCAGTGTCGGTATTGCCGATACCAGCAGTGGCAGTGAGGATGTCGAGGGCCTGATTCGCCGGGCTGACCTTGCCATGTACCACGCCAAGCGCAGCGGCAAGAATCGGCATAGCTACTTCACCGAGGAAATGCTGGAGGAATCCAGCTACACAGCAGAGTTGGCGTCGCAGCTCAAACGCCTGGATCTGGAGAAAGAGCTGTCGCTGGTGTTCCAGCCGCGCATGCACCTGGACGGCCGGCAGCTGGCGGGCGCTGAAGTGCTTCTGCGCTGGCGCAACCTGAAAGGGGAAAACATTCCGCCGGACCGTTTCATTCCCGTGGCTGAGGAAACCGGGCAGATCCTGCGCATTGGTTACTGGGTGCTTGAAGAAAGCTGTCGCTATCTGTCCCGCTGGGGCCACTATCTGGACCTGATGGTGCTGTCCATCAACCTGTCACCGCGGCAGCTGTTTGATGAAAAGCTGGTGGAGCGCATTGAGGATGTCCGCAATCGCTATGGCCTGGCGCCAGCGCAGCTGGAGTTCGAGATTACCGAGAGCTCGGCGATGCAGGACATCGGCTACGCAATCCGTGTGCTGTCGCGCCTGCGTGCGCTGGGCTACGGGCTCAGCCTGGATGATTTCGGTACCGGGTTTTCTTCCCTGTCGCACATGCGATCGCTGCCGGTGGACACGATCAAGATTGATCGCTCGTTTGTCAGCGGGATTGATGTCAATCGTGGCGAGCGCGTCATGGTCGCTGGCATCATTGAACTGGCATCGCACCTGGGCATGCGCGTGCTGGCGGAGGGTGTGGAAACCCGTGAGCAGCTGGATATCCTCGACTCGCTTGGCTGCGACGAGGCGCAGGGCTACCTGATCGGCAAGCCGATGCCGGCAGAAGCCTTCCGCCAGCTGGTGCTGGAAGACTGGGATACGGTGGCAGCGCCGCTGTAGCGGCCGCTCCAGTTGCATTGCTGCATGCCTTCCGCCACAATGCCGCCCTCGCTGACAGCGAGCGTAATGGCAGCCCTGTCGGTCCCCCCGCAACAAGCAGCTGTGAACTCCGCCAGGCCCGGAAGGGAGCAACGGTAGCAGTGACCTTGTGTGCCGGGGTGTGGCTGGCAGGGCTGTCTCCATTTAAGGCCCTCCATTTCCTTCCGGCGGCCGTGCCCAACCTGTTTTCCCGTGCCGTTCTTGGGTAGCATAGGTGCTCTTTCCCAGGTTGTGACAGTAATGAGTTACCAGGTTCTCGCACGCAAATACCGCCCCCGGACGTTCCAGGAACTGGTCGGGCAGGAACACGTTTCCCGGGCCCTGGTGCACGCGCTTGACCAGGACCGTCTGCACCATGCGTACCTGTTCACCGGTACACGCGGTGTGGGCAAGACCACCATTGCCCGGATACTGTCCCGTTGCCTGAATTGCGAGCAGGGCGTGAGCGCCCAGCCCTGTGGTACCTGTGATACCTGCGTTGAGATCGGTGAGGGCCGTTTTGTCGACCTGATTGAGGTGGATGCGGCCAGCCGCACCAAGGTGGAGGATACCCGCGAGCTGCTGGATAACGTTCAGTACGCGCCCACGCGTGGTCGCTACAAGGTGTACCTGATCGACGAGGTGCACATGCTGTCGGCGCATTCCTTCAACGCGCTGCTGAAAACCCTTGAAGAGCCGCCGCCGCACGTCAAGTTCCTGCTGGCCACCACTGATCCGCAGAAGCTGCCGGTGACGATCCTGTCACGCTGCCTGCAATTCAACCTGAAGGCCCTGCCGGCGGAGCAGATCGCCGGCCACCTGAAGGCGCTGCTCGACCAGGAAATGATCCGCTACGAAGAGCCGGCGCTGCTCCTGCTCGGGCGGGCAGCGCGGGGTTCCATGCGAGATGCGCTGTCACTCACTGACCAGGCCATTGCCTTTGGTGGCGAACAGCTCAGCGAGGAATCTGTGCGCGCCATGCTTGGAACGGTGGACCGTGAGCACGTCTACAACCTGTTGGCATCGCTGGTTTGCGGCGAAGCGGCGGCGGTGCTGGATGCCCTGGCGCTGGTGGCGGAGCAGGCACCTGATGAGACCGAGCTGCTGGATGAAATGATCAGCAGCCTGCACGAGGTGGCTATCTGCCAGGCCGTTCCCGGACGCAGCAGTGAGGCCCGCCTGACGGAACTGGCCGGCCAGTTCCAGGCGGAGCAGGTGCAGCTGTTTTATGACATCGCCCTGCGCGGGCGGCGCGACCTGTCCGATACGCCGGACAGGCGTGCAACGCTGGAGATGATTCTGCTGCGGATGGTGCTGTTCCGGCCTGACGGTGTGCTGCCTGGCGCCAGCGCCGGTGCCGGGAGTGGTGCGGCAAAAAAGTAGCAGCGCCGGCTTCCGGCTCACCACCGGTGCCGGCGCAACCCACCCGCGAATCCCCGGCCCGGGCGCCCGCGTCAGCCCGCTCCGAAGCAGCGCCACCGGCGGCGCCCGCGCCGGCATCCGCAGCCAACGTTGATGACAGCAGTTTCTGGGCCGAGGTGGTGGAGCGCATGGCGCCGGAGGGCATGCTTGCCAGTCTCGCCCGGCACGCCCTGCTGGTTGAGCGCGCCGGTGACAAGTGGACCCTGAAACTGGATCCGGGGCACCAGGTGCTGGCCTCTGACGAGCGCGTGGCGGCACTTTCACAGGCGGTATCCGATTATGTCGGGCGTCGGGTGAAACTGAATGTGGTGACCGCCACGGGCGTGGATGGTACGCCGGCCCAGCGTGCGGAAAAGGCGCGCGCCGAACAGGTGGCCCACGCCCGCGAGCAGCTGAGCACGGATGCCGTGGTCCGGCAGATGGTGGAAACCTTTTCTGGCAAGCTGGATGAGGACTCGATCCAGCCCAGGGACAATTGAGCCCGCCGCCAGGCAACCAGTCCTGCCTGGCAGGCAAGATCAGGAGAGCAATGTGGACTTCGACATGAACAACCTGATGCAGCAGGCGCAGGCCATGCAGGAAAAGCTGCAAAAGGCCCAGGAAGAAATCGCCAATGCGGAAGTCACCGGTGAAGCCGGCGCCGGTATGGTGCGCGTCACCATGAACGGCCGCCATGACGTGCGTCGTGTGGAGATCGACCCTTCCCTCATGGGCGAGGACAAGGAGATGCTGGAAGACCTGCTTGCGGCCGCTGTGAATGATGCGGTCCGGCGGGTGGAAGCCCAGCAGAAAGAAAAAATGGCCGACATGACTGGCGGTATCCCCTTGCCGCCGGGCATGAAGCTGTTCTAGGGCGTGACCGTGAAGCAGTCTCCCCTGGTCCAGGCATTGATAGACGCGTTTACCTGCCTGCCGGGCGTGGGCGCTCGCAGTGCCCAGCGTATGGCCTACCATTTGCTGGAAAGGAACCGTGAGGGCGGCGTCGCCCTGGCACACAGCCTCGAGGCCGCCATGAGCGGTGTGGAGCATTGCCAGCGTTGCCGCAATTTCGCCGAGGCGAGCCTTTGCCCGGTATGTGCCGACGAGCGCCGTGACCACGCCCTGGTCTGTGTGGTGGAAAGTCCGGCTGACGTGCTGGCCATTGAGCTGTCAGGGGAGTACCGCGGACGCTACTTCGTGCTCATGGGCCACCTGTCGCCCATCGACGGCGTGGGCCCGGACGAAATCGGCCTGGACCGACTGGCCAACCAGCTGCATGACGGCGAGGTGCAGGAAGTGATACTCGCTACCGGCACCACGGTGGAAGGGGAGGCGACCGCGCACTACATCCATGAAATGGCGGTGGCCAACGGCGCCGCAGTGAGCCGCATCGCCCAGGGTGTGCCCATGGGTGGCGAGCTTGAGTTCGTTGACGGTGTCACCCTCGCGCACGCCCTGAAAGGCCGGCAACCGGTCAAGAATTGATAGCCTGAACCCGCCATTGAACGCTTGATCCCCAAGGTGTGTACCCTGACAGCAGGCTGGCCCGAATTGCCATTTGAGACCCGAGCAAGCGCTTGGTATGGTCGATGCCATCACCAGACGCGCGCCCGCGAATGTCCTTTTGCACGGGTTGCGGCGGCGGTTTCCCGTTCAGGAGGCACCCATGAGCTCGCTCGACTACTTCAATGACACGCACCGCATGGTGCGCGACACCACCCGCCGGTTTGTGGAGCAGCATGTGCTGCCCCATGTGGACGAGTGGGAAGAAAGTGGCACCTTTCCGCGAGAGCTGTATGTCCAGGCCGCTGAGGCCGGTCTGTTGGGGATTGGTTTCCCTGAGGCGTACGGCGGTTCCGGTGAAGACGTGTTCATGATGGTGGCGTACACCGAAGAGATGATGCGCAGCACCTCCGGTGGCCTGGTGGCCAGCCTGGGTTCCCTGGGCATCGGCCTGCCGCCGGTGGCCAAATGGGGCAGTGATGCCCTCAAGTCACGGATCATCCCGCCGGTGCTCAAGGGCGAGAAGATTTCCGCCCTGGCAATTACCGAGCCGGGCGGTGGCTCCGATGTGGCCAACCTGCGCACGCGGGCGAAACGCGATGGTGATCATTATGTGGTCAATGGCAGCAAGACCTTTATCACCTCCGGTGTGCGCGCGGACTACTACACCGTGGCGGTGCGCACCGGTGACGCCGGCTACGGCGGGGTCAGCCTGCTGCTGATCGAGAAAGGCACCCCGGGCTTCACCGTCGGTCGCAATCTCAAGAAAACAGGCTGGTGGGCCAGTGATACGTCGGAGCTTTTCTTCGAGGATTGCCGGGTGCCCGTGGAAAACCTGATCGGCCCGGAGAATGGCGGTTTCTTTTGCATCATGTCCAACTTCCAGATGGAACGCCTGAATCTCGCGGTGATGGCAAACATGACTGCCCAGATCGCCCTGGAAGAGAGCCTGCGGTATGTGCAGGAGCGCGAGGCCTTCGGGCGTACGCTGTCACGTTTCCAGGTGCTGCGCCACAAGCTGGCAGACATGGCCACCCAGGTGGATGTAAGCCGCGAGTACACCTACCGGGTAGCAGCGCGTATGGCAGCGGGAGAGGATTGCATCAAGGCCGTCAGCATGGCGAAGAACATGGCCACCCGGACCAGTGATTTCGTCACCTGGGAAGCGGTGCAGCTGTTTGGTGGCATGGGCTTCATGCGTGAGTCGGTGGTGGAAAGACTGGCCCGGGATAACCGGATCCTGTCCATTGGCGGTGGCACTTATGAGATCATGAATGAAGTGATCGCCAAGCAACTGGGGTTATAAAAAAAGCGAGGCCCAGGCCTCGCTTTTCTGGTTCAGCAGCGCCGGTTCATTCAACGATGGTGGTGCATTCAGCCCGCGACGGGTCCATCTTGCAGCGGACCTTGCGCTGCAGGGTCAGCATCTCGGGGCTGTAATAGCCTTCGTCGCGCAACTGGATGCGTGCCTGTTGCATCATTACTTCGTACTCCTGCTTGTCCCGGTCGGGAATCTGGACCCACCATTTGGGGTCCACCTGCTTCTCTTCGCGGGACAGGCCTTCCAGCACGCGATCCAGGTTTTCATAGAAGTAGCTGCGTGACTTCTGCTGGATGTCAGTGGGGAAGCGGTCGCTGCGGGCGACCATCTGCATGGACAGTTGCGCCAGCGGGTAGTCGATGATGCCGCCGTTGGGGCTCAGGCCCTTGTACAGTTCCAGGGCGTTGTAGGCCACCAGCGGCGCGGCAATGACGTCCACGACACCATTGTTGAACTTGGTGGAGAAGTTGGTGATATCCGAGTTCACCGGCGTCGCGCCTACCTGGGCCACCAGTTTGGCCTGGGTCTTGTCATAGCCCAGTACAGCCACCTTCTTGCCGGCAGCCTTGGCCAGACTGTTGATGGCGCGGTCGTTGACGAACACGAAGGCGGCACCAGCCGGCGCGATACCCATGATCGAGTAACTGCCGTTGTCGAGCTTGTCGGCCGATGACGGGTGGGCCATGACCTGCAGCACGACGCGCATGTGGTCCATGGTCGGGATGCCGCCGACGGAATCCAGGGTGCCGGCGTACTTGTTGTAGGCCCGGCTGCGGATGCCGGTGATCAGGGCAGCGTCGCACTTGCCTGCCTTGAGGTCTTCGGCAGCGATGCCCTCGTTGGTGAAGGCCACCAGCTCGGCGTCCAGCCCCCAGCCAAGGGCAGCCGTTTTCCAGTCCTTCATGGCTTCCATGACGGGGCCGACGTTGCCGATCAGGTCAAATACGCAAATCTTGCGTTTCAGCGGTGCCGCCGTGGCGGTCTGGGCGATCAAGCCCGCAATCAGGGCGAGGGATACAAGCATTCTGCGCATGGTATTTGTCCTGTTGTTGTCTAATTATCCGAGTGCTTTTCCAGCACGCGCGCCAAGAATAGCCAAGCCGTGAAGGGCGCGCGAGACCCGAGCGTCACTATGTTTGAGCGATTTGGTCAAAGGCGGGTTCCGGCGCCAGGCCGGAATTTAACAATTTGGTACAAAGCCCGGCACCGTTGCGGTGCCGGGCCAGCCGCTCAGCCCTTGGCCTGGTTGGCCACGGCCTCTGCAGCCTTGGCAGCTGCCTCGGCATCGCCCAGGTAGTAGCTCTTTACTGGCTTGAGGTCATCATCCAGCTCGTACACCAGCGGAATACCGGTGGGAATGTTCAGTTTGACGATCTCTTCCTCCGAGATACTGTCCAGATGCTTGACCAGCGCCCGCAGACTGTTGCCGTGGGCGACGATCAGTACCTGCTTGCCGGCGCGCACCTGCGGCTCGATCTCTGACTGGTAGTAGGGCACAAAACGGGCCACGGTATCCTTCAGGCTTTCGCTCAGCGGAATCTGTTCCTCGCTGAGGTTATCCCGGTAGACGCGCAGGCGCCCGGCATAGCGCTCGTCGTCGCGCGTCATCGGCGGCGGCGGCGTGTCGTAACTGCGGCGCCAGACCAGCACCTGCTCGTCACCGTACTTTTCTGCCGTTTCCGCCTTGTTCAGGCCCTGCAGGGCGCCGTAATGGCGTTCGTTCAGGCGCCAGTGGCGAATCACCGGAATCCACATCTGGTCCATCTTGTCGAGGATGGTCCACAGGGTGCGGATGGCGCGCTTGAGTACGGAGGTGTAGGCGACATCAAATTCAAAGCCGGCCTCACGCAGCAGATCACCGGCATTGCCGGCCTCGGTGAGCCCCTGCTCGGTCAGGTCCACGTCCTTCCAGCCGGTAAAGCGGTTGTCCTTGTTCCAGATGCTCTGGCCGTGACGGACCAGTACCAGTTTTGTCGTCATTGATCTGCCCTGTGAGAGTGGATGCGGCGCGAAACATACCAAAAACCATGGCGCAGGTCAGCACCGCCCGGATTCGGGTTTCCGGCGCCAAGCCCGTATAATCCGCAGCCTGAATTGCTGACCGGGATATCCTGCCATGACTGCCGACTTCCAGTGGATACGTGAGCCTGACGCCTTGCAAGCCCGTGCTGACGCCATGGCGCCGGAGCAGCCGCTGTTCCTGGACACCGAGTTCATGCGCGAGCGCACCTTTTTCCCGGTGCTGGCGCTGGTGCAGGTCAATGACGGTGCCGGCAATTATCTGGTGGACCCGCTGGACGATGGCATGCCGCAGGCCCTTGCCGGGCTGTTGGCGGGGCGGCGCTGGGTGATGCACAGCTGTTCCGAGGACCTGCAGGCGCTGCGCCGTGACTGCTCGGTGACGCCGGACTGGGTCGCTGACACCCAGGTGGCCGCGGCATTCTGTGGCCATGACCTGCAGTGTGGGTACCAGAAGATGGTCAGGGACGTGCTGGGCGTGGAGCTGCCAAAGGACGTGACGCGCAGCAACTGGCTGCAGCGGCCCCTGAGCGAGCGTCAGGTGGACTACGCGGTGCAGGATGTGGTGCACCTGCCGGGTCTGTACCAGCGGCTCATGGACGAGCTGCAGCGACTGCAGCGGCTGGACTGGTGGCAGGAAGACTGTCAGCGCCTCACCGCAGACGCCCTGCATGAGGCAGATCCCGACACCCTGTGGCAGCAGGTCAAGGGCGCTGGACGGCTGGAGCGTCCAGAGGCCCGGGCGCGCCTGCTGGCGCTGGCCGCCTGGCGGGATGGCTGTGCGCGGGCCCGGAACCTGCCGCGCAGTTTTGTCATCAAGGACCCGGAGCTGCTGCGGCTGGCCACAGACGGCGCCCGCTCAGCGGCTGACCTTTCCCGCATCGGCCTGCATCCCTCGCTGCTGCGCCGTGACGGTGATGCCCTGCTGGAACTGCTGGCCAGCGCCGAGCGCGGAGACGCGCCGGCGCCATTGGCGGGCCCGCCGGACGCGGCCGAGCGGGCGGCAGTGAAACGGCTGCGAGAGAAGGCCGCGCAGATTGCCGCCCAGCTGGGGGTCACCCCAGAGATCATTGCCCGCCGCCGCTGGCTGGAAAGCATGGTCCGGGATCCGGACACGGCGCCGGCGGCCATGCGTGGCTGGCGATATGAACGCGTTTACCAGCCACTGAAGGAGGTGCTGTGATGGGTGAGACACGACTCATGTGTACGGTATGGCGCAGCAGCCGCAAGGAGGGCATGTACCTGTACCTGCCGAAAGGGGCGCCCTTTGACGAACTGGACGAGGCCCTGCGGCGCCATTTCGGCATGCCGGAACACGCCATGGACCTGTTGCTGCACCCGGGCCGCTCGCTGGCGCGGGCCAACGTCATTGATGTCATGGCCAGCCTGGCGGAGCGGGGCTTTTACCTGCAAATGCCGCCCGGTGACGGAGCCGACATGTTTGCCCCGGAGCCCTCCCCGGATGCGTGAGCGCTTCTGGGAGCGGTTTGCGCTGGACGCCTTGACCGGCGAGGAGTGGGAGGCCCTGTGTGACGGCTGTGGGCGCTGCTGCCTGCTCAAGCTGGAGGATGAGGATGACGGGGAACTCTACTACACTGACCTGGCCTGCCGGCTGCTGGATACGGACAGCTGTCGCTGCCAGAACTACGCCGATCGAACCCGTGAGGTGCCTGACTGTCTCACTGTCACCCCGGCCATGGCGCGGGACTTTCCCTGGTTGCCGGCCAGTTGTGCCTATCGGCGACTGGCGCGCGGGCAGGGCCTGGCGTCCTGGCATCCGCTGGTCAGCGGTGACCCGCAGAGCGTGCGGCGGGCCGGCATTTCGGTGGCGGGTCGTGTGATCCCGGAGACCGGGGTGGACGAGGAAGAGTACGAGGAACACATCGTTAACTGGGTGGAGTAGGACCGTTGTCGAGTGAAAGTTACCTGATTGCCTGGGCCTGGTACCTGGGCGCTAGTGTTGCCCTGCTATGGTGTGTCTGGCGTGTCAGCGCCCGCTTGCCGGTGCTGGCGCGCCAGCCGGTGCGTGCGTTCCTGGCCGCGCTGATGCTGGTGCCGTGGACGGTGAAGGAAGGCCACGAGGCGATGGCCCCCGCCTGGCTGGTGATACTGTTTGACGCCGTGATGCAGGATGATTCTGGCGCCCTGCGTGCCGGCAAGCCGTTGCTGGCGGCCGTATTGCTGGTGCTGCTGGTGGCCCTGGTCAACGGCTGGCTGCGCCGGCGTCGTCTGCAGGAGGCTGCGGGTGGCTGACTGTATTTTCTGCCAGGTCAGTGCTGCTGCCCTCCCGGCGAGTGTGGTGTACCGGGACGAACACGCCATGGTCATCCTTGACCTTTTTCCGGTGCATGAGGGCCATGCCCTGGTGATTCCCCACCAGCACTGCCCCCGGGTCGAGGATTTGCCGGACGCCCTCGCCAGCCACCTGATGGCATTGGGGCAGGCGACCATCCGTGCGCAACAGGCTGCCGGGCTCGGCGGGGATGCGCAGAATCTGTTGGTCAACAACGGCCCGGCGGCCAACCAGCATGTTCCCCACGTGCATCTGCACGTGGTGCCACGCCGTCGAGGGGATACCTTGGGAACGATCTGGAACTGGTCCACGCGCATGCTGGTGCCGGGTGCGGAGGCACGCCGCCGCAAGCGCCTGGATGCCGTGGCAAGCCGTCTGGGGGCCTGTTTCCAGGCGCCGCAGTCAAATGCCTGAGACAGTGCCTTGCTGAATCGGTGAACGCGTCAGTCGCGCGCCGTCAGTGGCGTGTTTCCTGCTCCTCGAACAGTGCCTGCCAGGCCTCAAGATCCTCGCTCTCATCCAGCAACTGCAAACCGCAAAGGAACTCGCCGGGTTCGTCCTCGTGTTCTTGCGGGCGGATCCATGACACCCGTCCAGTGAGGTGGAAGGTGCCGCGGTTTTCCAGCAGTACGATCCAGATATCGGCCAGCTGCCCTTCATCCAGGTCCAGGTTGACGTGGATCTGCATGCCGGACGCTGAGAGGTCACGGGTGGAGCAATAGATGGACTCGCCCTGGTGGGCAAAGTCAGTGGGTGGCGCAATCAGCTTGATGGACAGAATTTCCTCGCGCAGCAGGCGCGGGTGACGGCGTTTTTCTTGTGCTTTTTCGTCGTTCATGGGGCTACCCGTCAATTGGTGCTAGCCATAAATTGCCCGGTCGACGATCACTGCCACCGTGGCGATGGCGACAGTGACGACTACCAGGAACAGGAACAGTCCCAGTGCCGGCTTCCAGTTGCCCGGCAGCGGCTCGGTGGGCCGAGCCGCTGGCTCCTGGTCGGTATCCTGCGGTTTTTCCGTGTCGGTCATGGCATTAATGTGCCTGACCCACCGCAATCTTGGCAAACAGCCAGTCATGCAGGGTGTCCGACATCAGCGGTACAAACGAAACGATCAGCAATGCCGTGAGCATCACGCCCATGGGCAACAGGTACTTTTCATAGCGTCGCCAGAACGGTCCTTCGTGAAGGACGGCACTTTGCACTTCGGCATCGCCCACCACCTGACGGGTCAACAGGTGGTTCAGGGCCACCGGCGGCGACAGATAGCCAAGCTCGAAGGCCACCAGTGTGATCATCCAGAAGTGCAGTGGTGCGATGCCGTTGTCGAATGCGACCTGGGCGATGGTGGCGTTGACCAGGATCACGGCGCCATACGGGTCCATGATCATGCCGATGATCACCATCACCACGACCAGCAGTCCCATGGCCACCCAGACCGAAGAGAACGTCTCCGGCAGGGCTTCCATCATGCCCGAGCGCTCGATGATGCCACCGGTGCTGACTGACAGGGCCATCAGCAGCAGCAGGGCGCCGATGTGGCCGGTGGTCTCGTTGGTGGCCAGTCGCAGGGAGCCTTCCAGGGTCTTGGACACTTCGCCGGTGGCGGTGCTGGCGGACGTGTCATCCGGCGCTTCCACACCGTAACGGACGTTTGCCCAGAGCAGGGCGATGATCATGACGTTGCGCCAGAACATGTCGGCGACTTCTTTCTCCGGGGTGCCATGCACGCCAGGGATGGCCGGCAGGTCCCAGCTGGTGACACCGACGTTGTACAGCGACACCAGGGCGAGGATGCCAAGTACCGCTGCACCAATCTGCAGGGTGTGATGGTGGAGTTTCTCGTACATCAGCACGGCCACCAGCATTACTGGCAGGATGATCGGTGCCGAGAACTCGTCCAGGTTTCGATCCAGCACATCACTGAAGAACACTACGACGGCGGTCATCAGGACCACGTAAGGCAGCAACGGGCCAAACGCACGGGCACTCTTGGGTACTGCCTCGCTGAATGGAGCGATACGGGCCGGTTCCTGGCGATAGAACTGGCTGAAGACGAAGAACAGGAAGACCGACAGCAGGAAGATCTTGATGCCGGCGTCGAACAGTTCAACGGTGGTAACGCTCTTGTTCAGCGCGGCAATGATCACCACCAGCAGACAGGGGCGCAGCACCACACCCATGGAGCCGGACATGGCCGTAGCGGCGAGGGCCAGCTGCTTGCGGGCGCCTGCACGCAGGAGTTCATTGTAAATGGTGGCACCCGCAGCAATGACGAAAATACCGGATGCGCCGGTGTACGCCGTGGGGAAGGCCGCGAAGAACAGGACCACGAAGCAGAGCAGTTCCGGCGACATGTTCCATGGCCGGAAGATACCGAACGCCAGCTGGGCCAGACGCGTCTGCTTGAGCATCATGCCGATCCAGATGTACAGCGCCAGGTTCAGGAACAGGGTGGACAGTTCCATCATCATACCCAGGTAGACACTGATGCCGTGGTAATAGCCCTGGGACATGAACTGCGCGCCGGCGGTCAGGCACATGAAGCTGTAAAGGGGGATGGTGAGCAGTGATTTGCCCCAGCTACCACCTTCTTCAAGATCCGAGGGCGGCTTGATCAGCTGGGCGATATTGGTCAGGCAGAGCAGGGTAAATCCGGTAATCCAGAAGGCATGCAGGTAGAAGTCCTGCACCTGGACCCCTTCGGCCTGACTGGCCATCTCCTGGCTGCGGTACACGGTTGCGGACAACAGCAGCATGCTGTTGGCGGCCAGCTGCGCCACGGTGCCGACCATATAATCCCTGCGGGTGCTGGCGGGCCGGAGGGCAATGTGGTGACGGGTCAGCGTTGCCGTTATTGCACAGATCAACACCAGCACACACAGCAGCAGGCGCTTGTACTCACCCAGCAGGGTGACAACACCGGCAACCCCTGTTTCTACGGTACGGAACGCCACCACCCCCGGGGTGATGCGCGACTGCACTTCCTCGAACTTGGACCAGTTTTCCCGGCAGATGTCGCGGGAAGACAGCACCGACTGACGGATCGCGCCTTCGTCCACGTCCGTACCCAGCAGGCCAGCCAAGGGGTCATCTGCCATCGCCGCTTCCTGGCGCTGCATTTCTGCCTGGATAGCCTGTTCGATGTTCGGATCCGGGTTACAGGTCGGTTCCTGGATCGCCCCGGCACCACGCAGGAGGAAATAGTCATCCCAGGTCCGCTCACCTACCTTGAGCAGCTGCGAGTGAATGATTTCACCGGAAGACAGGAAAATGGTGATCAGCAGGATAATCAGTGTGGGCAGAGAGGAAAGCCACTCCCCCACCGAACGATTGGCGATACTCAAGGTCGGTTGCTGCATGGATTGTCCCGTTTCTTGTTATCGGACCCCAGGCGGGTCACGCACATCCAGGGCGGTGAGACGGTCTCTGGCGGACCCGTGTTCTCACCCATGATGCACCGGATTCTAAGTCAGAGGGGGCGCTATGCCTACTCCAACAACCGTCCTGCAGGGCCGAAAGTGACAGAAAAACAACAAATTGGAGTCATTCAAACAAAAACGGGGCCGTCATGGCCCCGTTTTACTGCTGATTGCCGGTTATTCCAGCGGGTTGACGCACTCCGCGCGGGAGCCATCCAGGCTGCAGCGGATCTTGCGCAGCAGGGTCATCATTGCCGGGTCGTAGACGCCCTGGTCACGCAGCTCGATGCGTGACTCGCGCATCATTTCGTCATAGCGCACCTTGTCAGCCTCGGGAATGCGGATCCACCACTTGGAGTCCACTTCGCTGTTGGCGTTTTCGATGATACGCATGGCGCGATCAAACTGGCCGGTCATGTATTTACGTGACTTGTCGCCAAAGCCAGCCGGGAAGCGATCCTTGCGGGCGATGATCTGCAGGGACAGCTGGCCGAGCACGTAGTCGACAATGCCGCCGTTGGGCTGCATGCCCTTGTACAGTTCCAGCGCCGAGTAAGCGGCCACCGGGGCAAAACAGATATCCACGCTGCCGTTGTTAAAGCGGCCGGCGAAATTGGTGATATCAGACATCACCGGGGACATGCCCACGCGGGATGCCATCTTGGCCTGGGCTTCATCGTATTCCATCACGGAGATGGACTTGCCGGACAGCTCGCCGACCGTATCAATGGTGCGGTCCTTGACGAACAGGTAGGCCGCACCCATTGGGGCGATACCCATCACTTCGTACTGGCCGCTGACCAGCTTGTCGTTGACCTTCCCTGACGCCATGACCTGCAGAACCAGCTGCACGTGCTTGTAGGAGGGCAGGGCGCCAACGGAGTCGAGGCTGCCGGTGTACTGGTTGAACTGGCGACCACGGATGCCGGTAATGGCGGCGGCGTCACACTGGCCGGCCTTGAGGTCCTCGGCGGCAATCTTCTCGTCGGTGTAGACCTTGAGGTTGATGTCCACGCCCCACTGCAGGGCCGCCGTCTTGTAGTCCTTCATCATGTTGTAGATGTCGCCCGAGGCGCCAATGATGTCGAACACACACAGGGTGGCCTTGGTGTTGGCCTGCGCCGGCAGGGCGAACAGGGCCATGGCCAGTGCGCAGATCATGGAAGTGAGTTTTGAGTAGCGCATCGCTTTACTTCTCCGGTGTACAGAAAGCTGCGGGGCGGTGCGTGCCGCCCCGGATGGTTAGTTAGAGCAGGTCGTCGATATTGACTGAGGGCTGGTTCTTGGACGCGTCGTCCCAGAAGGTGCCCAGGCCGCCAAGCGGGGTACGCTTGCCGGTGGCTTCGGTCCACATGCGGTCGGAAATGCTGGCAATGATGGATTCGGCCATTTTGTCGAGAATGCGGTAATCCGGGTTCAGGTCATCACCGTTGGCGGCGAAATCACGGATCACCTTGCGCAGGCGCTGGTCATCGCCCTTGCTGTAGGCGGCCAGTGCATACATGGCGCTGCCCAGGCGAACACCGTCCTGGAAGCCCAGTTTGGCGGCCTGTTCCAGCTCTTTCCATGGCTCGGCGTTCTTGGGTGCCAGCATGGGCAGCAGGTTCCAGATGGACGCTCGAACGCCACGGGGCACACCCCACCATTTGGCGTTATCCAGGCAGGCCGCGCCGCGCTCGACCTTGGCGGCGATGTCACGCGGGACACCCACCGTGCCGTCGGCGATACCGTCGTTCATCAGTGCCTGCACGCCACCGACCAGACCGATCATCCAGACCAGCTCATCAAAATCTTTCTTCAGTTTCGGGCACTCGCCGTTGTTGGCCTCACCGTAGACACTGACCAGCCGGCTGTAGGCCGTGTACTGGCGTTTGGCAGACATGGCGGCATAACGCTTCTGCTGGATGCGTGCGTCCTGGGCCTCAGCCACATTGCCCTGGTTGATGGCGCGCAGGTAACGCAGCTCCGCCTCCATGGCCAGTGCATCGGTACAGCTGGATGCGGTCACGTACATAAGCACCGCCAGCTTGTCCGGGTGGGCGCCGACACGTTCAAAGGAGAGCAGCAGCGGGGTCTGGGCCTCACCGGCAGCACAGGCAATCCGGGTATCGTCATCGCTCATCATGTACGGCACCATCTCGCTACGGCCGAAACTGACGAGGACATCCCCGGTGGTCTTGTAGATCATCCCGCAACCCTGGAGCACCAGAGTGGCCAGGCCCAGAAGGGCGAAGCGGGCGCTTCTGGCGAAAGAAATGGACGGCAACATGAAACAACTCCTGCGTTTTTGTTCTTTGAGAGGGGGAAACAGTACCGAATGGCCCAAACCGGCACAAGCCGCTGTTTACAATAAACTACCCTCTTTAACGGGGCAGTATTATTTGTCTGCGAATTTCAGGACAATAGCCACACTGTTACGTGATTCCGGGGTTTAGGTATGGGAAAAAAGACTGAGGTGACGGACATACGCGAATGGCTGAGCAGTAGCCGATCCGGTCTCGGTCTGGCCCTGACGTCGGCCCGCGGCGGCCTGCGCGTCCTGCAAACCCTCTCGGTTCTGGCCCGTACCGGTGTGGACTGGCTGTCGGGGGACCGTCCGCCGGTACCACGCCTGTTGCGGGAGACATTCGAGGAGCTGGGCACCACCTATATCAAGCTGGGCCAGTTCATCGCCAGTTCGCCCTCCATTTTCCCGGACGGCTACGTGGAAGAGTTCCAGAAGTGCCTGGATCGTACCCCGCCACTGGCATTTCACTATATACGCCGCACCGTGGAGGAGGAGCTGGGCCAGCCCATGGAAGCGCTGTACAGCTGGGTGGATCCGCAGCCGCTGGCTTCCGCCTCCATCGCCCAGGTCCACGCTGCCCGCCTGCACAACGGTGACGAAGTGGTTATCAAGGTGCAGAAGCCGGGTGTCGAGCATGTACTGCTGACGGATTTCAATTTCATCTACCTGGCGGCCCGGGTTACCGAGTGGCTGGCGCCGGGACTGTCGCGTTCAGCCGTTTCCGGTGTCATTGAGGAGTTGCAGGCGTCGATGCTGGAGGAATGCGACTTTCTCAAGGAAGCGGATAATCTCCGTGTCTTCAACGAGTTCCTGCAGACCACCGGCAATACGCGCGCGGTGGCGCCGAAGCCGTACCTCGAGTTTACCTCGCGCCGTGTACTCACCATGGAGCGTTTCCACGGCGTTCCGTTGACCGACATCGAGGTGCTGCGCGAATACACGGATGACCCGGCGGATACCCTGATTACGGCGCTGAATACCTGGTTCTCCAGCCTGATGCTGTGTGACTTCTTCCATGCGGATGTGCATGCCGGCAACCTGATGCTGCTGCGCGATGGGCGTATCGGGTTCATCGATTTCGGTATTGTCGGCCGTATCCGGCGTACCACCTGGGATGCCATGGCAGGCTTCTTCGATGCCATCGGCCGTGGCGATGTGCACCAGATGGCACAATCCATGGCACAGATCGGGATGACCCGGGAAGAAGTGGATGTGGATGCCCTGGCACGTGATATTGAGCAATTCCAGGACCGCCTGATGCGCGTGGATCCGTCGTCACTGGTCCAGGGCGACCGCAATGACAAGGAAGTGAACCGTCTGCTGATGGATATCATCAACATTGGCGAGGGGCATGGCATCCGTTTCCCGCGGGAGTTCGCCCTTTTGCTTAAGCAGTTCCTGTATTTCGACCGTTATGTGCAGGCCCTGGCGCCGGAGCTGGACATGTTTGGCGACGCCCGCGTGGACATGTTCGGGGCGCTGGAAGAGTTGCCGCCCGGGCCGCTGCACTGAGCACAACCCGGCGCGTACCTGGTCATTCCACGGG
This sequence comes from Alcanivoracaceae bacterium, assembly GCA_029212745.1. Lineage (GTDB taxonomy): Bacteria > Pseudomonadota > Gammaproteobacteria > Pseudomonadales > Alcanivoracaceae > JARGOL01. The sequence goes on from JARGOL010000002.1 coordinate 27,321, forward strand.
GTTGGCGCACTCCGCCCGGTTGGCGTCCAGTTTGCAACGGATCTTGCGCTGCAGGGACAGCATGTCAGCATCGTAGTAGCCGCGCTGGCGCAGTTCCAGGCGCGCCTCCTGCATCATCACTTCGTACTGCTGCTTGTCCTTTTCCGGTAGCGGGATCCACCATTTGGCAGGCACCTTTGCCTCTTCTTCTGCCAGACGCTGGCGAATCAGGTCGTAGTTCTGGAAAAAGGCCTCGCGCACCAGCTGTGCCAGCTCGTTGGGGAACTTGTCCTTGCGCCCGATCAGCTGCATGGTGATCTGCGCCAGCGGGTACTCGACGATGCCGCCGTCCGGGCTCATGCCCTTGTAGAGCTCCAGCACTTCATAGGCCACAAGGGGGGCGGCCAGCACATCCACCACGCCGTTGTTAAACTTGTTCGGGGCGCTGACGATGTCAGAGGCGATCGGTGTGGCGCCGACACTGGCAACCATCTCGGCCTGAGTCTTGTCGTAGTCCAGTACCGCCACCTTGCGCCCGGCTGCAGCTGCCAGGGAGTTGATGCTTCGATCGTTGACGAATACATAGGCGGCACCGGCCGGTGCGATGCCAAGAATGACATACTCGCCACTGACCATCCGCGGCGCGCTTTTCGGATGTGCCAGTACTCGCAGCAGCACCTTCATGTGTTCCTGGCTGGGCACTGCACCCACCGCGTCAATGGTCCCCGCATACTTGTGGAACAGGCGCGCGCGCAATCCTGACATCAACGCGGCGTCACACATGCCGGCCTTGAGGTCCTCAGCCAGCACCGACTCGTTGGTGAACGGGATCAGTTCGACATCGACGCCGTACTTGAGGATCTGGGTGCGCTGGTCCATGGCGGCGGTGAAAATCGGGCCCGAGCGGCCGGCAATGTCCCAGATGCAGACGCGGCGCTTGACCGGCTCACCCTTGCCAAAACCGGTCAGCTCCTTGAGGGCGGCGGCACGTTCTTCGATGCTGCGTGTCTGGTCGAACGCGATGGCGCGCATCTGTGCGGCGTTTTCCGGGGTCAGCGTGAACCCGGGCGCCGCCCTGTTCAGCTCTTCCTTCTGCTGGGCCGTCATCATCGTGGCGTCATCGTTTGCCGCGCTGGCCGCCAGCGGCAGCAGGATCATCAGGCACATCGCAAGGAAAGTGCGCAGGTTGAGGCGTTTCATTTTCAATCCCTTGAACGTCGCTCCGGAGGTGCTTGCTTCAGGTTCTCTGACCCCGCTCCAGGAGCTGCTGTTGCAGTTTGTTATTCCACATTCATGCTGCATTCTGCCCGTGACGGGTCAAACTTGCAGCGCACTTTGCGTTGCAGCGTCAGCATCTCGCCATCGTAGTATGACTCCTCGCGCAAGGCCACACGGGCGCTCTGCATCATGGTTTCGTACTCCGTGTGGTCCGCAGGCGGCACATCAATCCACCATTTATCGGGTACCTGGCGGGTTTCCTCGCGAATGAAGCTCATCACCAGGTCGTAATTTTCCATGGCCGATTCCCGTACCAGCTGGGCAATTTCGTTGGGGAATTTGTCGCGCCGGCCGATCAGCTGCATGGTCAGTTGCGCCAGCGGGACACGCACGATACCACCGTCCGGTGACATGCCCTTGTACAGTTCCAGGGTGCGGTAAGCCACCAGCGGGGCCGGCAGGATGTCGATGGTGCCGTTATTGAACCGGCTCGGGGCGGTGACAAAGTCCGACGGAACCGGGATGGCGCCGATGCTGGAAATCATGTGCGACTGGATGCGGTCGCTTTCCAGCACGGCGACCCGTTTCCCGGCTGCTTTTGCCAATGTGGTGATAGAGCGGTCGTTGACGAATACGTATGCCGTCCCCGCCGGGAAAATGCCCAGCACAACGAAGTTTTCATCCACCATCTTGCCGGCATTGCTGGGGTGGCTGATCGCTTCCAGAATGACCTTGAGATGATCCTGGGAGGGCAGTGCGCCAACGGCATCAATGGTGCCGCTGTACTTGTTGAACTGGCGTGCGCGCAGGCCGCTCATCAGCGCGGCGTCACAAAGACCGGCCTTGAGTTCTTCGGCGATCACGGTTTCGCTGGTATACGGCACCATCTGCAGGTCGATACCAAACTTCAGGACACGCTCGCGCTGTGCCATGGCAGCATTGAAGATCGGCCCCTCGCGCCCGAGCATGTCCCAGATACAGATGCGGCGGGAAAGACGCGGTTTGCCGTCTGTGGGCTCGACGCCTGACATGCGGGCGATGGCGGCAATGCGCTCCTCCACTGTCAGGGGCAAATCGAAAACGGCGGCTTTCATGGCCTCGAACAACGCCTCGGTCATCGGGATGCCTGGCGCCAGTTGCTCCCAGCGTTGCTGTTCCTCCGGCGTGAGTTTGACCGGTTCTGATGCGGACAGTGTGTTCGTGGCCAGCAAGGCGAGTGCCAGTAGCAGGGAAGTAATCCGTGTCATGGTGTTACTCCTCCGGGTTCGCGCATTCGGCATGGGACGGGTTCAGCTTGCAGCGGATCTTGCGTTGTAGTGTCAGCATCTCGCTGTGGTAATAGCCACGTTCGCGCAGTTCAATGCGCGCCTGTTTCATCATGTTCTCGTACTCGAGCTTGTCCTGCTCCGGTAACGGGATGAACCATTTCTGGGGCACCATTGCCTCTTCCCGGGCAATGATTTCCATGATCCGGTCGTAGTGCTGGAGGGTCATCTCGCGGATCAGCTGTGCCATTTCGTTGGGGAAAGTGTCGCTGTCGCCGACGAGCTGCATGGTGATCTGGGCGAGCGGGTAGTCGATGATACCGCCGTCCGGCTCCATGCCCTTGTACAGCTCCATGATCTGGTAGGCCATCAGTGGCGCCGCCAGCACGTCCACCACACCGTTGTTGAACATGCCCGGGGCGCGTGTGATATCCGTGGAGATGGGAGTGGCGCCGATGCCGGCGATCATTTCCGCCTGGGTCGGGTCGTGTTCCAGCACCGCCACCCGTTTGCCTGCCGCCTTGGCCAGGGTATTGATTTCACGGTCGTTGACGAAGGCGTAGGCACCGCCGCCCGGGAACACCCCCATGACGACGAACGGGCCCTGTACCATTTTCGGTGCGGTGTGCGGGTGGGCAACCACGTGCAACAGCGTTTTCATGTGCTCGCGCGTGGGTAGCGCACCAATGGCGTCAATGGTGCCGGTGAACAGGTTGAAGTTGCGCGCGCGCATGCCGCTCATCAGGGCGGCGTCACAGCGGCCCGATTTCAGCTCATCGGCAAGCACACCTTCGGTGGTATAGGGCACCAGGTCGAGCGTCACGCCCAGTTCCATGGCGCGTACCTGCTGTTCCTTGGCAGCGGAAAAGATCGGGCCGTGCCGGCCCACCGGATCCCAGATGCAGATGGTCCAGCGCATGCGCTGGTCCTCGGGCAGGTCCTGGACACCGGACAGGCGGGACATGGCCTGGATGCGTGTATCCAGGTCCAGGTGGTCATGGCTGTAAACCACCTCTTTCATGAACGCCACCAGATCCGGTGTGATCTCGATTCCCGGCGCCAGCTGCTGAATGGCGCTCTGGTGGTGTTCGGGCAGACTGGTCACCGGCTTTGCGGCCAGCACGGCCTGGCAGGCCAGAAGCGCCAGCACCATTGTTATTGTTCTCATGGGGCATCCCGTCTATGGCGGCGATTGATGCGTGACAGTGTAGGGGCGGGGTGTGGGCGTCAGGTTGACCAATTAGTCGGGCAGCGCAGACGATTCTGTCAACGCGGGGCTGGATGCCCCGCGCGGCGGCACTCTGGGGCTATTTTGGCTGGGCGTCGATGGATGCGCCGTTGACGTCAGCGCTGTCCGGGCCGAGCAGGAACAGGTAGGGGGCGACGATGTCTTCGGGCAGCGTCACCGTCTGCGGGTCCTCCCCCGGGTAGGCATTGGCGCGCATGGCGGTGCGTGTGGCGCCCGGATTGATGGCGTTTACCCGCACCGGGCTGATGTTCTCCAGCTCATCAGCGAGTACCTGCATCATGCCCTCGGTGGCGAACTTGCTCACCGCGTACGCGCCCCAGAAGGCGCGCCCCTTGCGGCCGACGCTGGACGTGGTGAATACCACGCGGCCGTCGTCAGCGGCCTGCAGCAGCGGCAGCAGCGCCTGGGTGAGCAGGAACTGGGCGTTGACGTTGACCTGCATGACGCTTTCCCAGCTGCCGTCAGGGTAGCTTTCCAGGGGGGTGATCTCACCCAGCAGGGAAGCGTTGTGCAGCAGGCCGTCCAGGCGGCCGAATTCGTTGTCCAGCAGACTGGCCAGTTCCTGGTAGTCCTGTGGCCGTGCCACCTGCAGGTTGAGCGGCGCCAGTGCCGGTTCCGCACCGCCTTCCGACTTGATCTGGTCGTATACGGCTTCCAGTTTCTCCTGGGTCCGGCCCAGTAGCACGACGGTGGCACCGTGACGTGCCAGGGCCAGGGAAACGGCGCGGCCAATGCCGTCACCGGCACCGGTGACCAGGATCACACGGCCGCTGAGGGCGTCCGCTGCGCAGCTGTAGGTGATGGCTCGCTGGTTGGCGTCGCTCATAGGTAATTCTCCGCCAGGGTATCGATCAGGCCATGCAATTCGCTGGCCTGGTGGATGTAATGGTCGGCATTCCAGTCCTCGGGATTATCGCCCGCATCAATGTAGCCAAACAGGGCGGCCACGGTTTCCATGCCGGCATTGCGCCCCGCTTCAATATCGCGCTGGTGGTCACCCACATATATCGAGTGAAGCGGGTCGGCACCGACTTGCCGGCAGGCGAGCAACAGGCCTTCGGGATCGGGTTTGCGCTGCTGCACGTGGTCGGGGCAGATGATGGCGCCGACACGTTCGCCGAGGCCCAGGCCCTGCAGGACAGGTCGCGAGAACCGTACCGGTTTGTTGGTGACGACGCCCCAGGGAATGCCAGCGTCGTCGAGTTGCTGCAGGACTTCCGTCATGCCGGGAAACAGGCAGCTCTCCACATCCAGGTGTTGTTCGTAGGCGTCCAGCAGGCGGTTGAGCCAGTATTCAAAGTCCTCGTCACCCGGCCCCAGGGAAAAGCCCAGGCGGATCAGGGCGCGGGCACCGTTGGATACCTGCTGGCGCACCTGCGCGGCGGACACCGGTGCGCGCCCGGCTTCTTCAAGGACGCGATTGAGTACCACATAAAAGTCCGGTGCCGTGTCTACCAGGGTGCCGTCGAGGTCGAAATGGACGGAAGGCTTATGGGTTTTCATTACGGATGCTGGCCATCAGGTAATTCACGGATACGTCCCGGTTGAGTCGATAAACCTGTGTCACCGGGTTGTAGATCATGCCGGTGGTGTCGGTGACCTGGAGGCCGGCATCACGGCACCAGCCGGCCAGTTCAGAGGGCTTGATCAGCTTGGCGTATTCGTGGGTGCCCCGGGGCAGCAGCCGCAGCACATACTCGGCGCCGACAATGGCAAACAGGAACGCTTTCGGGTTGCGGTTGATGGTGGAGAAGAACACCTGTCCGCCAGGCTTTACCAGCCGGGCGCAGGCGGCGATCACGGCGCCGGGGTCGGGCACATGCTCGAGCATCTCCAGGCAGGTGACCACGTCATAACCGGCCGGCCGCTGGTCGGCAAGGTGCTCTGCGGTGCTGTGCAGGTACTCCACCTGCACGCCGGATTTTTCCGCGTGCAGGCGCGCCACGGCCAGCGGTGCCTCGCCCATGTCGATACCGGTAACGGTGGCGCCCATGCGCGCCATGCCCTCGCTCAGCAGGCCGCCGCCGCAGCCAATGTCGACAACCTGCTTGCCGGCCAGCGAGACCCGCTCGTCAATGTAGCCCAGGCGCAGCGGGTTGATGTCATGCAGGGGACGGAACTCGGAGGACGGGTCCCACCACCGTTCGGCCAGTGCCTCGAACTTGGCGATTTCGCCGGCATCAACGTTGTCATGTGTCATCGCTTGCTCCTGCAATCTTTTCGCCCCAGGCGCGCGCGTCACGGCGCACCCGTTCTTCGTTCAGGGTGGTCAGGCGCCGGTTTGCCATCAGGCACTGGCCGGCTACCCAGGTGTGGCTGACCTGGTGTCTGGCACAGGCGTAGACCAGCTGGGCGAGCGGATTATAGACCGGCTGTGTTTCCAGCTCTCCCAGGTCCACGGCAATCATGTCGGCCTGCTTGCCCGGGGCCAGCGACCCCACCTGCTGGTCCAGGCCCAGCGCCCGGGCACCGCCAAGCGTGGCCATCTCGATGATGTCGGCCGCAGGCAGGGCGTCGGCCCGTCCGGCAACGCCCTTGGCCAGCAGGGCAGCCGTGCGCATCTCGCCGAACATGTCCAGGTCGTTGTTGCTGGCAGCGCCGTCCGTGCCCAGGGCCAGGTTGACCTTGCCCGCCTGCAGGTCGGCCGTGCGGCAGAATCCGCTGGCCAGCTTCAGGTTGGACTCGGGGCAGTGCACTACCGTGACGCCGTGATCCGCCAGCAGGGCGATCTCGGCATCAGTGAGCTGGGTGGCGTGCACGGCCAGCAAGCGCGGCGACAGCAGGCCCAGTCGGGCCAGCCGCGCCAGCGGGCGCTCGCCGCTGGCCTGTTCAGCGCTGCTGACCTCGAACGCGGTTTCATGGATGTGCATCATCACCGGCGCATCCAGCTCCTCGGCATAGGTCACCACGCGGGCCAGCGGTTCATCCGACACGGTGTAGGGGGCGTGCGGGCCGAAGCCCACCTGGATCAACGCCTCATGGCGCCAGTTGTCATGGGCGGCAATGGCCAGACGCAGGTAGTCGTCCGGGCCCTGCGCCATGGGTGTGGGGAAATCCAGCAGCGGCGAGAAGATGGTGGCGCGCAGGCCCGCTTCGTGGGCGGCCCGGGCGATGGCCTCGGGAAAAAAATACATGTCGGCGAAGCAGGTGGTGCCGCCGCGGATCATCTCGGCACAGGCGAAGCGCGTGCCTTCATGGACGAACTGTTCGGATATCCAGCGACCCTCGGCGGGCCAGATGTGCTCTTCCAGCCATGTCATCAGCGGCAGGTCGTCGGCCAGTCCGCGGAACAGGCTCATGGCGGCATGGGTATGGGCGTTGACCAGGCCCGGCATCAGGGCGTGGTGGCCCAGTTCCAGGGTGTCGTCGCTGTGCCAGCGCTGGCGGGCCTGTTCGCTGGGCAGGATATCGGCAATGGCGCCGTCCCGGATCACCACCGCATGGTGGTGGAGAACGTCGGCCGGGCCCTCGACGGGGATCACCCAGCGGGCATGGAGGATACTGTCTGCCTGTGCGGGGGAGGGGGCCATGGCGCGCTCCGTCAAGCTGTGGAGGGCGGAGTATACCCTTTTGTCGGGTGAGTGTGCCGTGGCGGCCACTGCTGCTCAGAAAGTGATCAGCGCGCACGCAGAAAAGCGCCTTGCAGGCCCTCGGAAACGGGTATGCCTGTGGTATGATGCCGGGTTTTCGAGGGACGCCATATTGCGCCCGTTCACAGGTATTTGGGGATAGAACAATCAGATGACGGATCTCGCCAAAGAAGTCACCCCGGTCAATATTGAAGACGAGCTGAAACAGTCCTATCTCGATTACGCCATGAGCGTAATTGTCGGGCGCGCCCTGCCGGATGTCCGCGATGGCCTGAAGCCGGTGCACCGGCGAGTGCTGTTTGCCATGCACGAGCTCAGCAACGACTGGAACAAGCCATACAAGAAATCGGCCCGTGTGGTCGGTGACGTGATTGGTAAGTACCACCCGCACGGCGACTCTGCGGTGTACGACACCATTGTGCGCATGGCACAGCCATTCTCCCTGCGCTACATGCTGGTGGATGGCCAGGGTAACTTTGGTTCCATTGACGGCGATTCCGCCGCGGCCATGCGATACACCGAAGTCCGTATGGCCAAGATTTCCCACGATCTGCTGGCGGACCTGGAAAAGGAAACCGTTGATTTCGTGCCCAACTATGACGGCACGGAACAGATTCCCGATGTATTGCCCACCCGGGTCCCCAACCTGCTGGTGAATGGCTCCTCCGGTATTGCCGTGGGCATGGCGACCAACATCCCGCCGCACAACCTGGGTGAAGTGGTGGATGGCTGCCTGGCGCTGATTGATGACAGTGAGCTCACGGTCGACGACCTGATGCAGTACATCACCGGCCCGGATTTCCCCACCGGTGCCATCATCAATGGCCGTGCCGGTATCGTGCAGGCCTACCGTACCGGGCGCGGCCGTATCTACCTGCGCGCCGTGGCAGAGATCGAGGAAAGCGGCAAGAGCGGCAAGCAGTCGATCATCGTTACGGAAATTCCGTACATGCTGAACAAGGCGCGGCTGATCGAGAAGATTGCCGAGCTGGTGAAAGAAAAGCGCATCGAGGGCATTACCGAGCTTCGTGACGAGTCCGACAAGGACGGCATGCGTATCGTCATCGAGGTGCGCAAGGGCGACAACGCCGAGGTGATCCTCAACAACCTGTATTCGCAGACCCAGCTGGAGAGCGTCTTCGGGATCAACATGGTGGCGCTGGTGGATGGCCAGCCGCGCACCCTGAACCTGAAGGAAATGCTGGAGGCGTTCATTCGCCACCGCCGGGAAGTGGTTACCCGTCGTACGGTGTTCGATCTGCGCAAGGCCCGCGAGAAAGGCCATGTGCTGGAAGGCCTGGCGGTGGCCCTGGCCAACATTGACCCGGTGATCCAGCTGATCAAGGAGTCCCCGTCCGGGGCGGAAGCCAAGGAAAAGCTGATTGCACAGGGCTGGGCGCCGGGCAATGTGGTGCAGATGCTGGAACGTGCCGGGGGCGAGGATGCGTGCCGTCCGGATGGCCTGCCGGACCAGTACGGGCTGCGTGACGGCAAGTATTTCCTGTCGCCGGAACAGGCCCAGGCCATCCTTGACCTGCGCCTGCAGAAACTGACCGGCATGGAGCAGGAAAAGCTGGTCACGGACTACCAGCAGCTGCTGGACCGTATCCGTGAGCTGGGCGCCATCCTTGCCGATCCCGAGCGACTGATGGAAGTGATTCGCGAAGAGCTGCGCGCCGTGCGTGAGGAATACGCTGATGAGCGCCGCTCCGACATCCAGACCTCGCGTCTGGATTTGACCATGGAAGACCTGATTGCCGAGGAAACAGTGGTGGTGACCCTGTCCCGCGGTGGTTATGCCAAGGCCCAGCCCATTGATACGTACCGGGCCCAGAAACGCGGCGGTCGCGGCAAGGCGGCCACGGCGGTGAAGGACGAGGATTACGTCGAGCACCTGCTGGTGGCGGGCACCCATGACACCCTGCTGTGTTTCACCAGTGCCGGCAAGGTCTACTGGCTGCGTGTGTTCGAGTTGCCCCAGGGCGGTCGCAACTCGCGCGGCAAGCCCATCGTCAACCTGATTCCGGCGCTGGAGTCGGACGAGTGGATCACCGCGATCCTGCCGCTGGCGAAGGACCTGACCGGGCAATACATCTTCATGGCCACCAGCAACGGCACGGTCAAGAAGGTGGACATGGATGCCTTCAGTCGTCCGCGCTCCAATGGCCTGCGCGCCATCGAGCTGGAAGAGGGTAATGCCCTGGTCAATGTGGCCCTCACCAATGGTGAGCAGGACATCATGCTGGTGGCCAACAGTGGCAAGGCCATGCGCTTTGCCGAGGATGCGGTGCGCCCGATGGGGCGGACTGCGCGCGGCGTCCGCGGCATGCGGCTGCAATCCGGCCAGCGCGTTATCGCATTGCTGGTACCGCAGCCAGGCGGACAGGTCCTGTTCGCCTCCGAGAATGGCTATGGCAAGCGCACCGATGTGGAAGATTTCCCCACCAAGGGTCGCGGCACCCAGGGTGTCATCGGCATGGTGGTCAATGACCGCAACGGTGAAGTGGTCGGTGCCACACAGGTATTCGGCAATGAAGATATCATGCTGATCTCCAACCAGGGCACGCTGGTGCGTACCCGGGTCGATGAGGTCAGCCGTCTGGGCCGTAACACCCAGGGCGTGACCCTGATCCGCGTTGGCGAAGGCGAGAAGCTCGTCGGACTTGAGCCGATTCCGGAACTGGATGAGGAAGAGCTGCCGGAAGAGGGTGGTGATGACAATGCGCCGGAGAGTGCGGCGGACCAGCAGCCAGCAGGTGACGGCGATGCGCCGGCGGCTGACGAGAATGAATGACACACTGACGAGTAAGGGGTTTGCGCATGACTCGCGCCTATAATTTTTGTGCCGGTCCGGCGGCGTTGCCGGAAGCCGTCCTCAAGCAGGCCAGCGAGGAAATGCTGGATTACCAGGGACGCGGCCTGTCGGTGATGGAGATGAGTCACCGTTCCGCGGAAATGGTGGCCATTGCCGAAAAGGCCGAGCAGGACCTGCGTGACCTGCTCGGGATCAGTGATGATTACCACGTGCTGTTCCTGCAGGGCGGCGCCAGCCAGCAGTTCGCCATGGTGCCCATGAACCTGCTGGGTGAGGGTGGCAAGGCGGATTACATCAATACCGGGCAGTGGTCGAAGAAAGCCATCAAGGAGGCACAGCGCTTTGGTGAAGTGAATGTGGCGGCCAGTTCAGAAGATCGCAACTTCACCTATGCCCCGGCGCAGGACACCTGGTCGCTTTCCGCGGACGCCAAATACGTGCACTACACCCCCAACGAAACCATTGGCGGTGTCGAGTTCCCGTTTATTCCGGAAACCGACAAACCGCTGGTGGCAGACTTTTCCTCCACCATCCTGTCGCGTCCGCTGGATGTGTCGCGGTTCGGTGTGATCTATGCCGGTGCGCAAAAGAACATCGGCCCGGCCGGTATTACGGTGGTCATTATCCGCAAGGACCTGGTTGGCCATGCGCCGGCGGCCGTGCCGGCCATGCTCGACTACAAGACCCATGCCGATGCGGGCTCCATGTACAACACGCCGCCCACCTACGCCTGGTACCTGGCCGGGCTGGTGTTCCAGTGGCTCAAGGACCAGGGTGGCCTGTCGGCCATGGAGACCTTGAACAGGCGCAAGGCGGACAAGCTTTACGGTTACATTGATGCCAGCGATTTCTACAGCAACCCGGTGCAGCCTGACTGCCGCAGCTGGATGAATGTGCCTTTCGTACTGGCCAACGCCGACCTGGACAAGACCTTCCTCAAGGAAGCAGAAGCGGCCCGCATGCTCAACCTGGCCGGTCACCGTTCCGTGGGTGGCATGCGCGCCAGCATCTACAACGCCGTGCCCGAAGCAGCAGTGGATGCGCTGGTGGACTTCATGAAGGATTTTGAAAAGCGTCATGGCTGATACGTCCCTGGAATCCCTGCGCGAGCAGATCGACAAGCTGGACAGTGACCTGCAGGCGCTGATCAACGAGCGTGCGCGCCTGGCCCAGGCTGTGGCCAAGGTCAAGCAGCGTGATGGCGAGGATCCGGTGTTCTACCGTCCCGAGCGAGAGGCGCAGATACTGCGTCGGGTCAAGGACCGCAACGACGGGCCGCTGGATGGTGAGACGGTTGCCCGGCTGTTTCGGGAAGTCATGTCTGCCTGCCTGGCCCTTGAGCAGCTTACCCGGGTGGCGTTCCTTGGTCCGGAGGGCACATTTACCCACCAGGCCGTGCTCAAGCATTTCGGCCACAGTGTCGAGGCCGTGCCACTGGGCGCCATTGATGAGGTGTTTCGCGAGGTGGAAGCCGGTGCCGTGCCGTACGGTATCGTGCCGGTGGAAAACTCCACTGAGGGCATCGTCAATCACACCCTCGATACCTTCATGGACTCCAGCCTGAAGATCTGCGGCGAGGTGGAGTTGCGCATCCATCATCACCTGATGATTGGGCCGCACACACAGCGCGACAAGATTTCCCGGGTCTACTCCCACCAGCAGACGCTGGCCCAGTGCCGCAAGTGGCTGGATTCGCACATGCCCGGCGTGGAGCGGGTGGCTGTGGCTTCCAACGCCCAGGCGGCCCGGCGCCTGAAAGATGAGTGGAATGCCGCCGCCATCGCCGGTGAAATGGCGGCCGAGCTCTACCAGCTGGAAGTGATGCAGAACAATATCGAGGACCGGCCGGACAATACTACCCGGTTCATCATTATCGGCCGTCAGGACACGCCACCGTCCGGCAACGACAAGACCAGCATCCTGGTCAGCGGCAAGAACCGTCCGGGCCTCCTCTACCATGTGCTGGAGCCGTTCCAGCGTCACGGCCTCAACCTGACCCGGCTGGAGTCGCGGCCGTCCCGTACCCGTAACTGGAATTACGTGTTCTTCATCGATTTCGAGGGACACCGGGAACAGGAGCAGGTGCAGACGGTGCTCAGGGAGCTGGATGAAGACGGCCTGGATATCCGCTTCCTCGGTTCCTATCCCAGGGCGGTACTGTGACGGCTGGCGTTATCAAGGGTTGCGGCCATGAGTTGTGATTTTCGTGCCCTGGCGACGCCGGGCGTGCAAAAGCTGACGCCTTACCAGACCGGCAAGCCGGAAGATGAGCTGCAGCGTGAGCTGGGCCTGTCCCGGGTGGTAAAGCTTGCCAGCAACGAGAACCCGCTCGGTCCCGGCCGTGCGGCCCTGCATGCGGCTCGCAAGGCCCTGGAGAGCATGCATCGGTATCCGGACGGTGCCGGCTTCTATCTCAAACAGGCGCTGCATGAAACGCTTGGTGTGGCGCCGACCTGCATAACGCTGGGTAACGGCTCCAACGACGTGCTCGAGCTGATCGCCCGGGCGTTCACCTTGCCGGGTGATGAAATCGTGTTCAGCGAGCATGCCTTCGCGGTTTACCCACTGGCGACCCTGGCTTGTTCGGCGGTGCCGGTGGCAGTGCCGGCCCGGCTTTTCGGCCATGACCTCGAGGCCATGGCCGCCGCGGTCACTGAGCGCACCCGGGTCATCTTCGTGGCCAATCCCAATAATCCCACCGGCACCTGGTTTCACCGTCATGCCCTGGAATCGTTTCTCGAGCAGGTGCCTGAGCGGGTGGTTGTGGTGCTGGATGAAGCCTACTTTGAATACGTGCAGGAAACGGATTACCCCAACGGGCTCGATTACCTGTCCCGTTTCCCCAACCTGGTGGTGACGCGTACTTTCTCCAAGATCCACGGTCTGGCGGGGCTGCGCATCGGCTATGGCATCAGCAGCGAGGCCATCGCCGATGTCCTTAATCGCGTGCGCCAGCCGTTCAATGCCAATGCGCCGGCCCTGGCCGCGGCCCAGGCGGCGCTGGCGGACGAGAGCTATGTCCGTGACAGCCGTGACCTGAACACCGCCGGGCTGGCGCAGCTGGCAGAAGGCCTGCAGGCGCGTGATCTTCATTTCATTCCGTCAGTGGCCAATTTCCTCTGCTTCGATTGTGGCGCGCCGGCGGAGCCGCTGTACCGGCAACTGCTGGCGAAGGGCATCATCGTTCGTCCGGTGGCCGGCTATGGGTTGCCAAACCACCTGCGTGTGTCCGTGGGCCTGGCTGAGGAAAATGCGGCGTTTCTGGCGGCGCTGGACGAGGTGTGTGCGGATGGCTGAGCCGCTGTTCCGCAAGGTGGCCGTGATCGGGCTCGGGCTGATCGGCGGCTCGTTCGCGCTGGCAGTCCGTGAGGCCGGACTGGCTGCCCGCGTGGTGGCCGGCTCGCGCAGCGCCCGTACACTGGAACAGGGGCTGGCCCTGGGCGTGGTGGATGAGACCCACCAGGACCTGGCGCGCGCCGTAGAGGGGGCTGACCTGGTCTTCCTGTCGGTGCCGGTGAGTGCCATGCCCGCCGTCATGACCGCCATCCTGCCTGGCCTGGCCGCCGGCACGCTGGTGACCGATGGTGGCAGCGTCAAACAGGCGGTGGTGGATGCCGCACGGGCGCACCTGGGCAGCCATTTCCCCCGGTTCGTCCCGGCGCATCCTATCGCCGGCGCTGAGCACAGCGGCGTTGCCGCCGCGCGCGCCGACCTGTACCGCGACCACCGTGTGATCCTCACGCCCACCAGCGATACCGATGCGGCGGCCACCGCCCGCCTGCGCGAGCTGTGGACGCGGCTCGGGGCGCAGGTGCTGGAGATGGGTGCCTGCGAGCATGACCGTGTGCTGGCCGAGACCAGTCACCTGCCGCACCTGCTGGCGTTTTCCCTGGTCGATACCCTGGCCCGACAGGGCGACTCGCTGGATATCTTCCGTTACGCCGCCGGCGGTTTCCGTGACTTCACCCGCATTGCCTCGTCCGACCCGGTGATGTGGCACGACATCTTCCGGGAAAACCGGGATGCCGTGGCTACGGCCCTGCGCCTGTTCCAGGACGGCCTGGACGACTTTCGCGAGGCGGTGGAGGCCGGTGACAGTGAAGCCCTCATGGGTATCATGACGCGCGCCAATGCCGCCCGTGCCCATTTTCTTGCTATCAATGCCCGGACGTCCTACACCCGGGCCGTTGCTGCTGATGAGACCGCAATGACCAGTAAACCGGACCACCACAGTCCCGACCACCAGTTTGTCTGCCAGCCGCGCGGTGCCCTGTCTGGCGCTGTCCGGGTGCCGGGCGACAAATCCATTTCCCACCGCGCCATCATGCTGGGTGCGCTGGCAGAAGGCACCACCGAGATAGATGGCTTCCTCGAGGGCGAGGACGCCCTGGCAACGCTGCAGGCGTTCCGGGACCTGGGTGTGGTCATCGAGGGCCCGCACAACGGCCGCGTGCGCGTGCACGGTGTCGGCCTCAATGGCCTGCAGAAGCCGACCCGGGCCCTGTACATGGGCAACTCCGGCACCTCCATGCGCCTGCTGATGGGCCTGATGGCCGGGCAGGCATTCGATACCGAGCTGAGCGGCGATGCCTCCCTGAGCAAGCGGCCCATGGAACGCGTGGCCGCGCCATTGCGGGACATGGGTGCCGCTGTCACCACCGCTGCCAAGGGCACGCCGCCGGTACACATCCACGGCGGCAAGGCGTTGCATGGCATCGATTACCAGTTGCCCATGGCGTCGGCCCAGGTCAAGTCGGCGGTGCTGCTGGCGGGGCTGTATGCCGAGGGCGAGACCTCAGTAACCGAGCCGGCGCCAACGCGCGACCACACCGAACGGATGCTCACCGGGTTTGGCTGTCCGGTCAGCCGTGACGGTGCCACTTGCCGGGTGCAGGGCGGTGCGCGCCTCAAGGCCACCAGCCTCGAGGTGCCGGCGGATATCTCTTCAGCCGCTTTCTTCCTGGTGGGCGCCAGCATTGCCCCGGACTCCGAGCTGGTGCTGCCGCATGTGGGCGTCAACCCGACCCGCACCGGCGTCATCGATATCCTGCGGCTGATGGGGGCCGATATCCGCCTGGAGAACGAGCGCGATGCCGGTGGCGAGCCGGTGGCGGACCTGCATGTGCGTAGCGCCGCCCTGAAAGGCATCGAGATCCCGCCTGAGCTGGTGCCGCTGGCCATCGACGAATTCCCGGCCATCTTTGTCGCCGCCGCCTGCGCCGAGGGCACCACGGTCTTGCGCGGCGCCGAGGAGCTGCGGGTCAAGGAGAGCGACCGTATCCAGGTGATGGCGGACGGACTGGCAGCACTGGGGGTCACCCTGGAGGTCTACGAGGACGGAATTCGCATCGAGGGCGGCCCCTTTGGCGGCGGCGAAGTGCACGCCCATGGCGATCACCGTATCGCCATGAGCTTTGCCATGGCGGCCCTGCGCGCCGGTGGCCCGATCCGCATACATGACTGTGCCAATGTGGCCACCAGCTTTCCCGGTTTCGCCGCCCTGGCGCGCAATGCCGGGTTGCAATTGACTGAGGAGCAGGAATGACAGCGGTCATCACCATTGACGGGCCGGTGTCTTCCGGCAAGGGCACCGTGGCACGCCGGGTGGCGGGCGCGCTGGGCTGGCACCTGCTGGATTCCGGGGCGCTGTACCGCCTGCTGGGCCTGCATGCGCGCAATTGCGGCGTGGCACTGGATGACGAGCCTGCCCTGGTGGCGTTGGCCCGGGAGCTGCCGGTGCGCTTTCGTGAAGCCCAGGGGGAGATGGTGATTCTCCTTCAGGATCAAGATGTTAGTGACATTCTGCGGACCGAGGAAGTGGGTGAGCTGGCCTCCCGGGTGGCCGTGCTGCAGCCGGTGCGGGATGCGCTGATGGCGCGCCAGAAGGCGTTTGCGGAGCCGCCCGGACTGGTGGCGGACGGCCGTGACATGGGCACGGTGGTGTTCACCGGGGCGCCGCTGAAAATCTATCTCACCGCCAGCGCCGAGGAGCGCGCCCGCAGGCGCTATAACCAGTTGAAGGACAAGGGGTTTGGTGCTAATCTCGCCGCCCTTGTTGAGGACATCCGCGCCCGGGATGACCGTGACATCAACCGCCCGGTGGCGCCCTTGCGGCCCGCCGACGATGCGGTGCAGATCGACAGCACCGACATGAGCGTTGATGACGTGGTCAACCGGATTCTCGACGAGGCGCATCAACGTCAGTTGGCTTGATGCGCCAGGATTTCTTTCCTGCCATGCGGTTGATACCGGTTTCCCCGTCAAAGCAAGCCAGCGAGGGGCAGCCTGTATCCGACGTTAACTGCCCATGTCTGCTGGCTGGCATGGTTATGACATATCACAGGTATCTAATCCATGAGCGAAAGTTTCGCCGAACTGTTTGAAGAAAGCCTCAAGGATCTCGACGTAGCACGCGGATCCATCATCACTGGCACCGTGGTATCCATCGACAGCGACTGGATCACCGTCAACGCAGGACTGAAGTCCGAGGGCATCATCGCCCGCGAAGAATTCCTGAACGAGCGGGGCGAGCTGGAAGTCAACGAAGGTGACGAAGTTGAAGTGGCGGTGGACGCCATCGACGACGGCCTCGGCTTCACCCGCCTCTCTCGCGAAAAAGCCAAGCGCGCCGAAGTATGGAAAGAGCTCGAATCTGCGTTCGACCAGGACGAAGTGGTCCAGGGCCAGATCAGCGGCAAGGTCAAGGGCGGTTTCACCGTCGATATCGGCCCGATCCGCGCGTTCCTGCCGGGTTCCCTGGTTGACATCCGTCCGGTACGCGACGTGGCTCACCTGGAAGGCAAGGATCTCGAATTCAAGGTCATCAAGCTGGATCCGAAGCGCAACAACGTGGTGGTATCCCGCCGCGCGGTGATGGAGGCAGAGCACTCTGCCGAGCGCGAGCAGCTGCTCGAGAGCCTGCAGGAAGGCATGGTCGTCAAGGGCATCGTCAAGAACCTGACCGACTACGGCGCGTTCGTGGACCTGGGTGGCATCGACGGCCTCCTGCACATTACCGACATGGCCTGGAAACGCATCAAGCACCCCAGCGAGATTGTTGAGGTAGGCCAGGAAATCGAGGTCAAGGTACTCAAGTTCGACCGCGAGAAAATGCGCGTCTCCCTGGGCCTGAAGCAGCTCGGCGAAGATCCGTGGCACGATATCGTGCAGCGCTACCCGATGGGTGCCAAGGTCAAGGCACGCGTTACCAACCTGACCGACTACGGCTGCTTTGCCGAGATCGAGGAAGGCGTGGAAGGCCTGGTGCACGTGTCCGAGATGGATTGGACCAACAAGAACATCCACCCCTCCAAGGTGGTTTCCATCGGTGACGAGGTGGACGTGATGATCCTCGATATCGAGGAAGACCGTCGCCGTATCTCCCTGGGTATCAAGCAGTGCCAGGATAACCCGTGGGAGTCCTTCTCCCAGAAGTTTGCCAAGGACGACAAGGTCAGCGGCAAGATCAAGTCGATCACCGACTTCGGTATCTTCATCGGCCTGGAGGGCGGCATCGACGGTCTGGTGCACCTTTCCGACATTTCCTGGGAAGAACAGGGTGAAGATGCGGTCCGCAACTTTGCCAAGGGCGATGAGCTGGAAACCGTGATCCTGTCCATCGATCCCGAGCGTGAGAGAATTTCCCTAGGAATCAAGCAGTTGACAGGCGATCCGTTCGGTCAGTATGTTGCTTCTAATGACAAGGGCAGCATCGTCAAGGGCAAGTGCATCGCCGTTGACGCCAAGTCCGCAACGCTGGAGCTGGCTGAAGGTATCGAAGGCGTGATCAAGGCCTCTGAAGTGGCCCGTGACCGCGTCGAAGACGTCAGTGCCGTGATCAAGGAAGGTGATGAGGTGGAAGCCAAGATCATCTCCGTGGATCGCAAGAACCGCGCCATCAACCTGTCCATCAAGCAGAAGGACATGGCGGACGAGCGTGAGGCAATCGACGGCCTGCGTCAGCAACAGGAAGCTGCTCCGAAGACCATTGGTGACCTGATCAAGGCACAGATGGAAAACGGCGACTAAGCGACTCCTCCCGGGCTGCGCCTATTTCAGGCGCAGCCTGTGGCCGGGGAGCCACCGGGGGTTCAGATGGCACTGACCAAATCGGAATTGATCGAGCGAATCGCTGCCCAGCAGACTCAGCTGTCTCCGCGGGACGTGGAGCTGGCGGTGAAGACCTTGATTGAAGAGATGGCCAATGCCCTGGCCGAAGGTGGGCGGATCGAGATCCGCGGTTTTGGCAGTTTTTCCCTTCATTTCCGCGCGCCCCGCGTGGGCCGCAACCCGAAGACCGGTGCTTCCGTCGAGTTGCACGGCAAATACGTACCTCACTTCAAGCCCGGTAAGGAACTGCGCGAGCGGGTCAACCAGGCGATGCAGACAGAGAGTTCTGCGTCCGACAGTGAGTCCTCTGGCGACGTGTCCGTCGCTGCAAGAACCGGTTCCTGACCATCACAGGCGAGGCGGCCATGTCCCGCGTGATGTACTTCCTATGGGTTTTGCTGGCACTGGTGGTGTTCATCGCCATGATGCTGTTTGTGCTGGCCAATGATGAGCCACAGCGGCTCGACCTGCTGGTGCCCGGCTGGGCCATAACATTGCCTGGCGGCGTGCTGGCGCTGGCCTGCTTCGCCGTGGGTGCCGGGCTGGGCCTGTTGGTGGGTATGGGCGTATCACTGGTACGTCGCACTGCGCGCCCGGGAGATCAGGGTGAATAGTCCCTGGTGGCTGCTGGTGCTGTTTGCGGCGGTGGCCTGTGGCTACCTGCTGGGCCGCCTTGACGGGCGCAAGCGCCAGTCGCGCAAACTGGATGGCCTGTCTCAGCAGTACCTGCAGGGCCTGAACTTCCTCCTCAACGAACAGCCCGACAAGGCGGTGGAAGTGCTGGTGACCAGCCTGGATGTCACCGAGCAGACCCTTGATACACACCTCTCGCTGGCACGCCTTTTCCGCAAGCGCGGTGAGTTCGATCGCGCCACCCGAATTCACTCCATGCTCCTGGAAAGCGGCAAGTTGCCCGCCCCGCGTCGCGATGATGTCGAACTGGAGCTGGCACGGGACTACTCGGCCGGCGGTCTGCTGGACCGGGCGGAAATGATACTCCAGCAGATGCTGGAACGCGGCAGCCGGCACACCGATGCGGTGCGCCGTGCCCTGATGGCCATATTCGAGCAGGAAAGCGACTGGCACAACGCGCTCAGCATTGGAGACAGCCTGCTCAAGAATGATGACAGCATTGCCCCGATCCTGGCGCACTATTGCTGTGAGCTGGCCCAGCGCATGCAGAAGGCAGCGGAGCGCAACGCGGCGCGCCGGACCCTGCGCCGGGCGCTGGCCTACGACAAGAACTGTGTGCGGGCCTCCATCATGCTGGGTGGTCTCGAGCTCGCGGACGCTAATCACGAGGCGGCGGTAAAGGCGTGGCGGCGTGTGCGCTACCAGAACCCGGATTTCTTCGGATTGGTGCTGGATGACCTGGAATCGGCCTATGAGGCCCAGGGCAAGGGTGAGGCGTTTACCCGCTATCTGGCCAAGGTATGTGTGGAGCAGCCGTCCACGCCTGTGATACTGAAACTGGCCGCGCGCCTGCGTGAGCGTTACGGCGACAAGGCTGCGTCACTGTTCATCGCTGACTACATGAAGTCGCACCCCACGGTCCGTGGTCTTTCCCAGATCATCGACATGAACCTTGAGCGTGCCGATGGCAGTGCCCGCGAGCACCTGGGCATTCTCAAATCGCTGACCACGCGCCTGCTGTCGGAGCAGGCCACTTTCCAGTGCGACCAATGCGGGTTTGAGGCCCACCGGATGCACTGGCAGTGCCCGACCTGCAAGAAATGGGGCAGTTTACGCCCGCTGCTGGACCAGGAAGTATCTGCATGAGCAAATCGCCGCTGATTGTGGCCCTCGACTATGACAACCCGGATGACGCGCTGGCCATGGCCGGCAACCTGGATCCCCAACTGATCCGGGTGAAAGTTGGCAAGGAGCTGTTTACCCGCACCGGGCCCGTGCTGGTGGAACGACTGGTGGCACAGGGCTTCGATGTGTTCCTCGACCTGAAATTCCATGACATCCCCAACACCGTGGCGGGTGCGGTACGCGCCGCGTCGGCGCTGGGCGTGTGGATGGTGAACGTGCATGCCAGCGGTGGCCGCCGCATGATGGAAGCTGCCCGAGACGCACTGGCTGGCCTGGATGATGACCAGCGACCGCTTTTGACGGCGGTGACGGTGTTGACCAGCATGGGGCCGGGCGACCTCGCCGAGATCGGGGTGGATGTGGCGCCGATGGCGCAGGTGGCCCGCCTGGCCCGCCTGGCCAGTGAATCAGGGCTCGACGGCGTGGTCTGCTCCGCGGCAGAGGCGGGCATGCTGCGGGCGGAGCTGGGACCTGACTTCGCCCTGGTGACCCCGGGTATCCGGCCCGCCGGCGCTGATGCCGGTGACCAGACCCGCGTGCTGACACCGTCGCAGGCGGTGCGTAACGGGGTGGATTACATCGTTGTCGGCCGCCCGGTGACTCGCGCCGGGGACCCAGCGGCCGCAGCGCAGTCCATCCTGGACGAGCTGTCTGCGTGATGGCCTGCCTGGGCGGCGGTCTTTCTCGTCGATAGACAGCAGTCGACTGCCTACGTAACCCGGTGACGCCGCCTGACAGAAGCCAGTCGGCTCCTGATCTACGGTGACCCTCCCACAGAAAAAGGAGGGAATCTGATGAAATCCATTATCAAGACGCTTGTGTCCCTGTGCCTGGTGATCGGGGTTGCCGCGGGCAATGCCGCCTGGGCGGCTGATACGCTTGATGCCGCGCCACGGGTGAATATCAACGAGGCCAGTGCCGAGGAGCTGGCGGAGGCGCTCAACGGCGTTGGCATTACCCGGGCGCAGGCCATTGTCCGGTCGCGGGACAACGACGGGCCGTTCAGTTCCGCAGAGGGCCTTTCCCGGGTCAAGGGTGTCGGCGACGCCACCGTGGAGAAGAACCGCGAGCGTATCGAGTTGAAATGAACCTGCGGGCGGCACGCCTGTGCCGCCCAATACGCCCCGGTTACCAACCGCCCACCATCGCCTGTTAGAATACCCGGCTTGAATGCTCCGACGGATGGCATGCGGCCGATGTGTGCCGGCTGCTCGCTGCTCGGGGGGATATGCAGCGTCTGCTGCCTGGCTGGTTTACGGGCTCACATATGAAATACCTTGTTACCGGAAGCGCCGGTTTTATCGGCTTCCACGTTTGCCGCATGTTGCTTGACCGCGGCCATCATGTGGTCGGGTTCGATTGCGTCAATGACTACTATGACCCGGCGCTTAAAGAGGCCCGGCTGGCGGAACTGGAGCGCTGCGCGGCCAACGCTTCCGGCAGTTATGCCTTCTACCGGGAAAACCTGGCGGACAAGGCGGCGGTGGACCGTTGCTTTGCCGAGCACGCGTTCGATCGCGTCATCAATCTGGCGGCGCAGGCCGGTGTGCGTTACTCGCTGGAAAACCCGCAGGCCTATGTGGAAAGCAATATCACCGGGTTCACCAACCTGATTGAGGCCAGCCGCCACCAGCAGGTGGGACATTTCGTGTATGCCAGCACCAGCAGTGTCTATGGCGCCAATACCCGCATGCCGTTCTCTGAGCACCAGGGTGTTGATCACCCGCTGCAGTTCTACGCCGCCACCAAACGGGCCAACGAACTCATGGCGCATGCCTACAGCCATCTGTTCCGGCTGCCCACCACCGGTCTTCGTTTTTTCACTGTCTACGGACCCTGGGGACGGCCAGACATGGCACTGTTCCTGTTTACCCGGAACATTCTCGCCGGCGAGCCAATCAAGGTGTTCAACCACGGGAACCATACCCGGGATTTCACGTTCGTACTGGATATTGCGGAGGGCGTCATACGCGCTGCGGAGACCGTTGCCGAGCCGGATCCGGCCTGGGATAGCGATAACCCTGATCCGGCCACCAGTAATGCCCCATTCAGGGTTTTCAACATTGGCAACAATTCACCGGTGAAGCTTACCGAGTATATTGCGGCCATTGAAAAGGTCACAGGAAAGGAAGCAATCAGGGAGATGCTGCCGTTGCAGCCTGGTGACGTTCCCGACACCTATGCCGATGTCAGCGAGCTGGTGTCGGCCACGGGCTACAAGCCTGCCACGTCCGTGGAAGATGGCGTGGCGGCGTTCGTCAATTGGTACCGCGATTACTATAACGTTTGATCGGGCCCGTGAAGGCCTGCTAGCAAGAAGGGGAATGGCTTGAGGATTTCGGTTTTTGGCACCGGTTATGTCGGCCTCGTGACAGGTGCCTGCCTGTCTGATGTGGGGCACCATGTCACCTGCGTGGACGTGGATACGGCAAAGGTGGACGGCCTGAAAAACGGGATCATTCCCATTTACGAGCCCGGGCTTGAAGAAATCGTCCTGCGCAACCAGCGTGAGGGCCGTTTGCAGTTCACGGTGGATGCCGTTGATGCGGTAACAAGCGCAGACGTCATCTTTATCGCCGTGGGAACACCATCCGGAGAAGACGGGTCTGCTGACCTGCGCTATGTGCTGGCGGTGGCGTCCTCGGTGGGCGAGGCCATGAACAGCTACAAGCTCGTGGTGGACAAGTCCACAGTCCCCGTGGGGACGGCCGACAAGGTTCGCCAGACGATCAGTGATGTGCTGGCTTCACGTAATGAAAAGATTGATTTCGACGTCTGCTCAAATCCTGAATTTCTCAAGGAAGGCGCCGCCATTGAGGATTTTGTCCGGCCCGCGCGTATTGTCGTTGGCAGTGAGCCGGGCCGCGATCGCGTTGAACCGCTGATGCGCGAAGTGTACGGACCATTCTGCCGTAACCATGACAAGATGATTTTCATGTCCACTCGCTCAGCGGAGCTTACCAAGTATGCAGCCAATGCAATGCTTGCCACCAAGATCAGTTTCATGAATGAAATGGCAAACATCGCCGAGCGTGTTGGTGCGGACATTGAGCACGTGCGCCTGGGTATCGGTTCCGACCCGCGGATCGGTTATCACTTCATCTATCCGGGTTGTGGCTACGGTGGGTCCTGCTTTCCAAAGGACGTCCGGGCGCTGACGTCTACTGCGTCGGAGTTGGGTTACCGGGCGCCGATACTGACCGCCGTCCAGGCCGTCAATGAGGCGCAGAAAGAAGTGCTGTTCAGAAAGCTCGAGAACGCCTTTGACGGCGATCTGGCCGGGCGGAAGATCGCTGTCTGGGGGCTGGCATTCAAGCCGAACACGGATGACATGAGAGAGGCGCCCAGTCGGGTGCTGCTCGACGCCCTCTGGAATGCAGGGGCAACAGCCATTGTGTATGACCCGGTGGCGAGTGCTGAATGCCAGCGAATATTTGGCGACAGGGATGACCTCATCTACGCCAATGACCGAATGGCTGCGGTTGAAGGTGCAGATGCACTGGTTATCTGCACCGAGTGGAAAGAGTTTCGCGTGGTTGATCTGGATGCGTTGAAGAATGCACTGAAAACGCCGGTACTGGTTGATGGCAGAAACCTTTACGACCCGGAGGCCATGCGTCAGACAGGTTTGCTGTATTTCGCCATCGGTCGGGGAGATTCGCTGGCGAATCCCGGAGGTGGGGCATGAGTCTCGCAGCATCTGCTGGTGTGGAAATTGCTGTCATCCCGGTGGCCGGGCTTGGTACGCGGATGTTGCCGGCGAGCAAGGCCATTCCCAAGGAAATGCTGCCGATCATGGACAAGCCGATGATCCAGATGGTGGCGGAAGAGGCCGTGCGCGCAGGTATTCGCCACATCATCTTTGTCACCCACATGGCCAAGACGGCCATTGAGAATCACTTTGACCGAAACCCGGAGCTGGAGGACGTGCTCGCCGAGAAGGGCAAGCAGGCGCTGCTCCAGTCGGTGAAGGATGTCCTGCCCGCCGGCGTGACTTTTTCCGCGGTTCGCCAGGGCGCCGCATTGGGCCTCGGACATGCCATCGCCTGTGCCCGTGCATTGGTGGATGGCCGTTCCTTCGCGGTGCTGCTGCCGGATGTACTGATCGACTGCAGCGGCGAGGACGAAGATCTTGGCCGGATGATTCGTCGCCACCTTGAAACGGGTGCCGGCCAGATCATGGTGACGCCGGTTCCCCGCGAACGGGTGCAGGACTATGGCACGGTCGCACTTTCCCGTGAGGAAGAGGGTGATGAGGATGATGGGGCGCTCATTACCGGTATTGTCGAGAAGGCGCCCGCCGCCGAGGCACCGTCCAACCTGGCGGTGGTTGGACGCTATGTTTTTTCGGCGCAGATTTTCCCGGCGCTGGAGGCCCTTGAGCCCGGCGTGGGAGGGGAGATGCAGCTCACTGATGCCATCGCCCGGCAATTGCAGGACGAACCCCTGCATGCCTACCTGATGCAGGGTCAGACATTTGACTGTGGCAGCAAGCTGGGCTGGCTGGAGGCCAACCTGCATTTTGGTCTCAAGCATCCGGAATGCGGAAAGGGTTTGCATGCGCTGATGGCACGTCTTTGCGGAGAAAACGATGCATCTTGATGTGGTCGGCGACACGGTTTGTGCCTTTGTTACGGCCTCGGAAATGGCGCGCACGGGCAATCAGGTCACCCATCACGTGACGCCAGGGGCAGCATCCGCGGTGGTTTCGGGTGGCACCCTTCCATACGCCGAGCCGGGTCTGCAGGAGCAGATCGATTGTCAGCGTGCCGAAGGCCGGCTGACACTGCGGTCGTTTGATCCCACCAGCAACATGCATGGTGTCATTTTCTTTTCGCTGCAGCCGGACCAGCGTGATCATGCGGTGCAGCTCGTGGACCGGATGACATGTGATGCCGACACGGCTCCGTTGCTGGTCAACCAGAGCGCCTTTGCGGTAGGTACCTGCGAAATGCTCCAGTCCCGCCTGAGGGCGCGGTTCCCGGATGCGGTTGTGATTGCGCTTCCTGATGTGCTGCAAGAAGGCGTTGCGCTGGCTCATTTCCAGCGCCCGGGCCATATCCTGCTCGGCTGCGACAGCGAACCGGCAGAGCTCGTGATGCGAAATCTCCTGCGGCCGTTCAACCGGCGGCGCGATGTCATCCAGGTGATGTCTTCCCGGGAAGCCGAGTTCAGCAAGCTTGCCATCAGCGGAATGCTGGCGACACGATTGAGTTTCATGAACGACATGGCCGGGCTGGCAGAGCAGGTTAACGTGGATATCGAGCAGGTACGCCGGGGTCT
The DNA here is from genome assembly GCA_029212745.1 of Alcanivoracaceae bacterium. GTDB lineage: Bacteria > Pseudomonadota > Gammaproteobacteria > Pseudomonadales > Alcanivoracaceae > JARGOL01. The sequence goes on from JARGOL010000002.1 coordinate 52,647, forward strand.
GGCAGCCGACCCGCGCATTGGTGATGCCTACCTGTATCCCGGCTGTGGTTTTGGCGGCCCGGGCTTCAGTCGTGATGTGATGAGCCTGGCCGACACGCTCAAGGGCAGTGACCTTGGTGCTGAGTTGCTGGAGCGCGTGCTGGAAATCAATGAACGCCAGAAAGAGGTGCTTTTTCGAAAATTCTGGCGCCATTTCCAGTCTGACATTGCCGGGCGTTGCGTGGCCCTGTGGGGCGTGAGCTTCAAGCCGGGTACCAACCGGATACAGAATGCCCCGGCTCTGGCGCTGATTGAGGCGCTGCGAGCACAGGATGTCCGGGTACAGGTGCATGACCCCATGGCCCTTGATGAGTTGCGCGCCTGGCTGGGTGACGACTCGCATAATGTGGCGTTCTGCGATACGCCCGAACAGGCCTGTTCCGGCGCCGATGCCCTTATGCTGGTGACCGAGTGGAAGCAGTACTGGAGTCCTGACTGGGAGCACATCAGGCAGGTCATGAAAACACCGCTGGTGCTGGATGGCCGCAACGTGTACGACCCGGCATTCCTGCGCAGCAAAGGCTTCCTGTACCAGGGGGTAGGGCGGATATGAGTGAGCTTCCGGACACAGTCTGCCCTTCCTCTACCCGCAGTTGGCAGCGCCTTGGGGACCTGGGACGTGACTTTTCCGGTATCACGATACGGGACTTGTTTGGCCGCACGGCAGACCGCTTCTCTCGCTTCAGTCTTGATGTTGATGGGCTTTTGCTGGACTACAGCAAACAACGTCTTGATACCGATGTTTTCCAGCAGTTGCTGGAACTGGCGTCGGAGTGTCAGTTCCAGGACTGGCGAACGGCACTGTTTTCAGAAGCCCATGTCAATGCGTCGGAGCAGCGCGCTGCCGGCCATTGGCGCCTGCGGGACCCACAGGGTCATCCGCAAGTGGCACACCAGTTACAACGGCTGGAAATTCTTGCGGACAGGGTTCATCAGGGTCACTGGCGTGGCGTTTACGGTGATGTAGTCACTGATGTGGTGAATATAGGCGTGGGGGGGTCGGAGCTGGGACCCCTGATGGCGTCTCTGGCGCTTCAGGACGAAAGCATACAGGCGCGGGTCCGCCCTCGTGTGCATTTTGTTTCCGGCATGGATGGCAGCCAGCTGGGCCAGCTGCTGGAGACGCTCAATCCGCGCCAGACCCTGTTTCTGGTGTCCTCGAAGTCTTTCAGTACGGTTGATACTCTCTCAAATGCGGCAACCGCGCGGGACTGGCTGTCCCGTCACCTTGGCGAGGGTGATGCGCTGTTACGTTGTCATTTTGTCGGCGTCTCTGCCCATCCTGAAAAAATGACAGCATGGGGAATTCCTGTAGAGAACCAGCTCACCCTCTGGGACTGGGTTGGCGGGCGTTTCTCTCTCTGGTCCAGCATCGGTTTGCCTGTGGCCCTTGCTGCCGGCTTTCCCGCCTTCATGGCCATGCTTGATGGTGCGCGTGAGATGGATAGCCATTTCCGTCATGCGGACCCTGCGCAAAACCTGCCTCTCGTGCTGGCCCTGATTGATATTTGGAACGTGAACTTCCTCGATATCAGGGCGCGAGCTGTGCTGCCCTATGATGGGCGCCTGAAAGGATTGCCCGTATACCTGGAACAGCTCGAAATGGAGTCCAACGGCAAGTCAGTCGATCGCCAGGGTAATGCCGTTAGCTACCATACCTGCCCTGTCATATGGGGTGAGGTTGGCCCCAATGCCCAGCACGCGTTTTACCAGCTGCTGCACCAGGGTACCCAGCCAGTGGCCTGTGAGTTTGTCGCGGTTGCCAGCAGACAGCACCGCCAGGACCTGGGGGCTTCCCGGGATTCACTGGCCGCACAGCACCGCCTGTCCCTGGCAAACTGCCTGGCACAGAGCAGGTTATTGGCGTTCGGCGATAGCGGTGAGGGAGAGCTCGAAAAGCACCAGCGCTACCGGGGTAACCAGCCCTGTTCCACCATCATGATGGATGACCTTTCGCCAACCAATCTTGGTCGCCTGATCGCGGCTTACGAGCACAAGGTGTTTGCGGCTGCGGTCATCTGGGGTATCAACCCCTTTGACCAGTGGGGGGTGGAACTGGGCAAGGTCATGTCCGGGGCGCTTCTGCCTGTTATCGAAGGCGAGGAGTCACCGGCAGAGGGGCTGGACTCGTCCACCGAAGGGCTTCTTGGTCGAGTCCGGCGCTGACCGGCAACGGTTCGCTGCAGCTCCCTCGTCAGCCTGTGGTCTGGTGTTCGGGTTCTGGGCCCGTGTTATCATGGCGCCCTTTCCGCGGTGACCGGGGCTTCACCGCCCATGCTGTTTTCAGGAGAAGCTTGTGGCAAAACTGCTGGTGACGGGTGGCCGTAATTCACCCAATGCAGCAAACATGGAATACGGGACTCGCTCGGAAGCCGGTATTCTATTGCGTGTCGATACCGAGACCGGTGACGTGGAGAAGCTGCTCGAGCACGTTACAGACCCCGATCTGCTGGCCAGACACACCCCCAAGCCTGGCACGACGTTCAAGTGCGGTGAACTTCATGGTGATCGCCTGTACCTGACCACAGAGTATGAGGTGCTCGTGGTCGAGGTGGGTACCTGGCGCATTCTCAAGAACATAACGCTGCCGGTATTCAATGATGTCCATTCCGTTACCCGTTATGGCGAAGACCTGCTGGTCACATCTACCGGCCTGGATGCTGTTTTCCTGATTGACCATGATGGCAACATCCTGCGTGAGTGGAGCACCCTTGATGATGGTGATATCTGGGACCGCTTTGACAAGGAGGTGGACTATCGCAAGGTATTGTCGACCAAGCCTCATGCGGTCCATCCCAACTTCTGTACCGTGGTCGGTGAGGATATATGGGTGACCCGGTTTGAGAAGCTCGATGCAATGTGCCTGACAGATGGCACAAGGAAGCGCATCAGCTTCGAGGCTGGCAAGCCCCATGATGGCCATCTCATTGGCGGACTGGTGTATTACACCACCGTCACCGGGCATATCTACGTGGCTGATCCTTCCACCCAGGAAATCGTTCGCCATATCGACTTTAACGAGTACAAGAAGGGCATACGTCCACTCGGCTGGGCACGCGGCATGTGTATCAGCAACGGGAAGATCAATATCGCATTCTCCCGTCTGCGGCCGACTCGGTATACAGATAATCTTACCTGGGTGAAGGACATTCGCCGGCATCTTTCCCTGACGGCAAGTCACCCCACCCGAATCCGTATTCATGATCTTGAAAGTGCGCAGCTGGAACGGGAGATCAATCTCGAACCTCATGGCATAAACCTGGTTTTTTCCGTGCTGGATGAAGCGGGCGAGCCGGAGAAATCCTGATGCAAGGCCCTGACGGCCCGCTGAAGGTCCTGTTTTTCATCCACGCGCTGGATGGGGGTGGTGCTGAAAGCCAGTTGCGTCATCTGAGTCGCGGACTTGTCGCCCGGGGGCACCAGGTCCATGTGGCGTTCTCGGACGGAGACAGGACGGCGCTGGAAGATGATGGCGTCATTCTGCACCAGCTCTCCGCTTCGTCCAATTACGCTTTTCGCTCTCTCTGGGCTGTCTGCCGTCTTGTTCGCGATATCCGTCCAGATGTCGTGCAAAGCTGGACACTGAAGTATGACGTCATGGTGGGCCTGGTCAGGGTGATGTTTAGGTTCGTATGGGTACTGCGCGAATCAAACAACCTGTGCGGGCAGGCCGAGACGTTGAAATCCCGTCTTCGCATTGCCCTGGCCCGCAAGCGTGCCCATATCGTCGCAAACTCGGAAGGCGGCGCCCGCTACTGGCGTCAGGTGACCAGTGCAGACGTCGGGGTTATCAAAAACGGCTATGACTTCACCTTTCTCGACCAGCTCCAGCGGGCGGATGAGGGCAGTGAGGCAGAGCGACACGCTGATGCAGGATTATGTTATTTGGGCAGGTTGTCAGGCCACAAGCGTGTGGATGCCCTGATAAGCGCTTTTCTCCGTTTCTCTGCATCCGATGACTCCCTGCATCTTGATATCATCGGCGACGGCCCGGAACGTGGTTCGCTCGAAGCGCTGGCGCATGATGCTGGGGGGCAAATATGTTTTCACGGCTACCTGGCACAGAATCAGGCCCTCTCATTGGTCAGTGGTTCCTGTGCTTTGGTGTTGCTGAGCGATTACGAGGGCACGCCAAATGTAGTCCTCGAGGCCCAGTACCTGAAGGTGCCTGTCATTCTTTCCCGCAGCGAAAGCCATACCGGGTTTTTCCCGGCTGAGACGGCGATCTTTGTGTCTCCGGACGATCCCCGGGAGGTGTGTGAAGCTTTCTCCCGTGTCCGGGCGGGTGGCCCGGAGATTGACCGGATGGTGGCGTCTGCCAGGCAGTTTGCCGAACAATGGTCGCTGGACAGGATGGTCGGGGCATACGAGTCTTTCTATAAGGCGCTACAGCACACCTGATTTTCCAGCTGGCGCATGTGCAAAGGGTATTCTCAATGACAGATTTGCGGCTTGGCATTGACGCATCCAACATCACCATCGGTGGAGGCCTGACGCATCTGGTGGCGTTTCTTGAGGATGCCTTCAGCACGGGTCGCTACCGCAAAATCCTGCTTTGGAGCTCATCAGAAACGATCGCCAAGCTGCCGACGCCGCCTGCAGGCCTCGAGGTGGAGTACCGTAGTAACCCGGCCCTTAATGCAGGCATTATCAGCCGGGTACGCTGGACAACGCGCTTCCTTCATCACGAGGCTGACGGGCTTGTGGATGTTCTCTTTGTTCCCGGTGGTCTCTACCTTGGCCAATTCAGGCCTTTTGTCACGATGTGCCGAAACATGCTGCCGTTCGATGCCCTCGAGCGCGTGCGGTTTGGCTTTTTCTCCCGTGAGCACGTCAGGTTGTGCTTGCTGCGTATCTTCCAGGCGTTGACCTTCAAGCGTGCCGACCGCCTCATTTTCCTGTCGCAGTATGCACAGCGGGAGATATCCCGGCTGGTCAGGCTTGATGCCAGACGCCAGGTCATCGTCCCCCATGGTATTGCCGAGTCCTTCCGCGACGTCTGCGCGAATTACAACGGCGAACTGCGAGCTGATCACCTCCGTCTTGTCTATGTGTCTACGCTGATGCCATACAAGTACCAGCTTGAGGTGGTGGATGCTGTAGCGCATCTGGCGAAAAAGGGGATTGATGTTGAGCTTGACCTTATTGGCGGCGGTGATGCCACTTATATCACCAGGGTCCGCGAGCGCATCGGCGAAGCAGGCCTGACAGACCGCGTTCACCTTGTCGGCGCCGTCCCGCATGCCGAGGTGCCGGCATATTATCGGGCAGCCGATGCGGCTTTTTATGCCAGCGGCTGTGAGAACTTTCCGAATATCCTGGTCGAGGCCATGGCCACCGGGTTGCCGGTGATCAGTTCGGACAGGGGGCCGATGCCCGATATCCTCGGCACCGATGCCCTTTATTTTGATCCATCTGCACCGGAAAGCATTGCCGATGCGTTGCAACGCTTTGCGGAAATGGCACCCGCTGAGCGTCATGCCATGTCGGTCTCAGCGAGGCAACTGGCTGAGGGTTATTCCTGGGCAAGCACATTCGAGGAAACAGCGCGGGTTATCTTTTCCTGCGTGGAGGGAACGGCGTAATGCCTGTTGCATTGTCACAGTCTGCGATGACTGATATCCCGGGATCGCACTGATGGCAGCGTCCCGTTGGTCACAATTACTTTCCCGCGGCGCCCTGCGCGGCGGGTTGGCCCGCGCGCTGTCCGGTAACTTTATCATCCGCGTGGCGTTTACCCTGCTGGGTTTTGCCAACGCAATCTTGCTGGCGCGCTTGCTGGGTGTGGAGGGCTATGGCTTCTATGCGGCGGTGGTCGCCATGCTTAACCTTCTCGTGATTCCGTCCCAATTTGGCTTTCCGGTTCTGGCAACCCGTGAAATTGCCCGGGCAGATACCGCACAGGACATGTCCATGCTTCGGGGCGTCATGGGCGGGTCCTTCCGCCTTGTGCTGCTCTTTTCCATGGTGACCGTGACCCTGACCTGTCTGTCCCTGATTTATCTGCCGGTGCCGGAATCACTCCGGCGCCCGGAAGTGATCTGGCTGGTGGCGGCACTGGTACCGCTGGCAGCGGCAACGGCCCTCCTGGTCGCCTGGCTGCGCGGCATTGGCAATGTGGTGCTGGCCATGGTGCCGGAGCAGGTTGTCAAACCGCTCGGTCTGCTGACAGTGCTGTCCGCATTTTTCCTGCTTGGACGAAGTGGGGAGATAGATGCGCTTGATGCCTTGTCGTTTTACTTCCTGGCAACGATGGCGGCATTGCTGGTGGCTCTGTACCACTGTGCTCGCCGGCTCAGGCCACGAATCGCGGGCGCTCGCCCGCAAACATCCTATAAAGCCTGGCTGCTGGCCAGTGTGCCAATTGGCCTGTCAGGTGCATTGCAGATCATGAATGGGCAGGCAGACCTGCTGCTGCTGGGCGCCCTGGGTTCCCTGGAGGATGTGGGCATCTATCGCGTTGCCATTCAGCTGAGCCTGCTGGTGCTTTTCTTCAAGCAGGTGGTCAATTCGGTTCTTGCCCCGCGCTTTGCGAGTCTCTGGTCATCAAATGATCGCGCGAGCCTGCAGAGGCTGGTTCGCCGTTCCTCGCTACTGATGGTGTTCAGCGCGCTGCCCATTCTCCTGTTTTTTCTTGTTCTGGGTGAATGGGCCATTTCTCTCGCATTCGGCGCCGACTTTGCCGGCGCTTATGATGTGCTCCTGATCCTGCTGGCCGGTCAACTGGTAAATGTGGGCGCGGGCTCTGTCGGCCTGTTGTTGAACATGACAGGTCACAGCCGTGATGTGCTACGGGCCGTCTTTTTTGGTTCTGCCTTCCTGGTGATTGGCTGTCTGCTGCTGGTGCCGGAATACGGCGCGGCGGGTGCCGCAGTGGCCAACGCAGTGTCAGTGACAACATGGAACCTGATCATGTTTGCCAGCGTGCGCGTGCGTCTGGGCATCAGCCCCAGCATCCTCTGGCCGGCACAGCGGGTCTGAGGTTCAGGGCTTCTTGCCGTGCTGTGCCTGGCTGATGGCCAGAAGGCGGTCGTAGATTTCGTACTCACTGGCCAGTACCTGGCGCAGCTTTTCCAGCTGCGCGGCGGACATGTCTGACAGGGTGCTGCCGGCACCTTTGCTGGCGCTGTGCTTGACCTCGTAGGCAGCAAGGGCCTTGTCGACATCCGCTGACAGGGGGGAGAGCAGGCCTTCCAGGAACTCCCGGGTGTCGGACAGCTGGGTGATATCACGTACGCAATAGATCCTGTCTGCAATGTCATCAATATAGTCGGGGGAGCCGAAATGGTAGGCGTAGCCTCGGCGCAGGTGGGAAATGGCGCCAAGGGCATAATTGACGGCAGAAATGTCGAATGGCTGGTCAGACAGGCAGGACTGGATGAAGCTGTCACTGCTCCGGAAGAGTGAAAAAGCAGCTGCTTCCGAATCAGTCCAGGGCGAATTGTTCCTCGGCCTGCCCTGGCGTAACCGGCTGTTGAAGCCGGATATAATGCGCTCGAGCGGGTCACGGATGACAAAGGCCAGCTTCATGTCAGGATGGCGGCGAAGAATGTCCTGGCAGCGCCAGTCATGGCCGAACATCATCGGCGTCTTCTCTCCGGCGGCATTGAGAGCCAGGAACATGTCAGTGGTGGATGAGCCGCCGGCCTTGCCGATGTGCAGGTAGCCATGGGAGGGCTCGCCGAAAGGAAGCTTTGGCTTCAGTCGGTAGTAGTGGAGGGCCTCTTTGACCCACTGTTTGATGCTCTCTTTCATGGCGTGTCTGTGTGTTCCTGCGCTTGTTCCGCGTTGGGGGCTGTGAGAAGGCCGGCGAGGCCGCCTGGTGTGGCTCATGCCGTATTGCGTGTGAGGCGCGCGGCCCCTGCCTGGGGCGGGCCAGCCCCTGAATCTGTGCGGCTGCGGCCATGCCAGACGTGGTGGCAGCTGCCCCCGGACTCGCCCTGCCACTGGTGCAAATGATATCATTTGCGCCGGCCGCAAGGCCATTATTTGCCGGTGTTGCCGTCTGGCTCACTCCGGCTTTGCCTGAGCTGCTGAGTTGCGTATCACGGAGTCTGAATGGATATATCCGATAAGGTTGTACTGGTGACCGGGGGTACTGGTTCGTTTGGCAAGACCATGGTCAGGCGCTTGCTGGACCAGGGCTGCCAGGAGGTCCGCATTCTCAGCAGGGATGAAGCCAAGCAGGAAGAGATGCGTATTGCCTTCCAGCGCCAGGAGCTTCGCTTCCATATCGGCGATGTACGTGATGCGGCGGCGGTAAGCAAGGTCATGCAGGGCGTTGACCTGGTCTTTCATGCTGCCGCCCTCAAGCAGGTGCCGTCCTGTGAATTCTTCCCCATGGAAGCGGTCAAGACCAATGTGATTGGTTCCCAGAATGTCATTGATGCAGCGGCTGCAGCGGGTGTGCACAGTGTCGTATGCCTGAGTACTGACAAGGCGGTGATGCCGATCAATGCCATGGGCATGACCAAGGCTCTGATGGAGAAGGTGGCGCAGGCGTCCAGTCGGCAACTGCGCGCGGACCAGACCACCGTCAGCTGCGTGCGTTACGGCAACGTCATGTGTTCCCGCGGCTCAGTGATCCCCCTGTTCATGAAGCAGATCGCCGAAGGAAAGCCGCTGACGATTACCGACCCACGCATGACCCGCTTCATGCTGTCGCTCCAGGATGCCATCGACCTGGTGGGTTTCGCCTTCGAAAATGCGAACCAGGGTGACATATTCATTCGCAAGGCCCCGGCCTGCACCGTGGAGCAGCTTGCCCAGGCGTTGCTGGAGTTGTTTGAGGCGGACAACGGTACCCAGGTGATTGGCATGCGTCATGGTGAAAAGCTGTACGAGACGCTGGCCAGCGCCGAAGAACTGCGCCGGTCCGAAGACATGGGCGACTACTACCGTGTCCAGTTTGATGACCGTGACCTGAACTACAACAAGTACTTCACCGAGGGCGACCCGGAAGAGGCCGATACGCCGGACTATCATTCCCACAACACGCGCCAGCTCGACATGGACGAGCTGAAGGCGTTGTTGATGTCCCTGCCGGAAGTGACCGACGCCCTGGCGCGGAGGTAGCGGATGAAGATCGCGATAACCGGCGCCCATGGCTTCCTCGGCTGGCATGCCCGCTGCCGTTTGCTGGTGGAATACCCGGATGCAGAGGTGGTGGCGCTGGGGCGTGATGCCTTCTTCAGCGCCAAAGCCCTGCAGCAGGGCCTGTCCGGTGCCGACCTGGTCCTGCATTTTGCCGGCATCAATCGCGCCGATGACAAGGCGCTGGAGGACGGCAACCAGGCGCTGGCCGATACGCTGGTGAAGGCGCTGCAGGCTGCAGGCAGTCGTGCCCATGTCATCTATGCCAACAGTGTGCAGTGTGAACGCGACATTCCCTACGGCCGCGGAAAGCAGGGTGCCCACCGCATTCTGCTGGCGCACGCTGATGACACCGGGACAGCCTATTCCAACCTGGTATTACCACACCTTTTTGGCGAGTGCGGCAAACCCAATTACAACGCTGCCGTGTTCACTTTCTGCCAGCAGCTGGTGGACGGGAAAGAGTTACAGGTCAATCCCGATGGTCGCCTGGAGCTGCTCCATGCCCAGCAGGTAATGGACCTGGCGCTGGATGCCTTTCGCGCCGGCCGTACCGGCACCCTGCGTCCGTCCGGCACAGACATATCCGTGCCGGCGGTGGCAGAGCGGCTGACCCGCCTGTACCAGAGTTATACCGGCGGTATCATTCCGGACCTGCGTGACAGCCTGGACCTGCAGCTTTTCAACATGCTCCGTACCTTCCTGTTTCCGGCGCACTATCCGGTGGCGCTGGAACTGAAAACCGATGAGCGTGGCTCGCTGTTCGAATCGGTAAAGACAGACCATGGTGGCCAGGCGTTTCTGTCCACCACGCATCCCGGGATTACCCGGGGCAACCATTATCATTTCCACAAGGTCGAGCGTTTCCTGGTGATCCGCGGCAATGCGGTGATCCGCATACGGCGTCTGTTCAGCGACCAGGTGCACGAGTTCCATGTATCCGGCGATGAGCCGGTTTACGTGGATATGCCGCCATTGCACACGCACAATATCGAAAACACCGGCACAGAAGAGCTGATGACGCTGTTCTGGAGTCACGAGATCTTTGATCCGCAGGCGCCGGACACCTATTTCCAGCCGGTGGAAACACAGGGGTAGCACCATGAAGGTAATGACCATTCTCGGGACCCGCCCCGAAATCATCCGACTGGCCCGGGTCATGGCCATGCTGGACGAGGTGGTGGAACACCGCATCGTGCATACCGGGCAGAATTACGATTTCGAGCTCAATGATATCTTTTTTGAAGAGCTGGGCGTGCGCAAGCCGGACCACTTTCTCAATGTCGACACCTCCTCCCTGGGGCGTTGCCTGGGGGAAATCCTGATCAAGACCGAGCAGGTATTGCTGGAAGAGAAGCCGGACGCCGTACTGGTGCTTGGCGATACCAACAGCGCCATTGCCACCATCATGGCAAAGCGCATGAAGATACCGACTTACCATATGGAAGCCGGTAATCGCTCCTTTGATGCCAATGTCCCCGAGGAAATCAATCGCAAGCTGGTGGACCATTGTGCCGACTTTAACCTGGTGTACACCGAGCATGCCCGTCGGCACCTGCTGTCCGAGGGACTGCCGCACCGGTTTATCTATCTCACCGGCTCACCCATGCGCGAAGTGCTTGATCATGCCGCGCCGGCCATCGCCGAATCGGACGTGCTGACGCGGCTGGGGCTGACGCCTGGCGGCTACTTCATCGTCAGCGTCCATCGCGAAGAGAACGTGGACAGTGCCGACAACCTGCGCCGCGTGGTGGCGTGCCTTGAGCGCCTGAATGCGGCCTTCGGCCTGCCGGTGGTGGTGTCCACCCATCCCCGCACCCGCAGCCGCCTCAACAGCCTCGGGCTGGGCGATGACTCCGACGCCATCCGGTTCCTCAAGCCGTTCGGGTTCAAGGACTACAATCGCCTGCAGCGCGATGCGTTCTGCGCCGTATCCGACAGTGGCACCATCAGTGAAGAGTCCGCCATTCTCGGCTTTCCGGCGGTGACCTTGCGTAATTCACTGGAACGGCCGGAAGCACTGGACGCCGGCTCCATCATTCTTACCGGTCTTGATGCGGATGTGCTGGAAGCCAGTGTGCGTCTGGCGCGGCAGCGTTTCAGCACAGATGCCGAGCGCGAAATTCCGGAGGAATACCGGGTTGGCAACACCGCCGAGCGTGTGGTCAAACTGATCCTCGGCACGGCCGGTCTTGCCAACCGCTGGCGTAACCTGGACGCGTTCAGCCGCTATGACTGGCGCTGAAAAACGCGCAGGCCGTCGTATCCTGGTGCTGAGTCAGTACTTCTGGCCAGAGCAGATGCGCATCAACGACTTTGTCGCGGCCATGCAGGCACGTGGGCATCAGGTGACCGTGCTCACCGGCCTGCCCAACTACCCGCAGGGCGTTGTGGATCCGGCATTCAAGGCCGACCCGACCGCGTTCAGTGACTATCACGGTGCCGACGTGGTGCGCGTGCCCCTGCTGCCGCGGGGCAGCGGCAAGCTGACCCTGGCCCTCAATTATCTCAGTTTCGTCCTGTTCGCCTGCCTGCTGGCGCCGTGGAAGCTGCGCGGGCGTTGTTTCGATGGCATCTTCGTGTTCGCTGTATCGCCCATTACTGCGGCGATCCCCGCCATCTGGCTGGGCTGGCTCAAGCGCACGCCGGTGTTGCTGTGGATACTCGACCTGTGGCCGGAAACCCTGTCTGCGGTGGGTGTCCTCCGCAATGCACGGCTGCTGGCACTGGTGGGTGTGATGGTGCGCTGGATCTATCGCCACTGCGACTACCTGCTGTTGCAGTCCCACGGCTTTGCCACAAACGTGCGCCGCTATGCGCCCGATGCCTTTGCGCAGGGTCGTGTGGCGTATTTCCCCAGTTGGGCCGACGCGGTGTTCGGTGATGACGTCAGCGCCAAAAGCCACATCCTGGACCAGCCGGATGCATTCAACCTGGTGTTTGCCGGCAACCTGGGCGAGGCCCAGGACCTGCCTGCCATCCTAGATGCGGCAGCACAGACGCAGGACCAGCCAGAACTGCGCTGGGTGCTGGTGGGTGATGGCAGCCGGGCCCAGTGGGCCCGCGACGAGATCGCCCGGCGCGGACTGGACAACGTCGACATGCCCGGTGCGTTTCCGGCCGAGGACATGCCGGCCCTGTTCCACGGCGCCAGTGCGCTGATGGTGGCGCTGAAACCGGACCCGGTATTCGCCATGACCATTCCCGGAAAGGTGCAGGCCTACATGGCCGCGGGCCGGCCAGTGCTGGGCATGATTGACGGCGAAGCGGCGGGCGTCATTGAAACCGCACGCGCCGGTCTTGCCGTGCCAGCCGGAGACAGCCAGGGACTGGCCACTGCCGCCCGGCGCCTGCTTGCCATGACGGCGGCCGAACGCGTGCAGATGGGCGCAGCGGCGCGTGCCTATTACCTGCAGCACTTCGAGCGCGAGCAGTTGTTTGACCGCTTTGAAGACCTGATTGACGGGCAGCCGGGCGAGGAGGTGCTGCTGCGATGACACGATTAGTGGTAACCGGTGCCTCCGGTTTTGTCGGCCGGCGCCTGATGACGATGGCCCGGGAACGCGGGCATGACGTGCTGGGCCTGTGCCGCCAGCCGCCGGCGGATGGCACTGACCTGGTGGGCGGCTACGACCTGGGCAGTGATTCGTTGCCGGTGTCCCTTTCGGGGGTGGACTGTGTCGTGCATTGCGCCGCGCGCGTGCACCAGATGAACGACCAGGCCAGTGATCCACTGGCCAGTTTCCGCCAGCACAACCGCGACGCCACACTGGTGCTGGCGCGCGCTGCCGCTGATGCCGGGGTGCGCCGATTTGTTTTCATCAGTTCGATCAAGGTGAACGGCGAACAGACCCGGCCGGGCCAGCCGTTCCAGGCCGATGACCGGCCGGCGCCGGAAGACCCCTACGGCCAGTCCAAGGCGGAAGCCGAGGAAGGCTTGCGCGCTGTCGCTGCCGAAACCGGGATGGAGGTGGTTATCATCCGGCCTCCCCTGGTGTATGGGCCCGGGGTCCGGGCCAACTTTGCCGCCTTGATGGGGCTGGTGGCGCACGGATTGCCGTTACCGTTCGGGCGCGTGGATAACCGCCGTAGCCTGGTGTTTCTCGACAACCTGGTGGACCTGGTACTGACCTGTTGCGACCACCCGGCAGCGGCTGGCCAGGTATTTCTTGTCAGCGATGACGACGACCTGTCGCTGGCACGTCTGGTGCGCGAGCTTGCAGCCGCCATGGGACGGCCAGCCCGGTTACTGCCGGTGCCGGTGTCCGTAATGAGCCTGGTGGCACGGCTGCTTGGCCGGGCAGACCTGGTCAAGCGACTGTTTGGCTCGCTGCAGGTGGAGGTCGGGCCCACCCGTGAGCGCCTTGGGTGGACGCCACCGGTGACGGTGTCTGACGCCTTCCGGCGCACAGTAAAAGCGGGGAGCAGCACATGACGTTGGCGCTGATAATGCTGGCGGTACTGGCGGCTACGGTGGTCGCCACTGGCTGGGTGCGCCAGGTAGCCATCAAGCGGCAGATCATCGACACCCCCAATGCTCGAAGTTCACATGCGCTGCCCACACCGCGTGGTGGCGGTGTCGGTTTTGTGCTGGTGCTGTTGCTGGCGTTGCCGGCGCTGTGGCTGGGCCAGTGGCTCGGTACCACGGTGGTGCTCGCCTTTGTGCCCGCCGGCCTGGCCGTTGCCCTGCTGGGTTTTCTGGATGACCTCGGCCATGTGCCGGCGCGCTGGCGCCTGCTGGGACATTTTGCGGCAGCGGGCTGGCTGCTGTGGATGTTGGGCGGTCTGCCGCCGTTACCCCTGTGGGGCGCCAGTGTGGACCTGGGGCTGGTGGGTCATGGCCTGGCGCTGCTGTTCCTGGTGTGGAGCCTGAACCTGTTCAATTTCATGGACGGTATCGACGGGATTGCAGCGGGAGAGGCGGTCACTGTGTGTCTTGCCGGCGCGCTGCTGCTGCTGATGGTGTTGCCCGGTGCCATGCTGTTGCCGCTGCTGTTCGCCGCCGCCGTCGCCGGCTTCCTGGTCTGGAACGCGCCACCGGCCCGTATTTTCATGGGCGATGCCGGCAGTGGTTTTCTCGGTTTGTCGCTGGCCGGGTTGATGGTCTGGGGCGCACATCTGTCAGCGACATTGTTTTATGGCTGGCTGATTGTGTACGGCGTGTTTGTGGTCGATGCGACGCTGACATTGCTGCGCCGTGTGCTGAGGGGCGAGCGTTTCTATGAGGCCCACCGCAGTCATGCCTACCAGTATGCATCGCGCCGCCTGGGGAGCCACGCGCCGGTGACCCTCGCGGTAATGGCGATCAACCTGATCTGGCTATTGCCCTGGGCGCTGGCTGTGGTGGTGGGGTGGCTCAATCCGCTGCTGGGCCTGGCGCTGGCCTGGCTGCCGCTGGTGGTACTGGCCTGGTGGCTCAAGGCAGGCGATGCCACCGGGCAGGGCGCACACGCATGACCCGGACCCTGATCATTCTCGGCGCTGGTGGTCACGGCCGCGCGGTGTGCGAGATGGCCCAGTTGCTCGGTTGGCAGGTGGCCGGTTTCCTCGATGACCGGGGTGATGAGGCTCCGACGTTTGCTGATGTGGCCTGTATCGGTGTGATGGCGGACCTGTCCGCGCACGCGTCCCACGTCGATGCGGCCGTCGTCGCTATCGGCAACAATCCGGTGCGCCGCCGGCTGCAGGAACAGGTGCGTGACACCGGTATCGCTCTGGCGTCCCTGGTGCATCCCGGCGCCGTAGTCGCGCCCTCGGTGGCCGTGGGCGAGGGGTGCATGATCATGGCCGGTGCGACTGTCGCCACCGAAGCGGTGCTGGCGGATGGCGTGATCGTTAATGCCGGTGCCACAGTGGACCATCATTGCCGGATCGCCGATTACGGCCACCTGGGCACCGGCGTGTGCATGGCCGGCGGCAGTCGCGTTGGCGAGGGGGCCTGGGTGCAGGCCGGCAGCGCGCTAGGTTATGGCGCTGTGGTGGCGCCCGGTGAGGTGCTGGCGCCGGGCAGTGTGCGCGGCCCGGCCTGAATACGGCTATACTGCGCTGATATATCCAACAGGGAGCTGACGCCTTGCTGCACGAGACCCTCGTGGCCCTGCCGCGACGTTACAAGCGCCTTCTCATGGTGCTGGCTGACAGTGCCGTATTCCCCGTGCTGGTGATGGCATCACTGGCCCTGCGCCTGGACATGTCCCGCGCCATCCCCCTGGACATCTGGCTGTTGCCCGCCGCTTCCTTGGTAACAGTACCGTTGCTGTGGGTGTTTGGTGTCTACCACGGCATGATTCGCCAGCCCGGCGGCGAGTTGATGCGTGGCGCGGCACTGGGCAGCGTGCTGGGTGCCATGGCACTGGCGTCGCTGGCCTACATGGTGCCGGCGGAGTTCGTATCCCGTTCCCTGTATGTCATTTACGGCCTGCTGGCGATCACCTACCTGGCGGCCAGTCGTTTCTTCGTGCGCTGGTGGCTGACCCGGGCCATGGGCGACAACCTCAACCGCCAGCCGGTGGCCATATTTGGCGCTGGCGAGGCCGGTATCCAGGTGGCCGCCGGTCTGAATACCAGCAAGGAATACCAGGCCCGCTATTTTGTCGATGACAATGCTGGCCTGCATGGCACCCGTATCCGCGGCATCCGCGTACTCTCGCGCAAGCAGCTGCAGCCCCTGCTGGAAAGCGGGGAGATCGCTACCGTGCTGCTGGCAATCCCGTCTGCCAGTCGCAGCAAACGCATGGAAGTGGTGCGTTTCCTTGAGCAGTATCCGGTGTCGGTCAAGTCGGTGCCGGCGCTACCCGATATCATCGCCGGGCGCGCCCAGCTGCAGTCCCTGCGTGATGTTGCCATTGAAGACCTGCTTGGCCGGGACAGTGTGGCGCCGCGCGAGGACCTGCTCGGCGCAGCAGTGAGCGGCAAGCGTGTGCTGGTAACCGGGGCGGGGGGGTCCATTGGCAGCGAACTGAGCCGGCAACTGGCACAACTGCGGCCGCTGTCGCTGGTGCTCATGGATGTGTCCGAATTCGCCCTCTACCAGATTGAACGCGAGCTCGCCCCGGTATGCGAGTCGCTCAACGTGGCGCTGCGCTGCGTGCTCGGCTCAGTGACGGATTCCGCATTGGTGGAGCGCGTGCTGGTGGGCGAGAAGATCAACACCATCTACCATGCGGCCGCTTACAAGCATGTGCCCATGGTGGAACACAATGAATGCGTTGGTTGTGCCAACAATGTGCTGGGCACAGCCGTGGTGGCCCAGCTTGCCGAACAGCACGGCGTCGAGCGTTTTGTGCTGGTGTCCACGGACAAGGCGGTCAGGCCCACCAATGTCATGGGGGCCACCAAGCGGCTGGCAGAGATGGTGCTTCAGGGGTTGGCCCCTGACGCCCGAAACACCGTGTTCACCATGGTCCGGTTCGGCAATGTATTGGGCTCGTCCGGCTCGGTGGTGCCGCTGTTCCGCGAGCAGATCCGCGCGGGCGGTCCTGTGACTGTTACTCACCCGGATGTCACACGTTACTTCATGACCATCCCGGAAGCGGCGCAACTGGTGCTGCAGGCCGGCGCCATGGCCACCGGCGGCGAAGTGTTTGTTCTCGACATGGGTGAGCCGGTGCGCATCCAGGACCTGGCACAGACCATGGTGCGGCTGATGGGCATGTCCGTGCGCGATGATGACAACCCCGATGGCGACATTGCCATTGTCTTTACCGGGCTGCGGCCGGGGGAAAAACTGTATGAAGAGCTGCTGATCGGCGAGAGCAGTGTCGGCACCGCCCACCCGCGCATTCTCCAGGCCCAGGAAGAGCGGCTCGACTGGCCGGCCATGGCGGTGCTGCTGGCGGCGCTGGAAGAAGCGGTCCAGCATGGGGATGCCGCTGCCATCCGCGCCCACCTTGCCCGACATGTGCACGGCTACGGGCAGGCCCCGGAGCTGCCATCAGGCGCGCAGCCCAGCCAGCCCCTGCACTGACATCCGGTGCTGCCGGAGGCTGTGCGTCGGCGCCATTTTTGCTATGGTAGCGCCCTTGCAGTGGGGTGGCCTGATCGGCTGGACAGTAGTAACCCACCGTTTCCTCTATCGGGATTTTGACACCGCTCTTTTCGGCATCCTCCGTGAGCGAGGCAGGAGTGTTTTTGATGACAGCATCGGTTGCCGTGGTTATGGGGTCACGCAGTGACTGGGAAACCATGAAAGAAGCCTGTGATGCGCTGAGCCACTTTGGTGTCAGCTGGAAGGCGGAAGTGGTATCTGCCCACCGCACACCCGAACGCCTGATGGAATTTGCCAGCAGTGCGGCCGAGGCGGGATACAAGGTCATCATCGCCGGTGCCGGTGGTGCCGCCCATCTGCCCGGCATGATCGCGTCGATGACGCCTCTGCCGGTGTTTGGCGTGCCGGTGCAGAGTCGCGCGCTCTCCGGTGTCGACAGTCTCTATTCCATTGTCCAGATGCCCAAAGGCGTTGCTGTGGGTACCCTCGCCATTGGTACGGCAGGGGCCTGGAATGCCGGTCTGCTGGCTGCACAGGTACTGGGCAGCCACGACCCGGCATTGCTGGCCCGTATCAGCGAGTGGAAAGCCCAGCGCGCCCGTGAGGTCCTCGACGACGCGGCCCTTGGTGAGGGCTGATCGCGTGGGTCCGATTCTCGTACTCGGTGGCGGTCAGCTGGGGCTGATGATGGCTGAAGCCGCCGCCCGCTATGGCATCGCCGTGGACCGTTACGACCCGGAGGGCGATCGTCTGCTGCCGGGCACGTCCGATCTCGGCGTGCCCGCCACGACAGATACGCTGGCCCGCTACGCGCGCATCACGGTGGAGCGGGAAGCCTTCCCCGACACCGGCCCGGGCCGCGAGCTTGCAGAGAGCGAGCGTTGCGTGGCACGCGGTGCGCTGGCGGTCATTCCGGATCGCTTCACCCAGAAAAGCATGCTCGATGACCTCGGCATTGCCACTGCGCCCTGGCGGCCCCTCGACCAGCAGGGTGACCTGGGCAATGCCCTGTCCGACTGGGGGCCGGTGGTGGTCAAGGCGCGCAGCGGCGGCTACGACGGCCGCGGCATGTGGTTTGCCGATGAAGATGGGGCGGATGTGCCGGAAGCGGCCATTGCCGGCAAGGCCATCATCGAAAAAAAGATCCCCTTTTCGCGCGAACTGTCCGTGGTGGGTGCCCGTAATCCTGCTGGCGAGATGGTGTTCTATCCGCTGGTACGCAACTGGCATGTCAATGGCATCCTCTGCCTGACCCTGGCACCGGCCGCCGCCGTGGATGCCGCACTGCAGGCCGAGGCAGAGACGGCCCTTGGGCAGATCATGACGCGGCTGGATTATGCCGGCGTCATGGCGGTGGAGTTCTTCCAGCACGGTGAGCACCTGCTGGTGAACGAGATTGCGCCCCGGGTGCACAACTCGGGTCACTGGAGCCAGGAAGGCGCAGACATCTCCCAGTTCGAGCTGCATGTGCGGGCGCTGGCGGACCTGCCCCTGGCGACGCCGCAGTGCGGTCCTTTCAATGCCATGGTTAACCTGATCGGCGTCGACTTCCGTGATGACTGGCTGTCACGGGCCGGCACCGTGCACTGGTACGGCAAGAGCGTGCGCCCCGGGCGCAAGGTCGGTCATGTAAACCTGGTGGCCGGCTCTGCAGAAGACCTGCATGCGCAGCTCAGTGACTGGCTGGATGTGATGCCGGATGGCGCCCTTGCGCAACTGGATGATGAGCTGAACAGCCGCCGCTGAAGCTCTGGTCAGCCGCGCATGGGCCGGGCAATGTCGTGCTCCCGGAACAGCTGCGATACCCGCGTGACGATATCTGTCTGGAACGCTTTCTCGTGGTGCACATCCAGCACGTAGGCCTTGGCCCGAATACGTATGGCAAGCCGTTCTGCCAGCGCCTTTTCCTCAATGGCAAAGGTCACCGGTTTCTTCAGGTAGGCATAGCGACTGGTGACAATCACTTCCCGGATCAGTTTCTTGGCCAGCTCCAGGTCCGCATCCAGGGCCAAATGAAAGTCGGTCACCACCATCATGTCCAGCGCACCCGCATTGCCCGAGGCCACCACATCGGTGATGAAGCGGGAGTTGGGAATGGTGACTTCGTTGTCATCCAGTGTGCGCAGCCGCACCGTGCGCAGGCCGATGGAAATGATCTCGCCATAGACCTCATCAAAGGTGACCCGGTCACCCACCCGGAACGGCCGGTCGAACAGCAGCAGCAGCCCGGCCACCAGTGACGCAGCAATGTCCTTGAGGGCAAAACCCAGGGCCACGGCGGCGGAGCCGCCTGCCGCGAGGAGGAACTCACGCGGTGGTTGCAGGACACCCAGTACCAGGGCGATACCGCCGGCGATATAGATAAAGAAACTGATCAGCGTGGTGATCTGCAGCACCAGGAAGCGGCGCGTCGGAATGCGCTCCATCAGCCGGTTGGATGCCCGGGTAATGGCCCAGTTCAGCCCCCACAACAGAAAGCCACCCAGGACCAGCAACACCAGGGCATACAGGTTGAACAACTCGAGAATGACGAGCAGGTCGCCGACGATGTCTGTGCCGTTGCTATTCATGCAGCATGTTCTTCCGGTTCAGGTAACTGGTAACAGCCTGGTAGAAATCGGGGGTGACCGCATAGATGCCCTGTTCATTGCGTTCCAGGAAGCCGTTGTCGAGGCCGGACTTGAGCGCGTAGGAAACAACGCCGTCTGCCAGGCTGGTCACGTCACACAGCGTATGCCGGTCAAGCCCTCCATGGGTGATCAGTGCGGCATAGACGAACATGGGATTGTCTCCCAGCTTGTCCAGCCCCGCCGAACTGGCTGGCGGAGGTGGCCCGGCGACCACCCGGTTGCCTTCGGTGCGGGCGCTGTCCAGCCACAGGTGCAGGGCCACCTCCGGGTTGCCACGACAGGCGTCCCAGAGCAGGCCAAAATAGCGCTGTTCGGCATTGCGCAGGTTGCCGGCATCCGGACCGCGGTTCGACAGCAGCAGCTCGTCGAAGGCGATGTTCATGTTGCCGATATGGTTGCGCGCCAGTATCAGTGAGCGGATCTGTTCCTGGGTCCAGCGCTTGACCCGAATGACATTGGCAAACTGGTAGTCCGCGCCGAAGACGTTGCTCAGGTAGGCAAAGGCCTGGTTGTTGATGCTGATCAGCCAGAACACATTGGTCAGCCGGGCGCTGGTCAGTGACAACAGATACTGCCAGCCATCGAGGCCGCCCACGCGGGAGCGGAAAAAACTCTCCGCGTTGTCGATGATCACCAGCGTTGCCGGCAGGGTCTCATCTTTTTCAATCAGTGCTTTCGGGCCGTCCTCCAGCGAAACCTGGAACAGGTCCTCCAGCAGCTCCCGGATGCTGTCCGGCTGCCAGCTGTCCTTGGGTGCCTCCAGATAATGCACAGCCAGCTCGCCTTCCTCCGCACCATCGGCGGCTTCCTTCTCCAGGTTTCGCTGTAACCGGCGAAGGGCCGTGGTCTTGCCGATGCCTGCCTCACCGGAGAGCAGCAGGGTGTTGTATTCCCCGTGATCCTTGCGCCAGAGGGACAACTGCTTGTTGAGCGTTTCCAGCAGGCCGGTGTCGATGAAGGGGAACTTGCCCTCGCGTTTCTCCGGGTCCAGGAACCAGGCTTCGTAACTGGCGTCGACACCGGTATCGTCTTCGCGCGGCTCATTGCCAGCCAGGCTCATGTGGAAGACGCGCGCGCTGATACTGCGGTACCAGTCGAAATCCTGCAGCAACTGGTCCATGTCCTGCTTGAGGAATGACAGCAGCGCAAAGGGCACCAGCAGTGGCAACAGCGCCGGTGACAGGAAGCTGCCGGGTATGCGGTCCAGTAGCGGATCAAGCCGGCCGGGCAGGAACAGTCGGGCATCTGCCACCAGGTCCTTGTCACAACGGCGCATGAGGTTGCCGAGCGTGAAGTAGAACACCACGAAGGCCACCAGGGCGGTGAACAGCGTGGTTACTGAGTGCCCCACCAGCACCAGGCCGGCGTAGTAGGGAGCCAGCGGCACTACTGTGACCATTGCATGCGTGCGGGCTGCCTGACGCACGGTTTCCGAATGCTGCCCACTGAGATAGTTGCCGGCCCCCAGCGCCACGCGCAAAACCAGCCACTCGGCCAGCTGGCTGAACAGGCGGTAAAGCACATACAGGCGTGCGCCCTGGATCAGCCAGATGATGCCGGGGTGATCTGCCTTGGCCACCTGGCCCTCGCCGATCCCCAGCCCGAACCAGAGAAGCAACCAGGGCAGGACCGGTGCCAAGGTGGTGGTGATCCGGCTGAGCGAGATAATCGAGCGCCGCGAGCGGCCGCGTCGCACCAGCATGTCGTGAAAGGCCATCATCAGGCGATTGGTGAGCTGGGCCAGGCGCACCAGGATGGTGAATGCCGCCAGCGCAACAAGCAGGTAGACCAGGTCGCGCAGGATATGTCGCCAGGCAATACTGCCGTCGTTGTTATGCAGGTCCATGGCCATCCAGTGGCTCATGTTGCGCGCTGTCTGCAGGGCGGCGCGATATTCGGACACCAGAATCCGTTGGCCGGCGTCGGTGTTGTTGAGCAGCGTGGTCAGCTTGGCCAGCGACAGCCGATCAAACAGTGATGAGCGCAGGAACAGCAATTCCTCGTCCATGCGCAGGTGAAGGCGCGCAAATGACTGATTGTAGTCGTACCAGAGTGCCTGGTCGTCGGGCGCCAGGTCCTGCGCCTTGAGGCCCTCCGCGGGGACAACAAGCAAGGGCTGGAGCTGTTGTTGCTGCCACAGCACCAGCGTGGCCAGCTGTGCCTGCAGGGACGGCTCGCGGGCAAGCGAACTGATTGCCAGCGGCAACTGGCTGAAACGGGGTTGCATGCGGGCACTGGCCTGGTTGGCCTGAGCCAGCCAGCTGGCCAACTCGGGGTCGTCCTGCCAGTTCTGGCGCAGCGTGTGCAGGGAGCGTAATTCTGCATGGCGCGCCTGGCGCAGCCGCACAAGGATTTGTCGCTGTGGCAGAGGCAGGCTGAGAATGGGGATTACCCGTTCCTGGACTTGCCGGGCGAGTGCCTGGTTCTCCTGCCAGGCCTGGTCAACGGCATCGGCCAGGCGCGCACAGATCTCGTCCTGTGCCAGCCTGCCAATGCCAAGGTCCGGTTCCTGCAGCCAATTCTGTACGGCCAGCTGGTCCAGGGGGTCGACACCGAGAATGTCTTCCAGTGGCTCGAACAGGGCGGGTTCGCCACGCATGACCGCGTCAAGGACATCGGCGCGGTGCTGCAGGCCACGGGACGACTCGCTGGCAGCGTCGAGCCATTCCGTGGTGGCAGTACAGGCGGCATCCGCGCGGGCAGGGGCTGATACAAACAGGGCAAGCGGCAATACGGCGGCCACAAGCAATCCGGTAACAAGCTGGCGAGCGTTCATCCCTTCCCCGATCCGTGGCCCTGGACAAGAGCCTTACCGGCATTCTACGGGGTAGGGTGGGGGGCGCAAGGGCCGTGCAAGTGGCAGGGAAACTGAGTGGGGATGGCCTGGGTTTGGTGCCGTTGAGAGGGCAAAAAGCGTGCTTTTTGCGCCGGGTGAGCAGTGGGATACCGCCCGCTGCGTCCTGCACCCGGCCGGCACTCCGACCGAGAAACAAAAAAGCGCCCGTCGGGGCGCTTTCATTAATTGGTGCCGTTGAGAGGGCAAAAAGCGTGCTTTTTGCGCCGGGTGAGCAGTGGGATACCGCCCGCTGCGTCCTGCACCCGGCCGGCACTCCGAACGAGAAACAAAAAAAGCGCCCGTCGGGGCGCTTTCATTAATTGGTGCCGTTGAGAGGAGTCGAACCTCCGACCTACTGATTACGAATCAGTTGCTCTACCAACTGAGCTACAACGGCACGGCTCTGCAAGGGGCAGAAAAAAGCCCCGGAGGCGGCGCCGTCCGGGGCTGGTGATTCTAGCAGGATGTCAGGCCTGCACAATACCCGCGAGCTTGCGGGCGTGCCATTTCTTGGTTTCCACATCCATGCCACGCAGGATCTGGATGCGCTGGGCCTGGGGTGAGCCGGCACCGTGCATGGACTCGGTCAGGTAGCCCACCGCGTTGCGGCCTAGGGTCATGTTCTCGATCAGGCGCAGGATGCGCATGCGGTCCTCGGTGGGGATGTCGTCACGGCCCTTGAGGAAGCGGCGGATGATTTCGCCGGCTTCTTCATTGTCCAGGTCCTGTTCGCTGGGCATGGTCACCATGATGCCGCCGGCCAGGTCCTGCGCCAGGCGCGAGATCTCGTAGGGGAAGCGGGTGACGTTGTGCTTGCAGACGTTGGAGAGCATTGCATCGTTCATGAAGATGCCGCTGGGCAGCTGTTTTGCTTCATGGGAGCTGGCGATGCCGCTGGAATAAATGGTCTCGTTGAGGTGCACCATCTCCACCAGCTTGTCGCGGATGTGGCTTACCTTGTCGAGGCCGTTGTACTCGGCGATGGACGCCGCTGCACCGACCATGACATCGCCCAGGCCGGTTTTGCAGACGTAGCTGGCACGGTGATAGGCGGTGAAACGGCCCACCATTTCCTGGGCGAACTCGTACTCGCCGTCCATGAACACGTGCTCCCAGGGAATGAACACGTCATCGAAGTAGACCAGCACTTCCTGACCACCGTACTGGGCGTTGCCCTGGTCGATCTCGCCGCCCTCCATGGAGCGGGTGTCGCAGGACTGGCGGCCATAGATGTAGGTCAGGCCTTCGGCGTCGCCGGGGATCATGCCGACCACGGCATAGTCGCGGTCTTCCTCGGTCAGGTTCATGGTCGGCATGACGCAGATCCAGTGCTGGTTCCAGCCCCCGGTCATGTGCGCCTTCACGCCGCGCACGTAAATGCCCTTGTCGGTGCGGCCGGTGACGCGCATGAACATGTCCGGGTCGGCCTGCTCGTGGGGGCGCTTGCTGCGATCACCCTTGGGGTCGGTCATGCCCGCGGCGATGAGGATGTCCTTTTCCTGGGCCAGCTTGAGGAAGTCGAGAAAGCGCTGGTGGTATTCAGTACCGTGCTTCTCGTCGATCTCGTAGGTGATGGAGTGGAGCACGGAAATGGTGTCCAGCCCGGTGCAGCGCTGGAAGCAGGTGCCGGTGATCTGGCCCATGCGCCGCTGCATCTTGTTCTTCATCACCAGGTCATCCGGTGACTCGACGATGTGCAGGAAACGGTTTACCCGGGCGTCGATCAGGGGCGAGTGGGCGGTGGCCAGGTCCGGGTCTGCCTCGGCCAGGTCATAGCTGGCACGCAGGGCATTGATGCTGGGCTTGATCATGGGGTGGTCGGCAGGCTCGTCGATCAGCTCGCCGAACAGGAACAGGCGGGTGCCACGGTCACGCAGGCTCTGCAGGTACTCCTCACCGTTACGGATGGTGGGGATGCGCGCCCAGCGCTCGTCTGCGGATTCCTGCTTGCGGTCTTTCAGGGGCGCCACGGCGTTCATTGTTCTCTCCTGGTCTGTGCTGGCCTGGCGGGGTCTGTGCCGGGCCGGGGCCTGTCACGGCAAAGCGCGACCGGCTGGTCATCTTTTCCATGGTAGCGGCCCCGGCGGCGATGGCAATAACCGCAGGTGACACGGTTGCTGCACATGAGGGAACGAACGGTCAGTCCGGTACGAATGACAGTGAGGCGGAATTGAGGCAGTAGCGCATGCCGGTGGGCGCAGGACCGTCAGGGAACACATGGCCAAGGTGGCCGTCGCAGCGCGCACAGCGGATTTCCGTGCGCACCATGCCGTGGCTGTTGTCGTCCAGATAACGGATATGGTCAGGGTCCACCGGGCTGTGGAAGCTGGGCCAGCCGGTGCCGGAATCAAACTTTGCCTGCTGGTGGAACAGGGGCAGCTGGCACAGCTTGCACCGGTAGGTGCCGGGTGCCTTGTTGTCCAGCAGTCCGCCGCAGAATGGCGGCTCGGTGCCCTGGTTGAGGAGAATGCGGCGTTCCTCCGCGGTCAGGTTGGCAGCCCGGGCCTGCTTCTCCGCCTCGTCCAGTGGTGTAAGGTCGTGGCCGCTGGCAGAACGCTTGTCACTCATGACGATCTCCTCATGACGACCGCCGCAGCCGCTGCGGGTGGGCGCGGGCCAGTTTCTCCAGCTTGGGGGCGGCGGAGAATTGCACATAGGGTTGGCCGGGATTACGGGCGGCGAAGTTCTGGTGGTAGGCCTCGGCAGTGTAGAAGGCGTCGAGGGGTTCCAGCGTGGTGGCAATGGGGGCGTCGAATACGCCAGCCTCATCAAGCTGGCGAATGTAATCAGCCACGTACTGTTTCTGCGCCTGTGTCTGGAAGAACACCACGGAGCGGTACTGGCGGCCGCGGTCATTGCCTTGCCTGTCCACCTGGGTGGGGTCGTGGGCAATGGAAAAGAATATCTTCAGCAGCTCGCCCAGGCCGATGGTAGCGCTGTCATACACAATCTCGATGACTTCCGCGTGGTCGGTGCTGCCTGAACAGACGGCATCGTAATTGGCCAACTCTTCCCGGTCACCGGCGTAGCCGGAGGTGACGGCGGTGACGCCGTCCAGGGCGAGGAAAACCGCTTCGGTGCACCAGAAGCAGCCACCGCCAACCACCAGGCGTTGCTGGCCGGTTTCGTCGAAGTGGCGTTCCCGGCCGGGGAAATCATCCAGGTCTGTTTTCAGGCTCATCATTACCTCCGGCTACAGCATGCGACAGGTGATCGTGATCAGCACGTAAACGGGTCAGAGCCAGCCCTTTTCCAGCAGGGCGTCGCGCAGGGCATCACAGTGACTGCCGGCCATGCGGTCAATCTTTTCATCCACGTTGGTGCGTGACATGACAGTCAGCGCGATCTGTTTTTCCGGGCGCACGTACAGGGTTGCCTGGGACAGCGCACTGCGGTGATCGGGCAGCTGGTCATTCGGGTCCGCCTGGTAATTCCAGGTCAGTCCGGGCTGGTACAGGTTGACGCCAAAGCGCTCAGTGGCGCCACCGGGTTGCAGGCTGCCGGCCTGGTCGGTCAGGGCGGCCAGTTGCAGCACCAGGATGCCATCCACCTGGTCGTTGCTGTCCAGCCAGCCGGTGACATTGTCACGGGTCAGGGACTGGCCATCGGGAAACACGTCATGGGAAATGATTACCCGTTCCGGGTGTCCGCCGGCAGGCGCTGACAGGCTGTCTGCGCAGTGGCGCTCATAGCGCTGTCGCACGGCATCGTCGCCGGTAACGCCGATGAGGAAAAGGGTCTCAAGCGGGCGCGCCGGCACGTCACTCTGGGTGGTCACGTCCTCCACCTGTGTCAGCGGGGCGCAGGCCGCGACGGCGGCGCTCAGGACGGTGGTCAGGGCAAGTCTCTTGATCATCAGGGTTTCCTTTGTACAACCGCGTTGCTGTCCAGCAGTGACGCGATGCGCGCGTCGTCCATACCAGCATCGCGCAGTATGGCCTCGCTGTCAGCCCCGGCGGCACGCATGGAAGAGGGTGTCCCGGCGGTGCTGCGGGAAAACCGTGGTGTCGGTGCGTGCTGGACCACGCCGTCCACGCTGACAAAGCTGTTGCGGGCCTGGTTGTGGGGATGCTGCGGCGCCTCATCCAGGCCCAGCACCGGGGCGAAACAGACGTCCGTGCCCTCCAGCAGCGCACACCACTCATCGCGGGTCTTCTGGCGGAACAGGTCCTCGAGCTGCTTCTTCTGTTCCGGCCAGCGGTCGGGGTTCATCTGCTCGCCGAAAGTGGCGTCATCAAGGCCGGCTTTTTCTTTCAGCAGGGCATAGAACTGTGGCTCGATACTGCCGATGGAGACGTACTTGCCATCCCGGGTCTCATAGACATCGTAGAAGTGCGCGCCGCTGTCGAGCATGTGGGTGCCTCGGGCATCGTCAAACAGGCCGTTGCTTTTCAGGCCATAGAACATGGCCATGAGGGCGGCCGAGCCTTCATGCATGGAACAGTCAATCACCTGGCCCTGGCCGGAGCGTTGTGTTTCCAGCAGGGCGCAGGTGATGGCAAAGGCGAGCATCATGCCGCCGCCGCCGAAGTCACCCACCAGATTCAACGGCGGCACCGGTTTCTCCCCGCGGCGGCCGGTGGCATGCAGCGCGCCGGACAGCGAGATGTAATTGATGTCGTGACCAGCCGTGTGTGCCAACGGACCGTCCTGTCCCCACCCGGTCATGCGGCCATAGACCAGGCGCGGGTTGCGCGCCATGCAGGCATCCGGTCCGATGCCGAGGCGTTCTGCCACACCCGGGCGGTAGCCCTCGAAAATGGCATCGGCGGTTTCACACAGGGTCAGCACCGTCTCGATGCCCTGCGGATGCTTCAGGTCGATGGCGATATTGCGGCGGTTGCGGAACAGCACGTCATGGCCGCCGGCAGCGGACGGGTTGCCGCCAGGGCGGTCGATGGTAATCACTTCGGCACCCATGTCGGCCAGCATCATGCCGCAGAACGGTCCCGGGCCAATGCCGGCCAGTTCAAGAATTCGAATGCCTTCCAGTGGGCCTGCCATAGCTGTTACTCCTGACCGTGAACGATGGGAAGCGATGGTACCAGCACCGTGGCGGTGCGCGATTGGCCGGGTGTGTATGCGCTGGCAGTTTTGGTCAGGGCAGTAGCTGATGCGCCTGCAGGGTTTTCAGCAGGGCGCGGCACTGGCTGTTGGCGATGGCACCAAGATCATTGGCTTCATGGGTGGTGAGTTCCCCCTCCCAGCGGGTCTGGCCGCTGGCCGCAATCAGCCGCACGTCGGTTTGCCGGTGTGGTGTGGGCTGCTCCGGGGTATCAGCACCGAACCAGATCTGCCAGCGCGGTGGCTGGCTTTCATGGGGCCCGCTGAAGCGCTCTTCGGAAACCTGGTTGCGTGGCGGCAGCTGCATCGGCGACAGCAGCAACCCGCTCAGCTCGGCCACCAGCACGGCAGCCAGGCCCGATTGCCGTGCCTGCGCCAGCAGGGCGTCGTTGCCCGCCTCGTACCAGCCCGGCATGACCATATGGGAGCTGACGATACGAAGGCCAGGTACGGCCAGCGCATCAATACAGGCGCGCTCCCATTGGCGGCGTTGGGCCGGGTCCGGCATGCGTGCCACCAGCAACAGGCCATCAGCGCGGGGTGCGTTGTCGGCCAGGTAGCGGGTCTGCAGGGATGACGTGGGTGCACAGGCGGCGCTGGCCAGCAACAGCAGTGCCACAGCGCCTGGCGCGGCCAGGTTGCGGAGACGGGGGCGGGTACTCATGGGCATATCCCGGTATCAGGCTGGAGTGACCAGCATACAGCCCCGGCCTGGCGGTTGCCTGTCATTCGCTGGCATCGGCGGTCCCGGGCATGGCCGGGAAAGCGGCCGAATACAGCGCCTCGCGTTCGCCCCGGGACTCGACGCGGAACCGGTAGCTGCCCGGATAGTCGGGTTCGTACCAGCGCAGTTCCCAGGTGCCGGCTGTATCGGTGGCCAGCAACTGCATGCCCAGGCCCTGGTCATCCACCCGGGTGCGCCAGTGCCCGTCGCGGAACTGCTCCACGGCAATGAGCGGACGGTGCAGTGCCAGGGCAGCGCCGGTCTCGGCCCGTACCCGGACGGACCAGAACGGTAACCGGTTTTCCATCGCGCCAGTGAATGCCGGGCGGTCGACAAATCCGGGTGAGCCTGCAAGGGCTGTATCCGCTGGCCAGTGGGAACGGGTGACCAGGGAAAACTCGCTGCTTGCCGGCAAATCCGCCAGTTCCGCCTGAGTGCCAAGATCCCGGGCCAGGCGCACGCTCTGTTCGGTCAGGAAAGGCACAGTGCCGGGACCATACAATGTGTGCCCGCCTTCGTAGTACTGGGCGCCATATTCTTCCGGTGTCACCGCGTAACCCATATAGCCATTGGCCAGGCTGGAGATCTCTACCAGGGTGTCCGGTGAATCAAGGACGTCCCTGACGCCGGCGCGGATGCGGTTGCCCGCTTCCAGCGTCACTTCCCAGGGCACGGCCACCCATGCCAGATCATCAATGCGGATCAGCTGCAGCATGGCGCGGTGCGGAAAGCGTTGGGCCGGAAGCAGCAGTTGCAGCTTTGACAGCATCCACTGTTTCACACCCTGGCAGCCGTCGGTAAAGAATTGGCGCGGCCAGCCTTCCTGCAGGAAAGGCAGGTACGAGATCGGGAATACCTCGTCATCATTGGCGGCACCGGCGGTGGCGGCACCGACCACGGCGCGTTCGCACAGGCCGAAGCGCTGTGGCTCAGCAAGCGCCAGTAACGCCAGCTCGCGACTGGCCACCTGGGTGCGGATGCCGCTGTGCAGGTTTTCCCCCAGTTGCCGGTGCAGCATGGTGGCGTGGCTGGCCAGGGCATTGCCGATGCGCCGGGCTTCGATGTGGCCGCGCTGGCCGGCACGGACATCCGGGTTGTTGTCGCCGTGAGTGGCCTGGAAGGGCGCATGCACGAAGGCAAACGGGTTGGCGCCACAGGCGTCGCCGCCGACGTTGTCGGTGACCCGGATGTTGCGGGCCAGGCCGGCCCAGACATCAGCATGGTAAGGCGCGGTGAACGCGGGGATGGCGGTACCGTGCACGGAAAAGCTGGTCAGCGCCGCGGCCGGGTGAAAACAGCCGTCATCCGCACGCAGGTCGATGCGCAGCATGGTCATGCGCGGGTTGACGGCCCGGAACACGGCATCGCCCGGCAGGCTGTCCGGGTCCAGGCCCTGGTTGCGGGCCCAGGCGCCCAGCGAACGGTTTCGGGTCAGTCCCCAGGCATCGGTCTGGCCGGTGGCCACCAGCGCGTCGCGGCGGTGTTCGTAGGCATCGATCACTGCAGCCGCGATCTGCTTGCTGAGAAACTCGAACAGGGCCGGGTCGAAGCCGGCGCGGTTACTGCCGAAAACATTGTAGAAATCGCTGTCCATGTAGTTGCCCGGCCCGGTGTGGGTGTGGGTCACCAGCAGGGACAGTCCATGGGCCGGCACACTGGTGCGCGCGGCAATCAGTTCAGCCACCCGTTTATGCAGCAGCAGCGAACCGGCACCCAGGTCCAGTTGCACCAGTGCCAGCGGTGTGCTGCCGGGGGCGTGCAGGAACACGGCGCGGGCTTTCAGCCGGGTGCGAAAGCCATCCGCGTCGGCGGCGAAAGTGGAATAACCGAACTTGGGCAGGCCGGGTGGCGGGGTGATGTCGCGCACGGCCACGCCAGCCTGAAGGTGGCTGGGGGCATCCACTTGTGCCGGGGTTTCCACGCTGAAGGCCAGGCGTGTTTCGGGGTATGCCAGAAAGGGCCATGCCTCCAGCAGCAGCGCGCCGAGCAGGGCCAGTGCGCCCAGTGACAGTCCCCAACGCCATTTTCCCGACAGCCATTTGCGCGATTGTTGCCGTGCCATCGTGCCCTTCTCCCCGTACCACATGTATGTGCAAAGCGGGCAGTGTAGAGCAAAGCCGGGAAGGGGAGAATGCCAATATGGCACGAACGTACCATATTGGCATGAAAAGACTTTCAGCGGCGGCGGTCAGGCGTCCTGGCGCAAGATGGCGAGGGCCGGCGTCTGCCGGGCCCGGCGCGTGCCGAACATGCCCACGGCGATCACCAGCACGGCTGCCGGAACGGGCAATGCCAGCCAGGCGGACAGGGGCAGGTCACCGTCAAACAGCATGACGGCCAGCGGCACCAGGGCCATGGCACATAGCAGCAGTGCGCCCACCAGCGCCATGCCTGCCAGCGCACAGAACTCGATCAGGTCGATGCGCCGCACCAGCGCATCGCTGGCACCCAGGGCGCGCAGCAGGGCCTGGTCCCCGGCACGCTGCTGTTGGCTGGCGAGCAGGGCTGCCGCCAGTACCAGCAACGCCGCTGCGATCAGCAGGCCAGCCAGCCCGATGACGGCGTTGCTGGCCTGGCTGACCACGCCCTGGGCCTTGTCCAGTACCGCATTGACGTCCAGCAGGGTGATATGCGGAAGGGTCTGCATCAGCTCGGCCAGGCGCGCGCCATCACCGCCTGGCAGCCAGAAACTGGTCATCCAGGTGACATCCTGCTGCGCGAATGCGCCGGGACTGAACATGAAGTAGAAGTTGGGCTCGAAACTTTCCCAGTCCACCTCGCGGATGCTGGTCACAGTGGCACTCACGGTGCCGCGGCTGGTGACGAAGCTGAGCCGGTCGCCGATGGCCAGTTGCAGGGCGTCGGCCAGACGTTCTTCCACCGATACCTCAGCGGTGGCGTCACCGTGCCAGTCGCCGTCCACCACCCGGTTGCTGTCCGGCAGCTGCGTATTTTCGGTCAGTGCCAGGTCACGGTTCAGGGCCCGTTCGGCACGGTCGTTCTCCTTGGTGACGGCGTCCCGTACCGGGGCATCATTGATCAGCGTGAGGCGGCCCCTGACGATGGGGTAGAGCGGCTCGCTGCGGGCCCCGTGCCGTTCCTGCCAGCTTGCCAATGTCTCCAGGTCCTGGTCGAACAGATTGATGACGAAGAAGTTGGGTGCTTTCTGTGGCAATTGCTGGCGCCATTGTTCCAGCAGTGCCTGGCCAGACAACGCTGCCAGTGTCAGCACGGCCAGTGAAATGGTCAGCGCCGATACCAGTGGCAGTGTCAGCGCCGGGCGGCGGGTCAGGCGTCGCAGTGCCATGCCGTAGCGGCTGCCGATGCGATGGCTGACGCGACTGGTGGCGGCCAGCGCCGGCCAGGCCAGCAGGGGCAGCAGCGCGCCGCTGAGGCCCAGGGCCAGCACCAGCAGGCCGCTGTCAGATACCGACCCGGTCAGCAATGCTGCCAGCACCATGGGGGTCAGCAGGGCAGCCGCCAGTGCCAGGGTCGTGGCACTGGCCGCCGGCTGGACGTTGCGATTGAGTACCGCCAGCGTCGGGGTATTCAGCAGTGCCTGGATGCGTGGCAACACGAAGCCGGCAAATAGCAGCAGTGGCGCTGCCAGCATGGCCAGCCAGTGTTGCCAGCCGGCCGCGCTGCCCGGTTCCAGGTCGAAGGCGAGGCGCACGCCCTGGGCTACCAGGGTGCCGGCCAGGCAGCCGGCCAGGATCACCGGGAGGGCGCCGGCACATTCTTCCACCAGCAGGCGCCGGGCCACGTGCGACTGGCTGGCCCCGAAGGTGCGCAACAGGGCCACGGTGCGCGCGCGCCGGCGGGTGCGTACGCCGGTGGCCAGGTACAGCGCTGCGCCACAGAGCAATGCCACCAGCAGCACGGCCAGGCTCATCCACAGGGTCAGCTGGCGCAACGGGCCCAGGGAGCGCAGCGCGGCGTTGTCCACGGTTTCCAGTTCCTGGTCTGGCCGCAGGGTGTCTGCCAGCCTTGTCTCCAGCGCGTCTGCGTCGCTACTGGCAATCAGTGTGCGGTGCCTGTAGCGCGTGCCCGGGCCGATCACGCCGCTGGCCGCAAAGCCCGCCGCCAGCACACCCACCGCCGTCGC
>JARGOL010000002.1:85134-206032 GCA_029212745.1 Alcanivoracaceae bacterium
GTGGATTCATGTTGTAGAAACCGGTGCCCTGGTCCGGTTCGCGTTTGACCACGCCACTGATGGTCAGGCTGACGCTGCCCACCTTCACTGTGTCGCCACTTTTCAGAGCAAGCCGGTCGAGTACCTGGTCGGCCACCCAGACCTGGCCCGCCTCAGGGCCTGAATTGCGTTTTTCAGCGTCCGCAAAGCGGGACGTCGCCACATCCACTTCGCCATAAAGCGGCCACGGGTCGGACACCGCCTTGGCGCTGACCAGCAGTACCTGCCCCTTGTCCACCAGCACGGTGGAGAAGGTGGCCTTGATGGCGGTGCGCACGTTTTCCAGCTGCGCCAACTGCCCGGCTTCCGGTGGCCGCGAGCCCTTCAGTACCAGGTCGCCGCCGAGCACCTCGGCGGTACGGCTGGCGAAACGCGCATCCAGTTCCGCGCGCACCAGAATGACCGAGGACAGGGCCACGGAAGCCACCAGCAGGGCCAGGGCCAGAATGCGGAAAGACCCGTCCCGCCAGGGTCGAAAAAGCAGGCGCCGGAGTTCAGTCATGCAGGCGTCCGGCTTCCAGCTGCAGATGGGACTGGCAGCGTTGTGCCAGTGCCGGGTCGTGGGTGACCAGCACCAGGGCGGTGCCGCTGGCACGGTTCAGTTCGAACAGCAGGTCGCTGATGTGGGTGCCGTTGGCGTGGTCGAGGCTGCCGGTGGGTTCATCGGCAAACAGCAGTCGCGGGGCGACGGCAAACGCGCGCGCCAGGGCTACCCGTTGTTGCTCGCCGCCGGACAGCTGGCCGGGGAAATGCGCCATTCGCTCGCCCAGTCCCACCTTGTCGAGCCACTGCGCCGCCTGTTCGCGGGCATCATCGCGCTGTTGCAGCTCCAGCGGCAGGGCCACGTTTTCCAGGGCCGTCAGGTCGCTGATCA
Organism: Alcanivoracaceae bacterium; assembly: GCA_029212745.1. Taxonomy (GTDB): domain Bacteria; phylum Pseudomonadota; class Gammaproteobacteria; order Pseudomonadales; family Alcanivoracaceae; genus JARGOL01. The sequence goes on from JARGOL010000002.1 coordinate 86,048, forward strand.
GGTGGAACGCCTGGAACACGAAGCCGCACAGCTGTCCGCGGCGCTGGGCGCGGCCGTCCTCATCCAGGGCACTGAAGGGCGCGCCGGCCAGGCTGATGGTGCCGCCGCTTGGCTGGTCGAGGCCGGCCAGCAGCCCCAGCAGGGTGGACTTGCCGCTGCCGGAGGGGCCGGTAATGGCAAGGGTTTCACCCTCTGCTACGGTAAGGCTGATACCGTCCAGCAGAGTCAGCGGACCACCGGGTCCGCTCACGGTATGATGCACGTTTTCTGCGACAAGAATGGGAGTCTGGTTCATGCGGTTTCGCTGGCTGGTCGGTTTCCCGGCATTGCTGCTGTCGGCCCTGGTACACGCACAGGGCGTGCTGGTGCTTGGCGACAGTATCAGTGCCGCGTATGGCATTGACAAGGAACAGGGCTGGGTGGCGCTGCTCCAATCCCGTCTCGATGAGCATTGTTCTGGCGTGGCCGTGAACAATGCGTCGGTCAGCGGAGAAACCACCGCCGGTGGCCGGGTGCGACTGCCGGCGTTGCTTGAGCAGCACCAGCCGGAACTGCTGATCATTGAACTGGGTGGCAATGATGGCCTGCGTGGCCTGTCCCCGGTGGCGATGGAAGATAACCTGGTGCAGATGGTGGATGCCGCCCGGGCCGCGAACGTACCGGTGCTGCTGCTGGGCATGTACCTGCCTGCCAACTACGGCGAGGCGTACCTGAAACTGTTTGCCGATGTGTTCCAGCGTGTGGCGCGGGAGCAGGGTGCGCCACTGGTGCCGTTTTTTCTTGAAGGTGTGGGTGATACCCCTGCCCTGATGCAGGACGATGGCGTGCACCCGGTGGCCGATGCCCAGCCGATACTGCTGGAAAATGCATGGCCGGCGATCGTGCCGTTGCTGCCGCCACGCTGTGACGTGCCGGTGCTGGCCAAAAACGGGGAGGCGTCATGAATCCGTCGTTATCCACGCCGTGGGAGCCGGTGCTCGAATATTGGTTTGGCGACAGTCTGTCGCGGGGCTGGCCGGCGCGTTCGCGCAATGGTCTCTGGTTTCGCGCCGATGATACGGTGGACCGTTCCATTGCCGAGCTGTTCGGCCACCTTGTGGATGCCGCCCTGTTCAGTGAATTGGTGGAGTGGGAGGCGAATCCGCACGGACGTCTTGCCCTCGTGCTGCTGCTGGACCAGTTTCCGCGCAATATCTATCGCGGCACCGCGCGAGCCTTTGCCGGTGACCATCGAGCAGTGACGCTGGTCAGCGAGGGGCTGGCCCGGGGCATGGACAGGCAGCTGCCCTGGATCGGCCGGGTATTCTTCTACATGCCGCTGATGCATGCGGAGGACCTGTCATTGCAGGACCGTTGCCTGCGTTGTTTTGAAGGGTTGCGTGCTGACATGCCCGAAGAACTCTCAGGGGAAGTCGAAGGCAACATCGCGTTTGCTCGCGAACACCGGGAACTGATCGCCCGGTTTGGCCGTTTTCCCTATCGCAATGCCGTGCTGGAACGCGACAGTACCGAAGAAGAACGCCAGTGGCTTGAGCATGGTGCGCGCTACGGCCAGTAGCGCTCAGTCAGCAGCCGGCTTGCGTCGCACGTAGAGCGTCTTGGTGACGCGCGCCACGGTTTCCCCGCCGCTGTCCTTTATGTCGATGCACCATTGCGGCAGGTGCTTTTCGCCGTTGGCTGTGGCGTTGCGGATCGCCTCCAGCGTGTCATCGTCGAGCCGGAATTCAGCGCTTACCGCGCCGGTGCCCGGACGCACAAAGTCGATGTGTGCGCTTTTGTCCCAGACGATGTAGTCGTTGCCGAGGCGGCGCATCAGCATGAGCATCATGAACGGGTCTGTCATGCTGTACAGCGACCCGCCGAACTGCGTGCCCACGTAGTTGCGGTTGTACCAGTGAAGCCCCATGGCCACGCGAATGTGCGAGAAGTCATCGGCGATGTGCTGAACGCGGATGCCGGCACCGAGATAGGGGCTGTACAGATTGAGGATGCGCTTCAGCGTGCCCGGGCGCCGGGCCAGTCGGGCCAGCGCCCTCACGGTGTCGGCTCCAGGGCGTGCAGGCACTGGCCGATCCGCTGGCGTGTCGTTGCGTCCACTGCCGGCACGCTCTTGAGCCATTCCCGGATCATGTCCAGACGTTTGCCGGTATCCGGCAGTCCGCCGCCGGTCATGGCGCCGGGCAGTTTTTCCACCTGCCAGCGCAGCCGGCGGCTGTCCTGGTCAGCGGGGGAGGGGCGTTGGCTGCAAACCTCGAGAGCCACGGCGAGATCCAGCGTCTGTTCGTCCGGCTCGCCATCGTGAAGTTGCGCCAGCGCTTCCACCAGGCTGTTCCAGTCAGTCCATTGCCGCACCTGGCGACGGTAGCGAGCCACCTGCTGGCGAGCCCGACTGACGGCGGCCGTGTCGAACGAGGCGTCTTCATCCAGCTGGGCCAGCAGTTGTTCCAGCTGCTCACCCGCTGCGTCTGCCAATGGTGCCTGCAGCAGCGTATCCAGCTGCCGGAGGAGGTCCTGCTGGCGTGATTCGGCTTCTGCCCGTGCCGCTTTCTGTTCCTCCCGGTGGGCTTGCTGCGCCTGGAAGAACTGGTCGCAGCACTGGCGGAAGGCCTTGTTCATGCGCCGGTATGCTCCCGGCTGGACCCAGGGCGCCTGGCGCCACTGCTGTTGCAGCTGCTTGAGTGTGCGAGCGGCGGCGCCGGTGTCTTCACTGTCGCAGGCCGCCCTGGCGGCATCCAGCAGCTGCTGGCGTTGCGCGCTGTTGCGTTCGCTGGCGGCATCGAGGCGCTCATCCAGTGCGCTCAGCAGCGCCGAGAAACGCTTGCGACTGCGGCCCTTGTCGTGGGCCGCCGGCTGTAGCGCTTGCCAGTCCCGGGGGGCCTGCTGGCGAACGGCCTGGACGGCGGCCCAGTCGGCGTTGTCGTCATCGAGGGTGTCGATATAGCCGGCCAGGGTGTCGCACAGGGCCAGCCGTTCGGCGAGGCGCTGTTCCCGTTCCCGTTGCTGGCCGGCAAAGTGACTGGCGCAGGGCGCCCAGGCGTGGTCGCCAGCTTCGGAAAAACGCTGCCACAAGTTTTCATCCTGGTCCGGGTCGGCGCTCATCAACGCTTTCCATTGCTGCTGCAATGCGCCGATGGCACTGGCCTGTTCCTCCGGCGCCAGCGGTGTTTCGGCCAGCTTTTCCATCTGTTCGCACAGTGCCTGCTTCTTCGGTTCGGCGGCGAAGCGGTGCCAGTCGCGCAATTCCTCAAGCCGGGTCTGGCGTGCGGCCAGACGACCGCTCAGTGCCTTGTCTGGCGACGGGTTGTGTTGGTGCAACAGGTGCCACAGGCGGTTGGCCCGTTTCAGGTTGCGACCGGACAAGGCGCCGTCCAGCTGACGCAACCACTTGCCGGTGTCCGGATGGTGCTCGGCTGGCGCCTGTGGTTCGGGTTCAGCTTCGGGTGCTGGCGCTGTTGGTTCGGTGTTCAGGCGCTGTTCCCAGTACTGCACCTGGGCGGCAAACGCCTGCGCCAGCGCTGGCGAGGGGCTGACCTGTTCGGCCGCAGTTTCCCAGCGCAGGCGTTGCGTCGAAAGGGCAGCGCGCAGGGTGCCGTTGCCGTACCAGCTGTCCTGGTTTTCCCGCGCCAGGCTGGTGAGGGTGTCCAGCGCTGCCTGCAGTTCATCCTGTGCCTGCGCCTGAGCCTGTTCGCGCGCCTGCTGTTCGGCAGCGGCCTGCACGGTGTCATGGCAGCGCGCCAGTGATTGGTCCACCTGTGCGCGGGTGTCATCATCCATGTACGCCGCAAGCCCATCACGCTGGCGCTGCAGCTGCTCTGTGCGTGCTTTCAGCAGTGGGTCGTCCGGCTGGGAAGCCAGCTGGGCCGCCGCCTGTTGCAGCCGTTCAATGGCGTCCCGGGTTTCCCGGGCCTCTTGCTCCTCGGCCTGCAGCTGGCGCAGGCGTTCCCGTGCTGCCTGGGTAACCGCCTTGTCGCGCCCCTCGCGTGTCAGCTGGCGCAGCCGGGTCATGCAGGCCATCCCCTGCGCAGCTGCCTGGCGGACCTCGAGGTGCGCGGCCGACAGCGCCAGCGCCATGCGTGTGTCGTCGTTATCCAGTCGCGCCAGTGCTGCCAGCTGGCAGGCGCTGTCGGTGCTGTGCATCGCCACATGGGCCAGCACGTCGGGATTGTCGGTGAGTGACACCAGCCGCAGACGGTTGGCGGCATCCGGTGCGCCTTCGGCCTGGCCGGCCAGCAGGGCCATGACCTGGCCGGCGGCGGCGTTGCGGACATCAGTGTCGGCGTCGTGGTTGATCAGGTGATCCAGCAGTGACAGGTCCGTGAGTCGGGCGCTGGCCGCTGCGCGCACGGCAGCACTGGCATCGCCGCGGGCGAGCTGTTCCAGGTGCCGCAACTGGTCTGCGTCCAGGGGGCTAAGCTCACTGACGCCCTGCAGGCGGATGTCCGGATTCTGGTGTTGCCAGCGTGGCTTGAACAGGCGGGAAAACATGCCGGGCTCGAACCTTCAATTTCTGCGAAGGCTGGCATCATAGCGCAGGAAACCGGTGCGCGCAGTTGCCCGACGCGGGCGTCAGTAGCGGTGGCGGTCTGACTCGGTGCTGGCCAGCCAGCGCTGCCAGTCGTCGCGCAGGGCGTTGAGGCCGCCGGGCCAGCGCTGGTCGATGAAGCCGGCGCTGTCCATCAGCGGCACGGGGCTCTTCAGGGTGCGGTCCAGCAGGGCCTTGAGCACGGTGCGACCGGTCTGTGAGTCCATCATGAAATACACCAGCGACCAGCTGCTGGCATAGGACAGGGTGCTGTCGCCGGCATTGGCGGTATACCAGTCCTGGTGCCCGGCATTGAGGTAACGCAGCAGGTCCGGGGCCGGCTGGCGGTGATAGCTGGCCTGGCGCAGGGTGCGCAGCCAGTACTGCTGGGCCGGGATTTCGGCGCCCAGACCAAACACGTGCATGGGTTCAAAGTACTCCGCCAGGCCTTCGTTCAGCCAGGTGGGAATCCAGCGCTTCTGGTCTCCGAAGATGGCATGGCTGCATTCATGGATGATCACCTGCAGCAGTGCATCTTCACGCATGCCCCAGGTGGTGATCTGGTTGTTCTGGCTGTTATAGAAAGCGGAGGATTCTTTCAGAAGTGGCGCCACCTTGCGCTGGTAGGCCAGGTAGCCAGCTTCCGTACCGTAAATGACGATACGGAATTCCTTGTCGGTGGCGTGACTGACGCCCAGTGATTGCTCGTAGATGGTGAAGATCTTGCGCACGGAAACCGCGATACGGTCGCGTAATGCATTGGGCAATCCGTAGTCCACACCCTCGATGACAACATCGAACGGCAGGCTGTTGTCGTACTGGCTGGAAAGGTCGGCGGCCTGTTCCTGTTCGGGCGGTGCGTCACCGAAATGCAGGTTGCCGTCAGCGTCGCGCCACTGGTATATCCCGGCAGCAGGGACGCTGGCGCTGGCCAGCAGCAGGCTCAGTCCAGCCGCTGCGAAAGCAGCTGGTCTTTTTCTGACCAGATGTCGCTTACCCATGCCTGGAACCGCTCCCGGAACGCTGCGTCGTTTTCATAATCGCCCTCAGACGCCCATTCGGGAATGTCGCGCTGATGAACGATCACCTGCACCTCGCGAATGGTACCACCGAGAAAGGCGAACAGTGACGTGTTGGTGCTGCCCGGGTAGACGATGGTCACATCCACCAGGGTGCGCAGGTGACCGGACATGGCGTTCAGCGTGAAAGCGGCGCCGCCGGATTTTGGCTTGAGCAGGTGGCGGAACGGCGACTGCTGGGCGTCATGCTTGGCCTGCGTGAAGCGGGTGCCTTCGAGAAAATTCATCACCGAGGTCGGGAAGTGGGCGAACTTCTCGCAGGCCTTTCGCGTGGTTTCCAGGTCCTTGCCCTTCAGGGACGGGTTCTTCTCGATTTCCTCGCGGGAGTAGCGCTTCATGAACGGGAAGTCCAGCGCCCACCAGGCCAGCCCCAGCAGCGGCACCTTGATCAGTTCCTGCTTGAGGAAGAACTTGAGGAACGGTATGTGCCGGTTGAGGCTGGTCTGCAATACCAGGATATCGGCCCAGGACTGGTGGTTGGAAATGACGAAGTACCACTGGTCATGGTCCAGGGAATCGATGCCTTCCAGCTTCCAGGTGACGCCGGAAAAGGTATTGATGATCAGGTTGTTGATGGCAATCCAGGATTCGGCGATGACGACCAGGCCACGGGAGAGGGCAATACGGACGCCATTGATCGGTAGCACGAACTTGAGAATGGCAAGCAGGTACAGCGGTATTACCATCACCAGCGTGTTGAAGAACATGGCGACCAGCGCCAGCCCGGCTCGGGTGCGAGTAAACATGATCGGTCCAGCCCCTGCTGAATACGTAAAGCAGGCATCCTAGCGCATTAATGAACACTTGTCCTTTAAGGGCAGCCAAAGGCGGTCAATTTTTTGAGCGGCCCCGTCATTGGTTCCCCGCAGGTGCCTGACTAAGCTTGGCGGGTCCCGTAAACGCCACAGGAGTGACCCATGGCTGGTCCGTTGTCTTCGTTGAAAGTTCTGGATTTCTCGGCCTTGCTGCCGGGCCCGTTCGGCACCATGGTGCTGGCCGACCTGGGCGCGGATGTCCTGCGTATCGAGTCGCCGACCCGGCCGGACATGGTGCGCATGCTGCCGCCCATGGATGAAGGGGTGTCTGCCGTGCATGGCTACCTGAACCGTTCCAAGCGCAGTGTGGCGGTGGACCTGAAAAAGCCTGAAGGGGTGGAGGTTATCAAGCGCCTGGTGAAGGACTACGACATTGTCGTGGAGCAGTTCCGTCCCGGCGTCATGGCGCGCCTGGGTGTGGGTTACGAAGACTTGAAGGCGATCAACCCCGGCCTGATCTACTGCTCCATTACCGGCTACGGCCAGGACGGCCCATACGCCAGCCGCGCCGGTCATGACATGAACTATCTGTCCATCGCCGGCATGACCGGTTACAACGGCCGACGCAGTTCCGGCCCGGCGCCCATGGCCTTTCAGGTCGCCGACGTTGCCGGCGGCTCCTGCCATGCGGTGATGGGTATCCTCGCTGCCGTGATTCACCGCCAGCACACCGGTGAAGGACAGCAGGTGGATATTTCCATGACCGATGCGGCCTTCAGCATGCACGCACTGACGGCGCCGCCGGCGCTGGTGGGTGGCGAGGACCCGGAGCTGGAACGGACCCAGCTCAATGGTGGTTCCTTCTATGACTGCTATGAGACCAGTGACGGGCGCTGGTTCTCGGTGGCGGGGCTGGAGCCGCAGTTTTTCATGCAATTCTGCACCGCCATCGGCAGGCCGGACCTGGCTGGAAAGGGCCTGGCCATGGCCCCCGATGTCGTGGCCGAGGTCAAGGCGGGTATCAGTGCCGCCATGAAAGAGAAAACCTTTGCCGAGTGGCAGCAGGTGTTTGCCGAGATCGACTCCTGCACCGAGCCGGTGCTGACTTTCTCCGAGGCCTGTGAGCACCCCCAGATCCGGGCGCGTCAGATGGTAGTGGATGTGCCGCTGGCGGATGGCAAGACGCAGAAGCAGGTGGCGTCACCGTTCAAGTTTTCCCTGACCCCGCCGTCGTACCGGTTCACCGGTGGCCAGCTGGGCGCACATACCACCGAGGTGCTCTCCGAGCAGGGCTTTTCCGGCGATGAACTGGAGGCCTTACGCAAGGCGAGGGCGGTGGTCTAGCGCATCAATGGCAACCAGGCAGAAGGGGCGCATGAGCGTCCCTTTTTTGTTCCGTCTTGCTGATGCTTGCGCATCACGGCCATTTGCTTTCTGCTGGCAGCAATGAAACGAACGCAGACACTCTGATCGTGATTGATGCACGACGTATATTGATGGCGGCAGTGGCGGCGCCTGGCTTGCTGCAGGCGTCACTGTGGGCTGCCGAGTCCGACACCCCTGATGTGGATCCCTGCGTGACCCGTGCCGGTGATGTCGCGGATGAACGCTTGTGGGATCGCAGCTACGATGTGGTTTCTTCCGGCCTCTGTTTTCCCAGTCGCTGGGTTGACCGTTTTTTCGAGGACCCTGATGAAGTCTCCGATGACCCGGCCCATACCCAGCTACGCGTGATCCAGGCCAATCGTTGGCAGGACGACGATACCCGCGGGGAAGATTTGACCGTCCGTGCCCGCGTGCGGCTGCCCAACCTGCAGGAGCGCTGGTACCTGGTATTCCGCAACGATGACGACGTCATTGATGACGGTGAGGGACTCGACGATGACCCGGCTGAAGTCGGTGTCGAGCCCGCGGAGGAAGAAGACACCACCGTGCGGGCGGCGGTGCGCTGGGCGAAGAAGGTGGGCGGGTTCCTCGACCTGGATGCGGACGTGGGCGTCAATTCAGACATCAAGTCCTATGTGCGCACCCGTTACCGGTTCTACACGCCGCTGCGCGACGGCCCGTGGTGGTTTCGTTTCGGTGAAACCGTGACCTGGGAAGATACGGAAGGCTGGAGCGCACGCAGTGCCGTGGAATTCGACCGGCCCCTGAATACCCGTCTGACCTTCCGCTTCAATACCGAGTTCGAGTGGCGCGATGTTTACCAGGCGGAAGGGCTGGACTGGTCGTGGTTGCAGACCGCGTCTTTTTACCAGGTGCTGGGCCAGCGTTCCGCCGTGCAGTACCTGGTGGGCTGGAGCGGTTTTACCGATCCGGTATTCCGCAAGGAGAACATGCGCACGGCGGTGCGCTTTCGGCGCAGTATCTGGCGGCCGTGGCTGTATTACGAGATAGAGCCCTATGCATTCTGGGCGCGCAGCAATGATTTCGAGGGTGTTACCGGCATCGTCGGCCGGCTGGAGGTCCAGCTCGGCCGTTACGATTGAGTCTGTCAGGACACCCAGTTACCCCGTCCGCCCCGGCCTGAGCGGCCCTTGACGACAAGACCGAGGATCAGGCCAATCAGCAGGATCACTGCGCCAACGGTGAGGTTGCGGCTGGTGTTGTCGCCATTGAGCATGGCGTTTTCTGCCTGCAGCGTATCCAGTTGTGTGCGCAGGGTGCTGAGCTGTTCGTTCAGTTCACGGTTGGCCTGATCCAGGCGGATCGGGTCTGACGCGACTTCTTCCAGGTGGTCCAGTCGCTCCGAGGCACTGCCAAGGTCACTGTTCAGTGCTGCATTCTGGGATGCCAGCCGGTCCCGTTCCGCGCTCACTTCCTTGAGCTGGCTGCGGGCACTGGCAAGTTCTTCCTTGAGTGAATCATGGCGCTTCTGCAGCTGTTGCAGCTGGATGGCAGCTGTGGGTGAGCGCGACAGGTAGCGGGCGGCGATATAGCCCTCGATATCGTTGTAGCGAATGCGAGCCCAGTCGCTGTCCTGCTCCTGTTCCAGGATTTCCACGGCGGTGCCGGATTTAAGGCCGCGGTGGAGAATCTTGAATTGTGTGCCGGCACCTGCGCGCACCGGGACGAAGACTTCGTCATCAATCCAGCCCGTGGCGGCCTGGGCGGGCAGGGTGACGACGGCGATGCTGGCTGCCAGCAGAAACAGGGCTACCTGCTTGTTCATTCATGACTCCATTGGTTCTCGGTGGGCGGCAGTGTAACCATGCCACCGGCGTAAAAATACAACCCGGGTCACGTTATGCCCGGGTGCCGGTTCGTTCAGAATACCTGCTTGAACGGCTTGACCGTGACCTGGGCGTAGACACCTGCCGCTACATACGGATCGGCATCAGCCCAGGCCTGCGCCTGTTCCAGCGAGTCGAAGCGTGCCACCACCAGGGAGCCGGTGAAACCGGCATCGCCGGGCGTGTCACTGTCAGTGGCCGGGTGTGGGCCTGCCAGCACCAGCCGCTTCTCGTCGGCAAGCTGTTGCAGGCGTCCGAGGTGGTCCGGCCGGGCTTGCTGCCGCAGGGGCAGGGAGTCCGGCACATCCTCACTGATGATCGCGTACAGCATCCTTGTCCTGCTCCTTGCCAGTGGCGTTGTCTTTCTCAGCAGCCGGTTCACCGCTTTCAAACAGGCGGGCGCGGTCCTCGGCGGGAATCTTGCGATAGATGTAGATCATTACGAAAAGGTAGAACAGCATCTGGATGGCGCTGAAGCCGAACAGTTTGAAGGTGACCCAGAAATCGGTATCGAACCGGTAGGCGATGAACAGGTTCAGCGCACCGACGAACAGGAAAAAACCGACGAAAAGCAGGTTCAGCACCGACCAGTCGTGGCGGGTGAGCGGCGCCCGGTAGTTCAGGGTGCTGGCCATGAGGGCATCAATCATGCGTTGCAGCAGGTTGCGCGAACTGATGAAGTGGCCGAAAAGCAGCACCGTGCCGAGGGTGAAGCTGATAATGCTGGGGCGCCACTTGATGAACGTGTCGTCGCGGAAAAACAGGGTCATGGTGCCGAATACCAGGGTGACGACAAACACCACCAGGTGCATGCGCTCCACCTTGCGCCAGATCAGGTATCCTGCCGTGACCTGCACGGTGCAGGCGATTATGATACCCCAGGTGGCCAGGAAGATATCCCGGCCACCGGCGAAATACAGGGCGAAAAAAACGATTACCGGCAGGTAGTCGAACGCTTGTTTCATGACCACTCCGTTTTCGGACTGCCCGATGGTAAAGCATGCCTGATTCAATGTCCCGCGTAATGGCCCTGGCTGCCGACCATGATGGTCTTGCCGGGCAATACGACTTCCACTGTCACAGCTCTGCCTCTGACGGCGCGCTGTCGCCCACGGCGCTGGTGGAACGCGCCGCTGCGCGAGGCGTGCGGGTACTGGCGCTGACGGACCACGACAGCCTGGCAGGGCTCCCGGCAGCGGCGGCGCGTGCCGCTGAGCTTGGCATCGAACTGGTCAACGGTATCGAGCTGTCGGTGACCTGGGGTAACCGTGAGTTGCACCTGGTCGGGCTGGGTTTTGATCGTGACAGCGACGCCATTACCCGCCTGGTCAGTGAGCAACAGGCGGCCCGCGAGACCCGTGCCCGGCGCATGGGCGAGCGCCTCGACCGTGCCGCGGACATGGTCAACTGTTACGACAAGGCGGTCGAACTGTCCGGGCAGGCGGCGCCGGGGCGGCCCTGGTTCGCCCGGGTGCTGCTGGCCGAGGGCCGGGTGCGCTCGCTCCAGCATGCCTTCAACCGTTTCCTCAAGCCGGGCCAGTCGGCGTTCGTGCGTACGCCGTGGGCAACGCTTGAGACGGCGGTGCAGGCCCTGCACCAGTCAGGCGGGGTGGCGGTGCTGGCGCATCCCACCCGCTACGGCTTTACCCGGCGCAAGCTGCGCACGGTGCTGGCCGATTTTGTCGCCGCCGGGGGGGATGCACTGGAGGTGGCGGTGCCGGGGCTGAACCCCAACCAGCAGCAACTGATGGCGGAATGCCTGCGGGATTTCCCGTTGCTGGCCTCTGGTGGCTCGGATTTCCACTCCCCGGAGCAGGCCTGGCTGGATCTCGGCCGGGTGCCGGCCATGCCGGCCCAGGCCCGGGCAATCTGGCAGGGCCCGGCCTGAGACCGGGGGAATCGCCCCGGCGTCATGGCGGGGAAATCGCTTGAACCGGCGTGCCGATGGGCACAGAATCCCCGCCCCATGAGCCAGGTCTTTCACATACACCCGGAAAACCCGCAACCGCGGCTGATCAAGCAGGCGGTGGATATCCTGCGCCAGGGCGGCCTGATTGCCTACCCGACGGATACCACCTACGCCCTGGGCTGCGGCATTGGCGAGAAAGCGGCCCTGGATCGCCTGATCCGCCTGCGGCGACTGGATGACAAGCACGAGTTCACCCTGTTGTGCCCGGACCTGTCGGTGCTGGCCACCTACGCCAAGGTGAACAACCCGGATTACCGCCTGCTCAAGGCGCATACGCCCGGTGCCTACACCTTCATCCTCAAGGGGACGTCGGAAGTGCCGCGCCGGCTGATGCACCCGAAAAAGCGCACAATCGGCATTCGCGTGCCGGATCACCCGATCTGCCAGGCGTTGTTGGCGGAATTCGGGGCGCCGATCATGACCTCCACCCTGCACATGCCGGGCGACGAGTTTCCCCTGATCGACCCGTATGACGTGGAAACCACCCTGCAGGGGCAGGTGGACCTGATCATCGACGGCGGTTTCGGCGGGCTCACCGAGACCACGGTGATCAGCCTGGCCGGGGGCGATGGCCCGGAAGTGCTGCGTGAAGGGGCCGGTGAGGTGGAATCCGTATTCTGAGCCTGATCAAAAACTGATCGCTCAGGCGACTGTCACCGGCAGCGCCTGACCCGTTATAATCGCCTGCTTTGCAGTCTCTCCGGCGGAGTCTATTTTGAGTTCAGTGGTACCCTCGCAACGTGTTCTATCCGGCATGCGCCCCACCGGCCGCCTGCACCTGGGCCATTATCACGGTGTTCTGAAGAACTGGGTGCGCCTGCAGCACGAGTTCGAGTGCTTCTTTTTCGTTGCCGACTGGCATGCACTGACCACCGAGTACGAGAACCCGCAGGGCATCCAGGCATCCACCTGGGAGATGGTGATCGACTGGCTGGCGGCGGGCGTCAATCCCGGTTCCGCGACCCTGTTCATCCAGTCGCGCGTGCCTGAGCACGCCGAGCTGCACCTGCTGTTGTCGATGATGACGCCACTGGGCTGGCTGGAGCGGGTGCCGACCTACAAGGACCAGCAGGAAAAACTGCGCGAGAAGGACCTGAGTACCTATGGGTTCCTCGGATACCCGCTGTTGCAGTCGGCAGACATCCTGCTTTACCGCGCCGGGCAGGTGCCGGTGGGCGCCGACCAGGTGGCCCACATCGAGATAACCCGCGAGGTGGCGAGGCGCTTCAACCACCTGTACGGTCGCGAGCCGGGCTTCGAGGAGGCGGTGGAAGCGGCCATCCGCAAAATGGGCAAGAAGCAGGCCAAGGTGTATGTGGCCAACCGGCGCAAATACCAGGAACAGGGTGATGACGAGGCGCTGGAAACGGCGCGCGCCCTGGTCCAGGACCAGCAGAACATCACCCTGGGCGATCGCGAGCGGCTGCTGGGCGATCTCGAGGGGGGCGGCAAGATCATCCTGCCGGAGCCCCAGGCGCTGTTGACGCCGGCGTCGAAGATGCCGGGACTGGACGGGCAAAAGATGTCCAAGTCCTACAGCAATACCATCAGCCTGCGTGAAGAGCCGGATGCGGTGGACGAGAAGATCCGCCGCATGCCCACCGACCCGGCGCGGGTGCGGCGCACCGACCCCGGCAACCCGGAGAACTGCCCGGTGTGGCAGTTGCATGAGGTGTACTCGGACGAGAAGACCTGTGCCTGGGTGCAGGAAGGCTGTCGCAGTGCCGGCATCGGCTGCCTGGATTGCAAGAAGCCCGTGATCGAGGCGGTGCAGGCGGAACTGGAGCCGATCCGCAAACGGGCGGAGGAACACATGCGCAACCCGGATCTGGTGCGTGCGATCATCAACGAAGGGTGCGAGGATGCCCGCGAGGCGGCCCGTGATACCCTCGAGGAAGTGCGCGCCGCCATGGGGCTGAGCTACCGCTGAGGCGGCAACGGACAGGAACCGGAATGACGGAAACCAGCGAACAGGACAGCCAGGACCAGGCACAGGCACCGGTGGCGGAAGGCGCAGCGGCGCCGGCTGAGGAAAGCCACGATGCCGCCGCGGTAGAGAATCCGCGACAGGGCGAAATGCCGTTCGGCCTGATGTATGGCAAGGCCATCACCAAGCTGCCGGACGACCTGTACATACCACCGGACGCCCTGGAGGTGTTCCTCGAGGCATTCGAGGGCCCGCTGGACCTGCTGCTCTACCTGATCAAGCGGCAGAACCTGGACATCCTCGATATTCCGGTGGCGCAGATCACCAGCCAGTACATGCAGTATGTGGAGCTGATGAAAGCGCTCAACCTGGAGCTGGCGGCCGAGTACCTGGTGATGGCGGCCATGCTCAGCGAGATCAAGTCGCGCATGCTGTTGCCGCGGCCGAAGATCGAGGAAGAAGAAGACGACGTTGATCCGCGTGCCGAGCTGATCCGGCGTCTGCAGGAATACGAGCGCTTCAAGCAGGCGGCCGAGGATATCGATGAGCTGCCGCGCAACGAACGTGACTTCTGGGTGGCGGCGGCCAAGCGGCCGGACTACGTGCGCGAAAAGCCGGAACCGGATGTGGACCTGAAGGAGGTCCTGCTGGCGCTCAAGGATGTGCTGCACCGGGCTGACATGTTCGAGCACCATCAGGTGAGCATGGAGAAGCTGTCCACGCGCGAGCGTATGTCCGATGTGCTGGAGAAGTTGCGCCAGCGGGAATTTGTTCCCTTCGTCTCCCTGTTCCGGGCAGAGGAAGGGCGCCAGGGGGTGGTGGTGACATTCATCGCCATCCTGGAACTGGTCAAGAGTGCGTTGATCGAACTGGTGCAGACCGAACCGTTTGCCCCGATCCACGTGAAAGCAAGAACGGTGATGCTCGAAGGTGAAGAGCAGGCACCCCTGGAGGTAACTTCCACCGATGACTGACGAGAGCCAGACAACTGAAACGGTAGAGGAAGAGCAGGATACCGGCGCCACCGCCGAACAGGAGGCCGCGCCGAAAGACGCGGTTGATGCTGAGGCGGCTGACGCTGGTCCGGCTGATGAGGCGGATGACGGCGAGGCCGGGGCGGATGTGCCGAAGGCAGACGTCGACAACACGGCGCTGGATGAGGTGCTGGTGCGGCAGGTGCTTGAAGGTGCCATTCTGGTGGCTGATGGCCCGCTAAACCGTGACGGCATGCTGATGCTGTTTGATGAGGCCGAGCGTCCCAGCCGTCGCCAGCTCAACGAGCTGCTGGAAACCCTCGCCGCTGATTACGAGAAGCGCGGCATCGAGTTGCGTGAAGTGGCGTCCGGGTTCCGCTTCCAGGTGCGCAAGGAGCTGGGCCCCTGGGTCAGCCGCATGTGGCAGGAGAAGCCGCCACGGTACAGCCGCGCCATCATGGAGACCCTGGCACTGATTGCTTATCGCCAGCCCATCACCCGCGGCGAGATCGAGGAAATCCGTGGTGTCTCGGTGAACACGCAGATTGTCCGCACACTGCTTGAGCGGGGCTGGGTGCGTGTTGTCGGCCATCGGGACGTGCCGGGCCGGCCGGCCATGTATGCCACCACCCGTGGGTTCCTTGACTACTTCGACCTGAAAAGCCTCGAGGACCTGCCACCGTTGTCCGAGATCAAGGATCTGGACAAGCTTAATGAAGAGCTGCAGCTGGCCGAGACGGCGCAGCTGGCGGACGAGGCCCATGAAAGCGCCCACGCCGGTGATGGTGAGGGCGGCGAGGGCGCTGCCGATCCGGAACGCCAGCAATCGCTGATGGAACAGATGGAGCAGGAGCCCGAGATCGACGAATCCACCCTGATGAGCCTGGACCAGGTGGACCAGGTGCTGGCGGGCTTCGAATCCGAATTCCGCAAGAAGGATGGCAAGGGCAAGAAGGGCGAGCAGCAAGCGCAGGCTGATGCCGAGCAAACCGGCCCGTCAGCCCTGGCTGGCATCAACGCGGACCAGGACGACCGGGAAGACGCCCCGGCAGAGGACAGCGGTGACGCTGGCCAGGCCAGCCGCGATGAGTGAGAAGCTGCAGAAAGTCCTCGCCCGCACCGGCATGGGTTCGCGGCGCGAACTGGAAACATGGATTGAGGCCGGGCGCGTGTCCGTGAACGGCAAAGTGGCGACCCTGGGTGACCGGGTAGAGCCGGATGACCTTATTCGAGTGGATGGCCATATTGTGCGTACCGTATCTCCAGATGAAATCGTCCGCCGGGTGATCATGTATCACAAGCCGGCTGGCGAGGTCTGTTCGCGCAATGACCCGGAAGGGCGGCCGACCGTTTTCGACAACCTGCCGCGGGTCAAGGGCATGCGCTGGGTGCAGGTGGGCCGGCTGGATATCAATACCTCCGGCCTGCTGCTGTTCACCACCGATGGCGAGCTGGCGCATCGCCTCATGCACCCCTCCAATGGTTTTGTGCGCGAGTACGCGGTGCGTGTGCGGGGCGAACTGAGCCGTGAGAAACGCCAGGCGATGCTTGAGGGTGTCATGCTGGAAGATGGCGTCTCCAAATTCGACTCGGTGGAAGATGCCGGTGGTGCAGAAGACGCCGCCAATCACTGGTACAAGGTGTCCCTGGTGGGCGGCAAGTATCGCGAGGTGCGGCGTCTGCTGGAATCCCAGGAGCTGGAGGTGGCCCGGCTGATCCGCGTGCGCTTCGGTGACCTGGCCTTGCCGCCGAAACTGAAAACCGGCCGCTGGATGGAGCTGGAACCGGAACAGGTGGAAGCCCTGGCGCAGCGTGTTGACCTCAAGGGCAAGCAATATACCGGCCTGTATGGCCGCGCCCGTCTGCGTCACCAGCGCGGCGAGAAGGTGCCGCGCAAACGCCGTAATCCTTACCGCCGTTGATGGATGGCTGACTGTGGCGGTATTGCCACGGTCGGCGCCAGACTCAGGGCAGGCGCATAAGCCGCCCGGTAAGCGCCGGCAACGCCGTCTCCGAACGCAGAATCCGCTCACCCAGACGGTAGCAGGTGAACCCGTGGGCCAGCAGCATGTCCCGTTCATAGGTGGTCCAGCCGCCCTCCGGGCCCACCGCCAGGGTCACCGGCGTGTCCAGGTCGCAGGGCATGTATGTCTCACCCGAGGGGTCTGCCAGAACACACTGGCTGTTGCCGGTAATGGCCTTGAGGTCGTCTTCCACAAAGGGGCGGAAGCGTTTTGCCAGGGTCAGCGTCGGCATCAGGGTATCGCCGGCCTGTTCCAGGCCCAGCCGCAGTTTCTCCGCCAATAGCCCGGCTTTCAGTTCCGGGGTTTGCCAGTAGCTCTTGTCCACCTTCCAGCTGTTCAGCAGGACGATCTTCTTGATGCCCAGGGAAGCGGCATCAATCAGCATGCGCTTGAGCATCTTGGGGCGGGGCAGGGCGAGGACCAGGGTCAGGGGCAGGGCCGGCGGCGGTGGCTCGTCGAGGCACACGTCCAGTTCGCGATGCTCGCCGACATGATGCAGTACACCGCTGCCGCGCTTGCCGTTGAGCAGCCCGCAACGCAGGGTGTCGCCCGGTCGGGCAGCGAGCACGGTGTCCACATGGTGGGCCTGGCGGGGGCAAAGCCGGTATCGGTTGCCCGCCACAGCCTGTGGGGGATCCAGCAGAATCAGGTTCATGGGGCGCATTATGGCCCGTTGTGACGGGGCTGGAAACGCCAGCGGTGCAATGCCCGTCAGGCGCGGTGCCAGCGGGGCGCGTGCGGGGGTCGATTGACCGGACTGCTCAGTTTCGCGGCAACTTTCACCTTGTCTTCGGGAGCGCGGTTGCTACAGTAGCCGCTTGTTTGTTGATCTCGCGGAGAACACCCATGCGCTTCCAGGGTACCGACCAGTACGTCGCCACTGATGACCTGAAAATGGCTGTAAATGCGGCCATCGCCTTGAAACGGCCCCTGTTGATCAAGGGCGAGCCGGGCACCGGCAAGACCCTGCTTGCGGAGCAGATTGCCGAGTCCATCGGTGTGCCGCTGATCAGCTGGAACATCAAGTCCACCACCAAGGCGCAACAGGGCCTGTACGAGTACGATGCCGTGTCTCGTCTGCGTGACTCCCAGCTGGGGTCCGAGGGCGTCGAGGACGTGTCCAACTACATCAAGAAAGGCAAGCTGTGGGAGGCGTTTTCTGCCGACGAGCAGGTGGTGCTGCTGATTGACGAAATCGACAAGGCCGACATCGAGTTTCCCAATGACCTGCTGCAGGAACTCGATCGCATGGAGTTCTACGTCTACGAGACCCAGCAGATGGTCCAGGCGAAGCAGCGCCCCATCGTGGTTATCACCTCGAATAACGAGAAAGAGCTGCCGGATGCCTTCCTGCGCCGCTGCTTTTTCCACTACATCGATTTCCCGGATGCGGACACGATGATGAAGATCGTCGATGTCCATTACCCGGACATCAAGAAGGACCTGGTCAAGGAAGCGATGGAAATCTTTTTCGACCTGCGCAAGGTGCCCGGGCTGAAGAAGAAGCCATCAACCTCCGAGCTGATCGACTGGCTGAAGCTGTTGCTGGCTGACGACATTCCGGACGATGTGCTGCGCAACCGTGATACCCGCAGTGCCATCCCGCCGTTGTATGGCGCGCTGATCAAGAATGAGCAGGACGTCCAGCTGCTTGAGCGACTGGCGTTCATGAACCGCCGGGAAGGGTAACACCGGGCATGTTGATCCGCTTCTTCGAAACCGTCCGTGAGCACAGGGTGCCGGCCACCCTGCGTGAACTGCTGGATCTGTATGAGGCCATGGGCCAGCACCTGGCCTATGCGTCGCTGGACGACTTCTACAACCTGTCGCGCGCCACCCTGGTCAAGGATGAGAAATACTATGACCGGTTCGATCGCGCTTTCGATGCCTACTTCAAGGGGCTGGACAGCGTTGACCCTGACTGGTTTACCAAGGCCATCCCGGAAGAATGGCTGCGCAAACAGCTGGAGAAGAACCTCAGCCCGGAGGAGTTCGAGAAACTCAAGGGCATGGGCAGCCTCGAAAAGCTGATGGAAGAGTTCCAGAAGCGACTGGCCGAGCAGCACAAGCGCCATCAGGGCGGCAACAAGATGATTGGCACCGGTGGCACGTCACCCTATGGCGGTCATGGTGAAAACCCGGAGGGCATGCGGCTGACCGGGGAAGGACGCAAGAAGCGCGCGGTGAAGGTGTGGGAGAAGCGCAACTTCCGCAACCTGGATGATTCTGTTGACCTGGGGGTACGCAACATCAAGTTGGCGTTGCGCCGCCTGCGCCGTTTTGCCCGTACCGGCCGGGCCGAGGAACTGGACCTTGATGACACCATCAAGTCCACGGCAGAGAATGCCGGCCTTCTGGATATCAAGCTTCGCCCCGAGCAGGAGAACCGGGTCAAGATACTGCTGTTTTTTGATATCGGCGGCTCCATGGACCCGTATATCAAGGTCTGCGAAGAACTGTTCTCGGCGGCTCGCTCCGAGTTCAAGCACATGGAGTATTTCTACTTCCATAACTTCATCTATGACTACGTCTGGAAAGACAACCGTCGCCGCTGGGATGAAAAGACCTCCACCTGGGATGTGCTGCACAAGTACGGCAATGACTACAAGGTTATTTTTGTCGGTGACGCCGCCATGTCACCGTATGAAGTCAATTCCGTGGGTGGCAGTGTCGAGCACTGGAATGAAGAGCCCGGCGCGCTATGGATGCAGCGGGTGATGCAGACCTACGACAAGGTGGCCTGGTTGAACCCGGAACCGAAGCGCACCTGGGATATGACCACGTCCACCGTGTGGATCAAGCAACTGGTGGACAACCACATGTATGCCCTCACCCTGGAGGGCATTGAGGACGCCATTCGCTACCTTTCACGGTAGAACGCCCCGTGCGGAAGCGCACAGGGCATTCGGTCAGCCGTTCAACTCTTCCAGCTTCCTGCGGATGTCCTGGTGGCGACCCTGGTCGGCAATGGGGCGATCAGGGCGTGGCTGTGCGGCGTCTGCATGCCGGAAGTACTTTAGCGCCTGCTCATCACGGCCCTGTTCCTTGAGGAAGTCGGCATAGAAGAAGTTCGGGTCAATGCCGTCCGGGTTGATGGCCAGGGCTTTCTTCAGCAACTTTTCCGCCTTGTCATCATCGCCGAAGGCAATCGGCCAGCCCGGCACCTGGTAGTAAAGACTGCCCAGTGACGTGTAGGCAGAGCCCTGCAGCGCCAGATCATCGATGGCCAGCGAGCTTTCCAGCGCAGCCCTGGCCTGCTTGACCAGCGACAACGCACCCAGCCCGCCCTTGGCGCCAGCCCAGGTGCTGAGGATGATGCCGTCCCAGACCAGCGGTTCCGCCCGCTGCGGATAGCGCTTTGCCATTGCCACCGCCTGTTCGTGCAGTCGTTCGAAGGCGTCAGCCTTTTCCTTGTCCGGGGCCTGGTACTGAACCTGGGCCCAGTTTTCCTGCAGGACCAGAAGTTCGTCGTCGAATGCGTCCGCCGCGGCGAGTGGTGCCAGCGCCACGGCGACCGATAGCACAATGAGTTGCAGTAAGGTTTTCATCAGTGTGATTCTCCGGATATCAGGTGGGATTCCACGGTGGATGCCTGTCTGGACAACGCCTTGTCCACCAGGAACGGGAAATTGCTGTTAAGCCAGGCAAACAGGCGTTCCGGCCAGCCGATGGGTGAGCGCGCACGGGATTTCTCCCAGGCGCTGACAATCCGGCCCGCCACGTATTCAGCCGTGTCAGCGTGATTGCCGAGCTGCTCATTAAGCTGGATGGCTGTCTCGCTGTTCATGGCCGTTCGGGTAGTGCGCGGCGACACCGTCAGCACCTCAATGCCGTGATGGTGCAGCTCCCGGCGCAGCGCTTCGGCGTAGCCGCGCAAGCCAAATTTGCTGGCGCAATAGGCGCTGTAGCCGGGCACGCCGATATGGCCAAGCATGGAGCCGATGTATACCAGTGTGCCGTGTCCCCGGGCCTTGAAGCGCTCTCCCACTATCGCGCCCACGGTCATGGCAGAACGCAGATTGACCGTCAGCATCTGATCCAGCGCCGCATCTGACAGGTCGGCGCTTCCCGCCAGCCTGTTCTGGCCGGCGCAGTGGATCACCGTGCTGATCTCGGGAAATCGATCCAGGATACCGTTGATATCTGCGCGCAGGTGCGAGCTTTGCAAGTCCAGGGCGACCTGGTACGCAGCGCCCGCTTTTCCCTGTACAGCGGGACGCCGACTGGTGGCGATGACCGTGTGACCGTCGTCATGAAGCCTGTTGCACAGCGCCGAGCCGATACCGCCGGAGCCACCGACAACCAGAATGGTTTCAGGCAACCGCATGATGCTTTCCTCCTTCAGCCAGTAACGGAATGTTGTGAAGCATGTTGCCGTACAGGTGATAGACCATGTCGGCACTGTCGACGATGGCGCGCTGGTCTTCCGGGTCCGTGATCTTTTCCATCAGGGTGCGGAAGAATTCAAAGTGTTCCAGGTCCAGGGCACCATGGGAAAACAGGTAGCTGAACGCTTTCTTGGGCAAGCCAAGGGTTTTCTGTACCACCTGGCCGGTCTGGGTGGCGACGGCGATACTGGTGCCTTCGAGTACATGCACCATGCCGAAGAATGCCAGCGGGTTACCGCGCTCAATCTGGTGGTAGAGCCACGCCACCATCAGCTGAATGTTCCGGTCAGGTGTGCTGTGCATTGCGGCGTCGCGGTCTGCACCGCAGGCAGCCAGGTCATCCAGGATCCATTGCTCGTGGCCGTATTCATCATCGATGTAATGCACCAGTGCCTTGCGTATCCACTCCTGGTCCTGGCGCAAGCGGCCCCCACACGCCATCATCAACGGCACGGTGTGCTTGACGTGGTGATAGGCCTGGGTAAGAAACCAGGTGTAGCTGTCGCGGTCGAACCGGCCCTGGCGGACCGCTTCGAACACCGGTGCCTCGAGGACATGGTCCCGGCTGCTTGCTGTTTGTTGCTGCAGGCTGTCAAAAAAGCTCATTGTCTGTTCTCCTTGCGTGAAACGGTGTCGCACTGGGTTTGCGGTTTTTTTGGAAATGTTTCCGGGTTGATGTCCTGGAAATACGCCTCGATGGCGGCCCGGCGAAGGCGGCCATTGCCGGTCAGAAGACCATTGTCAGTGGCGAACGGTTGCTGCGACCGAATGGTGTCGATAATGCGGGCGTATTCCGGAAGTCGGGCGTTGCACCGGGCCACGGCTGCGCTGATCTGCTCGCTGGAGATACCGGGCATGGCATAGATAACGGCGCGCAAGCCCAGTTCTGCTTCGCCGAGCACCATGGCCTGCAGGATCACCGGTTCGCTGAGCAGTTCGCTCTCCACCCACTCGGGGCTTATGTTGCGGCCCCAGCTGGTGATCAGCAGGTTCTTGCTGCGCCCGAGAATCTTCAGGTAGCCATCCGCGTCCAGCTGGCCGAGATCCCCGGTGTCCAGCCAGCGACTGGCCGGCTCGGGTTCACCGAGGTAACCCAGCATGATGCTGTCACCCTGAATCAGCAGGTGGTCGTCCTCGTCGATGCGGGCGGTAATGTGTTCGAGCAATTTACCGGCATAGTCGGCGCGGCCCTCGCCCGGGGGTGTCAGGGCAACTACGGAGGTGGCTTCCGAGAGCCCGTAGCCCTGGTGCACCGGTAAGCCGTGCTGCCATGCGCGTTCGATCACCGCGGGGGAAACACAGCCTCCGCCTACGGCGACAAACGCCAGGGAATCTGGCAGCGGGAGGCCCAGGTCGGCCGCCTTTACCAGGGCGGAGAGCAGCTCTGGCACAAGGATTACGGACTGTGGTGCAACATCGGAAAGCGTCTTGATCAGACGAAAGATGTCCAGACGGGTGCCGTTGAAGCCAAGCTGATCGCGCGCGCAGAACCGCGTGTGCGCACCAAGCCAGAGAGGCAGGTAGACGCCGGCCACATTCTCGAGCAGGGTGGCGAGGGGAAGCACGCACAGGTGCTCGGTGATGCCTGTCGTTCCTACGCTGCTGGCGAGACTTGCCACCGTGCTGTCCAGATTGGCTTTGCTCAGGCACACCCCCTTTGGGTCTGCCGTGCTGCCGGAGGTGAAAGTGATCTTCGCCGTGCCCGCGGGTGCCGCGTGAGCCGCCTTGCCTTCGCAGCTGTTGCCGGCGCTGAGGCTGTCACCGTCGGCATCAATGAAGGCGTCGATGCCTGCCTGCCGGATAACGTTTTCGGTCTGGGTTTGGCTGAAGAAGCCGGGCAGGGGCGTATTGATCACTCCGGCGCGAAGGCAGGCCAGGTCCCACAGCGCCCAGCTGACACTGTTGTCTCCCGTTAACGCGACACTTTTCGCGTCGGCGTGCTTGAGTTGGTCGGCGCGTTTCTCGATGGCCTGCACCAGTTGAGCGTAAGACAGGCTCGCCGATTCATCCGACAGCGCGATGCGGTCCGGTTGATGGTGAGCGTGATGACGAATCCGATCAAGCAACTGCATGTGCTTCACCCTCATGCAGCTGGAGATTGAGCATTTCGTAGGTGCGCGTGGCGACCAGGGTCTGGTGGCCGCCAGCAATTTCGCCGGCCATGACCATGGGTGCTTGCTCGTAGTAGCGTCCCCAGGAGCGGCCCGCGTCCGGCAGTCGGGCCGGGTCGGCGATATCCAGGGTGACCGGGCGCATGTTGAGGGAATCGAATATATGACGGATCGCCCGTGTGCCGGTGAATGCGATCCACTGGTATTGCCAGTGACTGAGCAATGCCGTCATGGCGACAAAAAGGAACCGGCTCATGCCACGCTTGCTGCTGGCGAGGTGGGCAATCTCGATGATGTTTTCGCGCGCCACCACCACGCTGTGGCGGGACCTGATCTCGGCCTCCACGGCGTCGTCCAGATACTGCTCGAGGAACAGCGCCTCTCCTCTCGCGTTGCGAAGCCCGACAGCCGCAAGCGTCTCTCCGGCAGGATCAACCAGGACAAGGAAAGTGGGTACGTTGAGCTGCGGCCGGGCGCCATACGCCTTGAGGAACTGTTCCTGTACATAACATTCTGTACGACGGAAGTCCGGATGCCTTCGGTTCACCAGCCGGACAGCATAGGGTGTCGGGCCAAGCGTAAGACTGGCCAGAAGAGTTTCATCCGGTTCCGGGGTAGTGAGCGTGTGCGCTTGCATCAGCTGACTCCGTTGAAGGTTATGGAGTCAGCCTGTGTCTGGAAAATTAGCGTTTTCTTAACTGGGCGGGAAGAGAAGTGTGAGCTGAGAAACGGTGCAAATCCACGCTTGAGCGGTAACGTGAAAGTTCCCCAAAGGGCGCCGATTTTTTTGATGATTGCGGCGAGGCTTGCTTGTTAAGACTGAATTAATATTCAGCCTGAAAAAGTTCCGCCGTCACGTTGGGAAGACTGCCATATTTTTTGAGCCATGGCCATCAGTACGGCGGTGGACCAGCCCAGCAGCATGATCCCGTTGAGCGCCTGGATGCCTGCCATGAGGCGCCAGAACTTGTCGATGACCACGTCACCGAAGCCAACGGTGGTGAAGGTAATGAAAGAGAAATACACCGTTTCTTCCGCGTCGCCCAGCTGCGGGACTTCGGCCAGCCATGCATAGCCAAGCGCCCATAACAGAATTTCGCTGACGTGAAGCATGGTCAGGAAGGTGATGCCACTGGCCATGAGGACCAGAACCTGGTGAAAGTGCAGCCCCTGGTTCCTTTTCTGCGCGATGCGACCGGCGCTATAGCGCAGCCACCAGCTGGTGCCGATGGTATGCAGTGCCATGCACAGCGTGCCCAGCAGAAGGCCGGTGAGAATTGGCATGAGCATAGGGCTACCCCGAAATTGCCGAAGCAAAAAATGTAGCAGGATGCCTGCCGGATCGCATCTTTCTCAGGCTTGGCTCAGGCTTGGCTCAGGCTTGGCTCAGGCCGGCGATGATTTCAGTTTCGCCATGAAAAGGGCTCTCTTCACCAGCAGTGCCACCGCAGGAAATGTGAGCACATAGACCAGCGCAGTGAGGCCATCAATGCCGGGGTAGAGCACGAAGGCCAGCGCGGCGCCGATACCCGAGTCGACCTGGTCCAGGGTGAGAAACAGCCAGCGGTGCTGGTCAGGGGTTTCGCCGGGAGCGATACCCAGCTGGCGTTTGAACCAGGAGTTGGGCAGTTCGGCCAGTACGTAGCCGGCGCCGCCACACAGTCCGGCCAGCAGCAGACTGTGACCATTGAGGGGGGATTGCCAGCCCAGGTGCGGCCAGAGCGCCTCCAGGGGAAATAGCAGAACGGCGCCGATGGCGGTCAGCACCGGAACAATGACCAGTCCGCGCCAGGTCTTGTTGCGGCCAAACAGATTTTCCGCGATCGGGCGGCACAGGGGGGCAAGCCAGTTCCTTTTTACCGCCACCATGTGCCAGACGCCACCAAAGACGATGGCAATCTGCAGATAGAGTGCGCCCGCCACCGTGTCGACCAGTTCGCTCACAAAGTGCCTCCGGCATACACATGCAGGACGGCAAACAGACCAGCGCCACCCAGGGTCAGCAGCAGGATCTGCCACAAGGCGGTGAACTTGAAGAACGGCCGGCGCCAGAGCATGGCGAGGGACATGGCCACGAGGATGATGACCATTAGCGGCCTCAGGACTGACACGGGTATCAGCAAGGCCATGAGTTGGCTGCCGGCCAGCAGGAAAACCGTCCAGAACACCGGCAGTCCAAGATAGGCCATGCCACCATTGGTACTCTCGACGTTACCGGTCTGGTTGAACACGCTCAGCCGGATGGCGCCGCAGGCAATGAGCCCCAGCAGCGGCAAACCCCAGAGGCCGGGCAACAGGCCCTGGTACCAGACCAGCGACGGCCCCACCAGGTAGATGAGCATGTCCATGAAGCCATCCAGGTAGCGGCCGAACTCACGGGTGATCCCGCGTTTGCGGGCCCAGATACCATCCAGGGCGTCACCCAGCATAGCGACGAACAGCAGGCTGGTGGCGAGCAGTGGTTGGCCGGCGAGGGCCAGGCCCACGGCCATGCCGGCGCTGAGTACACCGCTGAGGGTCAACAGGTCGACACGGTTCAGCCGTATAATGAACAGGTCAGCCATGACGGTGATCCTCCGGGCGCGATGCGCTGATCAGGCGCGACGGTTTGTGTTTGCCCGCCTGTAGCTGGCTGACAAGTCCAGCACGGTCGATCTTGCTGTTATGCCGCCGGTCCACCGGAATCGTCAACGGATACACCGCCAGAGCACCCAGTTGCTGTTGCTGTTGCCAGCGTACGATCTGGTCGAGCAGGGGGCCATCCATGGGCCGCCGGGTCTGCAGGCACACAGCGATGGCCGGCCGGTGCGGGTCCTGCACCAGTGCTGCGCGCTCCACGCCGTCAAGCTGGTCCAGGGCCTTCTCCAGCGGCAGCACGTCCACCGGGTTGCCATTCACCGTGAGCCGGTCCTTGAGACGGCCGCACAGCCACAGGCAGCCCTGTTCATCGACGAAGCCGGTGTCGCCCGTGCGGTGCCAGACCAGGCCACTGGCGCAGGGTATCTTGTTCTCCCGGTCGGCGGCCGGGTTATCCACATATCCCTGCAGGACGTGATCCCCACGTACCAGGATTTCGCCGCAACAGCCGGCCTCCAGCCGCGCTGCGTCCACCGCCTGCTCTGTATCCAGGGGCCGGTCCGTGGCGACCACGGCCAGCTCGCAGCCCTCGGCAATGTGCCCCACCGGGTATCCGCGCGGATCATCCACGCGTGCCAGTTCAGCCAGCGTGCCATCGGCAATGGGTTCCGCTTCGGTGGAGCCATATACGATACGTACACGGACCGGGTCCGGAAACGCCGTGGTGAGCAGCTGCTGCAGTGGCGGGGAAACCGTCGCACCGCCAATCACCACCTCGCGCAGCGATGCCATCTGGCCTGGCCGCTCAATTGCTGCCTCGGCGACACGGCGGATGAAGGCAGGTGCCCCGCTCAGGCGGGTTACGCCCTGTTGGTTGATCTGCTCGATGATGGCACCGCCCTGGACGTCGCCCGGGGTAGCCAGGTCCGTGCGCGGCATCACGGTGGTCATGCCACAGCTGAGGTTATGCAGGACCAGCACCGGGAAGCAGGGCATGTCCACATCACCCGGCTGGTCTGGCCAGTGCCGGCGGATGGCACGGTGTTGCGCCACCAGGGAACCATGGGTGCGGTTTGCGCCCTTGGGATTGCCGGTGCTGCCGGACGTGAATGTGATCAGGCCCTTGTCATCTTTCTGGCAGCTCGCCAGCCTGACGCCTTCATCCCGCCGCTTGAGACTGTCCAGTGCGCGGCAGCCCAGTGTCCGTCCTTCCTCGGCGAAGCGTGGCAAGCGGCGAAGCTCCGGCAGCAACCAGGCGAGTCGCAGCAATTTCCGGTGGCTCACCACCGCCTTGACGTTGGCGGCACGGATTGCCGCTCGTATCACCCGCCGCGGCATGCCACTGTCGACAAATACCGGCACCATGGCTGAAGCCAGCAGGGCCAGTGTCAGCGCATACAGCGCCACACCCGGGCGCAGCACCACCAGCACACGGTCACCATTGCCAAAGCCGGCCTGCTTGAGACCATCCTGGAAACGGGCAACCTGGTTGAGCAGCTGCCCATAGGTGACGGTTTCTTCCGCCAGGCTGCGCTGCCCCTCCATGCGTGGAATAACCAGCGCCACCTGTTCCGGGTGCGCCTTGGCATGGGCGACGATGGGTTCGCAGAAGTTCACGCCACGGTCCTCACAGGGGTTTCCAGTAGAGGCCGTAATGCCGTGCCTGATCACCAAACCGGGCAGCGAAACGGTAGGAGGGATTGTCCTCCCGGACCATGGCGCCCGCCACCTGCTGGTAGTGCGGTAACAGGCGCAGGGACAACTCGCAGGACAGGGCATTGAACAGGCCGGCTTCGCGGTAGTCCGGGTGCACGCCGCCGGTCTTTGCCAGGGCCAGGCGTGGCTCGGGGAGCTGGTTGAAGTGCGCTTTCCAGCTCAGTTCGTCGGCGCTGACCAGTGATTCCGCGCCCTGATTCAGCAGTGGACTGTAATCGGGGAAGCACAGGAAGAAGCCGGCCAGTCGCCCCTGGCCATCGAAAGCCGCCACGGAGGTGTTCGGGCACAACCGGCGCGCAAAGGGCGCGCCGCAACTGCGCTTGAAGGTGTCCAGGTCTATGGGCGAGTAGGCAAAGTTGCCACCAAAGATGGAATCAACGGTCTGGTACAGCTCGTCCAGGTGGGACAGCCAGAAATCGCCATCCACCGTACGGATCTCGAACGCCGCGTTGACCTTGTCACGCTGGGGCCCGTAGAAGGCCTCGATATCCGGCATCATCCGTGACACATCGTCATTGATGCGGGTGGCGTAGCGGTAGCGCTGGCTGAACCCACAGTGTTCCAGTACATCGGCATACCAGGGCCGGTTGTAGGGTTCCCCCGGGAACGCGCGTTGCTGGAACTGGTCCAGCTTTATCCGGTTGGCATTGTAGGTGGTGAAATTGATCGGTCCGTACAGCGCCGTGGCACCGTGGCTGCGTGCCCACTGGGACAGCTCGTCAAACAGCTGCGCCGCTGCCTGTGGCTGTTCCACGGTTTCGAAATAACCAAAGAAGGCCGGGCGCTGGCCATCCACTGCCAGTGACGGATTGAAAAAGCCGGCCATGCGCGCCTCGCCATCACGACAGCCCAGCCAGGCATGGTTGCCGTCAAACCAGCTGTTGGCGCTGGAGAATGACTGGGTGACGGCCTCGGCGGATTCCGGGATCCAGTGCGGATCGCCGGCATAGATGGCATGCGGCAACGGAATGAAACCGGGAGGCAGGGCGTCCCCTGGTGTCCAGGCTCCGGCATCAATCCGCGTCATTGCTCGCCTCCGCGATCTGGTCAAGGCGTTCGATGACGCCGCTGGCGCCATCCATGCGCACCCGCTCGCGGTCGTTGAGAATGCGGGTGATATTGGGAATGCCGACGATGGCAGGTATGCCCAGCTCACGGGCTACCACCGCCGAGTGCGACAGGGTCGACCCCCGCTCCACCAGAATACCGCCGGCGGTGGGGAACAGTGGTGCCCAGCCCGGGTCCGTTCGTACGGTGCAGAGAATCTGTCCGTCCAGGCTCAGTTCGTCATCCGGTGAAAAGATCAGCCGAATGGGAGATTCCACCACGCCCGGGTAGCAGCCCGTGCCTTTCAGGGCATCGCCATCCACCGCTTCGTCGGTGGCATGGGGGTACTCGAAACTGTTGTGCAGGTAAGGCACGCCACGGGTCCAGAAATGATGGGCCGGCTCCTGTTCCGCTTCGTAACCGGCAAACTCCTCCCGGCGCGCGGCCACCAGCGGTTTGAACCGGGTCTGCACGCAGCGACCATCCTGCCAGGCATACAGCTCATCAAGCGTGAGGTAGAAGATGTCGCGCGGGTCATCCAGTTCGCCGTGGAAGTGCAGCTGCTCACCAATCTCCAGGTAAATATCGCGGTACAGGCCAAACAGCCGCGTGCGTGCCAGGCGCATATTCTCACGATTGCGGATAGCGGCGCGGCAGCGTGCCAGGGTCTGGCGGAATTTGCGCAGGCCGCGGGCACCGAACTGCTTTTCGA
This sequence comes from Alcanivoracaceae bacterium, assembly GCA_029212745.1. Lineage (GTDB taxonomy): Bacteria > Pseudomonadota > Gammaproteobacteria > Pseudomonadales > Alcanivoracaceae > JARGOL01. Next base: position 115,082 of record JARGOL010000002.1, read on the forward strand.
TGCGCGGGAACACGTCGGCTTCCGCCTCGTCACGAAAGTGTGCCTCCCGGGCCGTCAGCGAGGCCAGGGTAAGGTCATCGCGACTGAGGAAGTTCTTCAGTACCGAGAACATGAAGGCCGTGTCCTGGCGCAGGGTGATGGACTCGAGTTTGAGTTCACCCATGGTGCGATCGCCATAGCGCTCGATGTATTCCTCACAACGCGCATGAAAGGCCGGAGCATGAACCTGCAGGGTGGCCATCAATTGCTCGTTGGCAGTGCTTTCCACTGTTTCACGCAGTGCCGGGTCGGCACGCAGGTCGTCACACATGGACAGCAGCATCTTCGTGGGCTCGGTGCTTTCGATGCCTTCCTCGCCAGAGAGGAGGTTGTTCTGCACAGCATCCACGTGCTCGACGCCCGCTTTTTCCAGCCAGCGATGCAGGCGGCCGTTCATCATCATCACGTAGAAATCGTTGACGATGGGCGTTGTCCAGCGCTCCAGTACCTCACGGTCCAGCCGCCGGCTTTTTTCCAGCAGTGCGGCGATGCTGTCCATATGCAACCGGGAGCGGTCGATGCCCTTGTAGGCGTCATCAAACATCTGGCGGAAGTCGGCCACCAGTTTGTCCATGCGGCGAAAGCCGCGCATCAGGAAGAACAGCGCCCGCAATAGCTGCGGCAGGCGGGAGAGTTTTTCCGCAAAGGTCAGGTTCTGGTCCTGGACCATGTCCACCGGGTCCGTCAGTCCCATCATGCGCTCGAGGTCGGACTTGTTGGTGGAGAAGGACGGCAAAAACAGCAGCCCCCGGTACCAGTTGTTGATGTTGTAGTAGACCCGGCCGCGGATGAGTCCGAGCATGTTGTCGAGCATATGGCGGTGGTTCTGGATCTCCTTTTCGGTGACCCCGAGCACACGCATGGTCTGCTCATAGACAGTGGCGTAGGCACGTGCCGCAAAGGTGAACGTCAGGGGGGTGGTGACACCGCAGTATGATTCCTGAATATTGGAATTGTCCCAGACCACCGGCTCATCGGTGGGGGCTGACGGCGCCGGCAGGCTGGTCACTGGCCGGGTCTGCAGGATATGCAGCTGGCCATCGCGAATGGCCCACTCGATATCCTGGGGAAACCGTTTCAGTTCAGCGATGCGCCGGCCCAGGTCGCGCAGCGCCAGCACCTGTGCGTCGTCGAGGCAGGGCGTGTTCTGCTTTTCCGGTGCCACCGGGACTTCGATGGTGCCGCCATCGTTCTGGCGGTCAAACACCAGGGATACGTCTTTCTCATTCACCTGGGCCTCAATGCTGTTCTCGAACAGTGCGACGGTGAACTCATCCGTGTTGCAAAGCCCTGACACGATGCCTTCACCACAGCCGTAGGTACCACTGATCAGCGCATGCTTTCGGCTGCCGGTCATGGGGTGAGCCGTGAACATCACGCCGGCGACGTCGGCATCGACCATTTCCTGGATGATGACGGCGGCGCGAATGTCGGTAATGGGCAGCCCTTTCTGGATGCGATAAAGCAGGGCACGCGGATTGAATGCACTGGCCATGACGCCGACCACTGCCTGCTCAATGGCCGCCAGGCCTTTCTGGTACAGGAACGAGTCCATCTGACCGGCAAACGAGGCTCCTTCCGCATCTTCCCCGACCACGGAGGAGCGTACCGCGTAGAAGGTGCTGTCGAGGGCAGCCGTGGGCAGGGTGTCAGCAATGACAGTCTTCAGGGCGGAGGCCAGCGGCAGTGAGGCGACCCGATTATGGATGCTTTCCGCTACCTGCTGGACCCGTGCCGTATCGCTGGTATCCAGGTTGGTGATCTGTTCAGCAATCCATTCATCGGTACCGTCGGTGGCCAGCTGTTCGGCAAACGCCGTGGTGGTCATGACCCACCAGGCCGGCACCGGGAACGCCTGGCGGCTGAGCCAGGCCATATTCCAGGCCTTGCCGCCCACGCATTCTTCGCCGGCAGCCGCAGCCTCGCGGCTTTGCAGTATCAGGTCGCTCACAGGTTGGCCCCCTCGATGCGAAGCAGCTCACGGAAGGCACGCACGGTGCGCTCCATGAACTTGTAGTGGCGGAAGGTGTGGGCCATGACATACATGGGCACGCGGTTGACCAGCAGGTCCAGCAGGCTCAGGTAATAGCCCTTGCGCCAGAGGCGCGGATCAATGGCCTGGCCGGTGTGTTTTTCAAGCTCTGCCCTGTGTAGCTCGATGTAGTGCTCGACCTGGTTGGGATCAATCGGGTCAAACAGTGTGAACATCAGCAGTTCCGCCAGGTCGTGCTGGGGCAGGTGCAGGGTGGCCAGTTCCCAGTCATAGGCGCACAGGCGCAGCTCGCCGTCTTCCCGGCGGAAGGCAATGTTGCGCGGATTGAAGTCATTATGGATCAGGGTGCGCGGTTGTTTCTCGATGCAGTCCCACCAGCGCTCCATCTGGCTCAGGCAGGTGCGATAGATCTGCATGTCGCGCTCACTGAAGAACTCGGGGAATTCCTCCAGCGCATGGGCGCCAAGCATTTCCCAGAGCCGGCGCTTTTCCAGCATGCCCTCGCGGGTCGGGTAGTCCACCAGCCATTCCTGCTGGCACAACTCTTCCTCGCGCCCGTACCAGATGCTGTGTACCTCGGCGATACCGCGAATGGCCGCTTCCACATGCTCGCGGGTCCAGTCGCTGGTGTCGTCCGCGCTGTCCATCAGCTCAAGCCCTTCGAGCTTTTCCTCGATCAGCAGGTAGGCCTCACGGGACGGGTCTGCCAGGGTGCCGTGGATAACCGGTGCATGGCGGGTGAAGCGTTCATCGGTCTGGCTCATCACACCGATTTCGCGCACATGGCAGCCCTTGAACCCGAGGCTGTTCTTGAACCGGTTGAATTCCTGGGCAAGGCGCGCATCGCACATGGCAGCCATGCTGTTGAGCATCAGGATCACTTCGTCATCCAGCGGTTTGACCTTGACCATGACATCCACATCGCCCGTTTCTGTGTGCAGGCGATAGGGGAAGTGGCCGACCAGCTTGTTGATCTTGTGCGCGGTGAGTTCGGTGATGATGGATGAGCCCATGTTTTCGCTCGGGATTTCTTCTGCCGATTGCACCGCCAGGCCGGTACGACTGGCATGCTCGGCAAAGAAGGCATCATCCAGGTCTTTCCGTTTCAGCCATTCCACCGGGCGATTGCGTCCCAGTTTCTCGTGGGCCCGGGCAAACTGGTCGCTGGCAATGGCGGACAGGGTGGAAAGATCCAGTGCCAGGCACCAGGAGGCAATGATCTCAGCCAGTTTGTGGGCCTTGCCGGGGCCGGCACAGCCGAGCATGGCCAGGCACTCTTTCTGCTGCGGCAGGTTGGTGCCGCCGCCCACCGTGCCAATCACCATGCTGGGCAGTGTCATGGTGGCGTAGACATCACCATCGGCGGTCAGCTCCATGTGCAGTTGTGCCAGTGAGGATTCATGCACGCAGGCAATATCCTGGCCGGTGGCGGTAAACATGGCTGCGATAACATTGGCCACGTTGATGTTGATGCCCACCATGCCCGCGGCGACGCTGCCGGCGATGAAGGTGTGGTAGGACTGCATCAGCTGCTCGGGCTCGACCTTGAGCACCCGCTTGCAGTGCTCCGCGGTCAGCAGTGTCTCCGCGATTACCCGAATGCCGCGTCCTTTCAGGTAGGACTGCCAGGTCACCTTCTTGTCATTGGAAAGGTTTGCCTCGATGAGGAAGTTCTCGAACTCCACCTGCTCGAACTGCTGCATGCGTTCCATGATCCACTGGCAGGCCTGCCAGGTGCAGGTGGTGGTCATGTTCTGGCCCGCGGCATCGCCGGTTTCGTAGACAAAATGAATGTGGGCGCTGTGGCCGATGACCTGGGCATGCAGCTCGCGCAGATGGGCGTAGTTGGAGTAGCGGCTGACCACCTCGCGGATTTCCTGCTGGTGATCCTTGACCCACTCGGCAAAGAAAAACGCATTTTCCATGGTGTTCAGGGTAAACACCGGTACCCGGAGCATGCGCTGTTCGAGCACTCGCGCGCGCACGCCGCCGCTGCGGGAAATGGCCGTTGCGCCGCGTGTGGCAGATGCCACCAGGGCCCCTTCGGAGGTGGCCATGGGCGCGTAGTAGAGGCCGTTGCTATGCTGGCCCCGTACCAGCAGTGGGCCGGCGATTCCCAGCGGTATCTCGACACTGCCGATCAGGGCCTCGATGTTGGAGACAAGGGAAGGTGGGTCCAGTCGGGTGTGGGCCACTTCTTCCAGGGCAAGGCCGGCTTCTTCACGCATGAAGGCCAGTCGTTCCTGCCGTGCCTCCTCGGTGTAGATGCCGCGGGCCGGCACCTTGGGCAGGTTGGCGAGGTCGAATTTCTTCTCCTGCCGTGAGCCGGGCACGGTGCGCAGCAGGTAGCTCACTTCCCAGAGGCGGGCACAACTTTCGGCGTTGCCGACGGCGGAAAAGACAAACTGCCTGAGTTCCTCGTCGTCGTCCATGCGCACGGTGGTCAGGACCAGGCCGGGAACATCGAAACGCTTTCCCATGATCTTGATGACAACGTCCGCGATCGGCACGCCCGGCTGCAGGCAGCTGGCGTCCGGTGCCATGCGCACACAGATATGGTCACGGGAAATATCCATGGGCATGGCGCAGAAACGCTTGCCGGAATGATCAAACTCGACGCTGGCACGATGCTCCAGGCCAAACGGGTAGCGCGGGGCTGCGGTATGGGTTTTTACTTTCATCATCGTATTCATTACCACAGGGTGATGGTTACAGGCGCGCTTGCCAGGCTCGCCGCGATGGTCACGGCGTAGCCGGCGAGCATCAGCAGGGCGACCATGCCTTCGTTGCGTTCGCGGGCGCTCTCGGTGGGGGTGCCGGCGTAGCGGCGGATGCTGTCCAGTGCCAGCAGGGAGAACACGCCGATCACCAGCCATGCCCACCAGGGCAGGCTCGCGCATAGCGCATGAATCAGCGCCAGCTGCAGGGCGCCCATGGTCAGGACAAGCAACGTGATCACCAGGGCCGCGCCGCGGGTGCCGAAAATGCGCGCGTACGAGTCCACGCCTTCACGTTCTTCATCCGTGCCCCGCGCCTTGCGGGTAATTTCGAAGGCAAAACCGCTGGCAAAGGCCACGGCCATCAGCCAGAGCACTGCCGCTGATGCTTCCACGCCGCTGGCGCCCAGGTTGGCCAGCCACCAGACCAGCAGCGGCATGACCAGCATGTGGCTGAACGCATACAGGGTGAGACGCTTTTCCAGCCAGGCACCGCAGAAAAACTCCTTGCCCATCAGGCAGGTCCACAGGAAGGCCAGTCCCCAGGCCTGTGTCGCCGGCCCCAGCCGCCAGTCATCCACATACAGGCTCCAGATGACCTGGGCGGCGATGGCGATCACCGCCAGGACGCGCAGGTGGGCAAGGGTGATCAGTCCGCTCTGCAGGACCCGGTGCGGATGGTTTTGCAGGTCCAGCTGGTAGTCCTTGTGCTCGTCAAAGATGCGCAGCACCAGGAAGTAGGACCAGGCCACCAGGCAACCCACGGCATCCACCAGTGATATGCCGATGGCACCGAACTCGTGCCGCGCCACCGCCGCACAGGTGAGGTACAGGATGAAGAACAGCAACGCGTTGGCAGGTGGGAAGCGTTCCTTGAACCAGGCGCCCAGACGGGCACCAAGGGGACTCTGCAGGGTCAGGGATGGCTGGCTCATGAACGGCTCCGGGTGCTGTTGCTGGAAGATACGCCCGGGCTTTCCCTGACTCGCAATGCGTTGTCAGACAAATGGTGGGCGGATCAGTGACGCGTGAGGATGCTATTCACAAGTACTTGATCGCCCAAGGAAAATTCATGTCAACACGGTGACAATTTACGACAAATGCGACCCCGGCGGACAACAGTCTAATGCTTATCGCTGGTGGCCTTGAGTTCGCTCATCCTTTTTTACTATCTGTTACCAACAGCAGCGGCGGCAGCAGCAGAAAATCGAAAACCAGGGCCAGGACGATGGTCAACGACAGCAAGCCCCCCATGCCCCAGGTGGGTGAAAACGGCGAAAGGATCAGCAGGGCAAAGCCGGCTGCCAGTACCAGCGTGGTCACCAGCATGGCGGCACCGACGGTGCCAAAGGCGTACTGCACCGCATCCTGTGGCGACTGGCCCAGTTCACGGCGGGCGCGCACATACTTGCTGAGGAAGTGGACCGTATCATCCACCACCAGGCCCAGGCTCATGCAGGCCACCACGCTGAGCCCCAGGTCCACGTAGCCGACGAAGTGGCCCCACAGGCCGTAGGCGGCGATCACCGGTACCAGGTTGGGCACCAGGCTGATCAGCCCCAGGCGCAGGCTACGCAGGACAAACACCATCAGTACGGATATCAGGACCAGGGCAAGGGCGGTGCCCTTGAGCAGACTGACCATGTTGCGGTCGGAGATGTGGGCAAACACCATGTCCAGCCCGGTACCTTCGGAAACAGCCAGGGCCGGCGTATTTTCCGCAGCCCAGTCGCGCGCGCGCTGGTCGAAGGCCATCAGTGTGCGTGAGTCGGTCTTGTGGAAGAACACGCTCAGGCGGGTGGATGAGCGGTCGCTGTCCAGGTACTCCTCCAGCCCCAGCCCCATGGGCAGGGACATTTCATACAGCAGCAGGTTCTGGGCGGCCCGCTCGCGACTTTCGGGCAGGTCCGTGGCGGATTCGGCACCGGCTTCCAGCAGCCGGTGAACCTTGCGCAGGTGAGGCAGCAGCCCCTCCACATACACCACTTCCGGTTGTTGCTCGAGCCAGTCATGCAGTGCTGCCAGTTGAGCGACGACCTCAGGCCGGTTGATGCCGGAGGTTTCGCCGGTGCCGACGCGATACTGGATGAAGTTGACGCCGTTGAGATGGGCGTCCTGTACGTTGAGGGCCTGCTTCACCGGGAAGCTGTCGTCGTAGTAATGGTGCCAGCGTTCCATCAGCCGGTTTTCCGGGATGCCGAAGGCGCACAGGGCCACCAGGGCGAGGCTGGCGAACATCACCCCCCGGCGGTGCCGGATGATGCGCTCACCCAGGCGGCCCATGGGGCCAAACAGGGCAGCACTGCCCTTGCCGGCGCCCACCGCCTTGCCCGCCGGGAGCCAGCACAGCAGGGCCGGGATCAGGGTGACGGTGATGATGAAGGCGAGTACGGCACCGAGCGCGCCCATGTTGCCAAGGGCCCGGTAGGGCGGGGCCTCGCTGAAGTTCAGGCAGAGCAGGCCAATGGCCGTTGTCACCGATGTCACCAGCATCGGCGCGAAGTTGATGCGCAGGCTTTCCCGCATGGCCGCCTGGCGGTCCTTGCCCTGGCCCATTTCGTGATAGTAGGTCACCAGCAAGTGGATACAGTCTGCCACCGCGATGATCATCACCATGTTCGGGATCATGCCGGTGGCCGGGGTGAGCATCTGGCCGGCCCAGCCGAATACACCAAAGACCGTGGCCACGGACAGGCTGATGGTGGTGATCACCAGTACCAGCCCGGTGGTGCTGCGCAGGAGGAAAAATACCAGCGCGTAGATCAATACGGTGGACAGCGGAACCAGCAGGGACAGGTCGCGGGCCACCGCGTCTTCCAGAGCCAGGTTGATGACTGCGGTCCCGTATAAATGGAACTGCACCCGGTCATTCCAGTCGTTTTCAAATGCGGCCAGTTTTTCACGGGTGGCATCCAGTACCTCGCGGGTGGCTGAGGTATCACCATCCGGGAGCAGAAGCGCTATGTTGATGGCCGCCACGGAACCGTCCGGCGCTGCCAGGAAACCGGCCACGGCCGGCTCCTCGCTGGCATAGCGGCGAATGGCCTCGCGCGTCTGCGGCGACGACAGGTCGCGTTCGTCACCAAGCAGGTCACGGGCATAGAGGCTGTCCGCATCGCTGGTCAGTTGCTGGTGGTTGGCCAGCGAGTCAACGCGACGGGAGTAGGGCAGGGTCCAGGCCATGTCAGTGAGCTGGCGGACAAGGGTGAGCATGTCCTCGTCAAACACACTGCCCTCAACCGGTTGTACCAGGATGGTGAGTGTGTCGCGTTTGTTGAAGTCTTCTTCGAGCTGTTCGAATGCGATCAGCTGCGGGTTGTCATCGCTGAAATAGACCCGGAAGTCGGCAGTGAATGAGAGGCGTGCTGCCCCGGCAGCCAGGCCCAGGCAGACTGCCAGCATGAGCACGGTGACCAGGCGGTAGCGTCGGGCGATGGTGTCACCCAGCCAAACGGGGAACGGCATGACATGAACTCCGGGTTATCAGATGCGGCAGATTTTCCGTTGCCGGCGGCATATCGCCAAGGACAATACCTGTAGATTAAGGAAAAAACTGGCCGGTCATGCGCATGACCAAAAGGGGGCTGAGATACCCGCTTGCACGGCTTTACCGCCGGGACTCTGGTTCAGGCAGTCGCTTTCGATGCTGTCGCCGGCTCGGGCACAGCTTCCGTTGGCAGGGCCTGTAGCCACTCAAGCAGGTCTTCCGTCACCTCGTCGCGGCACCGGTCGTTGAGAATTTCGTGACGCCCGCCGGCATACTCACACAAGGAAAGCGTTTTCACCCCGGCCTTGTGCAGTTTGCGGAACAGGGCAGGTACGCCGCGACCGAAGTTGCTCATCGGGTCGCTGTCACCGGCAATCAGGAGCACGGGAAGCGATGCAGGAAGCCTGGCCATGTTGCGCCCGCGGTGCATGCGAATCAGCGCATTGATCAGGTCAATCCACATCTGCACGGTACAGTCATGGCCGCACCACGGGTCTGCCATGTATTTTGCCACTTCCTCGGGATCACGGCTGAGCCAGTCAAACTCGGTGGCGGCATCGGGAATCTTCTTGGCGAAGGCGCCGAAGCTGAGTGAGTGGATCAGCTTGCTGATACCACGCCCACCCAGTCGCCAGCGCTCGATCAGGGCCGGCAGGCGCATGACCCGGTAGAACAGGCCGGAATGGTAGTTGCTGCCACACAGCACCAGGCCAAGGAAGTTGTCGCCGTGACGCTCGGCCATGTCCAGGGCGATAAAACTGCCCATGGAATGTCCCGCCATGACCACGGGCATGTCCGGTAAGCGGGCATTGATCCAGCCAACCACGGCGGCGGTGTCGCCGATCACCTTTTCCCAGCCATTGTCGTCGGCGTAGTGCCCACGGTCGGCTTCCTCGGCGACGCTGGCGCCGTGGCCGCGATGATCATGGGCCACCAGGTGCCAGCCGGCAGCGTTCAGCGCTTCGGCCAGGCGCGCATAGCGGGCACCGTGTTCGGCCATGCCATGCAGCCAGTGGACCACACCCCGTGCCGGCGCCGTGGCGGGCCAGTGGTAAATGGCGATGGCGTGGCCATCGTCGGCAGTGAGCATGATCGGGTCGGACATGGGCGTCTCCATTTTCGAAGCCAGTCTATCAGTGTTTGACCGCACTGTTGCTGGCATTTTGAGTCAACCGGGCGGCAAATACGGCGACGCTGGCGGCTGCCGGCGCTATACTGTCGAGCCGTGAAAGTGGCTTGCTGCCCGTTGCGTCAACGGGTGATCCGGCCACATCGCCGCGACTGGAATACATCTACTGGAGGTCTCTTGCTTCGCTACCAGATCACGCCGTCCGCGCCTGAAAAGCATCTGTTTACCGTTACCCTGGAAATCGAGAAACCCATGCCCGAAGGGCAGGTGCTGCGTCTGCCGGCATGGATCCCGGGCAGCTACATGATCCGTGATTTCGCCCGTCACGTGGTGCGTTTCGTGGCGTATTCTGCGGGGGCGCCACTGGACTGGCGCAAGCTGGACAAGGACAGCTGGTTGCTGGACCCCTGTGACGGCCCGGTGCATGTGGAAATTGATGTCTATGCCTGGGACCTGTCCGTGCGTGGCGCCCACCTGGACACCACCCACGGCTACTTCAACGGTACCTGCGTGTTCCTGCAACCGCTGGGGCATGAAGACCAGCCGGTACAGGTGCGCATCCAGCCGCCTGCGGGTGCGGCCTATGCCACCTGGCAGGTGGCCACGGGGCTGGTGGCCGAGCACAGTGACGGTCGTCAGTTTGGCACTTTCCTGGCAGACAACTACGACGCGCTGGTGGATCACCCGGTGGAGATGGGGCACTTCGATGAGGTCACGTTCGAAGCCTGTGGCGTGTCTCACCAGATGGTGTTCACCGGCAAGCACCAGGCTGACCTGGCACGCCTGGCCCGCGATCTGGCACCGGTGTGTGAGCATCATATTCGCCTGTTCGGCGAGCCGGCACCGATGGACAATTACCTGTTCATGACCCTGGTGACGGGGGATGGCTATGGCGGTCTGGAGCACAGGAATTCCACCAGCCTGATGTGCGCGCGCAAGGACCTGCCCCGACGCACGGATGCCAGCGACAGCGTGCGTGAGGGTTACCGCAATTTCCTTGGCCTTTGCAGCCATGAGTATTTCCATACCTGGAACATCAAGCGCATCAAGCCGGCAGCCTTCACGCCTTATGACCTGAGCCGGGAGAGCTACACCGAGCTGCTGTGGGCGTTCGAGGGCATTACCAGCTATTACGATGATCTCGCGCTGGTGCGTACCGGCCTGATTACGGTGGCCGATTACCTGGAAGAGCTGGGCAAGACGGTAAGCCGTGTCCTGCGTGGCACCGGCTCCGGCAAGCAGACCGTGACCGAATCCAGTTTTGATGCCTGGACACGGTTCTACAAACAGGACGAGAACGCGCCCAACGCCATTGTCAGCTACTACGCCAAAGGCGCGTTGATCGCGCTGTGCCTTGATCTGTTGCTGCGTCGGGACAGCAATGGCAGCTGCTCGCTGGATGATGTCATGCGTGTGCTCTGGTCCCGTTACGGGAAAACCGGCGAGGGTGTACCGGAGCGTGGCGTGCAGGCAGTGGCGGAAGAAGTGCTGGGCCAGTCATTACAGGCGTTCTTAGACACTGCCCTGTACAGCACAGAGCCGCTGCCGCTGGCGGACCTGCTGGCTGATGTCGGCGTCCAGGTGGATATGCGTGCCCCGGCGGGGCATGCCGACATGGGCGGCAAGGCGATGACGTCGGCGCCGGTCAACCTGGGTGCCCGTTTCAGCAGTGATCCGGCCGGTGCCCGGGTGGCAGTGGTGTTCGAGCAGGGCAATGCCGCCCATGCCGGGGTCGCCGCCGGTGACATTCTCGTTGCCGTTGATGGCATGCGCACCGACGCCGCCCGGATTGATGAGCAGCTGGCCGCCTTCCAGCCGGGTGACCGTATCGACCTGCACGTGTTCCGCGGCGATGTGCTGATGCGGTTGCCCCTGACACTGGATGCGCCACGGGCAGAGCTGGCGGTACTGTCGCTGGCAGCAGCCGGCCTGAATGAGCGCGGACGTGCCTGGTTGCATGTCGACTGATTCCCTTGACGATCTACAGGCTCGCCTGGAAGCGTGCCGTTCCCGTGATCGCCACGCCCTGCATCTGCAGATTCAGCGGCAGCGACGGCAGCCGGATGCGGTAAAGCTGGCCGAGTTGGCCGCGCGCGTGGATGCGTCTGCGGCCAGCAGTCGGGCACGGGCAGCGTCTGTGCCAGCGCTGCAATGGCCGGCGCTGCCGGTGTGCGATCGCCGTGATGAACTGGCGCGCGCCATACGCGACCATCAGGTGGTTGTGGTGGCGGGCGAGACCGGCTCCGGCAAGACCACCCAGCTGCCAAAAATCTGCCTGTCCCTGGGTCGCGGCGTCCGTGGCCTGATCGGTCACACGCAGCCGCGTCGGCTGGCTGCCCGGGCGGTGGCATCGCGGGTGGCCGAAGAGCTGGGGACACAGGTGGGCGACAAGGTTGGCATGCAGGTGCGCTTTGCCGACAACACCTCCGAGGCATCACTGCTGAAAGTGATGACAGACGGCATCCTGCTTGCAGAGATACAGCGGGACCGTTTCCTCAATGCCTATGACACCCTGATCATCGATGAGGCCCATGAGCGCAGTCTCAATATCGATTTTCTGCTCGGTTATCTCAAACAGCTGTTACCACGGCGTCCTGACCTGAAACTGATCATTACCTCGGCCACCATTGACGTTGATCGTTTCTCTGAGCATTTCGACAACGCCCCGGTCATTGAGGTGTCGGGACGAAGTTTCCCCGTTACCGTGCATTACCGCCCGCCGGCCGATGACACCGACCTGCCATCGCAGATCGAGACGGTGCTGGCTGAAATCGAGTCCCATGAGCGCCGCGTCGGGCGACCCGCCGCGTGTGACGTGCTGGTGTTTCTCTCCGGTGAGCGGGACATTCGCGATGCACACCATCACCTGCGTCGCTGCCAGTTCCGCGATACCGAATTCCTGCCGCTGTACGCGCGGCTGTCGCAGAAGGAACAGCAGCGTATATTCGCTGGCCACCGTGGGCGCCGGGTGGTGTTGTCCACCAATGTGGCAGAAACGTCATTGACGGTGCCGGGTATTCGCTACGTCATTGACGCTGGCACAGCGCGTATCAGTCGCTATTCGGTACAGTCCAAGGTCCAGCGCCTGCCGGTGGAAAAAATCTCCCAGGCCAGTGCCAGCCAGCGCGCGGGGCGCTGTGGCCGGATCATGCCGGGTGACTGTTACAGGCTTTATGATGAACAGGACTTCCTTGCCCGTCCTGCCTTCACGGATGCGGAAATACAGCGCACCAACCTGGCAGCAGTGATCCTGCGCATGGCGGACCTGCGTCTCGGCGACGTCAGCGCGTTTCCCTTTGTCGATGCCCCGGACCCGCGCCTGGTCAGGGACGGTTACCGCTTGCTGGAAGAGCTGGGTGCCATCGCGGGGCGCAAGTTGACAGCGCTGGGGCGCAAGCTGGCACGTCTGCCGGTGGACCCCCGGCTTGGCCGCATGTTACTGGAAGCCAGTGACCGCCAGGCATTGAGCGAGGCGCTGGTGATCGTGTCGGCGCTGGCGGTTCAGGACCCACGCGAGCGACCAGAGAGTGCCCGCCAGCAGGCTGACCAGGCGCATGCGGCGTTTACCGACAAGCAATCGGATTTCCTGTTTTATACCAATCTGTGGCGATGGGCGGATGAGCAGCGACAGGCACTGTCACGCAACCAGTATGAGAAGACGCTGCGCAAGCACTTCCTGTCGCCCGTACGCATGCGTGAATGGCGGGAAACCCACCACCAGCTGCTGACACTGTGTCGGGAGATGAAGCTGACGCTGTCGCGTGAGCCGGCGACGTTTGAGCAGCTGCACCGCAGCTTGCTGGCGGGTTTGCTGGTGAATTGCCTGAAACGCACCGAGGAAGGCGACTGGCTTTCCACCCGCAACCGCAAGCCCCTGTTGTGGCCGGGCTCGGCCCTGTCCCGGTGCAAAGGGCCCTGGCTGATGGCAGCAGAGCAGGTGGAAACATCACGCCTGTTTGCACGCACGCTGGCGGAGATCGATGTGGCCTGGCTGGAGCAGGCGGCAGATCACCTGGTAAAGCGTCAGTACCTGGAGCCTCACTGGTCGAAGAAGAAGGGCTGCGTCATGGCCCGCGAACAGGTCAGCCTGTTTGGTCTCATTCTGCGCAGTGGCAAGCGCGTGCATTACGGGCCCATTGATCCGGTGCTGTCACGGGAGCTCTTGATCCGGGAAGGGCTGGTGGCAGGCTCGCTGCGCGAAGAGCCCGCGTTCGTGCGCCACAATGAGGAGACCATCGAGGCACTTTCCCGCAAGGAAGACAAGCTGCGTCGGCGCGACCTGATTGCCGACGAGGAGGCGCGGGTGATGTTTTACCAGGAGCGTCTTCCCGAAGGCCTTTATACACTCACGCACGTTCTTGACTGGTATCGCAACAAGGCAAGCGACAGTGAACGAAAGGCATTGCTGATGGATGCCGACTTTCTCCTGGGCGATTCGGCAGGCGTGTCCGAATCGGGCTTCCCGGATGTGCTGACGGTGGAGGGAACGCAGTTCCCGCTCCTGTATGAATTCAATCCCCAGGGCGAAAATGATGGCGTCACCGTCGTGGTGCCGGTAACGGCACTGAACCAGCTTAGTAGCGAGCGCCTGGAGTGGCTGGTGCCCGGCCTTCTGGCAGAGCGTATTGAGGCGCTTATCCGGGGCTTGCCCAAGAATCGGCGGCGCAACTTCGTGCCGGTGCCGGATTATGTCCAGGCCCTTTGCGGTGCGCTGAGTCCGGGGGACGGGTCTCTTCTGGCGGCAATGACCCGTGAATTGCAGCGTATGACCGGGGTGCGCGTCGAGCTGGAAGAATGGCAACAAGTCGCGGTGCCGGCGTACCTGCATATGCGCGTGCGCGTGATGGATGGCGACCGGGTGCTTGCCCAGAGCGATGACCTGGCCGCGTTACAGAAAGCGTTTGCCGAACGCGTGGTCACACCGGTGACAGCGACTGAGGAACCGGCGCAAGTATCCACAAGCTGGTGTTTCGGCCAGGTCGCCGAGCAGCAGACAAGAAACCAGGGCGGTATCAGTGTGCGTCTGTACCCGGCACTGGACGATGCGGGCGACGGCGCGCGCCTGGGTAATTTTGCCAGCCAGGCCGAGGCAGACTGGCACATGTGGCAGGGTGTCTCCCGGCTGCTGCTTTGTGCCACCACGCAGCAGACACGCACCCTGCGCCAGCACAACCGGCGCCAGCCCGCGTGGCAGGCGCTGTCGGCGGACCGGGCGCTGGGCGGCGATAGTATCCCCGAGCAGGCCCTGGTGCGTGCAGCTGCTGATCATTTCGGCGCCAGCGCAGTGGTGCGGGACGAAGCGGCGTTTGCGGCGCTGCTGAATGGCGGACGCGGTGACTGGCTGGAAGCCGGCCAGCGCTGGTTTGACCGCACCGGACGCATGCTTGCGCGTTACCGCGCAATCCGAAAGCAGCTGGACCGGGACTTTCCACTGGCCTGGGCCCATGCGCACGGTGATATCAAAACGCAACTGGGTGGACTGGTATTTCCGGGTTTCCTGCTGGCCGTGCCGGCACCCTGGCTGGATCACTATGACCGTTTCATGGAGGCGATCCAGCGGCGACTGGAAAAGCTTTCCGGGCAGGTCAACAAGGATCGTGCGATGGCCGCCGAGGTGCAGGAGTTCGAGGCCATGTACCGCGCCCGCGCAGGCGACAGCCCGCTGTGGGCCCTGCCTGAGCCATTGCTGCAGTTCCGTTTCATGATCGAGGAATTCCGCGTGAGCCTGTTTGCCCAGCAGTTGGGCACGTCCGTACCGGTTTCGGCGAAACGCCTGCGGGCCCAGTGGGAGCGCTGCTGAGGCCTTGACCAAAACATCCGGCTTCACGAACCTGTGGTCAGGCTAATTTCTGAGGGCCTTTGCCAGCCGGACGATTAAACCGGATAATTGCCCCTTTCTGAATATTTGGCGATTTCGCCGAGTCGAGGACAACCGTGACCGTATCAGACGTGGTAATCAGTGGCACCGGCCTGTGGACGCCGGAGCTTGCCATCACCAATGACGAGCTGGTGGCTTCTTTCAATGAGTACGTGGCCCGCTATAACAAACGCCATGCCGACGCCATCGAGCGCGGTGAGCGTGAGGCCCTGAGTCCCTCCAGCGCCGAGTTCATCGAAAAGGCGTCCGGCATCAAGCAGCGTTATGTGCTGGACAAGGACGGCGTGCTGGACCCGGACCGTATGTGTCCGCGCATCGCCGAGCGCCCGGATGAGCAGATTTCCGTGCAGGCCGAGATGGCGGTGAAGGCGATTCGCCAGGCCTTGGAGAATGCCGGGCGTGATGTGGCCGATGTGGATGCCGTGCTGGTGGCGTGCTCCAACATGCAACGGGCCTACCCGGCCATGGCCGCAGAGATCCAGCATTACCTGGGCATGGAGCGCGGTTGGGGCTACGACATGAATGTGGCCTGTTCTTCTGCCACGTTTGGCATACAGGCGGCCACCGATGCCCTGCGCAGCGGCAGCTCGGACTGCGTTGTCGTGGTCAACCCCGAGATCTGCTCGGCGCACCTGGCCTGGGAAGACCGTGACTGTCACTTCATCTTTGGTGACGTGGCCACAGCAGTGGTGCTGGAGCGCAAGGAAAAGGCGACCTCTGCCAAGCAGTGGGAAGTGCTCGGCACCCGTCTGCAAACAAAGTTTTCCTCCAATATTCGCAACAACTTCGGCTTCCTCAATCGCTGTGATGAAGCCGGCGTCGGCGCTCGGGACAAGCTGTTCCGCCAGGAAGGGCGCAAGGTGTTCAAGGAAGTCTGTCCCATGGTGGCCGAGCAGATTCTTTCCCACCTGGGCGATACCGGCCTGTCACCGGAAGCCATTCGGCGCATGTGGCTGCACCAGGCCAACCTGAGCATGAATGAGCTGATTGCCAAACGGGTACTGGGTCGGCCGGCGGAGCGTGAAGAGGCGCCGGTGATCCTGGATGACTATGCCAACACCAGCTCAGCCGGCTCAATCATTGCCTTTCACAAGCATCAGGCCGGCATGGACGTGGGTGATGTCGGCGTCATCTGCTCTTTCGGTGCCGGATACTCCATCGGCTCGGTGATCCTGCGCCGTATTGCCTGATTGCGAAAGTGTGCGCTGCGTCACAGGCCGGGCAATGCCCGGCCTGTTTCGTTTTGTAGCGCGGCACTGCTGTAACGTTTACTCCCCATGGGCATCTGGATAGAGTGCCAGCAAGGCGTGATGCGGTTTCATACCGCCGTATGCCGCCTTTCCCGGCCGGGTGCCGGGGTGGCTGGATTGCTTCACAACTCAAAAATGGAGAACGTTACAATGGCCAAGCTGAACAAGCTCAACCCCCTCGCCGCTACCGTTGGTGCAGCATTCATGGCTGGTGCACTGTCCACCTCTGCTGTCAACGCAGCGGAGAACCCGTTCGTCACCACCGACCTGGGTGCGGGCTACCAGGTTGCCGGCGACCACATGGAAGGCAAGTGTGGTGAAGGCAAATGCGGCGGTGAAAAGGGCAAGGAAGGTAGCTGCGGCGAAGAGAAAGGCAAGGAAGGCTCCTGCGGCGGTGAAAAAGGCAAAGAAGGTAGCTGCGGCGGAGAGAAAGGCAAGGAAGGTTCCTGCGGCGGTGAAAAAGGCGGTGAAGGCAAGTGTGGCGAGGGCAAGTGCGGTGGTTCTGCCTGAGCCGGTTGCCTGAGAAAGGACTGAGCTGATGACTTATCCCGTCAACGGCGCAGGCCTTGGTCTGCGGCGGCCCCTGATGGGGCCGCTTGCAGAGGCCGCCGATGCTCCTGAAAGGGTGGATTTCCTTGAAGTGGCACCGGAAAACTGGATTCCCATGGGCGGCAGTCTCGGCAAGCAGTTCCGGGCGTTCACGGAGCGCTACCCGTTTGTCTGCCATGGCCTCTCCCTGTCGCTGGGCAGTCCGTCGCCACTGGACATGGACCTG
Organism: Alcanivoracaceae bacterium; assembly: GCA_029212745.1. Taxonomy (GTDB): domain Bacteria; phylum Pseudomonadota; class Gammaproteobacteria; order Pseudomonadales; family Alcanivoracaceae; genus JARGOL01. The sequence goes on from JARGOL010000002.1 coordinate 132,350, forward strand.
CTCTCTGCCATCAAGGCCTTCCTGGCCCGACACAAGGTGCGCTGTTACACCGAGCACCTCAGTTACTGTTCGGATCATGGCCATCTATACGACCTGATGCCGATTCCCTTTACCGAAGATGCGGTGCATTACGTTGCCGGGCGCATTCGCCAGGTGCAGGACGTACTGGAGCAGCGCATTGGCATTGAGCATGTCAGTTATTACGCCATGCCGCATGCCGAGATGACCGAGCTGGAGTTCGTCAACGCCGTGCTCGAAGAGGCCGACTGTGGCCTGTTGCTGGACGTCAATAACGCCTATGTCAACGGCATCAACCATGGCTATGATCCGCAGGCGTTTATCAGTGGCCTGCCGGCCGAGCGCATCATGTATGTGCATGTGGCCGGACACTATGATGAGGCCGAGGACCTGAAAGTGGATACCCACGGGGCTGACGTCATCGATCCCGTGTGGTCCTTGCTGGCGTTCGCCTATGAGCAGTTCGGGCCGCTGCCCACCCTGCTGGAGCGGGATTTCAACCTGCCGCCACTGCCACAGCTGTTTGCCGAACTGGATACCATCCGCGGCTACCAGGGCCACGGCCAGATGCGCAGGAAGGCCCATGAGTGAGGCCGGGTTCCAGCGCATCCAGCGCCAGTTCGCTGCCCATATTCGCGACCCGCGTTGTCCTGCTCCCGGGGATATCGAGGATCGCCGGCTGGCCATCTACCGCGACCTTTTCTACAACAACATCGAGAGTTTTCTTCACCAGGGCTTCCCGGTGCTGCGCGCGGTGCTGGATGACCAGCAGTGGCATGCCCTGGTCCGAGCCTTCCTTGAAGAGCATGGCTGCAGCAGCCCTTATTTTGTCCGTATACCGGAAGAGTTTGTCAGCTGGCTGGCGTCGCGTTCGATGGCAGCGTACCCCGACTGGCTGGTAGAGCTGGCCCATTACGAGTACATGGAGCTTGCCATTGCCGTGGCCGACGAGGACTTCCCTGCCCAGGGCATCAACGCTGGCGGTGACATGATGCTGGCAGCCCCGGTGGTATCGCCGCTGGCCTGTGTGCTCTCTTACCAGTGGCCGGTACAGCGTATTGGGCCCGCCTGGCAACCCGCCGGGAAAGAGCCGGTCTGGCTGTTGGTACACCGGGACCGCGAGGACCAGGTGCGATTCACCGAGATCAATGCGGTGACTGCCCGTTTGCTGACGTTGTGCCAGGAACAGCCGCTGCTTTCAGGGCGCGATGTGCTGTGTCAGCTGGCGGAGGAACTGGGGCAGGATGCGCAAACGGTGTGCGAGTTCGGCGCAGACCTTTTCCGCGATTTGCGGGCAGCGGACATCATCCTTGGCACGCGACTGGATACCATCAACAACCTGCAACAGGAACAGTAAGGCATGGCCCAACCTGTCTATGCGCTCAACCGCCTGCATGATCTGCTCAACCGTTTCCGTGCACTGGATTTCCTGGCGCCGCTGGCCATCCGGCTGTACCTGGCTCCTGTGATGCTGGTGGCGGGCTGGCACAAGGTGGAAAACTTTGATTCCGTGGTGCAGTGGTTTGGCAATACGGAATGGGGTCTGGGATTGCCCATGCCCGCCGTGATGCTGTCCCTGGCCATCATTGCCGAGCTGGCCGGGGGGGTACTGATCCTGGTCGGCCTGGCGACACGGTACGCCGCATTGCCACTGATATTTACCATGCTAGTGGCCGCTGTGACTGCGCACTGGGATAACGGCTGGTTTGCCATCGCACCGTCTGATCCGGCCACATCGGCGGCGCGGCCGCTGGCTGCCCTTGGCATTGACGGCGCCGAACAGAGCCTTGCCAACAGTGAGCAGGTTGCGGCGCGCCTGGAACAAGCACGCAGTCTGCTCCGTGAGAATGGTGACTACAGTTGGCTGACCGCAAAGGGCAGCTACGTCATCCTCAACAACGGCATCGAGTTTGCGACCACCTACCTGATCATGCTGCTGGTACTGTTCTTCGGTGGGGCGGGGCGTTTCTTCAGTGTCGATTACTGGATTGCTTCACGGTTCCGGGATTACCAGGAAGATATCGTCTGACACCGGCCTGATGCGGTATGCTCAGCGACGCCGGCCTGACGGGCCGGCGCTGTCTTTCCAGGGGGTAGTGGTTGTGTCTTTTACCGTGCGAATGAACGTTGTCCTTGTGGCGTGCCTGTTGCTGGCCACTCCGGTGCAGGCGCGTGAGGTGGAAGACCCGTGGCAGGGCGTCAATCGCAAGATATTCGCCTTCAACGAGGGCTTCGACCGCTACTTGCTGAAGCCGGTGGCCAAGGGCTACAAGAAAGTCACCCCCACTGTGGTGGACAACTCGATCAGCCGTTTCTTTGCCAACCTGGCGGACCTGCGCAGCAGTGTGCATGGCGTGCTCCAGTGGGAGTGGGGCAATGCCGGCAATAACATGGGGCGCTTCGTGGTCAACAGCACGGTGGGTATTGCCGGCCTGTTCGATGCGGCGACCGACCTTGGGCTGCGCAAGACCAATGAGGACATGGGCCTGACATTTGCCCAGTGGGGTATCGGCGAGGGGCCATACCTGGTGCTGCCGTTCCTGGGTTCCTCAACCGTACGGGATGCCGTTGGCCTGATTCCGGATGACTGGTTGCGCGCGCGCCACTATATCGATCATGACCCGACCCGCTTCAGTGTCACTGCCGTTTACGTGGTCGATTTGCGCGCCGACCTCCTCGACGTCGAACGGGCGATCAGCGGTGACCGGTATATCTTCCTGCGCGATTTCTACCTGAACAGCCGCCGTCTTGCGGCCGGGGAAGCGCCACCGGAGGATGATTTTGGCAGTGAACTGCCCGCCGGCGACTGGGACGACGCTGGCGACGACGGCTGGTGATCGTCAGCGGGGTGGTTCGCTGGCAAGCTTTCCGCGGATAAAGTCGCTGTGCGAGACGTACAGCAGGTCAGCCACCTTGCGGATCACGTATTCCTCGTAGTGATGGCCCTCGACATCCGCATGGGCGATTTCCCACATGTCATGAACCAGCTGGGCCCGCTTCTCGGCTGACCACTGGCGCCGGATGGCCATCACCAGCTCGTGATAGTCAGTGGCGTCCTCGGCCTGCTGGCGTGCAGCATCCAGCAGCTCACCGGCTTCCGTGTCCGGCAGCGACCAGCGGCGTGCAAACAGCGTCACCATATGGGTCAGTTCCTCGCTCGCCAATGTGCCGTCGGCACGTGCCACTTCGTACATGAGCGCCGCGGCCGCGAGTCGGTCATCGCCCCGGTCGGTTTCCTGGTGCGTCACTTTTTCGGTCAGTGCCTGCAGCCATTTGCCAATCATGCGCCCGGCTCCTGCAGCAGCCGCTCGAGTGCCTGCTGGTCAGCAACGAAGCGCCGGATACCGTCGGCCAGCAGGTCATTGGCCATGGCGTTATCGTTCAGTGCATAGCGGAACGCCGACTCGGTGAGTGCCGGTGGTTCCGGGCCAACATTGCTGCTTTCCGGCAGTTCCAGCGCGCGCTGAAGAGTGCCCTGGTCGGCCATCAATTGCTCCAGCAGGTCTGGGGCGATGGTGAGCTTGTCGCAGCCGGCCAGTGCCTCGATCTGGCCGACGTTGCGGAAGCTCGCGCCCATGACGATGGTGTCCAGGCCGCGGCTCTTGAACTCCTGGTAGATGCGTTTCACAGACTGCACGCCCGGATCCGACTGGGGATCGCTGATGGCGGTGCCGTGTTTGACATGCCAGTCGTGAATACGGCCAACGAACGGTGATACCAGGGTGGCACCGGCTTCTGCGGCGGCAATGGCCTGCTCCAGTGAAAACAGCAGCGTGATATTGCAGCGCAGTCCTTCTTCTTCCAGAACCTCGCAGGCACGGATGCCTTCCCAGGTGGCAGCAATCTTGATCAGGAAACGGTCGCGGCTGACGCCCAGCTCCCGGTAGAGCAGGGCAATACGGCGCGCCCGCGCGACGGTGGCGGCGGTATCGAAAGACAGGCGTGCGTCCACTTCCGTGGAAACCACGCCGGGAATGTGCCGCAGTATCTGTTCCCCGGTGAGGGTGGCGAAGGCGTCAGCGAGCCAGGTCACATCGTCCGTTGGCGATAACTGGCCTGCGAATTTCATGGCCTCGCCCAGCAGGTGACGGTAATCCGGGTTCTGTGCTGTTTTCAGCAACAGGGACGGGTTGGTGGTGGCATCTTCCGGCAACAGCGTCCGGATGCTGTCAAGGTCGCCGCTGTCGGCCACCAGGCTGGTCCAGCCCGCCAGTTGTTCGCGTTTGTTGGTCATGTCCACATACTTCCGTAGTTGTCCCGCAGGGCACACATCACTGTGCGTCACGCCGGGATGTGTTGCAACGCATCCAGCAGTATGCCCGGGCGGGTGTCCTGGCGATGCATGTTTTCGCTCAGGTGCCGGCGGAATGCCCGGGCTCCCGGAACGCCCTGGAACAGGTTGAGCACATGGCGCAGGGCATGCTTTGGATGGTGCCCCTGGCTGAAGCGTGACTCCACGTAGGCCGCATAGGCACGACAGACATCCGTTCGCTCGGGCAATGGGTGCTGGTCATCAAATACCACGGCATCTGCCTCGCGCAGGAACCACGGGTTCTGGTAGGCCTCGCGGCCGATCATCACCCCGTCCACCTGGTGCAGGTGGTTGCGGACCTCGTCAAAGTTGCGAATGCCGCCATTGATGACCACTTCAATATCGGGAAAGTCCTGCTTGATGCGATAGGCGCGGTCGTAGACCAGTGGCGGTATTTCCCGGTTCTCCTTCGGCGACAGGCCGGAAAGGATGGCCTTGCGGGCATGGATGGTGAAGCTTGTGCAGCCCGCGGCGCGCACGGTGTCGATGAAGCGGAACAGGAATTCGTATTCATCCTGGTCATCAATGCCGATACGGGTCTTGACGGTGACCGGCGCGCGACTGTTTTCACTCATGGCGGCCACGCACTCGGCCACCAGCGCGGGCTCGGCCATCAGGCAGGCGCCGAAGCTGCCATTCTGCACCCGGTCGGAGGGGCAGCCCACGTTCAGGTTGATCTCGTCATAATTGAAGGGCGCGGCGATGTGGCAGGCTTTTGCCAGCAATGACGGATCACTGCCACCCAGTTGCAGGGCCACGGGGTGTTCAGGGGTGTTGTAGGCGAGCAGCCGTTCGGGGTCGCCATGCAGCAGCGCGTGAGCCGTCACCATTTCGGTGTACAGCAGGGTGTGCCGGGAAATCAGGCGCGCCAGGTAGCGATAGTCCCGCGTAGTCCAATCCATCATGGGCGCGACGGACAGGCGCCGGTCCGGGGGCGATGTGGTTGTGCTCATGGGCGGCGAGTGTACCGCAAAGGCGCGTCAGGATCGCCTGTCAGGCTTGCTCGGCCTGATCGGATACGGGCGCCAGTTCCGATCGTTCAATCGGCTGGCCGTCGGCGGCGAGCATATTGATGCGAATGGGGATGCCCTGCAGGAACGTGTGCGTATCGGCCTTGCGCAGGCGCTTCACATATTCCTTCACGCGCCCGGCAATCCACGGGTGAATGGTGGCCTTGATCTGCACGCGGCCGCATTTCCTGCCGCGCTGCTCGCCCCACTGGTGCAGTTGCTCGGTGATCTTCTCGAACTGCTTCTGGAACTGGTTGAAGTCGTCCGCTACCAGGTAGATATCAAAGACATAATGGCTGGACAGCAGCCCGGCCTTTTCCTTGAGCTCCTTGCAGCGCAGGCGAGGCTCGAGGACGATCTTCGATTCGTTGCCGTCGGTAAACTTGACCGGGCCGGTGGGGTTGCCCTGCACGGCGCCAGCCACCGGGGCGTCATTGCTGGTCGTGGCGACCTGCGCCTGCTGCGCCAGTGCATCCAGTGCGGCAATCACTTCCTTTCCGCGCTGGAAGCGTTGCTCCGGGTCCTTGGCCAGCATCTTGCGGATGATGGGCTGATAGCGCTTGAGAGTGCCCGGCATCAGCGGCACCGGTTCGGTGATGTGCTTGATGCCCAGCGACATGGGATCGTCAGCCTGGTAGGGCGGTTTGCCGGTGAGCATTTCAAAGAACATGACGCCCAGTGAGTAGATGTCGGCGCGCGGGTCGATTTCCTTGCCGCGATGCTGTTCCGGGCTCATGTACTTGGGTGTGCCGACGATGGTGCCCATCATCGTCATCTGTTCCTCGGTATGGGTGGGACGGGCAATGCCGAAGTCCATCAGCACGGCAGAGCCGTCCTGGCGGAACAGGATGTTGTCCGGTTTGACGTCGCGGTGGACGAACTCCTGCTCGCCGGCATAGTCCAGGGCCATGGCAATGTGGCGAACGACGTTTTCCGCGTCCGACGGTTTCAGCCCTTCACGCATACGGTCCTTGAGGCAGCCACCGGAGACGTACTCCATGGCCAGGTAGTGGGCGCCTTCGTGAATGCCGACGTCATAGACCGGCACAATATGCGGGTGTGTCAGCTGGGCGCAGATCTTCGCTTCGCGAATAAAGCGCTTGCCGAAGGATTCGTCTGCCATCAGGGCAGGTGCCATGATCTTGATTGCCACGGGGCGATCGAATGACTCCTGGATGGCCATGTAGACGGTGGCCATACCCCCCTTGCCCAGTTCTGACTGGATCTTGTAACCCGGAATGTCCATTTTCCTGTTCGTTCTTGTAGCCGTCAGGGATGTCTTAACTATAGGGGGGATGTGAAGGCCGGGCAACGACACGGGAGTGGGAGGTCGCTGGCCCGCGACCAGCGGTTTTGCCCGACTATTCCTTGCCGTAGGCCTGCAGGAAGACCTGCTCGGATTCCCGGCTTGCCTTGATCTTGGCCTCAAGGCGCTTTTTCTGGCGTTCCAGCTGCAGGAAGAAATTCACCTTGGAACACAGCACGGTGGGATCGATGGGCTTGAACAGGTAATCCACCGCGCCGCTCTGGTAGCCCTTGCGCATGTTGCGCTCGTCGCGGCTGTTGGCAGTGACGAAGATGATCGGCACATGGGCGGTGCGCTTGTTGTTGCGCATCAGCTCTGCCACCTCGAAGCCATCCATGCCCGGCATCTGCACATCCAGCAGAACCAGGGCGAAATCCTGCTTGAGCAGCTTGCCGAGGGCTTCGTTGCCGGAGCTGGCGGTAACCAGGGTGCAGTCCACATCATCCAGCACCACTTCGAGGGCCACCAGGTTTTCCGGCGTGTCATCGACGATCAGCACCGACAGTTCAGGATTGAACTCCTGCCCGCTGGTTTCGTCATTTGCCTGTAGTGGTTCGTTCATTGCCTGTCCCTGCGGCCTCCGTGTCCTGCGGCCATGATCGCTGATACCACAATGATATCAGGTACCCCCGTGCCATGACACTGGTGGTTATTTGACCTGATTGTCGCTTCCCGGTTCACCCGCGGTCAATTTCCATTGCTGCACACCGACCTGGATTTTTACCTGCTCGAGGATGTCCAGCAGCGTGTCCCGCGTCAGCTGGTTAAGGGTAGTGCGATCACCGGCCAGCTCGCTGATCAGGCTGTCCAACAACTGGTCAAGGTGGTGTCTGTTGTCCGGGTCTGCCAGGTCCTCGACGAACTGGTCAGCCAGCGCCAGGCCGCCCTTGCGCACGGCATCGCGCACCAGGGCCACCGCGCGTGGTCCGGCCACCGGCATGGCTGCCAGGCGCCGCCCTTCGTCGGTGCGTGTCAGGGCCTCCTCGCTCAGGTGGCCCAGGTAGGTGCCGAGGTCGGCGCGCCAGTGGCTGTGGGTATGACGGGTGGCGGCGACGATGCGCTCGGCCAGGTAGTCCACCAGCGCCGGTTTGCGCGGCGCCAGCACCTGGTTCTCGATGCGCTTGACCAGGGGGTTGCCGCCCTTGACCTCACGCTGTACCCCCGAGAGCACATTGATGACGATACGGTCGGACAGCTCCTCGATGATGATCTCGTAGTAGCGCAGCAGGGTGGCACCCAGCCAGGTGTCACGCAGGTCCACCACACCACGCTTCTGCAGCCGGTAAAGCAGGCTGATGACCCGCAATACCCGCAGCCAGCGGAAGCTGCCCACGGGGATGCAGCCGAGCAGGTCGTACCAGTGGATGAAGGGGTAGAAAAACCACTTGTCGTGGCTGTGCCGGACGATGGCGATGATCCAGCGGATACTGAATTCGGTCAGGTAGACACTGACGAACATCAGGTCCCAGCTGAGAAAGTCCTCGTGCACATGGGTGCGGTAGGCCTCGCTGAACCTTGGCACCGCCGCTGACAGCGCCTGTTCCACAAGGGGCACGGCGAACAGCCAGTCGAAGATGATCAGGGCCAGGTTGATGATGATCAGGCCGATCATCAGCAGGTCCACCGCAAACCCGAGGGTATCCAGGTCCAGGCGCAACCGGTCGCGGTGGAATCTGACGCTCATGTTCAGTCTCCGCTGAATCGGGCCCAGACCGGGCAGTGGTCGGAGGGCTTTTCCATGCTGCGGATATCATAGTCGATGTCCGCGTCCTCAAGGCGCCCGGCCAGTGCCGGTGTAGCAAGGATGCCGTCGATGCGCAGGCCCCGCCGGGGCGAGCGTTCGAACCCGCGAGAGCGATAGTCGAACCAGCTGAACTTGTCATCCCGCTCCGGGTGTAGGGCCCGGTAGGTGTCGCTGAGACCCCAGTCCAGTACTTTCTGGAACCAGTCCCGCTCCTCCGGCAGGAAGCTGGTCTTGCCTTCGCGCAGCCAGCGCTTGCGGTTGTCTTCGCCGATGCCGATATCAATGTCCTGGGCCGAGATATTGAAGTCGCCCATGACGGCCACCTGGGAAGCCGGGTCCTGCAGGTCGGTGAGGAAGCGATACAGGTCCGCGTAGAACTTTTCCTTGGCCGGGAATTTCACCGGGTGCTCGCGGTTCTCGCCCTGGGGGAAGTAGCCGTTGATCACGGTGACGCGCTGGCCGCTGTCGTCCTCGTAGATCCCGGTAATCAGGCGCCGTTGCGCGTCCGGCTCGTCCCACGGATAGCCGTTATGCACCTCCAGCAGGGGTTTGCGGGTAATCAGTGCCACCCCGTAATGGGCTTTCTGGCCGAAGTAGTAAGGGTGATACCCCATGTCGCGAATGGCCTGCTCGGGAAAGTCCGGGTCCTGGACCTTGGTTTCCTGCAGGCCGATGACGTCCGGCTGGTGGCCGTCAATGAGTGCCTGCATCTGGTGCAGGCGGGCGCGAATACCGTTGATGTTGAAGGTGATCAGTTTCATGCAACCTGCCTTGTCTGTTGACCGTCGTCCCGGCTGGCGATTGTACACAAGCAGGCTGCAGATTCCTGCGCGATTTGGTCATGGAGCCCTCACTGCAGGCTCCCTATACTGCGCCTACCTGATTCTGCAGAGGCCGGTTGATGTCGCGTCCGACGCTCGCCTTCGCCCACGCCAATGGTGTGCCCGGCGGCAGTTACCACACCTTCCTGGCGCCGCTGAAGGCGCACCGGGATGTCCAGGTGCGGCCCGTCATCGGGCTTGACGCCCGTTACCCGGTGGATGCCCACTGGCACAGCCTGTCGCTGGAGGTCGAGGACTGGCTGGCGCAACTGCCGCGCCCGCTTAGCGGTGTCGGTCATTCCATGGGCGGCGTGCTGATGTTCATGGTGGCCAGCCGCCAGCCGCACTGGTTCCGGTCCCTGGTGATGCTGGACCCGCCGCTGATGAATGGCCTCATGCGGCCCATGTTCAACCTGTTGCGCCGGCTCGGGCAAACCGACAGGGTGACGCCGGCTGGACGATCAAAGGGGCGGCGGGCCCATTGGCCGGACAGAGCCGCCGTGGATGCCTATTTCAACGGGCGGGGCATGTTCGCCCGGTTCGACCCGCGCTGCCTGGAGGATTACCTGGCGGCGGGCCTGGTGGCATCGGATGACGGCTATCGCCTGCTGGTGCCACCGGAGGTTGAGGTGGAGGTGTTTCGCACCACACCCGGAAACCTGAACCGGTTTCCACGCCTCAAGGTACCCGGCGCCATCATCACCGGCGCTGACAGCGAGGGGCCGTTCCATGCCGCCCACCGGCGTCATTGTCGCCGTCACCGGATGACCTGGGCGCAGGCGCCCGGTGGCCACATGTTCCCGCTGGAGCAGCCGCAGCAGGCCGCAGACCTGTTGCAGGCGGTGCTGGATGAACTGGAGTCAGGACGCGACGGGCAGGTAATGATCAAGGAGGCCATGGTCGATGGCGAATGATATGCAGGAAAGGCGTTTTTCGGCCTGGGGTCAGACCCTGGCCGGCTGGTTCAGGCCCGGGGAGGGAACGCCGGTGCTGGCCCTGCATGGCTGGCTGGATAATGCCAACAGCTTTTGCGCCCTGGCCCGGCACCTGCCCAACCCGTTGCTGGCCATGGATTTCGCCGGGCATGGTTATTCCGATCACCGCCCGGACGGCGCCGCCACCCATTATGTCGACCATGTCCGCGATGTACTGGCAGTGGCGGATGATATGCAATGGCAACGGTTCATTTTGCTGGGGCATTCCATGGGCGCCGGCGTGGCCAGCCTGTTTGCCGGCAGCTTTCCGGAGCGGCTGGAGAAGCTGGTATTGCTCGAGGGGCTGGGCCCGCCCACCACCGCCGGTGAGAGCGCTGCGGCGACATTGCGCAAGGCCATCGACGACATGCTGGCACTGCCGGACAAGAAGAAGCCGGTATATGCGCGGTTTGACGACGCCGTGCAGGCCCGCACGGCCGGTTTTGGCGGACTCGACCCGGACAGCTGCCGGCTGCTGTGCGAGCGCGGCCTTGAGCAGGTGCCCGGGGGCTGGACCTGGCGCACAGATGCGCGCCTGCGCCTGACATCGTCGCTGCGCCTGACGGAAGACCAGGTGGAAGGGTTCATGCGCGCGATAACGGTGCCCACCTTGCTGGTGACGGCGGAGCAGGGCATGGGCGGCAACGGCATGTTTGATCACCGCACCGCCTGGCTGTCTGATCTTGAGCAAGTGCGCCTGCCCGGACGGCACCACGTTCACATGGAGCAGGCCGCGGCGGTAGCGGCGCCGGTGGCCCGGTTCCTGGCGCAGTGACCATTCCGCTCAGGTGCTGGCCGCTGTCGTCATGGAGTGCTGTGGCCGACGGGCTATGATGCCAGCACGTCGACAGGGAGATACGTGATCATGAAAATCGTGGAACCATCCGAACTGAAATCCTGGGAAGGCAAGGAGCTGGGCGCATCCGACTGGTTCGAGATCGACCAGGACCGGATCAACGCGTTCGCTGATGCCACACTGGATCACCAGTTCATTCATGTGGACCCGGAGAAAGCCAAGGCAACACCGTTCGGCAGCACCATCGCCCACGGTTACCTGACGGTATCGTTGCTGCCTTACCTGCAAACCAGCATTGCCGACTTCCTGCTGCCCAAGGGCATGAAGATGGGCATGAATTATGGCTTCGACAAGCTGCGTTTCATGGCGCCGGTGAAGGTGGGCAAGCGGGTCCGTGCCGTGGCCACGCTACTGGATGCCACGGAGAAAAAGCCGGGGCAGTGGCTGATGAAATACCAGTTCACCGTGGAGATCGAGGGCGAGGACAAGCCTGCCGTGATCGCCGAATGGCTGCTGATGTACTTCGTTTAAGGCCCTTTCGCGGGGCGCGGCTGCGTTGCCGGCCGTACCCCGTCTGTCCGTTTTACCTGTTTTTCCTCGCTCGAACGCCAGTTCACTGATATAGTCCGCGCCTCTTTTATCGTGGCCCACACAGCACGCTGTTCATGCCACGCAATGCCGACCCGAGATGGTTGGCCAACGAGGTGTGAAAATGACTGATGTGGCGTCCCGGCCGGGCTTTGACAGCCTGGGCCTTTCTTCTGCCGTGTGTTCTGTTCTGGACAAGCTCGGCTACCAGCAACCAACGCCGATCCAGGGCGAAGTGATCCCGCATATGCTGTCCGGCCGGGATGTGGTCGGTCTGGCGCAAACCGGCACCGGCAAGACGGCGGCGTTTGCGTTGCCGTTGATATCGCGCCTGGGTGGCGGTGATCGCGGTGCGCTGAAGGCGCTGGTGCTGGCACCGACCCGTGAGCTTGCCCTGCAGGTAACGGCCAACCTGGAACAGTATGCCGGCGCCCAGCCCGGCTTTTCCGTGGTCAGCCTGTGCGGTGGCATGCCGTTCGGGCCGCAGCTGAAGGCATTGCGCGGCGGTGTTACCTGTGTGGTGGGCACCCCGGGTCGCGTCATTGATCATCTGGAGAAAGGCACACTCAAGCTGAGCGAGTTGCAGTGCCTGGTCCTTGATGAAGCGGATGAGATGCTGCGCATGGGCTTCATTGACGATGTCCAGCAGGTCATGGATGCGGTGCCCGGCACCTGCCAGGTGGCACTGTTCTCGGCCACCATGCCGGCGCCGATTCGTCGGCTGGCCCAGCGCTACCTGAAAGATCCCGCGGAAGTGACGATCAAGTCCGCCACCAGTACGGCGCCTGCCATTCGCCAGCGTTACCTGTTTACTGCCCACCGCGACAAGCCCGATGCGCTCCTGCGCGTGCTTGAGCTGGAAGCGGTGGATGCCGCCATTGTCTTTACCCGTACGCGTGAGGCTACCGTGGATGTCGCCAACCAGTTGTGCGAGGCCGGTTACCGTGCCGCTGCACTTAACGGCGACCTGGCCCAGGCACAGCGCGAGCAGGTGGTTGACCAGCTCAAGCGAGGCAAGCTCGACATCGTTGTTGCCACGGACGTGGCGGCGCGGGGCCTTGATGTGCCGCGCATCAGTCACGTTATCAACTTTGATATTCCTTTTGACGCCGAAGTCTATACCCACCGTATCGGCCGTACCGGTCGCGCCGGTCGCGCCGGCGATGCCATCCTGTTCGTGACACCCAAGGACAAGCGCCTGTTGGCTATCATTGAGCGGGTGACACGCCAGAAAGTGGAAGAGATGCCGCTGCCCGATGCCGCTGCCATCAATGCCCGTCGCGAACAGCGCTTTGTAGAAAAACTGGAAGCGGCAATGGCCAGCGCGGATGAGTCCCCCATGCGCGGCGTCATCGCACGCTGGCTGGAAAAGCGTGACATGCCAGTGGACACGCTGACCCTGGCAGCAGCGTTGGCAGACATTGGCCTGGACGGCAAGCCGTTCTTTGCCAAGGACCGCCCGCGCCCGGCACGTCGACCCGCCGCGGAGCGCCAGGCCAGTCCTGCCGGTCAGCGGCCCCGGGTACGCAAGGCGGCCGGCCGTGCTGCCACGTCGGTGGAGCAGGGCATGGTGCGTTACAAGATCGCCGTGGGGCACAAGGACGGCGTCAAACCGGGCAACATCGTTGGTGCCATTGCCAATGAGGCGGGGCTGAACAGTCGTGTCATCGGACGGATTGATATCGATACGCGCTCAAGCACGGTGGACTTGCCGGACAACCTGCCGGCAAAAACCGTGAGCCACCTGAAGAAAGTATGGGTGTCTGGCCGCCAGCTGGATCTGCAGCCGGTTTAATTGCCCAGAAGCAGGCGCGCTACCAGTGCGCCTGTGACCATCAGCAACAACGGTAGCACCCACTCGGGCCATTGCCTGCCAGTGGGTGCGCTGCCCGGTTCCTCGACGCTGTCCGGCACCTTGCTGGAGCCATCGATTGCGGCGGCCTCAAGGGCGTCATCATCCGGTACCTGCTGTTGCCACTGGCAGACGATTTCGCGGGCCTCCTGCAGCTGTGTCGTGTTGACCATGACGCGCACCAGGCCCTGTGCCGGCAACTCGCCGATGCCACCGCTGAGGGTCTGCCCGAAGATCCGCGAGTCGATCCCCGCCTGTTTCAGCACACCCGCCAGCACGGCCGCGTCCAGCGGAGAGGCGGCCTCGTAGGCACAGGCCAATGCCATCTCAACGCAGCCGCTGGAAATGGATGCGGGCTTTCTGCAATCTCTTGACCAGGCCGTCTTCCAACGCCATCACCGGTGTCACGACACCGGTAGCCCTGGGCGCATCCTTGTCCAGCGCCAGTCCCATGGCGGTTTCTGCCAGCATCTTCGCGGTCTCGTCATAGCCCGGATCGCCGCCTGACACCTGGGTGATGACGCGGGTGCCCTCGGCTTCGCCGCGAAAGGTGACCTTGAACCAGCTGCGATCACGTTTTTCCTTCGCCGGCCCCTCGCCGGACTGGCGCAGGGTCAGCAGGCGTTCGCGTACCGGCTTGATCTGTGCAGCCAGCAACAGACCGCCAATGCCGCCAATGCCGCCCACCATTTTGGGCAGGCTTTTACTGGCCAGGTAGTGGCCATAGTGAAAGTCATTGCCATAGCCGCTAACCGCACGGGCCGAGCGCATCACCATGAATGGATCAATGGTCGGCATGGGGCAGAGCCAACCACCCAGTTCGGTATCGCGCCGGGGCAGCGGGGCCAGGGCATGGGCTGTCTTCGGGTATTCGTGGTCCAGCAGCATGCGGGCATGACGCATGGCAAGCTGGTTTTCCCGCGGGCGCCCGAAGGCAGTCAGCGCCGACTGCCAGGTGCCGCCACTGAATGTGCCGCTTGCCGTCACCACACCCTGCAGCGTGACCCGGCCCTGCGGCGGACCGCCGCAGGCCCGCGCCAGTTCGCGCACGGTGAACAGGGCGCCGGCATCATGGGGAATGGAATCGAAGCCGCAGCAGTTGACGATGGCCGCTCCCGTCTTGCGCGCACTCTGGTGGTAACGGCTGATCATGTTGCAGACAAATTCCGGTTCGCCGGTGAGGTCGCAGTAGTGGGTGCCGTTGTCGGCACAGGCGCGCACCAGCCCCTCCCCGTACCAGACGTAGGGGCCCACCGTGGTGATGATGACGTTGCTGCGCCGGGCCATGGTTTCGAGGCTGGCCTGGTCGTTGATATCGGCAGTAAGCAGGGCAGGCAGGTTGGTAACGCCGCTGGCTGCAAGCGCATCATGCACGGCCTGCAACTTTTCCGTGTTGCGGCCCGCCAGGGCCCAGGGAACGTCATCGGGCAGGTGCTCGCCCAGGTACTCGGCACACAGGCCACCAGTGAAGCCGGTGGCGCCAAAAACGGTCAGGCCAAAATCCCGCGTCTCTGCCATACTATTGTCCTTCGATGCCGTTCCCCGTTACGCCAGTGTACCGGCGGGTCGGCACATGTACAGCCGCTGGTCGTGGCCAGCAATAACCCGGGACCGGTTGTGTGGAGGCCCCCGAAGACATGCTTCAACGTACCCGAAAATGGATTCGCCGCATGGTGGATAACAGGACTGCGATCCGGCGTGATGTGGCACTGGGTCTGTCTCATGCCAGCTCATTGCCATGGTTCCTTCTGCCGTTTCGAAGCGAGCCGGATGTGCGTTCCGAGCTGGACCCCCGCAGCTACAACAATTTCGGAGACGTGGTGAATTCCGCCGTGCAGGTATTGTTGCCGGCGCAACGGGAGTCCATCAGCCAGGGGACGCTGGTGTGCCGCCCCCAACGGGTCGCCCGGGAGGAACACAGCTCCCGCTGGTTCTTTATCAACGGCGTGGCGTCCGCGCCGCCGGTGGCGCTTCTCAATGCCAGCGAGATTGCGCGACTGTTCCGGCGTCCGGTGCACCTGGTACACACACCCACCTGGGGCCTGGTGCGAGACCTGGCCGGATCCATTACCGCGCGCACACTGCGCAAGGATGGCAAGCTTTCACGGCCGGCGCTGTATGCAATCCAGGAAGCCCTTGAACGTCATGAGCGGGTGGTGCTGGTCTGTCACTCCCAGGGCACCATCGTGGCCAGTTACATCGTCAGGAAGCTGTTGCGGCATGCATCCACGCGCGACCTGGTGAAGAAGCTGGAGTTGTACTGTATCGGCGGTGTTGCAGACAGTCTCGAAGTGGACCCCCAGTTGACCCGTGAGGCGGGCCATCCGGTGCCCTATGTCGAGCACTTTGCCAATGGCCGGGACTACTTTTCTCAGATTGGTGTGCTCTCCCATCTGGACAGTACGGCGGGCACGGTATTCTGTATTCCTGAACGCAGTGGGCACCTGCTCAATGAACATTATCTTGCGGGAATTGCCCGCGGCGACTACTGTAATCGGACGTCTCGCCTGTACAGATATGCCCGGGGAAGGGAACCAGGCGATGAAAACTATATGCCGGTTCAGCCCGGCGAACAGATTTGATTCGCCCCGGTTCGGGGTGATTTGCCAGGTCAGGAACTGAATGTCTGTCACTGCAGCCCAGACAAAACCACGACTGCTCGTGGTGGACGATTCACGCGTGATGCGCACTGCGGCAAAGAAGATGCTGGGTGAGCGTTTTGACGTGGTCACCGCGGAAGACGGGCTTGATGGTCTCAAACAGATCAAGAACGACCAGTCCATCCAGGTGGTGTTTACCGATCTTTCCATGCCGGAGCTTGACGGCTACGGCCTGCTGGAAAAGATCCGCACCGATGAGGATTCGGGCATCTCGGGGTTGCCCGTGATCGTCGTTACCGGCGCAGAGAATGACGAAGCCGCGCGGGAAAAAGCCCTGGACATGGGGGCCACGGATTTCATCTCCAAACCATTCAACTCCACGGACCTGCTTGCCCGCGCCACCGCCCATGCCAACTACCAGCGCGAGCGTCGCCAGCTGGCCGAGCAAACCACCATTGATGCCGTTACCGGCCTGGGCAACCAGTTGTACTTCCAGCAACGCGTCAAGCAGGAGCTGGCATTTGCCGCACGCCAGGGGCACAAGCTGTCGGTGCTGCGTGCAGACGTGGATGGTTTCAAGAACATCTTTATCAAGGCCGGCAAGGAAGCGGCCGACCAGATTCTGCGCCAGGTGGGCAAGGTGATTGCCGAGCTGGTGCGCAAGGAAGACACCGGGGCCCGCATTGGCCTCAACCAGTTTGCCGTGCTCTTGCCCACCGCGGATGCGGCGGGCGCTGCGATTTTCGCCAATCGCCTGTGCCGTCAGGTAAGGGAGATGCCCGTGGAAATCCGCGGGCGGAAAATCAATGTCACCCTGTCCATTGGTGTTCTCACGCCTGATCCGCACCCGGGGGCGACACCGCGCAGTGTGCTGGAAGAGGCCAACCTGGTGCTCAAGGCAGCCTCAGATGCCGGTGGAAACCGCGTCATCACCGAGGAGGAGCTGCGCGGCAAGGACAAGGCCGGCTTACCGTCCGCGCCGACGCCGCCGCCGCAGGCAGAATCCGGTGAGCTGACCGTGGACCAGGCGCTGGCAATGATGGCAGAGGGCAAGACCGACCTGGTTCGTACCTATCTGCCGTCCCTGCGCAAAAAGCTGGCCCCGCTGTTGAAACTGATGAGCAGCGAAGAGAAGGGCTGAACCATGCAGGTGGAGCGTCACCAGGATTACCCCGTCAGCGCCCGGGCACTGCTCGATGCGCTTACGCATCGCGATTACTTCCAGTGGCGCCTGTCCCGTTCGGGCAACGACGACTTTCACTTTGATGCCTTCGAGCAGACCCCCGGTGGCCTGTTGATCCGGGTGCATCGTGATGTCGAGATCAAGGCCGATCGTGTGCCCGCCGTGGCACGGAAGTTTCTTGGCAGCTCCAGCACGCTGGTGACCGAGTTCCTGTGGACCGAGACGCAGGAGATGCCCTTTCGTGGCCAGTACCAGTTCCACATCGGTGGCGTGCCGGTGACCGTGGCCGGTGCCATCCGTATTGAGGAAGACAATGGGCAGGCGCGCCAGCACATCAATGTGCAGGTCAGCAGCAGCGTGCCGCTGGTGGGGCGCAAGCTGGTGTCCATGGTCGGTGCGCGGGTGGAAAAAGCCCTGGATGCCGACTACCGCAACACCCTCAAGTACCTGGAATCCCTCCCGGGCTGACCGGGCTTCAACGGCCGCCGGCCTGCGAACCTGCAATTGTGCCGCAAGAGCAAACTGAATGGCGCCGGCGGTCATTGTCGCTTCACTGCGGCTGTGCTCCTATTTCCCCATCAACTGACGTTTGAGGAACACTGGTATGCCCGAATACAAGGCCCCGTTGCGCGACATCCGTTTCCTGGTGCATGACGTCTGGCGCTTTGCCGAGCACTATGCCGCCCACGGCTATGCGGATGTTACTGATGACCTGATCGATCCTGTCCTGGAAGAGGCCGCACGCTACTGCGAGAACGTGCTGGCGCCCACGCGCCGCGACGGTGACGAGACCGGTAGCCATCTGCGTGACGGCCAGGTGGTCACCCCGGCTTCCTACAAGGATGCCTACAAGGGCCTGGTAGACGGGCAGTGGGGCGGGATCAGCTGTGATCCGGCCTGGGGTGGCCAGGGCCTGCCCCATAGCCTGGGCATGGTTTTCCACGAAATGGCGGAATCCGCCAACATGCCGTGGTGCGCCGTTTTCACGTTGCTGCAGGGGGCCATACGGGCCATTGAGGCCCACGCCAGTGACGATCTCAAGCAGACCTACCTGCCGAACATGGTGGCGGGTAAGTGGACGGGCACCATGGCGTTGACGGAGGCCCACGCCGGCTCGGACCTGGGTCTTTTGCGCACCCGCGCCGAGCCAGCTGATGACGGCAGTTACCGCATCAGCGGTGAGAAGATCTTCATAACCTGGGCCGACCATGACCTGGCCGAGAACATTATCCACCTGGTGCTGGCCAAGCTGCCGGATGCACCCCCCGGGCCGAAGGGCATCTCGCTGTTCCTGGTGCCGAAGTTCCTGCCTGATGAAGACGGCAATCCCGGCGAACGCAACCGCGTGGAAGTGGCCAAGCTGGAAGAGAAGATGGGCCTGAAGTCGTCACCCACCTGTGTGTTCGTGCTGGACCAGGCCAAAGGCTGGCTGGTGGGTGAGCCCCATAATGGCCTGGCGGCCATGTTCACGATGATGAACAGCGCCCGGCTGGATGTGGCATTCGAGGGCCTCGGCCTGGCGCAGCTGTCCCACCAGGGGGCAGTGGAATATGCCAATGAGCGCTTGCAGATGCGCGCACCGGGTGGCGCGGCGGCCCCGGACAAACCGGCCGATCCCATCATCGTGCACCCGGATATCCGTCGCATGCTGCTGACCCAGAAAACCCTGGTGGAGGGCTGCCGGGCACTGGGTTACTACACTGCCATGCAGCTGGACGTGGCACTGCACAGCGACGACGCCGCCGCGCGGGCGCGGGCCAACGACCGTGTGGCCCTGCTGATCCCGATCTGCAAGGGATTCTTCACCGAGCGCGGCACCGAGGTGGCAGACCTGGGTATCCAGTGTTTTGGTGGCCATGGCTATATCCGCGAGTGGGGCATGGAGCAGATCGCCAGGGATGTGCGTATCACCCGGATTTACGAGGGCACCAACGGTATCCAGGCCATCGACCTGGTGCGTCGCAAGGTGCTGGGCTCAGGCGGACGCATGCTCGAGGGCCTGCTGGAAGAGATCAGGGCCTTTGCGGGCGAGCATGGCGACGGCGCCGAGAGTGGGCCCTGGGTGGCACGCACGCTGGACGTGGTGGATCGCTGGCAGGCGCTCAGTGACCAGCTGGCTGCTGACAAGGATACAGACGCCAACGCGCCCATGGCGGCGGCGTTCGACTACCTGGAGTTCAGTGGCTATGCGGCCCTTGCCTGGGTGTGGGCGAAAATGGCGGTGGTGGCTGAAGCGCAACTGGCGGCCGGCGAGGGGGATGCAGCGTTCCTGCGCGCAAAGCTCGAGAGTGCGCGCTTCTATTTCGAGCGTATCCTGCCGCGCACCCTTGCGCTGGAGGAGAGCCTTGCCGCAGGCCCGGCCAGCCTCATGGGGCTGGAGGCCGATGCCTTCTTCATGCCCTGAAGGCAGGCAGGGAAAGTACGCTGCCCGGTGTTTCAGCGTCGCAGGCGCCGGGCCAGCTGCTGCATTTGCGCCGCGAACCGGCCCGGGAACCAGCGTTTCTGCCGCCAGGCCTTGCGGCCGTCGGCATGGGGCAGTACCAGGAACTGTTTCTTGTCGATGGCCTTGAAGGTGTCACGGGCAATGTCATCGGCGGTGATGTCGTTGTGGGCCAGCAGTTTCTCGAAACGGGCGCTGGTGACCGGGTCCGGAGCGCGCAGGGATTCGCCCAGGTTGGTGCGGAAGAAAGACGGACAGACGACCGTGACGTCAATACCCAGTGGCGCCAGTTCCCCGTGCAGGGATTCTGACAGTGATACCACGGCCGCCTTGGCGACGTTGTAGGCACTCATGCCCGGGGGCGGGGTCAGGGCCGCCATGGAGGCGATGTTGACGATGTGCCCGTGCCCCTGGCGTTTCATTTCGGTGACCGCCACCCGGCAGCCGCGGGTCACGCCAAGCAGGTTGATGTCCAGCAGCCAGTCCCAGTCGTCCGCCGGAATCGCCTCGAACAGGCCGGCTGCCGCCACGCCGGCATTGTTGATCAGGATGTCCAGCTGCCCCCAGCGACGCACCACGCGTTGCACCGCATTGCGGATATCCTGCTCCCGGCGCACATCGCAGTAGGTGAACAGGCATTCGACGCCATTCTCACTCAGGCCACGGCGGGCCTGCTCGCCACGTTGCTCATTGATGTCTGCAAGGGCCACGCGCATGCCCAGCCGTCCGGCCTCTCGGGCCAGGGCCAGGCCGAGACCACTGGCGGCCCCGGTAATCAATACGTTGCGTGGCTGGATCAACTGCTCATCCCCCCCAAAGCGAAGGCGCAAGTTTGCCCCATCCGGTACCCCGGGGGCAAAGCCTGAACGGGCCGAAACCACGCTTCCAGAGGCTGTAATATTTTGTCATACAAAGTGGTGAACACCTGTTGACTGAGTGTTTCTTTCTGGTAATGTGTACATATGTTCACAAACAACATGCAACCAGGAGGTTGATCATGGAAAAGTACATCAGCAAACGTCTTGGTCAGGACCTGCTCGCCGTCGTCATGCTGGCCCTGTTGGCAGTGGCCGTGCTTGGCACCCTGGTGCAGCAGGGTTCGCTGGACCTGGTGATGACCGCAGCACTGGTTTTCCTGCTGCCGTCGCTGGCCAGCGCCGCCAACCACCTGTACCGCGATGTGCGCCGGGACGTGTTTCACGCCTGAGCGTCCAGCAAGCGGCGGTAGATAGCCGCTATCTCTGCGGAAAAGCAGCACAGTACGACGTTGATCGGCTGTGCTGCTGTGCGTAGCCAGTCCTGCAGCGCCCCCAGGGCCACCTCACAGGCGCGCTGCGGCGGATAGCCGTAGACACCGCAACTGATTGCCGGAAAGGCAATGCTCTCGACCCCGTTCTCCGCCGCCAGCTGCATGCTGTTGCGGTAGCAAGCCCCCAGTAACGCATCTTCACCCTGGTCGCCGCCGTGCCAGACCGGGCCGACGGTATGGATGACGTGGCGCGCCGGCAGACGAAAACCGGGAGTGATACGTGCTTCGCCGGTGGGGCAGCCACCCAGCGGTCGGCAGGCAGCCAGCAGTTGCGGCCCCGCGGCACGGTGAATGGCACCATCCACGCCGCCGCCGCCG
Organism: Alcanivoracaceae bacterium; assembly: GCA_029212745.1. Taxonomy (GTDB): domain Bacteria; phylum Pseudomonadota; class Gammaproteobacteria; order Pseudomonadales; family Alcanivoracaceae; genus JARGOL01. Next base: position 153,621 of record JARGOL010000002.1, read on the forward strand.
AGCAGGCTCCGGTTGGCAGCGTTGACGATGGCGTCTACCCGGAGCCGGGTGATATCACCTTCTACGACGTCGATGCGCGCCATGCGTCGTCCATGTCCGCCGTCAGCACCTGCTCCTCACCTTCGCTGCGTGCCACCAGCACTGCGCCGACACTGTCGCCCCAGACATTGACTGCGGTACGGAACATGTCCAGCAGGCGATCGGTTGCGAGGATCAGGCCGATGGCTTCGGCGGGCAGTCCGAGGGTGCCGAGGATCACGGTAATCGCCACCAGGCTGGCGGAAGGAATACCAGCCACACCAATGGAGGTGAGCAGGGCAATAACCACGACACTGGCCTGCTGCGCGATGCTCAGGTCCATGCCATAGGCTTGGGCGATGAACAGTACCGCCACACATTCGTACAGCGCCGTGCCATCCATGTTCATGGTCGCGCCCAGCGGCAGGACAAAACTGGCGCTGCGGTTGGACACGCCGGCGCGTTTTTCCACGCACTCCAGTGTCATGGGCAGGGTGGCAGATGAACTGGCGCTGGAAAAGGCGGTCAATAGTGCCGGCATCATCGCGCGCGCATGGCGCACCGGTGAACGCCGTGCCACCAGGCGGATCAGTAATGGCATGATCACGGCGGCGTGCAGGAACAGCGCGGCAACGACCGTCACAAAGAACCAGGCCAGCGGCTCGATCGCCTCATAGCCGGTGGTCGCCGCCGTTTTGCCTACCAGGGCAAACACACCCAGCGGGGCAAAACGGATAACGAACAGGGTCAGCGCCATCATGGTTTCGTAGAGGCCGTCGATGGTTTCACGCAAGCGGGCGGCGCCGGTGCTGTCGGCAGCGCGCAAAAAGATACCGAACAGCAGTGCGAACACGATCAGGCCAAGCAGCTGGCCGTTCACCGCGGCGGCGACAATATTCGGCGGCAACGCCTTGAGCAGGATGCCGGCAAAATCACCCGCGCCACGGCCGGCCATACCCGCCAGGGCGTCATCCGTATCTGCCGACAGTCCGAGCTGGTCGCCGGCGGGCTGGCCGTCCACTTCACCCGGTGTGAGCAGGTTGGCCAGTACCAGGCCAACAAGCACGGCGATCAGCGTGGTGAGCAGGTAGTAGGCCACCGTCTTGCCGCCCAGGCGACCCAGATGAGTGCCGCCACCGATGTTGGTGATGCCGCTGATGATGGCGCTGGTGACCAGGGGCACCACCACCATTTTCAGTGCATTGATAAACAGGGTGCCCACCAGTGTCAGGGCGCCCAGCAAAGGTAGCCCGGCCAGTGTGCCTTGCTCATCAAGGAGCAGGCCAAGGCCCGCCCCGAGGACCATTGCCAGCAATACCTGATTATGGAATTTCAACGCACTTCCTCCTTGCCTGCGATGCCTGTGCCGTGGCACAGGTTATCACAGGCATGTGCGTTGGCCCGCCGTTGCGAGCCAACGGGCTAGAGCAGGGAAGGCAGGTTGGGTGCCACGGCCGGATCGGATGCCTGCGCCCGGGATACCGCGCGTGACAGGGCCTTGTCTGCGTTGACCGGCCCGAGTCGCTCACACAGCAAAACATAGAAGCGGTTAACAAGAGCCCGCAGTACGGTGACAGAGGCGTGCAGGTTTTCCAGCGGCTGGTTGTCGTTGAGCCAGCGGTTCATCGCATGCAGCACGTGCGCCGGAAGGTTCATGCCATCCAGGCTGGCCAGCATGTCCAGCCGGAGCTGGTAGCGCTGGTCATTATCGAGCGCATCGAACAGGGCCCTGGCCAGGGCGACAAATGCATCGCCGCTACGGTCGGTCTTTGCCGCCGGACTGCTTTGCACCGGGTCTGGCAGCAGTGACTGGCTGGGCATGTTCATGGCCTGCACCAGGCTCAGCAGGATGTCAGCGCGACGGCTGCGCAGGTCACCTTCCCGGCACAGTTCAGAGACAAACTTCTGCAGGGTGAAGCGCGGCGCACTGGCAAAATGCTCTTCCCAGTGCATTACCGCATCAATCAGGGAGTCGTCGTCCATGAACGGCTTCAGGCCGGTGTAGATGGCGCGGCGGCGCTGGCTGATATCGGCATTCATTATCGACCCTCCAGTGACGAGGCGCGGTCAGCGGTGTAGGCGGTTTCCATGGGGAATTCCGGATAACCGATTTCAGCATGTTCGGAAAGGTCCAGCCCGCGCTGTTCATGCATGGTGCTGGCGCGCAGGCCGACACTGACGGCGATCAGCAGGTACATCAGCAGGGCGGCAAAGAACGTCCACAGGAAGCAGGCGAGTACCCCCAGTACCTGTACCGAGATGACCTGCATGTTGAACGGGTTGTCGATCAGGAAAATACCGGCCGCGATGGTGCCCCAGGCACCGGCGAAGCCGTGCACGGCGACAGCACCTACCACATCATCCAGGCGCAGCCGCAACAAAAGGCGGGTGCCGATAAAACACACGACGCCGGCAACGAAGCCGGTGATCAGGGCATGCCCTGGCAGCATGCTGGCGCAACCGGCGGTGATGCCGACCAGGCCGGCAAGGCTGCCGTTGATGGTTTCGCTGAGCAGCACGGGCCGGCCACTGAGTGCGGGCAGCAGCATGCAGGCGCAGGCGCCGGCCGCAGCGGCCAGTTGTGTGTTCAGGTTGATCAGGCCGATGTCCACATCAGCGGCCAGCGTGGAGCCCCCGTTGAAGCCAAACCAGCCGAACCAGAGAATGAAACCGCCGATGGCCACCAGCGTCATGTTGTGGCCACGAATCTCCCGCGGCTTGCCCTTGTCGTCGAAGCGACCCAGGCGTGGGCCGACCACGATGATACCTGCCAGGGCGCACCAGGCGCCGACAGAATGAACGACGGTGGATCCGGCGAAATCGATAAAGCCCAGCTTCGCCAGCCAGCCATCAGCATTCCAGACCCAGCTGCCGAACACGGGATAAATGAGGCCGGTGATTACCAGGGCGCCGAACAGGTAGGCGCCGAAGCGGGTGCGTTCGGCCATGGCACCGCTGGCGATGGTGGCGGCCGTTGCGGCGAACATGGTCTGGAACAGGATGATGCCCCAGGTGCCGGCGTCTTCGGTGCGATTGAGCATGAAGCTGTCGCTGCCGAACCAGCCAGTGGTGTTGCTGCCGAACATGAGGCCGTAACCGAGGGCCCAGAAGATCAGGGTGCCGAGGCAGACATCGGCATAGTTTTTCATCACCACATTGAGCGCGTTCTTGGAACGCGAAAGCCCGGACTCGAGCAGGGCGAAGCCTGCCTGCATCAGGAAAACCAGGGCACTGGCAGTGGCCAGCCAGACCATGTTGACGGCGCCGGTATCGACGGTGTCTGCGGCCAGTGCGTTTGTCGGCAGGCTGGCGAGCAGTAGCAGCAGTGGTGCGACCAGTGGCCGCGTGGGGAAGGATTTCATATGACACGCCTCGAGTAAGTGTTACGCGTCCTGCGCGTGTACGTCCTTGCCTTTTCTTTGCAACCGCTGTGCCAGAAAAAGTGGTTCCCGAAAGGGCTCTTCAGGGGGTGTCTGCGTTCATTTGGTGCGTGGCATGTCATGCCCGGGAGAATATGTCTGAAAAGAGTGCGCGCCGCGGTTCAGTGCTGGCTTTTTGCCATTAGCTGGATGTGTTTGGCTTCGGCGGCCGTCACTTTTTGCACAGACAAGCGGGGGCGCCGGACAAGCTCCATGTCTTGCAGCGCTGTTTCGGTGCGAATGACGGCCAGTGGTACGGGTGCGGGCAGGGTGCGCACATGGCGAAGCGTTACCTGGAACCAGCGTGGCGAGTCGGGGCTGCTTTTTGGATCGTAGCCGGACGCCTGGGGATTGAACTGCGAGGGATCGGGTTCGGCGGCGCGGATGACTTCGGCTATGCCGGCGATGGCCGGGGTGCGGCAGCTGGAGTGATGGATCAGCACGCGGTCACCCACGCGCACTTCGTCGCGCAGCCGGTTGCGTGCCTGGTAGTTGCGGATGCCGTCCCAGGGACTGTCGCCGTCACGGGCAAGGTCATCGATGCTGTAGCTGTCCGGTTCGGTCTTGAAAAGCCACCAGCCCATGCCGGGTTTCCTCGAGTCTGTGGTACGCTTCGCGCTTGGCGCGAGACAGGGCAGACCATGATACCGGAAAGTGAACAGAAGCAGGCCATCGACCAGCTGGTGACCTGCCGTGATGCCATGCGCTGGGCCATGTCCGCCATGGCCCGCGGGAAGGTCTTTCTCGGTCATGGCACCGACAACTACTGGGACGAGGCCCTGGCGCTGATGCTGCATGTGTTGGCACTGCCCTGGGACAGTGACCCGGCATTGCTGGATAGCCGTTTGCTGGCATCGGAGCGCGAGCGTTTTGTTGCGCTGGTCTGCCGGCGGGTAAATGAGCGCCAGCCGACGCCGTACCTCACCGGAGAGGCATGGTTCTGCGGCATGCCTTTCTTTGTGGATGAGCGGGTTCTGATTCCCCGCTCGCCCATCGGCGAGCTGATCGAGCAGGGTTTTGCGCCCTGGTTCGATCCGGACGCCGAATCACGGGTGCTGGATCTGTGCACCGGCAGCGGCTGCATCGCCATTGCCTGCGCCATGGCGATGCCGCAGGCCCGTGTTGAAGCCGCCGATATCAGTGCCGATGCCCTGGCGGTGTGTGAGCAGAACATACAGCGCCACGGCCTTGCCGGGCGCGTCGTGCCGCGCCAGGGCGATGGTCTGGAAGCCGTGCAGGGCCGCTTTGACCTGATCGTCAGCAATCCGCCCTACGTCGATGCCGCCGACATGGCCTCGGTGCCCGAGGAGTACCGGCGTGAGCCTGAACTGGCCCTGGCGTCGGGTGCTGACGGCCTCGATTTCACCCGGCGCCTGCTGGCCGGGGCGGCGGATTACCTGTCCGATGATGGTATTCTGGTGGTCGAGGTGGGCAACAGCGCCGAGGCGCTGGCGCAATGCTATCCGGAAGTGCCTTTCTTCTGGTTCGAGTTCAGCCGCGGCGGTGATGGCGTATTCATGCTCAGCGCGGCCCAGCTGCAGGAATACCGCGATCTTTTTCGCGAGCGGGTATAATCCGCGCGCAGACATACACCGGGGAGAGCCATGTCAGGCAATACATTCGGCCAGCTTTTTCGCGTCACCACCTTTGGTGAGTCCCATGGCCAGGCGCTGGGTGCCATCGTTGATGGTTGTCCGCCAGGCCTGCCGCTGTCGGAGGAGGACTTGCAGGGCGAACTGGACCGGCGCAAGCCCGGCACCAGTCGCTACACCACGCAGCGCCGCGAACCTGACCAGGTGCGCATCCTTTCGGGTGTGTTCGAGGGCCGTACCACTGGTGCCCCCATTGGCCTGCTGATCGAAAATACCGACCAGCGTTCGAAAGACTATTCGGAAATCGCCCGCACCTTCCGTCCCGGCCATGCCGATTACCCCTACACGCAGAAGTACGGGTTTCGGGACTACCGCGGTGGTGGTCGTTCCTCGGCCCGTGAGACGGCCATGCGTGTGGCCGCCGGCGCGATTGCCCGCAAGTTCCTGCAGCAGCACCTGGGTATCCGGCTGTTTGGCGGTGTTACCCAGATTGGCCACGTACGTGCCGAGCAGTACGACTGGGACAGCGTCAATGACAACCCGTTCTTCTTCCCGGATGCCGCCAAGGTGGGCGAGCTGGAAACGCTGATCAACGCGTTGCGCAAGGACGGTTCGTCCATCGGTGCGCGGGTCACCGTGTTCGCACAGGGCGTGCCCGTGGGCTGGGGTGAGCCTGTGTTCGACCGCATCGACGCCGAACTGGCCCATGCCATGATGAGTATCAACGCCGTCAAGGGCGTGGAAGTGGGTGACGGTTTTGATGTCGTCAACCAGCGCGGCGAGCAGCACCGTGATGAAATGACGCCGGAGGGCTTCCTGTCCAATCACGCCGGCGGCGTGCTGGGCGGCATCACCACCGGCCAGGTGCTCCGGGTCAGCATGGCGCTCAAGCCCACCAGCAGTATCCTGATATCCGGAAAGACCGTGGACATCGACGGCCAGCCCGCAGAGGTCATCACCAAGGGGCGTCATGATCCCTGCGTCGGTGTGCGGGCGACGCCCATCGCCGAGGCCATGCTGGCGCTGGTGCTGATGGATCACTACCTGCGTCACCGGGCCCAGTGCGGGGATGTGGAACCACCGTTCCCGCCGATCCCGGCGGGCGAGGACGGCCATGTCTGATCCCGGCCACGGGATTCCCTACTACTGGCGCCTGAGCAGCTTCTATCTTTTCTACTTTGCGCTGCTCGGCGCCCTTGTGCCGTACTGGTCGCTGTACCTGCGTGACCAGGGCTTTGCCGCTGTGCAGATCGGCCTGCTCATGTCACTGCCGCAGTTGACGAAACTGGTGGCGCCCAATCTGTGGGGCTGGCTGGCGGACCGCAGCGGACGGCGGCTGGCCGTGATCCGTCTGGGCAACCTGGCGGCCGCACTGGTGTTCTGCGCGGTGTTCCTGGCCGATGGTTTCTGGTCCATGGCGCTGCTGCTGACCGCATTCAGCTTTTTCTGGAATGCGGTGCTGGCGCAATTCGAGGTGGTGACCCTGGAAACCCTGGGCTCGCGTGCCAGCCGTTACAGTCACGTGCGGCTGTGGGGGTCGGTGGGTTTCATTGTCAGCGTTATCCTGGTGGGTCAGGGGCTGGATATCTTCCCGGTGACCCTGGTGCCGTGGGTGATCCTGGCGTGCCTGTGGCTGCTGTGGCTGGCCACCCTGGTGCTGCCGGAGCAGCCGGTACAGGGTCAGGACACGCCCCGGACAGGATTGTGGTCAGTGTTGCGCCAGCCACCGGTGCTGGTGTTCTTCGCCTGTGCGTTCCTGATGCAGATGTCGCACGGCCCGTATTACACCTTTTTCACCATCTATCTCACCGATGCCGGTGTCTCCGGATCGCTCACAGGCCTGCTGTGGGGCCTGGGTGTGGCGGCGGAAGTGGCGCTGTTCCTGGTCATGCACCGTGTGCTGCACCGTTTCACCCTTGAACACATCATTACCGCCAGTCTCGGTCTGGCCGCCCTGCGCTGGCTGTTGCTGGCATGGTATGCCGATAACGGACTGGCCCTGGTGATCGCGCAGCTGCTTCACGCCGCCAGCTTCGGCAGTTTCCATGCCGCCAGCATTGCCTGGGTCCACCGTGCGTTTGGTGGTGGCCATGCCGGGCAGGGACAGGCCTTCTATTCCAGTGTCGGCTTCGGCGCCGGCTGGGCGCTGGGCGCCAGCCTCAGTGGCGCGCTCTGGGATCAGTATGGGGGAGATACGTTCGTGATGGCGGCGGCGGTGGCGATGCTGGCGTTCGCCATCAGCCTGGTTGGATTGCGGCCCGTGATGCCGCGGTCTGCTGATTGACCCCCGTGCCGGGTATGATACCCTTGGGGGTATAAATGGGAGACATTCGATGAACCCGAGTCCGGAACAGCAAGACAAGATGATCAAGCGGCTTGCCCGCATTGAGGGCCAGTTACGTGGCGTGCAGAAGCTGATCCATGACGGCCAGGATTGTGAAAAAATTCTCCAGCAGATGACGGCATCCCGAAAGGCGCTCGACAAGGCCTTTTTCGAGATGATCTCGTGCCTGGTGGAGGTGTGCGTGCTTGACCCGCAAGTCGCCGGCACTGCCGAGCAGCAGGTTGCCGAAATTCGCTCGCTGCTTTCCCGTTACGCCTGAGCATGCTTTTGCTCGCCGTTGGCATCGGCCTGCTGGTCGGGCTTGTGCTCGGTCTGACCGGGGCGGGCGGCTCCGTGCTGGCGGTGCCACTGTTGGTCTACCTGCTCGGCCTTCCCATGGCCGATGCTGCCGGCCTGTCGTTAGGCATGGTGGCCCTTGCCGCGCTGGTGGCCACCGCGTCCCGCCTGTTGTCCGCAAGCGGCAGGGCGGCTGTGGCCTGGATGCCTGCCCTGGTGCTGGTGGCTGGTGGCGCCTTGCTGGTGCCGGCCGGCCAGCAGCTGGGGCGATGGCTGCCGGATACCTTTCTGTTGTTGGCGTTCGCCTTGCTGACACTGGTGGTGGCGTGGCGCATGTGGCGCCTGGCCAGCACTGATCCCGCCAGCAGCCAGTTTGTCCGTGCCGGCGTGGCCGCTGAGGCGTCAGTGGCACCGGCCTGTGAGCTAAGTGAGAGTGGCCAGTTCGAGATGCGCCTGCCGTGCCTGGTGCGGATGCTGCTGGCTGGCGCCCTGGTGGGCGTTCTTTCCGGCCTGTTCGGCGTGGGCGGGGGTTTTGTCATCGTGCCCGCCCTGGTGTTGCTGACCGGCTTGCCCATGGCGCAGGCCGTGGCCACATCCCTGGTGGTCATCGCGCTTGTTGCCACCACCGGTTTTGCCGGCTACGCACTGGCCGGGTTAACGGCCGGACAGGCGACGCCGGAACTGGTCGCCAGCCTGGCTTCAGGCGCCGTGCTGGGCATGGGCGGCGGCATCCTGCTGGCCCGTTACCTGGCCGGGCCGATGCTGCAGAAGTTGTTTGCGGCCTTGCTCGTGGTGGTGGCAGCCGCGGTAACCCTGATGGAGGTGATGGCATGATATTCCGGCAACTTTTTGACCAGACATCCAGTACCTATACTTACCTGCTGGCGGATGAGCTCAGTCGTGAGGCGGTCCTCATCGACCCGGTGCAGGAACAGCTGCCGGCCTATCGGCAGCTGCTTGCCGACCTGTCCCTGAACCTCGTCATGGCCCTCGATACCCATGTCCATGCCGATCACATCACAGCGCTCGGTGACCTGCGCGAGGCACTGGGGTGCCGCAGCATGATGGGCGAGCAGTCCGGGGTGGATTGTGTCTCCGAAACGTTCGCCGATGGCCAGGTGCTGCGTTTTGGTCGCTACCACCTGCAGGCCATGTACACCCCGGGCCACACCGACGATTCCTACTGCTTCCTGCTGCAGGCTAATGGCCAGGCCATGGTGTTCACCGGCGATACCCTGCTGATTCGTGGTACCGGCCGCACCGATTTCCAGAATGGTGATGCGGCGCGCCAGTATCACAGCCTGTTTGAGCGGCTGCTGACCCTGCCCGGAGAGACCCGGGTTTACCCGGCCCATGACTACAAGGGCTGGACAGCATCCACCATCGCTGAGGAGAAAGCCTGCAACCCGCGGCTGCAGGTGGCCGGGCAGGCCGAGTACGTGGCATTGATGGATGCCCTGGACCTGCCTGACCCGAAGATGATGGACGTGGCCGTGCCCGCCAACCAGAGCTGTGGCCAGGATTCCACTGCCTAGCCGTTGCCGGCCTGGCGCAGCACGTCGATGAAGCAGCGCGCGGCATTGGACAGGCTGCGGGCCGGATGGATGACGAAACCCAGCTGCCGTTGCACTGTGGGTGTGGTTACCGGCAGGGCAGTCACGCCGTCATCGAGCATGCTTGAGGGGAGCACCGACCAGCCAAGGCCAATGGACACCATCATGTGGATGGTTTCCAGGTAATTGGTGGACATGGAAATGTTCAGGCCCAGTCCCTCGCGGGCGAACATGTCTTCCACGATGCGGCGTGTGAACGTCACCGGGGAGGGCAGGATGGCGCTGTAGCCGGTCAGTTGTGACAGGGCTACCGGGCCGGTGCCGGCCAGGGGGTGGTCCGGTGCCACCATGAACACCAGCGGGTCGCGCCAGATCACCTCGCTGTGGGCGCGCCGGTCCGGGACCGGTGGCAGGGTGACAACGCCCAGCTCCAGGTCGCCTTCCAGCACACCGTCCCAGGCTTCCTCCGAATCAATGAAATGCAGGTCCAGCTGCACGTCCGGGTAGGCGCGGCTGTAGCGGCGCAGTACATCCGGCAGCCGGTGCAGGCCGATGTGGTGGCTGGTGCCGATGCGCAGCGTGCCGCTGACATCATCGTCCAGGCTGGCAATGGCACGGCCAATGTCTTCCATGTCGCGCAGTACTGCGCGAGCGCGTGGCAGCAGGGCCCGGCCGGCCTCGGTCAGTTGCACCTGGCGGCCAATGCGGTCGAACAGGCGACTGCCCAGCATCTGCTCCAGCTGGTTGATACGCTTGCTCACCGCCGGCTGGGTAATGAACAGTCGCTCCGCCGCAGCGGTAAAGCTGCCGTTGTCCACCACCGCAAGAAAGGCCTTCAGGTCCTGGCTGTCCACATGCGTCTCCGCTACCGGTTTGTTCATTCCTTATGGGAATGCTTTAGATAAATAATATGAATTGGAATTATGGGTGGCAAGGCGCTAGCGTATCACCCTCGGCAATCGGTGGCTGTTCGAGGCGCCACCCCTGACACAGGCGGATGCTGCAATGGCAGGCAAGACCCTCTATGACAAGTTGTTCGACGCGCACCTGGTGAAGCAGCGCGACGACGGCTCTGCGTTGATTTACATCGACCGGCAGATCATTCACGAAGTGACCTCGCCGCAGGCGTTCGAAGGCTTGCGCCTGGCGGGACGCCAGCCATGGCGCATCAATGCCAACCTGGCCACCATCGACCATAACGTGCCGACCACACCGTTCAGTAACGCGTCCGAAATCGAGGATGATACCTCGCGCATCCAGGTGCAGACGCTGGAAAACAACACCCGTGAATTCGGCATCACCGAGTTTGGCATTGGCGATCCGCGCCAGGGCATTGTGCATGTCATGGCGCCGGAGCAGGGTGCCGTGGTTCCCGGCATGACGGTGGTCTGCGGTGATTCGCACACCTCGACCAATGGCGCCCTGGCCTGCCTGGCCCATGGCATTGGCACCAGTGAGGTGGAGCATGTGCTCGCCACCCAGTGCCTGATTGCCAAGAAGATGAAGAACATGCGCGTGCGCGTGGAAGGCCAGCTCGGGCCCGGTGTGACGGCCAAGGATGTGGTCCTGCACATCATCGGAGTCATCGGCACCGCAGGCGGTACCGGCTATGCCCTTGAATTTGCCGGTTCGGCCATCCGTGGCCTGTCCATGGAAGGCCGTATGACGATCTGCAACATGTCCATCGAGGCCGGTGCACGTGCCGGCATGGTGGCGGTGGATGATGTCACCATTGATTACGTGCGCGGCCGGCCATTTGCGCCCGCCGGTGCACAGTGGGATCAGGCTGTCAGTTACTGGCGCACGCTGGTTTCGGACGAGGATGCCGTGTTCGACAAGGACATTCTTATTGATGCAGCGGATATCCGTCCGCAGGTGTCCTGGGGCACATCACCGGAAATGGTGGTGCCCGTGGATGCCAGCCTGCCTGTGCCGTCGCAGGAGCAGGACCCGGTCAAGCGCACCGGTATGGAACGGGCCTACGAGTACATGGGGCTTGAACCGAGCATGAAGGTGTCGGATATCCAGGTGGACCGTGTGTTCATCGGCTCCTGTACCAATTCCCGCATTGAGGATCTCAGGGCGGCGGCAGAGGTGGCCCGTGGTCGCCGCAAGGCTGATTCCGTCAAGCAGGTTCTGGTCGTGCCGGGCTCCGGCCTGGTCAAGCAGCAGGCCGAGCAGGAAGGCCTGGACAGGGTGTTTGTGGAAGCCGGATTCGAGTGGCGCGAGCCGGGCTGCTCCATGTGCCTGGCCATGAACCCTGACAGGCTGCTTCCCGGCGAGCACTGCGCCTCAACCTCGAACCGCAATTTCGAGGGGCGCCAGGGCAACGGCGGCCGGACGCATCTGGTGAGCCCAGCGATGGCGGCGGCTGCTGCGGTGGCCGGACACTTTGTGGATGTGCGTGAGCTGGAAAAGGCGGAGTAAGAGATGGAAAAATTCACCGTACATGAAGGGCTCGCTGCACCGCTGGATCGCTCCAATGTGGACACGGACCTGATCATTCCCAAGCAGTTTCTCAAGTCGATCAAGCGCACCGGTTTCGGGCCCAACCTGTTTGACGAGTTGCGCTACATGGATGAGGGATATCCCGGGCAGGACAACAGCCAGCGACCGCTGAACCCGGATTTTGTCCTCAACCTGCCGCGCTACCAGGGCGCCAGCGTACTGTTGGCGCGCCGTAACTTCGGCTGCGGATCCAGTCGTGAGCACGCCCCATGGGCGCTCATGGATTTCGGCTTCCGGGCCATTATCGCGCCCAGCTTCGCCGACATCTTCTACAACAACTGCTTCAAGAACGGGTTGTTGCCAATCGTGGTCGAAGAAGACGTGGTGGATGAGATGTTTGGCGAGGTGGCGGCCAATGAAGGGGCCACGATTCGTATCGATCTTGAAAATCAGCTTGTTACGCGGCCCAACGGTGAGACTGTCAGCTTCGAGATTGATGCGTTTCGCAAGCATTGCCTGCTTAATGGGCTTGATGATATCGGCCTGACTCTTCAGGATGCAGAGAGTATCCGTGCGTACGAGACGCGGCGCATGGAGCGGGAGCCCTGGGTATTCCAGACGCCCTGAGGTACTGGTGGCTCGGTTCAGCTGCCTGGCTCCTGATAACGACAATAAAACAGGAAAGGAGAACCGAAATGAAGAAAGTCATCATGCTGCTGGTTGTGGCGCTGACGAGTGCCTGCGCTTCCACGGGGATGTACAGCACGCCATCAGGCAGCGATACAGCCACTGTCGAGGTGGAGAACCTGCTCGACACGGGAACGCAGGAAGCCACCGAAGGCGCCACTGGTTGGCAGATGCCCGGTATGGCAGCGGCATCGCGCGTCGGCGTATTCACCGTTGACGGTGACAGGGTGGACGAGAGCGGTGGTGACAAGACGGTCACCCTGGATGCTGGCGAGCACACCATCCAGTTGTTTGCAGACGATGGCGGCATGCTGCGCTTCAAGAAGTTCAGCATGACGTTTGAAGAGGGTGCCGAGTACGTCATCAAGGTGATGCGTAACGACGGCAAGAAGAATTTCCGTGCCACGGTGGCGAACAAGGCCGCGCCGGAAACCGTACTTGAAGAGGTCAGCTTTTAGTGAGCAAGAACATCCTGGTGTTGCCGGGTGACGGCATTGGTCCCGAAATTGTTGCAGAGGCAGTAAAGGTTCTGGAGAAGGTCAATGCTGATTTCCAGCTGGATATCAGCATTGATGAGGCCCTTGTAGGCGGTGCTGCCTACGATGCTGCCGGTGATCCTTTGCCGGAGAAGACACTCGACAAGGCCAGGCAGGCAGATGCGATTCTGTTTGGTTCCATTGGTGGCCCCAAGTGGGATGCCATTGAACGTGACAAGCGGCCGGAGCGCGGCCTTTTGCGACTGCGGTCCTCGCTGGGCCTGTTCGCGAACCTGCGTCCGGCCATTCTTTTTCCCCAGCTGGCCAGCGCCTCCACACTCAAGCCGGAGGTGGTGAGCGGGCTGGATATCCTGATCGTCAGGGAGCTGACCGGTGGTATCTACTTTGGTCAGCCACGTGGCATCCGCGAGGAAAATGGCGAGCGCGTCGGGTTCAATACCGATGTGTATAGTGAGTCAGAGATTCGCCGTATCGCCCGGGTTGCCTTTGAGCTTGCCATGGCTCGTGACAAGCGCCTGCTGTCGGTAGACAAGGCGAATGTGCTTGAAGTGACTGAGCTGTGGAAGGAAGTGGTGGACAGCATGTCCGCCGAGTACCCCGACGTCGAGGTGTCCCACATGTACGTGGATAACGCTGCCATGCAGCTTGTCCGGGCGCCCAAGCAGTTCGACGTCATCGTCACCGGCAATCTGTTTGGTGACATTCTTTCTGATGAGGCCGCCATGCTTACCGGCTCCATTGGCATGTTGCCTTCGGCATCCCTGGATGAGAATCGCAAGGGGCTGTATGAGCCGTGCCATGGTTCTGCACCGGATATTGCCGGGCAGGGCATCGCCAATCCGCTGGCGACTATCCTGTCCCTGGCCATGCTCATGCGATACAGCCTTGAGCGTGGTGATGTGGCCGACGTTATCGAGGCAGCTGTGGAACGCGTCCTGGAACAGGGCCTGCGCACTGCCGATATCATGGCAGACGGCTGTACCCCGGTGGGTACCCAGGCCATGGGTGACGCGGTGGTGGCTGCACTCTGAATCCCTCACGGGCGCAGGCCTGACGCCTGGGCCCCTACTGACCGGAGAATTTCATGAAGACCGTAGGTTTTGTCGGCTGGCGTGGCATGGTGGGTTCCGTGCTCATGGACCGTATGCGTGCCGAAGATGATTTTCGCGATATCGAGCCGGTATTCTTTTCAACCTCACAGGTGGGACAGCCGGGGCCGGACATCGGCCGCGAGGTGCCTGCTCTTGGCGACGCCAAGGACATCGATACGCTGAAAAAGCTGGATGTCATTGTTACCTGCCAGGGCGGTGACTACACCAATGCCGTCTACCCCGAGCTGCGCAAGGCCGGCTGGCAGGGCTACTGGATCGACGCGGCGTCAACCCTGCGCATGCAGGATGATGCTGTGATCGTGCTTGATCCGGTAAACAGGAAAGTCATCGATGAAAGCCTGGCGCGCGGCGTCAAGGACTATGTCGGCGGTAACTGTACGGTCAGCCTGATGCTGATGGCACTGGGCGGCCTGTTCAATGCCAACCTGGTGGAGTGGGCCAGTGCCCAGACCTACCAGGCCGCGTCCGGCGCCGGTGCCCAGAACATGCGCGAACTGATTGCGCAGATGGGCAAGATCCATGCAGACGTGGCTGGCAAGCTGGAAGATCCGGCCAGTGCCATTCTGGACATTGACCAGCAGGTGGCGGCGACCATGCGCAGCAGCGACCTGCCGCAGGACAACTTCGGGTTCCCGCTGGCCGGCAGCCTGCTGCCCTGGATCGACAAGGAAATGGACAATGGCCAGAGCCGCGAGGAATGGAAGGCGCAGGCTGAAACCAACAAGATTCTCGGCAGCCAGTCCGTGATTCCCGTGGATGGCACCTGCGTTCGTATTGGCAGTATGCGCTGTCATTCCCAGGCCCTGACCGTGAAGTTGACGCGCGATGTGCCCATGGATGAAGTCACCGACATCATCGGCCAGGCCAATGACCGGGTCAGTGTGGTGGCGAACAACAAGGCTGACACCCTGTCGGGACTCACGCCCACCGCCGTGACCGGTACCCTGGATATCCCGGTGGGCCGTCTGCGCAAGCTCAACATGGGGCCTGAGTACCTGAATGCCTTCACCGTAGGTGACCAGCTTCTCTGGGGCGCGGCTGAACCGTTGCGTCGCATGCTCCGCATCCTGATGGAAGGCTGATCAATGGATCATCATATTGCCGTAGTCGGCGCCACCGGCCAGATCGGCGAGGCATTGCTGGCGGCGCTTGCAGACGCGGGCATCAGCAGCAAGTTCGTGCACGCCATTGCCAGCGCCGAGTCCGCTGGCAAGCGGGTGGGCTTCGGCAACAGCTACCTGACCGTTGCCGACCTGGCATCGGCGGACCTGTCAGGGGTGGAGCTCGCCCTGTTGGCGGTGCCGCCCGCCAGTGCCGCCAGCCTGGCCGAGAAGCTGGCCGGGCAGGGCATCCTGGTGGTCGATCTGTCTGGTGTGTTGCTGGCAGATCCGTCGGTGCCCATGGTGGTGCCGGGGTTGAACGACGCCGTGCTGGTGGATTGCCGCGAGCGCAACCTGGTGGCCTGTGCCGATGGCGTGGTGACGTCGGTTGTGGCATTGCTGCGCCAGCTCCAGGGGCTGGCCACCGTGCAGGCGGTTGATCTCACCGTGCTGCAGCCGGCATCCCGTTTCGGCGGCAAGGCAGTGGAGGAACTGGCGTCCCAGACTGCGCGCCTGTTGGGCAGCCAGCAGCCGGATACGCAGGTCTTTCCCGAGCGTCTTGCGTTCGCGGTGCTGGAGCCCGGCCGGAAACCCCTGGGTAGCGGTCCGGTGGCCTACGCTGCCAGTACTGAAGTGGCCCTGCAGCGTCTGTTTGCCGGTGATGGCATTGATGTCTCTGTCGCCAGTGCGGTAATGCCGCTGTTTTTCGGCCAGGCGGTGCAGCTCAGGATCACCACCGATCGTGAGCTGGATGTGCCGCTGCTGCGCGAGCGTCTGCTGGCCGCAGGCATGGACGTCACCGGCCTGAACGATGAGGGGGATGCGGTGGCGTTGGCGGGAACGCTGCCTGAAGGGACGGTGCGGGTGGCGGACCTGCGCGCATTGCCGGGCCAGCGAGCCGGTATCTCCCTGTGGCTGGGCCTGGACAACGTGGCAGGGGCGGGGGTGATAAATGGTGTACAAACTGTGCAATTATTGATAAAAGACTATCTGTAACGGATACTTACTGGCATTATGTGACTCAGTTTCTAGGTTTTGTGGGCTAGGTGCTGCAAAATCAAAAGCTCGCCGGGGCGTCATTTGAGGCCAAGGCGGGGGTAAATAATAAATAAAGGGCTCAACCATGTTCCGAAAAGCAGGCATCGGATTCGCGGCGCTGGCCATGATGGCTCCGGGTATCGCATCAGCACTGGGGGTAGGGGACTACGAACTGCGTTCCTACCTGAACCAGCCTCTGGAAATGGAGGTCTCGCTGACCGATACGGACGACCTGACGTCCGAAGAGATTCTCGTCAGCCTGGCGTCCCAGAAGGATTTCGATACCGCCGGCGTCGACCGTGCCTATTTCCTCACTGACCTCAATTTCAACGTAGAAGTGGATGAGGAAGGTAATGGCACCCTGGTCATCCGCTCGACCCAGCCGGTGCGTGAGCCTTTCCTGAATTTCCTCGTTGAAGTGATGTGGCCCACCGGCCGCATGCTGCGCGAGTACACCGTATTGCTGGATCCGCCCAGCTACGAGGGCGCATCGGTTCAGGCCACTGCCCCCGCCGCGTCAGAGCAGCCTGCTGCCGAGCCGGAAACCGTCCAGAGCCAGCCTGCCCCGGCCACCGACACCGTTGTAGCACCGGCCCCTGCCAGACAGGCTCCGGCGCCTGTTGCCAGCCAGCAGTCCGAAGCGCCAGCCAGCCAGCCGGCTGGCACTTACACTGGCCCGCGCGAAGAATATGTGGTTCAGGCCGATGACACCATGTGGTCCATCGCCCTGCGATCCCGCCCCAGGAGCAGTATCTCCGTACAGCAGATGCTGGTGGCGATACAGGAACTCAATCCGGATGCCTTCATCGATGGCAACGTCAACCTGGTCCGCGAAGGGACCGTTTTGCGTTTGCCCTCGGAAGAAGAAGTCCGTCGCATCCGTACCCGCGATGCGTTGACCGAAATCGCCGACCAGAACCGTGCCTGGCGCGAGAAGCTGGAAGCCCGTGGCATTACGCTGCCGGCGCGACCGCAGGTGGATGGCACCCGTCGGGGCGACACTGACGGCGAGGCTTCCGGCAAGCCCACCGAAGGCAAGGTGACCCTGGTTACCCCGTCCGAGGGCGGCACTGGCGAGGGCGTTGAGAGCGCCGCTGGTAGCGAGGGCGCGGATACCGCAGCTCTGGAGAACGAGCTCGCCATCCGTGACGAGAATATCGACAGCATGCAGCGCGAGAACGCTGAACTGAGCAGCCGTATTGCTGATCTCAAGGGCCAGATCGAAACCAGCGAAAAGCTGCTTGAGCTGCGCAACAACCAGATCGCACAGCTCGAGGAGCAGCTGCGACAGCTGCAGGCGGAGCAGGGTATCGAGCCAACTGAGTCCAGTGTGGTTGATTCCGTCGAGGATGCCACCGCACAGGCTGAAGCCGAGGCGCAGGATGCCGCGGCGGATACTGCTGACGAAAGTGGTGAGACTGCAACGGCCATGGCCGGGGGCGACGGCGAAGATGCCGCCGCGACAGACGGGGCTGGTGAAGATACTGCTGCCGAAGACGTTGCTGCCGAAGACGCCGCAGAAGCGGACCAGGCGGCTGACAGCGCCGCCGGCACCGATATGGCCGATGAAACGGCTGATAGCGGCGCGGCAGACGCTGACGCCCAGCCGGTGACGCGCCCGGAGCCGGTCAAGCCGGTGCGGCCGCAGCCTGAGCCGGCACCGGAACCGGGTATCGTCCAGCTGCTGATGGATAACCTGATGCTCGTTGTCGGTGCGATCGTGGCACTGCTGGTAGTGATCGGCGGCATCATCTTCATGCGCAACCGCCAGAAGGGCGAAGCCGACGCTGACGCTGTGGCTGACCTGGATGAACTTGACGACACCGCCGACGATGATTTCTTCGTCGACGGCATTGACGAGCAGGGTGACGAGGAAGGCTTCGGTGAGCTGGAAGAGCCGAGCGAGGACAGCGAAGAGCCGGCCGGCCAGGATCCGCTGGAAGAAGTGGATGTCTACACCGCCTATGGCCGTCACGCAGAGGCCGTGACTTTCCTGCAGAACGAAATTGACAAGGCGCCCCGCCGCAGCGACCTCAAGGTACGCCTGCTGGAGGTGTTGGCCGAGATGAACGACGCCGACGGCTTCGAGCGTGAGGCGTCCCGCTTTGCCGACGATGATGAGGTGGCCGCGCGCGTGGACGCGCTGCGCGCCGGTCTCAGCGGCGCGTCGGCGGCTGCAGACGAGGAAGTCAGTCTCGACGACCTGGAAATGGACCTGTCCTCCGGTCTGGATGACGCGCCCGCGGCCCAGGCGGCGGGCGAGGAGCCTGCCGAGGCTGAACAGGACGAGGACATGTCCCTGGATTTCGACATGGATCTCGGGGGTGAGGAAGAGCCGGAAGCGGCGGATGACGATGCCACCCTGGTGCTTGATACCGCAGCCGATGCCGGCGATGACAGTGCCGACGAGCTGGGTGATTTTGACCTGGATCTCGGTGATGACAGCGCTGACGATGACCAGACTGATACGCTGTCCCTTGACGCCGGTGACGATGAATTCAGCCTCGACCTGGAAGACACCAGCACGGACGGCGCCGCCGATGAGGATGACCTGACCCTGTCGCTGGATACCGGCGATGAGGAAGCGGCAGAAGAGCCGTCAGATGATCTGGATGCGGCCCTGGAGATGGATTCGTCCCTGGACCTGGGTAGTTCTGATGAAGAGCTGTCCCTGGACATGGACGATGAGGAAGTGTCCCTGGACGACGTCAGCAGTGAATTCTCCGAAGTGGCGGAAGAACCGGCCTCGGAAGATATCGACCTGTCCCTGGACGATCTCGAGTTTGATGGCGGCGATACGGCTGCCGAGGCGGAAGAAGAAGCGCCGACTGAAGTGGGCATGCCTGCCGTCGAGGACGAGCCCGCGCCAAGCAGCGACACGGTGCAGCGCGAATCCGTTGAGCAAGCTGGCACGGACATCCGTCCGGCCGTGGATGCAGCGGACGTTGATGATGACGACTTCGATTTCCTCGGTGACACTGACGAGAATGCGACCAAGCTGGACCTGGCCAAAGCCTACATTGACATGGGCGACGCGGAAGGTGCCCGCGACATTCTCAACGAGGTTGTCAGTGAAGGTAATCCGGAACAGCAACAGGAAGCCAAGGAGCTGCTCAGCCAGGTGTCCTGATGGCTGGCGGTTGACGTACAAGGGCGGCACCTGCGGGTGCCGCCTTTTTTTGTGTCCGCAGTTGCCGTTGCTGGCGCGCGGCACTATCCTCGCCCGGCAGGTGGGGGCACGGACAGGTCATGACACGTATTGCTCTGGGTGTTGAATACGACGGTTCGGCGTACAGTGGCTGGCAGACCCAGCAGGCTGGCGTCGCCACTGTGCAGTCCCGTGTCGAGGCAGCGCTTGCACGGGTGGCCGACCACCCGGTATCGGTGATATGCGCCGGCCGCACCGATCGTGGCGTGCATGCCACCGGACAGGTGATCCACATGGACTCGGATGCCGTCCGCGATGAAAAGGCCTGGGTGCATGGCGCCAATGCCAACCTGCCGGATGATATTGCCATCCGCTGGGCGCGCCCCGTGGACGACAGCTTCCATGCCCGGTTCCGGGCCCATTCGCGCTGCTACCGCTACGTCATTCTCAACCACCCTGTCAGGCCGGCGCTGTTTCGCCGCCAGGTGACCTGGAACTACCGGCCCCTGGATGTGGCGCTGATGGCGCAGGCGGCGGAGCATCTTGTCGGCACCCATGATTTCACCTCCTACCGGGGCATCCAGTGCCAGGCAAAGTCACCGGTGAAAACCCTGCACCGGCTGGATGTCACGCGACAGCAGCAGTACCTGGTGATAGAGGCCGAGGCGAATGCCTTCCTGATGCACATGGTACGCAACATTGCCGGGGTGCTGATGGCCATCGGAGCCGGCAAGGCAGTGCCGGATTGGGCGGCTGAGGTGCTTGCCGCGCGCGATCGCACCCGGGGAGGCGTCACGGCGCCGCCGTTCGGCTTGTATCTGGTGCACATCGGTTACCCGGGCGAGTACGGGCTCCCGGATGAGCCCCTGGGCCCGTTCTGGTTGCCGGGGACGCGCCTCACGCGCTAACGCGCAATTGACCGGTTTTTGTTACACTCTGTGCCCGTTACCCAGGGTCGGGAGGCCTGTCCGTGCAACGCACACGCGTCAAGATGTGTGGCCTGACCAGGGCCCAGGATGTGCTGGCCGCCGTGGCCGCTGGCGCAGACGCGCTGGGCTTTGTTTTTTACCCGCCCAGTCCGCGCGCGGTCAGTGCCCCTGACGCCGCCGCCCTGTTGCGGGAAGTGGCACCGTTTGTGACCACCGTCGGCTTGTTTGTCGACCCTGCCCGTGAAGACGTGGAGGCGGTGCTGGCGCAGGCACCCATAGACCTGTTGCAGTTCCACGGCAATGAGTCGCCGGCCTTTTGCGCGTCTTTTGATCGCCCCTACATCAAGGCCTTGCGCATGCGCGACGATGTCGATGTGGCCCAGGTGGTGCGTGAGCATGCGGCCTGCCAGGGCATTCTGCTGGACAGTTACGTGCCCGGAACGCCGGGTGGTACGGGCCAGGTGTTCGACTGGCGCCGGGTGCCGGCCCTGGGCAAGCCCGTGGTGCTGGCAGGGGGGCTGGACGCGGACAACGTCGCCGACGCCATCGGTGCCGTGGGCCCCTATGCCGTTGACGTCAGCGGCGGGATTGAAGAATTGGATGAAAACGGTAGCCGGCTGCCCGGAGTCAAATCCGCGACGGCAATGTCGGCCTTTATGCGAGGTGTAACCAGTGTCTGAGCAGTTGGATTTTTCCGCGTTTCCGGATGCCCGGGGCCATTTCGGGATCTACGGGGGACGCTTTGTCTCCGAGACCCTGATGGCGGCCCTGGACGATCTCGAGAAGCTGTACATGCGACTCAAGGACGACCCGGAATTCCGGGCCGACTTTGACAATGACCTGGCGCATTACGTGGGCCGGCCATCGCCGCTGTATCACGCCGAGCGCTGGAGCCAGAAGCTGGGTGGCGCACAGATCTTTTTCAAGCGCGAAGACCTGAACCATACTGGCGCGCACAAGGTAAACAACACCATCGGCCAGGCCCTGTTGGCAAAGCACATCGGCAAGCGCCGCGTGATTGCCGAGACCGGGGCAGGGCAGCACGGTGTGGCCACTGCGACAGTGGCTGCGCGCCTGGGCCTTGAGTGCCAGGTGTACATGGGTGCCGAGGATGTGGAGCGCCAGAAGCTGAACGTCTACCGGATGAAACTGCTTGGTGCCGAAGTCATTCCGGTCACGTCCGGGTCGCGGACGCTCAAGGATGCCATGAACGAGGCCATGCGTGACTGGGTCACCAATGTGGATGACACCTTCTACATCATCGGTACCGTCGCCGGCCCGCACCCCTATCCCTTGCTGGTGCGTGATTTCCAGTCGGTCATCGGCCGTGAAGCCCGTCAGCAGTGCATTGACATGACCGGACGTCTCCCTGATGCGCTGGTGGCCTGTGTGGGCGGCGGTTCCAACGCCATCGGCCTGTTCCATCCGATGCTGGATGACGAGGGTGTGTCCATGTACGGCGTTGAAGCCGGTGGTGACGGCGTTGAAACCGGCCGTCATTCGGCGCCGCTGAACGCCGGTCGGCCCGGTGTGCTGCATGGCAATCGCACCTACCTGATGGAAAGCGACGACGGCCAGATTATCGAGACCCATTCGGTGTCGGCGGGCCTGGATTATCCGGGGGTTGGTCCCGAGCATTCATGGCTCAAGGACATGGGTCGGGTGAACTATGTGGCAGTAAACGACGACCAGGCACTGGCTGCGTTCCGTGAGGTGACCAAGGTGGAGGGCATCATGCCGGCGCTGGAGACGGCCCACGCGTTGGCCTATGCCGCCACGCTGGCGCAGGAAATGCCGCGTGACAAGACGCTTATCGTTAACATGTCTGGCCGCGGCGACAAGGACATCCTGACTGTCGCTGCCATGGACGGTATCAAGTTCTAGGAAACAAGATGAGTCGAATCAAAAGCTGTTTTGAACGCCTTGCGCAGGACAATCGCAAGGCGCTTATCCCCTATGTCACTGCCGGTGATCCGTCACTGGAGGTCACCGCTGCCATTCTTGATGCGATGGTGGACGCCGGTGCTGACGTGATCGAGCTTGGTGTGCCATTCTCGGATCCCATGGCGGATGGCCCGGTGATCCAGCAAGCCTGCGAGCGTTCGCTGGCGTCCGGCACCACCTTGAAGAAGATCCTGGCACTGGTTGCGGATTTCCGTACCCGTAACAGCGACACACCGATTGTCCTGATGGGCTACCTGAACCCGGTGGAAGCCATGGGCTACGAAGCGTTTGCCGAGGGTTGCAGCCAGTCTGGCGTGGACGGTGTGCTGCTGGTGGACATGCCGCCGGAAGAGACGGACGGCATTAAGGAGTACTTCACCAGCCGTGATATCGACCTGGTTTTCCTGATTGCGCCGACCACCACCGAGGCGCGCATGGACGCCATCGCCGAGGCCGGCAGTGGTTACCTGTATTACGTGTCATTGAAGGGTGTCACCGGTTCCGCATCGCTGAACGTGGACGAAGTGGCATCGCGGGTCGAAACAATTCGCAACCATACCGGTTTGCCCATCGGGGTGGGCTTTGGTATCAAGGATGCAGAATCTGCCCGTGCCGTATCCTGCGTTGCCGATGGCGTCGTTGTTGGCAGTGCCCTGGTCAATCGCATCGCCGAGAATGCTGATGCCCCGGGCCGGATTCCAGAGACAGTGGCCGAGGTTTTACGCGACATGCGCGCGGCCATGGACCGGGACTGAGCTGCAAACGGGGAACGTGACATACCATGAGTAATGCCAGCTGGCTGGACAAGATCCTCCCTGCCATTCGCAAGGGTGACGAGGGCCATCGCAAGGCCAATGTGCCTGAAGGGCTGTGGCGCAAATGCCCCCGATGCGATGGTGTGGTCTATCGTCCTGAGCTTGAGCGCAACATGGATGTTTGCCCCAAGTGTGATCATCACATGCGGATTTCTGCGCGCCGTCGCCTGAGTCTGTTCCTGGACGAAACCCCGCAGACAGAAATGTTTGCCGACCTTGAACCGGTGGACCGGCTCAAGTTCCGCGACTCGAAAAAGTACAAGGACCGTCTCGTGGCGGCGCAGAAGGCTACCGGTGAGAAAGATGCGCTGGTGGCCGTTAAGGGTGCCGTCAAGGAGCTGCCGCTGGTGGCGGTGGCGTTCGAGTTCAACTTCATGGGCGGGTCCATGGGCTCGGTGGTGGGCGAACGGTTCGTACGTGCCGTGGACGTATGCCTGGAGAAAAGGCTGCCGCTGGTATGCTTTGCAGCCAGTGGCGGTGCGCGCATGCAGGAGGCGCTGTTCTCCCTGATGCAGATGGCGCGCACCAGTGCTGCGCTGCAGCGCATGCGCGACGCCGGCCTGCCATTTATCTCCGTGCTGACAGATCCGGTGTACGGTGGGGTGTCGGCCTCCCTGGCCATGCTTGGCGACGTCAATGTCGCCGAACCCGGTGCCCTGATCGGTTTTGCCGGCCCACGCGTGATCGAGCAGACGGTGCGCCAGAAGCTGCCGGACGGCTTCCAGCGCAGCGAATTCCTGCTTGAGCACGGCGCTGTGGACATGATCGTGTCACGCCACGACATGCGTGACACGTTGCACCGGCTGCTGGCCAACCTGACCCACGCGCCTGTCTCTGAAAGCGCCTGAGTTGAGCCCATGAGCCTGGACGCCTGGCTCGCGCGCATCGAGCGCCTGCATCCTTCTGAAATAGAGCTGGGCCTTGACCGAGTCGCTGGCGTCGCCGAAGCGCTGGGGGTGAGTCGGGCTACCTGTCCGGTTATCACGGTGGCCGGCACCAACGGCAAGGGCTCGTGCATTGCCCTGGCCAGCGCACTGGCACAGTCAGCCGGGCTTCAGGTGGGTGTGTATACCTCACCGCACCTGCATCATTTCAACGAACGGGTGCGCATCAATGGCGTCATGGCCAGCGACAGCGACCTGGAAAGGGCCTTCGAACAGGTCGATGCCGCTCGCGCTGATACCCCGCTTACCTATTTCGAGTTCACCACACTGGCGGCGCTGTGGCTGCTTCGCCAGCACCAGCCCGCGCTGGACCTGTTGTTGCTGGAAGTCGGCCTTGGTGGCCGACTGGATGCCGTCAACGTGGTGGACGCGGATGTGGCGGTGGTGACGTCCATCGGTCTGGATCACACCGACTGGCTGGGCGATACCCGGGAAGCCATTTGCGCGGAGAAGTGGGGTGTCGGCCGCCCTGGCCGCCCGCTGGTGTTTGCTGATCCAGCACCACCGGCCAACGTGGCTTCCCTTGTCAGCACCTCGGGTGTCCGGTTGCTGGCAGCCAGCGAGGCGTTTGCCGCAGACGCGACCGGCGTTCGCTGGCGTGGCCGCCGTGGCGCGGACTGCCGGGCATCGGTGGATGCGGTGCCCCTGGGTCGTGACAACCTGGCCACGGCGCTGCAGGCGCTGGCCTGTGCGGGCGTGACGCCTGCGGGCGCGGACATTGCCGGCGTGGCCCGCCACTGTCATGTGCCCGGCCGCCATCAGCAGGTCCAGCTCGCGGGCGTGACCTGGGTGTTTGATGTCGGCCATAACCGTGAAGCCCTGTGGCGATTCAGCGAGCAGCTGGAAGCCGGGGAGGGCACCACGGTGGCGATCTGCGGCATGCTTGCTGACAAACCTGCCGCCACGGCGCTGTCTGCCTTTGTTGGCCGGGTGAGCCAATGGCACTTGTGCACCCTCGAGGGCAGCCGTGGCCAATCTGCCAGTGAGCTGAAAAAGGCGCTGCCCGGTGGCGAAAGGGCAATCTGTCATGCCACGCCAGCAGCGGCGGTGGCTGCTGTGCGAGACGCCGGGCCGGCGGTTGAGCGGGTGCTGGTTTTCGGTTCTTTCCTGATGCTGGATGCGGTAGCCAGGGCGCTGGGCATCGATCTTTTTCGGGTCGCACCCGCGGCCATGGATGACAGCGCCGGCAGCTGACGCCACAATAGCGCCTGCATCGCGTCGGCTGCGGCCATACTGGCTTACTGGGGCACATGAATACGCACATCAAACAACGTCTGATCGGCTTGCTGGTTTTCCTGCTGCTGGGGGCTATCCTCGCGCCGGTGCTGTTCCGTTCGCCGGAACAGGTACGCGTGGCGCTGGATCTGCAGATTCCCGACCAGCCGGAGCTGGATATCGCACCGCCGGCACCGGTGGTCTCCAGTGACGAGGTGGAACGCGTGCGCGAGCAGATCGGCGATGCCCGCGAAGAGGTTGTTGAGGCCGCCGAGGCGCAGGCCGAACGCGTGCAAGCGGGCGAGCCGGACCCCGAGGCGGCCCCCAGTGAGCCCTTTACGCCCACGGGCTGGGTGGTCCAGGTGGCCAGTTTTACCGACCGCAGCAACGCCGTAAGCCTGCAGACCCGGCTTCAGGCCGCCGACTACAACGCCTTTGTCCGTGACACGGTACAGGACGAAGTGACCTACTACCGGGTGTTTGCCGGCCCGGAGATCAAGCGTGCCGAGGCCAGCGCCCTGCTTGACCGGCTTGGCAGCGACCCGCGTTTCAAGCTCAATGGCCTGCTGCTGCCCTACACGTTGTGACCCGGCAGGAAAAATCGGCCGGCCGGCACAAAGGTTGTGTTACCACGCCACGCGGTTTGCTACCATGGCGCCCCTGACGAGCCCTGGATACGCGGTGCCGCTTTATATGAACGACGCCACTGTTGTCACCACTGGTGACGGACCCCCGGTCGGGTGGATGTGCTGATGAATATTGCTGATGCCGCCATCCTGCTGATTATCGCCGTATCCATGTTTATCGGCCTGCGCCGGGGCTTTACCCGCGAAGCATTTTCCCTGGTGTCATGGCTTGCCGCCTTTGTCGTGGCACGCATGTTCGGGCCGGGACTGGAAGTGATGCTGGAAAATTCCGTCGACACGCCCAGTGCCCGGACAGCCATCGCCTTCGGCCTTCTTTTTGCAGCCACCCTGGTGGTGGGTGCCCTGGTCAATCACCTGCTTGGTGAACTGGTCCGTGTGACCGGCCTGTCCAGTACTGACCGGATGTTCGGCACCGTGTTCGGCGCCGTGCGTGGTATGGTGCTGGTGGTTGTGCTGGTGGCCCTGGCCAAGCACCTGTTTGCACAGGATCCCTGGTGGCGCGACTCGGCCCTGGTGCCAATGTTCGCCATGATGGAAGACTGGACCCACAAGGTGGCGACCAGTGTCCTGGACGTTATCATGAAAATCGGCGCGGAATAGAGGACAGCGACATGTGCGGCATTGTCGGAATCGTGGGCCAGTCTTACGTCAACCAGGGCATCTATGACGCCCTGACGGTGTTGCAGCATCGCGGCCAGGACGCAGCGGGCATCGTCACCTGTGACGGCGACCGGCTGTTCCTGCGCAAGGACAACGGCATGGTGCGGGATGTGTTCCGCAACCGCCACATGCGCCGGCTGGTGGGTAACATGGGTATTGGCCATGTGCGCTACCCGACGGCGGGCACCTCAAGCTCTGCCGAGGCCCAGCCTTTTTATGTCAACTCGCCGTACGGCATCACCCTGGCACACAACGGCAACCTGACCAATTCAGCCAAGCTGGCAGAAGACATCTTCAAGGCCGACCTGCGCCACATCAACACCAATTCCGACTCCGAAGTGCTGCTCAATGTGTTTGCCCATGAGTTGCAGCAGCTGGGCAAGCTGGTGCCACAGCCAGACGACATCTTCGAAGCGGTCGCCCGGGTCCACAGCCGTGTGGAAGGGGCGTATGCCGTAGTGGCCATGATTACCGGCTATGGCATTCTCGCCTTCCGCGACCCCCATGGTGTGCGCCCGGTATGCTATGGCCGCCGGGAAACAGAGCAGGGCACCGAGTGGATGGTGGCGTCAGAGAGCGTGGCCCTGTCAGCCCTGGGCTTCCAGCTGGTGCGTGACCTGGCCCCGGGTGAAGCGATCTACCTGTCCGAGGCGGGTGAGGTCTATACCCGCCAGTGTGTGGCAGAGCCAGTGTTGCGTCCGTGCATTTTCGAGCAGGTCTACCTGGCCCGGCCGGATTCGATCATCGACGGTATTTCCGTGTACAAGGCGCGACTGCGGATGGGCGAAAAGCTGGCCGAGAAGATCGTGCGCGAGTGGAAGGATCACGACATCGACGTGATCATCCCGATTCCGGACACAAGCCGCACCGCGGCATTGCAGATGGCCAACTACATGGAAGTGAAGTACCGCGAGGGCTTCATCAAGAATCGCTACATCGGCCGCACATTCATCATGCCTGGCCAGCAGCAGCGGCGAAAATCCGTGCGCCAGAAACTGAATGCCATCGAGCTGGAATTCCAGGGCAAGAATGTCCTGCTGGTGGATGACTCCATTGTCCGCGGCACCACCTGCAACGAGATCATCCAGATGGCCAGGGAAGCGGGTGCCCGCAAGGTGTATTTCGCCTCTGCCGCCCCCGCCGTGATTTACCCCAATGTCTATGGCATCGACATGCCCTCGGCCAGTGAGCTGATCGCCCATGGACGTTCTGTTGACGAGATCTGCGAGAAAATCGGGGCTGACGGCTTGATCTACCAGGACCTGGATGACCTGGTGGCCGCCTGTCGGGAAGGCAACCCGGCAATCGACGAGTTTGATTGCTCCGTGTTTGACGGACGCTACGTGGCAGGTAACATCAGCGAAGATTATCTGGAACACCTCGAACAGCAGCGCAATGATGCTGCCAAGGCCAAGAGTGACCATGACCGTAACATGGCGCTGGCCGACAATGAGGTAATGGACCTGCACAACGCCAGTTGACCGTTTGCAGCCACCCGCGCCCCTGGGGCAGGGGCAGGCGACCGGCGTTCATTTTCGGGAACCTGCAATGAGCAAACGGCAACCGCCGCACGAACAGTCTGTCGAAACCCTGGCCATCCGCACGGCGCAGCTGCGTACCGAGGAGATGGCGCACTCGGAAGCCCTGTTCCTGACCTCCAGTTTTGTCTATGACAGCGCCGAGCAGGCGGCTGCGCGCTTCTCCGGTGATGAGCCGGGCAATATCTATTCACGCTTTACCAACCCCACGGTGCGGGCGTTCGAAGAGCGCCTGGCGGCACTGGAGGGCGGTGAGCGCTGCGTTGCTTTTGCCTCCGGCATGGCGGCGATTACAGCCACCTTCATGGCCCTGCTTGCGCCGGGTGACCATATCGTCAGCTCGCGCAGTGTCTTCGGCACCACCAACGTGGTCTATGACAAATACCTGAAGAAATTCGGGATCGACACCACACTGGTGGACATCGCCGATCTCGATCAGTGGCGCCACGCGATCACGGACCGCACTCGTATCCTGTTTCTGGAAACACCCTCCAATCCGCTCGCCGAGGTGGGTGACATTGCTGCACTGGCGGAGCTGGCCCATGCCAGCAACGCCCTGCTGGTGGTGGATAACTGTTTCTGCACCCCGGCCCTGCAGCGACCCATTGAAATGGGCGCAGACTTGGTGATTCACAGCGCCACCAAGTACCTGGACGGACAGGGCCGCTGCCTGGGCGGCGCCGTGGTGGGTCCCCAGGCGCCGCTGGAGGATATCTTCGGTTTCCTGCGTACGGCGGGTGCCAGCATGAGCCCGTTCAACGCCTGGGTGTTTCTCAAGGGGCTGGAAACCCTGTCGCTGCGTATGCGCGAGCATTCCCGCAATGCCGCCGTACTGGCGGACTGGCTGGTTGCCCAGCCCGGCATCGCCCGGGTGCACTACGCCGGGCTGGCGTCACATCCGCACCATGCACTGGCGGCGCGCCAGCAATCTGCATTCGGCGGCGTGTTGTCCTTTGAAGTGGAAGACAGCGATGGCAAACGTGACCGCCAGGCCGCTTGGCGGTTCATCAACGGCACCGAAATGGTGTCGATCACGGCCAACCTGGGCGATGTAAAAACCACCATCACCCATCCTGGCTCCACCACCCACGGGCGTGTGCCGGACGCGGAAAAGCAGCGTGCCGGCATCACCGACAACCTGATCCGCCTGGCCGTGGGGCTGGAAGGCATTGAGGACATCAAGGCAGACATGGCCCGCGGGCTGTCTGCCATCGGCCACGAGGTGACTGCATGAAGGATGTACTGGCGCGAGCCGCGGCCCAGATCAGCAATGTCGTGCTGGGCAAGCCGGACCAGGTGCGTTTGAGTATCGCCTGCCTGCTGGCCAACGGGCACCTGCTGATTGAAGACCTGCCGGGTATGGGCAAGACAACGCTGGCCCACGCGCTGGCTCGCACCTTCTCCCTGGACTTCAACCGCGTGCAGTTCACCAGTGACATGCTGCCTGCTGACATCATCGGGGTATCCATCTTTGATCCCGACACACGCAAGTTCACCCTGCGCGAGGGTCCGGTGTTCTGCCAGCTGCTGCTGGCTGATGAAATCAACCGTGCCACGCCCAAGACACAGGGCGCACTGCTTGAAGCCATGGAAGAACGGCAGGTGACGCTGGATGGCGCTACCCGGGCGTTGCCGGAGCCGTTCTTCGTGGTCGCCACACAGAACCCGGTGACCCAGGCTGGCACCTTTCCGCTGCCAGAGTCACAGCTGGACCGGTTCCTGATGCGTATCAGCCTTGGTTATCCGGCAGCGGATGTGGAGCGCCAGCTGCTCGCCGGGGAAGACCGCCGACAGGCATCCCTTGCGTTGCCGCCGGTGATCGAGTTGCCGGCACTGCAGAAGCTGATGGCACTGGTGACGCGGGTGCGGGCATCCAATGACCTGGTGGATTACGTCCAGCGTATCCTGGCCTGCAGCCGTGACAGCGGCCTGTTCGTTGCCGGCCTGTCGCCGCGGGCCGGGCTCGGCCTGCTGCGTGCCGCCCGCGCGTGGGCTTTGCTGGGTAGTCGTGACTACGTCATTCCCGAGGATGTGCAGACGGTACTGGGGCCGGTGGTGGAGCATCGATTGTCGCCGGTGTCTGGTGGCGCCACCGGTACGGCCACGCAGCAGTTGCTGGAGGCGGTGCCGGTCGTCAGGGGTAGCTGACACATGCGCGCGCAGGTGCAGGCCTGGTATGGCAACTGGCTGCGGCGACGGATCCCGCCGGCGAGGTCGGTGACCCTGGACCAGCGCCGGGTGTTCATTTTTCCGACCCGCTACGGTTTTTTTTACCTGACCATCTGTGTGCTGCTGTTCCTTGGCGGCATCAATTACGAGAACAACCTGATCATGGGTTTCTCGTTCATGCTCACCAGCCTGTTCATCGCCTCGATCATGTCCACCTTCCGCAACCTGGCCAGCGTCACGCTGGTGGCGGGCCAGTACCGGGCCGGCTTTGCCGGCGCCCATGGTGCCGTGGAAATTCGTTTGCTGGGTGGGCGCCGCTACCACCGCAGCCTGTGGCTGCGCTGGCGGAACGAGAAGGCGCAGCCTCCCCGGGAAGTGTCGCTGGAAGCCGGTGCGGAAGACAGCGTCTGGCTGGACGTGACCCTGCCTCGTCGGGGCTGGGTCGACCCGGGGCGCCTGCAGATTACCACCCGCTATCCGCTGGGCCTGTTGCGGGCCTGGTCCTATGTCGACCTGGACCATGCCTGCCTGGCCTGGCCGACACCGGTGGCGTCGCTGTCCGCCCCGGCCAGTGGCGGTAAGGAAGAGCAGGGTGAGCGCCAGCATGACCGCGGCAGTGAGGATTTCGAAGGCGTGCGCGAATACCAGCCCGGTGATTCCCTGCGCGCGGTGGACTGGAAAAAACTGGCGCGCGGACAGGGCCTGAACACGAAGATGTTCAATGACCCGGTGGAAGGCCGCCTGTGGCTTGAGTGGGACCGGTTGCAGGGGCTGGACCCGGAGGCGCGGTTGCAACGCCTGTGCTGGTGGGTGGAGCACCTGGATGGGTCGGGCCAGCCTTATGGCGTCGCGCTGCCTGGCGAAAGCCTGTCGCCGGGCAGTGGCAGCCTGCATCACAAGCAGGCTCTGGACATGCTGGCCCTGTACGGCCAGCCGCGTCGGGAGGTGCACTGATGGCGCGCGTCTACCAGGTGCCGGCCCACGCCTTCCGCTGGCTTGCCCTTGGCGTGGTGCTGGCGGTGCTGCCGCACCTGGTCTCGGCACCGCTGTGGTTGCAGGCCGCCGCCGTGGTGCTGGTGGTGTGGCGATTGCTGATTCAGCGTGGCCGCCTGCGTATGCCTGGAATCCTGCTGCGCACGGCCATGCTGTTTGCCCTCAGCGGTGCCACGCTATGGAGTTACGGCACCGTGCTCGGGCCCGCTGCTGGTGTGGCACTGCTGGTGGCCGCGTTCTGCCTCAAGTTGCTGGAAATGTTTCGCCTGCGGGATGCCTATGTGGTGGTGGTGCTGTCGTATTTTGTCCTGGCGACGGTGTTCCTGCTGTACCGGAACGCACTGGTTACGATCTATGTGCTGGTGGTCCTGTGCATCATTACCGCGGCGCTTATCGGCATCAATCATCCGGAAGCGGGGGTGCGCTCGCGCACGCACCTGCGGGTTGCCGGCGGCCTGATGCTGCAGGCGACACCGTTGATGCTGGTGCTGTTTGTGCTGGTGCCCCGCATCGAGCCGTTATGGAACCTGCCCTCGGACAAGCGCGAGGCACGTACCGGCATGAGCGACTCCATGTCGCCGGGGGAAATTTCCCGGCTGGCGCAGTCGGACGAGCTGGCCTTCCGGGTCGAGTTTGACGGTGAGCCGCCACCGATGCGTGAGCGTTACTGGCGCGGCCTGACCTACAGCTGGTTCAATGGCCGGCGCTGGTCACAGGCCACACCGCAGAACATCAATTCGGGGGAGCTGGTGTATCGGCCCGGGGATCGCCCACCCGACTGGTACGAGCGCCTGCGCAATGACCGCCAGGGGGAGCAGTACCGCTATCGTGTGCTGCTGGAGCCCACCCAGCAGCCCTGGATGTATGCCCTGACGGTGCCATTTGTGGATGACCGTCGCCATATGGTGGCGCGGGATTTCCGCCTGCTAGCGACATCCGAGATTCGCGACCTGTATACCTACCGTGTCACCAGCTGGACAGAGATGACGCTGGACCAGCCGCTGCCAGCCTGGGAGCGTCGTCTCAACCTGTCGCTGCCGTCAGAGGGCAATCCGCAGGCCCGCGCCATGGCGGAGCGTTGGCGCGAAGAAGCCGGCACAGACACGAACTTCGCCAACCGCATGCTGATGCATTTTCGCAACCAGCCGTTCTATTACACCCTGGAGCCGCCGCTGCTCGGCGACCAGCGTGTGGATGATTTCCTGTTCAATACCCGGCGTGGTTTCTGTGAACACTATGCCCAGACCATGGCCTTCATGCTGCGGGCTGCCGGTATTCCGGCGCGGATCGTGGCGGGCTACCAGGGCGGTGAGGTGAACACCCTCGGCAGTCACCTGCTGATTCGCCAGTCGGATGCGCATGTCTGGGTGGAAGCCTGGCTGGACCAGCGCGGCTGGGTGCAGATGGATCCTACCGCGGCGGTGGCTCCCGAACGGATAGAAATGGGTTTGCGCGAAGCGCTGGAACAGCAGGGTGAAACCGATGCCTTCGGCGCCCTGGACGGGTTCACCAACAGTGCCCTGATGCAGCAGCTGGGCCTGTTCACCGACTACTACGAATTTCTCTGGCAGAAGTGGGTGGTGGGCTACGAGCAGGAGCAGCAGGGGCAGTTATTGTCCGGGCTGTTCGGCGAAATCACGCCGGTGCGCCTGGCCATCATCATGGGGGTGGCCGCCGGCTCGGTGTTGATGCTGATGTTCCTGCTGATGTTGTGGGGAAACCGCAAGCCCCCGCTGCACTGGTGGCAGCAGGAGTACTGGTCCATGCGCAAGTTGCTGGTACGGGCGGGCGTCGATGACAATATCCAGCACGGCCCCCGTGGCATGCTGGCCGGCGTGCGGGCACAGTCCCCGGCCGCGGCCGGCGCCTTCGAGCAGTGGTGCCAAATGTATGAAACCCTGGTCTATGCCCGCCCGGACCTGCTGGCCGAAGGGGGCGGCCGACGCAAGCGCATGCGTCAGCTGCGACGCCAGGTGGCGCGCTCATTACGTCGCTGACGTTGTCCCCGGGTTCATGCTGAAACGGGCCACCACTGGCGCCAGCTGCTGGCGCAGGCTTGCCGCCAGCGCGGTGTAGTCCCGGTCGGCGGACAGCGGTCGCCAGCCGACACCGTCCAGTACCATGCTTGCCAGGGCATGCATGTTTTCCTCCCCGGAGGGCAGGTTCCAGCGCCGGCGCAACTCCGGATCACCGCTGACCAGCATGTAGCTGCCCTGGCAGGCGGTTTCCAGGGCAAAGGTGAAGGCGTCCTCGCTGACCGGCAGCGCGGCCAGGTCGCCCTCCTCCCGGGCCTGGCCGATCAGGGCCTTGCTGATGGCGAACACGGACTGGCGGGCGTTCTCCAGTTCGTCCAGGTGATCGGCGCTGACGCGGTCGGTGAGGGAGCCGGCACTGAGGGCGAGGGTGAGGCGGAAATCTTCCGGGTGCTGGGCCGCATACAGTTCATAGGCAACGAACATGGCCAGCACCCGGTCGCGGCTTCGGGTCACCTGGCTCAGGGCTTGCGCCAGCATGGCGGCGATATTATTGACCCGGCGGCAGGCGAGGGCGCACAGGACATCCTCACGGCAGGTAAAATGCTTGTACAGTGTGCCCTTGGCATACTCGCCACGGGCGGCAAGCCGTTCCATGGTGATCGCGTCCTGACCCTGCTCCAGCAGCAGTTCGGTGGCCAGATCAAGGAGATAGGCTTCGCGTTCACGAAATTCACGTGCTCGTCGTTCGCGGGTTCCCATAATACTTGTCATTTTGTGACGGTGCGTCACAGTATAGGCGGGGTGTCTGGCCGCTACCAGCCAGCATGGCGGTGCAGGTACCCCGGAATCGCAACCAATTGTGAATCGGCATGGCGAAACTGCATCCACAACTGAAACAGGGTCTGGCGCTGGTCCCGGAGGACAAGCCGGTCCACCTGCTGACCCGGCACTCCGTGCGGGAGATGGCAAAGAACGGCTTTGCCGATTACCGCCTGCCGCTGACCCCCGAGGGTATCGAGATGGCACGCCGTTGGGGCGAGGCGCTGGGGCGTCCGGTTCAGCGCTGCTTCAGCAGTCCGGTGGGCCGTTGTGTGGATACCGCCACGGCCATGCTTGAAGGTCTGGAGGCTGCTGGCCTGCAGGCGTCAGCGGTGGAGATTAAGCATGTGCAGACGCTGGTGGAGCCAGGCTGCTATGTGGAGGATATCCGCCGGGTAGGGCCACGGTTCCTGGAGCTGGGGGCCATCGGCTTTCTCAATCATCACCTCAACGGTGAGCTGGACGGCTTGCTGACGCCCGCCCGCGGCCACGAAAAGCTGGTGCGCTACCTGCGCGAGCGTGAGCCGGCACCCGGTCACCTTGCGCTTCACGTCACGCACGATACCATCCTCATGGCATTCATCGCCGAAATGCTGGGCCTGCGCCAGGTCAGTGACGCCGACTGGCCCTGGATGATGGAAGGTGTCTGGCTGTGGTTTGACGATGACGGGCTGCACTGGATCTGGCGTGGCGAGAAACGCCTGCGCCCACATACCGACTGATTTCCGGAGTACTATGACAGAGCACAACGCGGCGCCCATGGCGCTGTCTATCCGTGATTTACGCAAGACCTACGGCGGCGGCACAGAAGCGCTCAAGGGCATCAGCCTGGATGTCCGCCAGGGCGAGTTCTTCGCGTTGCTGGGGCCGAACGGCGCTGGCAAGTCCACCACCATTGGCATTGTCAGTTCACTGGTCAACAAGAGCGATGGCCAGGTGTCCGTGTTTGGCCACGACCTGGAGCGTGAGCGCGGCCTGGCCAAGAAACATATCGGCATCGTGCCGCAGGAGTTCAATTTCAACCAGTTTGAAAAGGTCTTCGACATTCTCGTCACCCAGGCCGGCTTCTACGGTATTCCGGCACCACGGGCGCGGGAGCGGGCGGAACATTACCTGCGCAAGCTGGGCTTGTGGGAAAAGCGCGACAGCCCGTCGCGGATGCTCTCCGGTGGCATGAAACGCCGTCTGATGATTGCCCGGGCGCTGGTGCACGAGCCGCAATTGCTGATCCTTGACGAGCCCACCGCTGGCGTCGATATCGAGTTGCGCCGCTCAATGTGGGATTTCCTTATCGAGCTCAACGGACAGGGCAAGACCATCATCCTCACCACCCACTACCTGGAGGAGGCCGAGTCGCTGTGCAAGCGCATTGCGATCATTGATCACGGCCGTATTGTCGAGAACACGGACATGAAATCCCTGCTGGAAAAACTGCATGTGGAAACCTTTATTCTTGACCTGGCCCGGCCCGTGACCAAAGCGCCAGCTGTAGAAGGCTTCTCTGTGGTTCAGCGCGACGAGACCACCCTGGAAGTTGAGGTGCCCAAGTCGGAGGCGCTCAACGATGTGTTTTCCCAGCTCACTGAGCAGGGCTACGAGGTGCTGAGCATGCGCAACAAGGCCAATCGGCTTGAAGAGCTGTTCATGCGCCTGGTGGACCGCAATCTGCCAGAGGAGGCGTCCGCATGAGCAGTTACGAATACTGGGTTGCCTTCGTCACCATTGTCACCCGGGAAGTGCGGCGGTTCCTGCGCATCTGGCCGCAGACCCTGTTGCCGCCGGCGATCACCATGTCGTTGTACTTTGTTATTTTCGGCAACCTGATCGGCAGCCGCATCGGTGATATGGGCGGTTTCGACTATATGCAGTACATCGTGCCTGGCCTGATCATGATGAGCGTGATCCAGAACAGCTACGGCAATGTGGTCAGTTCCTTCTTCGGCACCAAGTTCCAGCACTCCATCGAGGAAATGCTGGTGTCACCCATGTCCAGCCTGATCATCCTGCTCGGTTTTGTCGCCGGAGGTGTCGCCCGTGGCGTCATGGTGGGTGCCATTGTCACGGCACTGTCGCTGTTCTTCACCGACCTTGCCCTGACCAATGTGCTGGTCACGTTTGCGGTGGTGATCATGACCGCTGTGCTGTTCAGCCTCGGTGGTATGGTCAACGCGATTTTTGCCAACAAGTTCGATGATATCGCCATCGTGCCGACCTTCGTGTTGACGCCACTGACCTACCTCGGCGGGGTGTTCTACTCCATCGACCTGCTGCCGGAATTCTGGCGCGGTGTGTCCCTGTTCAACCCGATTGTCTACATGGTCAACGCGTTCCGCTACGGGGTGCTGGGTGTGTCCGACGTCGATGTTGGTTTCTCGTTGCTGGCCATTGCCACGTTCACTGTCATCCTTTTTGCGTATGTGCTTTGGCTGTTGAATCGCGGCGTCGGCATCCGCAGCTGAGGGATTTGCCGTTTATCCGGGTAAACAGGTCACATAACACAGTTTTTCTCACTCTGTGGCCTGTTCTGCGCGCTATCATGAATGAACGCAGCGAGGACATGGGAGGCCGTTATGGCGTCGCCGCTCAGTGATACGCCCCTGGGGCGCAAGACCGACTATGTGGATACCTACACACCGGCACTGCTGTGTCCGGTGCCGCGCTGGGATGCCCGCGAGGACCTTGAGCTGGTGCCGGACGAGATGCCGTTCCACGGTATTGATATCTGGCACGCCTACGAAATTTCCTGGCTCGACGAGCGCGGCAAGCCGATGGTGGCGGTGGGCCAGTTGCGTGTCCCCTGCCACACGGCCAACCTGATCGAGTCGAAGTCGCTCAAGCTGTACCTGAATTCGTTTGCCAATACAGCCTTCCCCAATCGGCAGGCCGTGGCCCAGGCCATGGAAAACGACCTGTCAGAGTGCGCTGGCGGTGCCGTGGACGTGCGCCTGCAGACCATCGAAGAAGCAGCCCGGGAAGGCTTTCCGGAAATCCATGCCACCTCGGTGGACCGGATCGAGCTGGATATCAACCAGTATGAGTATGACCCGGCGTTGTTGCGTGTCGACCAGGGCGCACCGCTTAACGAAACACTGTACTCGCACCTGTTGCGCAGTCGCTGCCCGGTGACCGGGCAACCGGACTGGGCCACGGTGTTCGTGCGCTACAGCGGCGAGCCGATCAGTCATGCCGGTTTCCTGCGCTACCTGGTATCCCTGCGCAATCACCAGGGGTTCCATGAGCAGGTGATCGAGCGCATCTTCGTGGATATCAAGCAGCAATGCCGGCCGCGGCACCTATCCGTGTTTGGCCGGTTCACGCGGCGAGGGGGCCTGGATATCAATCCGTTCCGCTCTGACTTCGAAGACCAGCCGGTGGCCGGCCGGGTATCGCGGCAGTAGCCGGTCAGGGGCCGAAGGGCAGGGCAAGGACTGCCCACAGCGCCAGCAATATGGTCCAGGCCAACATCAGTGACAGGCTGAACGGCAGCATCAACGCCATCAACGTACCGATGCCGGCGTCACGCTGGTACTGGCGGGCAAAGCCGAGTACCAGCGCGAAATAGGGCATCAGCGGCGTGATGATGTTAGTGGCCGAGTCGCCCACCCGGAATGCGGCCTGGGTCGCTTCCGGGGAGACTCCCAGCACCATCAGCATGGGCACGAACACCGGCGCCAGCACGGCCCACTTGGCGGAGGCGCTGCCAATGAACAGGTTGATCAATCCCACCAGCAGCACCAGCACCACAAGCAGCAGTGCCTCCGGCAGCGCCAGCGTGGCGAGCCACTGGGCGCCGGATACAGCCAGTGCCAGCCCCATGCCGGTCCAGTTGAACCAGGCCACGAACTGGGCGGCGAAGAACATCAGCACCAGGTAGCCGGCCATTGTGCGCATGGTGTCTTCCATTGCCTCGATGGCGTCCCCGGCGCTGCGAAAGGCGCCGCTGACCCGACCGTAGACATACCCGCACAGGGCAAAGCCCAGTGCTACCAGCACGACAATGTGGGTAATGAAGGGTGATGTCAGCAGGCTGACTCCGGGGCCCTGGCGCAGGGGGGCATCGTCCGGCAGGGTTGCAACGCCGAGCAGGGCAAGCCAGGCAGCAAGCGCAACGGTGGCCCACAGCAGCGCCTGGCGGTTGCCCGCGCTGTCGGGGGCTGGCGAGTCTGCCGGTGTCGGGTCCTGTGCCGCGCCCTGTGTGGCTGCGGGCAATTGCCGCTCCAGTGGCCGCGCCACCAGGCTGACCACGACAGTGACCAGCACCGTGCTGGCGATAATGAACCAGTAGTTGCTGGCTGCATGGATGCCGCCGGACGGATCGGTGATATGTATGGCTTCCGTGGTCAGGCCAGCGAGCAGGGCGTCCACAGGTCCCACCAGCAGGTTGGCACTGAAGCCGCCAGACACGGCGGCAAAGGCCACGGCGATACCCAGCAGTGGCGGCTTGCCGGCCTGCTGGAACAGCAGCGCAGCCAATGGCACCAGGACCACGTAGCCGGCGTCGGCCGCGAGGCTGGACATGACCCCGGCAAATGCGACTACCGGCACCAGCAGCGCTGTGGGACAGCTGCGCAGCAGGGCCTGCAACAGGGCGGCCAGCAGCCCGGCCCGTTCGGCGATGCCTATCCCCAGCATCGCCACCAGAACCACGCCCAGGGGCGCGAAGCCGGTAAAGTTGCTGACCAGATGCGAGAGCTGGTAGCGGAGTCCTTCGGCGCTGACCAGAGAGCGCAGCACCAGTGCTTCCCCGGTGCCCGGATGGGTCAGGTCGGGCTGCAGCAGGCTTGCCAGTGCAGACAGTGGCCACAACAGGATGCACAGCCAGACAAACAGGAGTGTGGGGTGGGGCAATCGGTTGCCCAGCCGCTCCAGGCCGGCCAGCCAGCTGCCCTGCAGGGTTCGGGTCATGCGGTCAGACTACCAGCTTGGCTTTCACCGACATAGCAGCACGGCCCATGAGTTCCATGATCTTGCCAATGTCCTTGGGGCGCAGCTTGCTGCTGTCCACATGCAGGGCGAAGCCCTCGGCCTCGTAATCCACCTGTATGGGTTCCCGCTGCTTGAGCTTGCTGGCGGTAGTGGCCAGCGTCTTCAGCACCGGCTTCTTGTCAAAATGACGAATCTTGTCCACATCCATGTGAATGGCGAAGCCGGCAGCCTCAAGGGAGACAAAGTTGTCCTTCTTGGTAGCCTTGCTGCGCCAGTCACTGACCTCGAACACGGGAATGGGGCGGTTGAAGCCCTTGACCTGGATATCACCCATGTTGCGGGCAAGGATGCGGTCCTTGATCAGCTCATGGGTGGCCTCTGAAATGAGGATGTGTCCCGGTCGTGCCGCGGATTCCAGGCGGCTGGCCAGGTTCACGTCCGTGCCGAGGATGGTGTAGTCCAGGCGCGAGTCGGTGCCGAAGTTGCCGACCGTGACATAGCCGGTGTTGATGCCGATACGGATTTCCAGCTTCTGGTCGATACCCTGGCGTTTCCATTTCTGCCGCAACAGCTTCATGTGTTTCTGCATCTCGATGGCCATGGCGACGCAATTGGTGGCGTCTTCCTTGGAGCCTTTGGAGGTCGGGTCGCCGAAGAACACCATCACGGCATCACCGATGAACTTGTCTACCGTGCCGCCGTAGCGCATGGCAATGCGGGTCATGTCGCTGAGATAGGTGTTGAGCATGCTGGTCAGGACGTTCAGCGGCAGTTCCTCTGACATGGCGCTGAAGCCCTTGATGTCAGAGAAGAAGATGGTCAGTTTCTTGCGTCGGGTTTCCACCTTGGCATCGCGCTTGCCGGAGAACAGTGAGCCCCAGATCTGCGGTGACAGGTACTTGGCCAGTTTGCGCGACAGTTCCACCGCCTGTTTCTGCTGCTGGTAGACGCGTGCCTGGGTGGCCATGATCAGGGCATTGCGCTGGTGCGCCTGGAAAGAGGCCGCGCCGACATAAACACCGAGGCCCACCATGGACACCATGTTCAGCAGGATCGGGGTGTCGCTGTAGGCCAGTATCTCGAACCCCAGTACGAGGGCGCCGACCACGGCACCCAGCACGGTCCAGACAATGTTCATCAGCCAGATGTAGAGGCCGCCCGACGTGACCGCGTTGGCGTGCACGATGATCAGCAGTGCCATGCATGGAATCAGGGCAAAGTGCAGGGAAGCCATGGCGATGCCTATAAAGATGGCATCCAGCTGCACCAGCACCTTGTAGATCTGTTCTTCTTTCTGCGCCTTGCGCTCACGCAGGGCAGCGATGGTCTGTGCCACCAGCGGGTAGCCCAGCAGGATGGCCAGAACCAGCAGGTACTCGAACGGGAGTACATTCTTGATGATGCCGGCCACCAGGGCGACGGCCGCGACCAGAAATTCCAGCAGGCGAATGTAGTTCGCCATGCGCCGGGCCACCACCGAGGGATCTTCCTGGCGGCGCGATGGGGCGGGCGCAGATGCTGAGCTGGGTTTCATAAATTTCCTGCGATCTGTTTCGCAACTTGTTGTTTTTTTGTGAAGATTACCCTGTATCGTCGTCAGAAAAAAGAAGTAGCACCATTTTGGGTGCTGCCCGCGCCGGCTCGGTTACAATGGGGCCCGCGCGGACATCGTCGAGCAATCATGAGGAGCCTATGGACGCCCTGGATGCCCTGCAAAATCGCGTCTCCATTGCCCAGCTGGGTGAGCCAGCCCCGGACGACGCCACGATCGAGACGCTGCTGCAGGCAGCCATTCGTGCCCCTGATCATGGTGTGCTGCGGCCGTGGCGATTTATCGTCCTGCGTGGCGAGGATCGCAACCGGCTGGGCGATCTGCTGGTCGCGGCCAAATGCGAGCGCGAGCCGTCGCTGAGCGAGGAAGAGCGCGACAAGCTTCGGGCCAAGCCGCTGCGCGCCCCCTTGGTGCTGGTGGCGGTGGCGGAAGTGGTGGAGGGCCACCGTGTGCCGGTGCTGGAACAGATTGTCGCCACCGGTGCCGCGGTGCAGAACATCATGGTGGCCGCCCATGCCCTGGGTATTGGCGCCATGTGGCGCACCGGGTCGCTGGCATCCAGTCGCACGGTGAAACAGGGGCTGGGCTTTGCCGACAAGGACGAGATTGTCGGTTTTATCTACCTGGGCACCCCCTGTGGCAGCATCAAGATGGTGCCGGCAGACAGTCCGGCCAATTACCTGCGCCAGCTGCCGTGATCGACCTCGCTGCGCTGCAGGCCCGCGTCTGTGAGGCCATTCCCATCACCCGGGGGCTGTCATTCGAGCTGCTCGACTTCGACGGTGATCGCCTGCGGGTAAGCGCCCCCTTGAGTGCCAATGGCAACGACAAGGGCACGTTCTTTGCCGGCAGCCAGGCCATGCTGCTGACCCTGTCCGGCTGGGCGCTGACAACCCTGCTGGCGGAACAGGCCGGCTATCCCAGTGATGTGGTGGCCGTGGAGAGTGCGCTGTCATATTGCGCACCGGTGTGCAGTGATATGGTGGTGACCGTATCTGCCAGTGAGGGGCAGCAGGCCCGGTTCGCCGAGCGCCTGGCTCGCAAGGGGCGCGCGCCTTTGGCCGTGGACGCCAGCGGGGTCGACCAGGCGGGTGTCGAGGGCGCCCGTTTCCGGGCCAGCTACCTGGCTCGTTACCACAGCCCCGACGCCGGCGCGGGCAAGCGGAGAGAGACTGTATGACCCATCCACTGACGCACCTGTTGCTGTTTGTCCTCTGGACCCTTTTGATGCTCGGCATCACCCTGGCCGGGCGCGCCACCCTGGTGCTCCTTGGCAAAGCCCGGGCCAATGCGTTTCCGCCCTACAGTTACGACCCCGGGCGCTTTTTTGACCGCAGCGCCCGTGCCTACCAGAACTGTCTGGAAACGCTGCCGGTGCTGGCAGCCCTGGTGCTGGCCAGCGAAATTACCGGGTTTCACAGCGAAGCCGGTGTCTTCACCCTGTGGGTCCTGATTGCCCGCCTGTTCCAGAGCAGTATTCATCTGGTCGGCGCTGGCCATTGGCTTGTCTTTATCCGGTTTCACTTTTTCCTCGTCCAGGTGGTGCTGATGGCCTGGCTGGCAGCTGCATTGCTGGCCAATTGGTGGCCATACTGAACCGCCACGATTGCCTCTGAACCCCGGCTCAGGTAACCTACGCGCCTTCTGACGCACTGGCCGTTCTTCGAGCGTTAAATCAGTGGGTTACAGAAGGCTTCTCCATAACGACGTAGTTCTGGAGCAGCCGCTACAATGAGTTCCTGGTGAGGTGTCCGAGTGGTCGACATCTTGCCAAAGGCAAGTGAACGTTGCCGCGTAGCGGCGACGGCCCGAAGGGCGAGGGCGCAGCCCGAGTAGGGAGCATGCACAGCGTGCGACTCCCAGAGTGTGGAAGGGAATCCACAGACAATGAGTTCTTGGTGAGGTGTCCGAGTGGTCGACATCTTGCCAAAGGCAAGTGAACGTTGCCGCGTAGCGGCGACGGCCCGAAGGGCGAGGGCGCAGCCCGAGTAGGGAGCATGCACAGCGTGCGACTCCCAGAGTGTGGAAGGGAATCCACAGACAATGAGTTCTTGGTGAGGTGTCCGAGTGGTCGAAGGAGCACGCCTGGAAAGTGTGTATACGGCAACGTATCGAGGGTTCGAATCCCTCCCTCACCGCCAATTACCCATCTAAAACAATGAGTTAGAGCCGCATCTGCGGCCAATCCAACATCTCATTGCACATCCCTGAAATGGTGCTTTTTGCTTCCTGGTTCATCCACTGACAGGAGAAACACCATGGGATCCAGCAAGAAAACCAAAGCAGAACTGAATATTGAAATCGGCGCCGGCGGTCACGCTGGCGGTATTGGGTTCGCCTTGCCGACCGGCGAGGCCTCGGAAAAAGAAACTCTCCCCTTTATCAATCGAGACAGCCGCGGCTCTCTGAATCATTGGGATGTGCCTGCCACTGGTGGCTACTTCGGCGGCAACCGCCTGGGCACTTGTTTCGCCATGATGTACCTCAAGCACCTGCGCAGGCACGGTGTCCGGGGAAATGGCATGCTGCAGAACATCCTGATGGATGCATTCGGCTTGACCAAAGATGATAGCCCTGAAACTGAGGCCCTGCGCGGCCAGATGGTTGGATTTCTGTCCACCCTTGATGATTGGCTTATTTCTGCCGCCAAGATGGCTGGGCGCTCGTTGGAAATGGTTGATGACAGTTTCTGGGAGCGGGAGGCCAATAAGGCCCTGCAGTTTGATGAGAAGGCGTTCCTGGCCTCATTCTCATCCGAAGATGAGGCCTTCGAGCACCTGGCGAAGCAGTTCCAGTCGGGGGTTGACGTCATTTCTGGAGGGACAACGGAGGAGTGATCAGCAGGGTAGGCCGCTGGCTTGTGGGAGTTTATCCACAGGGGAAAGTTATCCACAGGGCGAACACGTGCATTTACACTCAAACCGCTGTAACTTGTGTGTTGATGGCACGGAGGCCTGAACGGACAAGGCCCCGCAGTGGTCGCACACTGCAGGGCCTTGTGAAACCTACCCAGATGGCTCTGGACAGATAGGCAGTCGCGCACTATTACGCGAATGAGGTCAGCTTATAGTGCGACTATACGTTAGCGAATGTCAACCGTACCGACAGGCTGCTGCATGGCCGGGATGGCCAGATCTTCCGGGCCCTCGCATTATGGAGGGCATTGCAATGTCCTTAGAGGAAATTCTAACCCTCTTGGGCAAGCTAGTGTCTTTGGGAGCTGCGCTGTTCGCATTATTGCGGCAGGGCGCCCGCCTTTGGCGGGATCTCTCAAAGCTCCGCTAACCAGGAATTGGGGCCGTCAGCAATGGCGGCCCCTCTTACCTGGCAGTTGGGCCCCTTTTCGTATCCCAGATTATTCCCTCCCCAGCTTCGAAACAGATGATTACCCAGGCAGAGTACGGGATTGACACCGGGTCCTTCTCGCTGGTCCACCGGCGGATGGTCCGGCCGGACTGGATACCCAGGAGCGCGGCCGTGCTGCTACCGGTCAGATTCGCGCGCTTGAGCATGGCGCGGATCTCCGCCGGCGTGGGCGGCTCCCAGCCATGGGCAAAGGGAACCAGGGTGATTGGCCGAGGCCGGGGGCCATAATTCGATGGTGATTCCATGTGAGCTCCACTG
This sequence comes from Alcanivoracaceae bacterium, assembly GCA_029212745.1. Classification (GTDB taxonomy): domain Bacteria; phylum Pseudomonadota; class Gammaproteobacteria; order Pseudomonadales; family Alcanivoracaceae; genus JARGOL01. The sequence goes on from JARGOL010000002.1 coordinate 197,604, forward strand.
GTTGGCTTAGGTCATCTTGTCCTATCTTCGGGCCTGCTTCATCCGCCTCCAGCAATGTTTTTTTAAGCTATAGCTTTACGGGGCGCCCCGGGGACAGCCCGGGGACATCCCCTTGTTGACATGCCTGCCTGCAGAGCTTTCCATATTTGAAGTGGATTTCCTTTTTTCAGCTGGGAGATCCGCTCATGCAGTACCTGAAACACCCCATTGCCTCGCACCTGGTCCAAGGCCACCCGCCGGGGTTCACCTTCATCATTTCCAGCTGCTGGCGGCCTGCATCGGGCCGGCAGGTGATCGCGCGCACTGATCGCGGCCGCCTGGTCGTCTGCAGTTGGCCGGCGCCTGCTGGTTGCCACCTGGTGGGTGTTGTCGATGGGATCCAGCTGGCGGAATGAATCGTCGATGGATTACAGGGAATGAGGCCGCCGGCGATCGCGGGCCAGCTGCTGGCGGACGACAATTCCGACATCCGCCGTCGGCCCTTCCGTGGGCCAGCGACCAGATGCCAGATGCAGGACGGTCAGCGCTACGCGGTGGATCCATCCTGCTCATAAATAATGACGCCCCCGCCGTGGCTGGCTGGCAGGGGCGGCTGGCCGCGGGCTCTTCCAAATAGGGGGAGAGTGGCCCCGCCAGCAGTCGGTGTTATTACGGACACCGCCGACTGGTCCGTGTGCTTGTTGCTCAGCACGCTTGGGAATGCCTATCGAAAGTCTCTCTCCGTTCGCTCGACAGCCCGGTCTCCCGCTGATCTCAACACCTCCATGACCGTCTTGCGGACGGCAAAGGCTGTTTCCTCCGGGCTTCGGGCACCATTCACGTGGACTTCGACATGGTTGTTTGTCGCGCTTTCCCTTGATTCAAAGTGGGTAGACGGCGGAGGCAGGGCGCCCAGGGTGTCATCGACTGAGTAGTCCCAGAAACCTTCCGGTGCCGGCGCCGGCTTGGAATCACCGGTGAACAGGTATCGGATGGCGCCCTCTGTTTGCTGAAACAGCTTGTTGATGTCACCGTTGCCAAGGGCATCAAGCCACTTGGCGAATCCTTCAATCTCCGCGGAAGTGTCGCTGATGAAATTGTCGTAGGTTTCGCCCACCAATCCCCGATTCTCTGCCAGGAAATAAGCCAGCTGCTGAGAAAAGTCAGACAGGCGCGGTGCTAGCCGGACAGAGAGCTCATCCGTTATACCGGTGACAGCTTTGGCTAGATCAGACGTTGCAGTATTCAGATCAGCTGCGCGTGCGGTCATCTCTGCGGTCACAGGGGCAAGCTTCGCGGCCTCATCGAAATAGTCTCTCATTTGTTGGGGGCCGGACTTCAGAAGGACCATCTCGGCCTGGCTAAATCCCAGCTCCTTCATGACATTCCGTTGCTGCTCGCTGCCTTGGATTCGCCCGACCATCTCTGAGAGCCGCAGGTAAGCCTCCTCCATGTTTTGCGATGCTCCGAGGTAGGCAAAGTCGATACCGGAGGACATGGATTCCTTGAGGCCATTGAGCTCGCCCCATCTTATGCGCTGCATCAGGTCAAGCATGTGATCCACAGATCCGAATGCTTCTTCTGCCTGCCCGCCGGCTTTCTCCAATGCAAAGCCCAGGCCATCAACGAAACTGGCGCTTACCCCGGTGGCATCCTGAAACTTGCCCAGCTGGTCTTTCGCTTCGGCAAAATTCATGACCATTCTGGTGGAGCCATAGGCCACGCTTGCGATTGCGCCCCCGAAAAGGAGAGCCTTTCCCCTGACACCGTCGAATAAGCGTGATCCCTCTTCAAATGATTGCCTGTCGTTCTCGAGTCCGAGAGATACCAGCAGTTCATCCACTACATTCTTGCTCATGACCGGCTTCCTCCTAAAAGTTGCGTGTACCTGATTCCTTCAAGATCCATATCCCACTCCGCCCCGTAGAAGTTTCCCGTGTAGCGGATTGCTTTCACGCGGTACCTGCCCAGCCCGTTGGTTTCCTGGAACTTCTTGTAGTACACCTCATTGAATTCGAAGGAGCCGGTCTCAGCCTGTACATCGAAAACCGTTCCCGGCATCACAGAAGGATTCAGTTTCGCTTTGACGTCTACCCCAACGAGGGTGATGCTCGGCGATCCCACCATCCCGGTGGTGGCGCTGATCTTGTAGATGTCATCTGGGAATAGTTCACCGTTGGGGTAAACAGCACCTTCCGCCAGCACCATCACGCGCTGGTTCTGGATCATCCAGGTGAAGCTCCAAGCTTCGGCAAGGTCATCCATGACTTCTATGAGCGTCGCGAATGGGGTGACCGAAAAGCCATTTGCAGCGGGGGGCAGGGTGGAGAAGTCCCCGACCATCTCGACCGGGTATCCAAAGGCATCGGCGACATCCCGGATAATCTCAGCTCGAGGCGTGTTGTTGCCCCAAGACTTGCTGATTGATTTTGGTCGTCCGCCCGCCCTGCAATACATCCTCAGGAACTGGTCCGGCCCGTCGCGACCATTACCCGAATTGACAATATCTCCCTCGAAGATAACGCCGCTATTCTTCTGGTACCCGGCAATCAGCGTGATCTGGGTGTACTTCTCCCGGATCTTTCGGCGGGTTTCTCTGCTCAGTCCATAGACGGTGATCTCAGCATTGCTCACCCTGGCGTCTGGAGACTGGTCAACCAGAAACTGGATCTGCAGTGGCGTTTCCTGGAATCCATCAATCCGGATGGCCTCTTCCCCGTTGCCAATGATCAGTTCATAGACGCGCCTGAATATCTCGCTCATGGTGGTCTCCCGGTCTGATTAGCCGCCAATGCGCTGGGCGGAGCCGCTGCGCCCCAGGGGCACTATCGCCAAGTGGTTGCCCTTGATGTCTCGCTGGCGGAAGCCAGGCCCGTCTTCGTCATATTCCGCCTCATAGCCCCCTGACAGCTCCCTGCGGCCGCTGGCGATGCTGTGGATGGCTACCGGGTCCCAGACCAGCAGGTCGCCTCGGAGCTGGTCCGTGCGGCTGTCATAGCGCACGGCTGACACCATCCCCACGGCATAGCGGTCAAGGGTGTCGGCGGCAACCATGCAGGGAGGGTGGTCCATTGTGATCGGGACGCCTTCAAAGGTGCCGGCGGACCGGCGGACTTCCGCCGGCGGCCGCATCACCTCGATGACGTCCTCTCCTGGAACACCCAGCTCCCGTGCCAGGTACTTCTGGATGCCGGCCCGGGCGAAGGGAACAGCTCGAAAAAGCTTCGCTCGCATGGCTAGCCCCTCATCCGCTCATCCAGAAGGCGCTGCTCTTCCTGCTGCAGCTTCCCGTGCCCCCCGTTGAGAAATGACTGATAGCTGTAATCGACAAGCGGACCGAACCGGTCAGGCTGGGTGTTTCCGCCAGGCTCGCTCCCGTCCATCGTTACAGCCCGCCGGGCCCGGGCCTTGAGCCTGGCCAGCTCCTCATCGGAGATCTCCAGCTCTTCGTGCTCCACATGCCCCTGGTGGATCCCCGGGGCAGTGGCTGAGTCTCTGAATTCTGCGCGCATGTCGCGGCTCCTACAGTTTCACGGTGAGGTTGTCGGCCATCTCGATGGAGAGGGCACCGCTTGCCAGTTGGGCCTGGAAGATCGAATGCTGTTCGACCTTCACATACTCGGCGAGAGACAGCTTGGTGACCGCGCCACCGCCGGCAAGGTGGACGCCGCCAATGCCCAGGTCTGCCATGGTGTTCTTGATTGTGGCGCAGGTTTCCTTGCCGGGCTTCTGACAGATGGTGGTGACATAGAGCTGGGGTTCACCACGCTTCAGAGCCATGACGATACGCTCTGCCTCCAAGTGCCTTGCGGCCAGCTCCTGCATTTCCTCCCGGTAGTCCTGGAAGGCTGCCGGCGCCACCAGCTGAGAAATACCCTCCAGCTCATCGATGCCCAGCTCATTGGCCAGGTCTGACGGGGAGGGGAAAGCGATCAGACCGGTGTCCGCAAGGCCGTACAAGCCGAGGGTCAGGGCATGAATCGCCTTCTTGCGCTGATCGGTCGGCCAGTCACCTGTGCCAGTGAGGATCGCGCGGAAGAGGGTCGTGCCATTACGGCGTGAGCTGATTCCAGACGTGTTCGGAAGGGCCATTTCCGGTGTCTGGGCGATGACATTGGCGGCAACCGCCTCGGACATGCCGCTGCTGGTCGCTGAAGCCTTCAGCATGGCCATCAGCCGGTTGCGGCGCTCGCCATCGCTCAGGTTCTTCTTGAGGCCCTTGAGCACGCTCTCAGCTTCGCTCAAGGCCTGATAGTGCGCTGACTTGACGATCTTGGCAGCTCGACGAGCCGCGGCATCAGATTCGCTGACAAGCTGGCGGACGGTTTCCATGTTGCTCATGGTGATCTCCTATTGGGGTTTCTTGGGTTTGGTATGGATGGGGTGCACATTGTCCAGACGTGCATTGGCTAGCTCTTTGAGAGCGCCTGTGGACATCTGGCTGAAATCGTAGGTGCGTGACTCCTGCTGAATGGGCCCGCCATTCCTGCCGGTAACCTCATGCCGGCGCTTGTTGGTGTAGGCATCGCCTGATTCCTTGGCGGCCTGCTCCAGCAGCTGGGCCGCCAGCACCAAGTTTCCGGTCTCCTCTGCACGCTCGAACATGCGCTGCAGGGCACGGAGACGGACCGCCTTGTGGCTGACAGCAATGTCGGCCGTGTTCTCAAGGAATGCCTCCCGGGTGTGGTTGAACAGCGCCTTGAGCTCTCTGGACAGGTTGCGGCCGGCGCGCTTGGTCGGATCATGGGATTGCACCTGCTGCCTGCTGATCACGACACCAAACTGGTGTTGGGCCTCTTTCTTGACCTCGGCCGGTGCGTCGAAACATGCCAGGCGTTGCACCAGGAACTTGCGAATTTCAGATTTCAGGCGTGCCATGATGTTTGACCTCTTTTGACGTTTTCAGGGTGGAGTGGGCTGCTGAATGGCACTCAAGGCCAGGTCTTACCTGCCGTCCAGCGCCGCTCAGTGTTTCTTGCCGTCTGAAACTTTTACGGTGATCGGTGGCTGTGAAAGTGGGAGCTTTGTTGGACTGGCTCGAAGCCACTCGAAGAGCCCTCGATTTCATAGGCATTAAGCAGTGCTTATGGCACCTGCAGTAGGATTCGAACTCGGGTGAGACAGCCTTTCCTGGTTGGCTAGTCATGGCATTCCATTCCTGTTGGCGTCTTCGGTCTTATCCGGCGGATTTGCCAAACGAATCCGATCGGCCACGCTTAGCTTTGAGCTTGCGATGGCTAGGCGGGATCTGTCGGCAGAGCTCAGCTGCTGCACTCCTGTTGATTGACGCTGTTTGGCGAACTTTGCGGCATTGCGTATCCAGGTTCTAAGGCCGGCGTGCCAGTCCTTCATCGTTGTGCCTTTGGCAGCATGATGGTCTTTGAATTGGGGTAACTCTTGTGCCAGGGAGACACCGTGCTCTTCAGCCAGCTGCTTCTCAGTTTCAGTGGGTTCGAAGTCGACTGGGAGCGATGTCCGTCGCTTTGATTGGCGCGGCTTGTCCGCGTTCTGAGCCGAAGGCGAAGAACTATCCTGTTCCTGTTCCTGCTCCTGCTCCTGTTCCTGATTAGGGATACCCTTCGCCAAGGCTTCCGGTAAGGCTTCCGCCAAGGCTTCCGCCAAGGCTTCCGGTAAGGCTTCCGTATAGGCTTTCCCTTTGGCTTTCGCGTAGTCTCTGGCGCCAGCAATTACACGGCTTTTCAGGTCGCACTCAGGTAGCAGGTCCAGCGCGGATGCCCACGCTTTCACCACGTTGGGGGACTCTGGCTGGTTGTACTTGATGAAGCGGGGCAGGGCGATAAGACAGGCAGACTGGTCATGCTCTGCCATACCCTTTGACAAGACCTCCTGGAAGGCTTCCCGGAAGGCTTCCGGTTCCCATCCCATCTCCTCGCCCAGGCCGGCTAGCGTTGCCCGCATCGCACCCAGGGCCGTCATGTTGGGATGGGTCAGAAGCATGAAGAACACCAGTTTGGCGTTGTCGCTCAGGTCCCGGAATTTGGCATCGTTCCAGATGCGCGGATCCACTTTGCGGTAACGTGCCATGATCGTGCTCCGCCGCTCAGGCGGACTTCCGCTCGTTTTCCCAGGCTTCGATCTCGGACAGCTTCCAGCGGGTGCAGCCAGGGCTGAGTTTGTACGGGCGTGGCAGGTGCCCAGCCTGGGTCATGCGCCAGACTGAGGTGAGCGATCCGATGTTGTACCGCTCTTTGATCTGCTTGGCTGAAAGGAAGGTTTCGTTGGCGCTCATGTTGGTCTCCCGCAATTCAATGGTGTTGATTGGGAGAACCATATCGTTCTGAGAAATGGATTTTTAGGATTGGAAACTAGATCGAATTAACAATCCCGGTCGCGCTCCTGCCAAATGGTGTGGATTCTATTTAGCGAAATAACTATACCCTCATCCTTCAGTATCCTGTGAACGATCTCGCAGGCTGTTGGTGTCTTTGAAACGTCATTGCTGTAAGCACCTAATTTTTCTTCCCAGCTCCACGCACCATTTTTCTCCAGCTGCATAGTAGCGTTTTTACGTAGGATGTGATGGACCGCTGCGATAATCATCCGCCTTTGCTGTGTCTTCCCGGGACGCCCATTGCGCGACGGGGATCGGCGTTCTCCTAGTGCCACGGAAACCACAAATCTCTGAAGCTCTGGGGGTAAGCTCTCATTCAGGCTTGTGAGCTCTTTGGCGATGATAAGACAGGCAAGCCAGGAGGCTTTGCATGCCTCGGTTTGGCTGACCCGGTGGGGAATCTCTGTCCTATTCTCAAGGCAATCTGCAGCGATCGCGTGTGAGACCAAGTGCGCTTGATTCTCAATACCGGGATCAGCAAGAAATCGGGCACACATCCTAACAAATGATTCACCTTCAAATAGTTCCTGGTTCTGCAGGAGGGCCTCATTCGTAGGAGGTTTCAGGCGCTTTTCTAGGGCCTGAATTTCATCTTCTGAGAACAGCTCGTAAGTGCTCCTAGTCATTTAGTCTTGCTCCTTCGGAGTACAGAAGCTCGCCCACTCGCCCATGAGTAGTGATCTGTGGGTTAGCAACTCATCCCTGGCATATGCCGACCGGGTAGCATCGCTGTTCACATGCGCTAGAGCGAGCTCGGAGACCTCATCAGGGAATGTGGTCATGTTGCGGGCCCAGTCCTTGAAGCATGACCGGAACCCATGGACGGTGGTGTCATCCTTCATGCGCTTGATGACGGCGCTGAGTGACATGTCTGAGAGGGCCCCGCCTCGTGGCGCTGTGAACACCAGGGGTGAGTCGAGCTCCCGGGGCAGGCCCTGCAGGAGATCGATCGTGCGTTGGGTCAGAGGTACTCTGTGTGCTTTCCCTGCCTTCATGCGATCCGCTGGAACCGTCCAGATAGCGTGCTCAAGGTCGATCTCATCCCAGGTGCAATGTCGGACCTCTCCTGACCTGGCTGCGGTCAGGATCAGGAACTCAAGTGCTCGAGCGGCGGTGCCGTCTCGACTGCGCAGCCTTTTCATGAAGTCTGGGGTTTCCTGCCAGGGAATGGCCCGAAAGTGGCGCCGGCCACGGAGCTTTGATGGGTTGGGCAATACCTTGTCCAGATTGCCTTTCCATCTGGCAGGGTTTTCTCCCTCTCGTAGGCCTTTGACCTTGCACCAGTCGAGTACTGCCTCGATGCGCTGCCGGACCCGGGTACCGGTTTCGACACGGCCGCCTTTAGCCCGGGACATCCACAGAGGGCGTAGTACTGATTCGATATGGGCCATTTCAATGGCTGCAACAGGCAGCCCCCCAATTACGGGGAAGGCATGGTTCTCCAGGGAGGAGATCCATTGCTTGGCGTGCTTCACATTCCTGAATTCTTCAGCTTTGTCCCTGTGATAATCTCGGGCAGCTGATTCGAAGGTGACGGCCTTTATCTGGGCGGCGAGCATGGATGCCCTAGCACTCTGTTTTTCTGCCAGTGGGTCGATGCCTTTTCTGATCAGCTGCTTGAGCTCGCGTGCAGTCTCGCGTGCCTGCTTGAGGGTGACATCTGGGAAGCCTCCCAGCCCTATGTCTCTCCGGGCCGCATAATCTTTGCCGGCCTCTGACTTTCTAATTTCACCGGTTGAGTACCTGAGCACCCAGGATTTGGTCTGTGAACGTGTGACCTGGAGCAGAAGTCCAGACACGCCGCCCACGGGATGCTTGCCTGGTTTCGACAGGTGACGGATCTCAGCAGCGCTCATTTCTCGAGCTTTCTTTGGCATATCAGAACAACTCTTCCAACAAAAACATTGCTATTCTATGCGTACAGATGGTACGTTTGGAAACTCACAGGAGCAATAAAAAGTTCCAAATCAAAGGGATATGGTATTTTGTCGGATTGGATGGGCGCTGTTTTTGAAAGACTCCCTCACCGCCAAACAAAACAGCCCCGCAACGCGGGGCTTTTTTGTTTGGCCGTGCGGGCGGTCCTGATTCGAACCCG
>JARGOL010000002.1:206132-472315 GCA_029212745.1 Alcanivoracaceae bacterium
CAACGCGGGGCTTTTTTGTTTGGCCGTGCGGGCGGTCCTGATTCGAACCCGCCGTTCGACAAGCCGCAATGCGGCGCAGGACGCCGAAGGCGCCCCGCAGGGGTGAGCCGGCCGCGCCGGCGAATCAATCCCTCCCTGAGGACCGGCGTCCAGCCGGTCCATCACAGCCTGCCCGCAACGCGGGGCTTTTTTGTTTGGCCGTGCGGGCGGTCCTGATTCGAACCCGCCGTCCAGGCGATCTGTCACAGCCTGTCCGAAACGCCCGCTGAAGATATTTCATGATTCGCCTCACCGGCGTGCACCGTCGGCGGCCGTTGCCCTCACCCTGTCCCTCTCCCGGAGGGAGAGGGTACGTGCTAATGGCGGCGGTGCGGTCGGCCAGGGGGGTTGGACGCACACGCCCGCTGGCATAGCCCCTCTCCCTCCGGGAGAGGGGTTGGGGTGAGGGCAAGCACGGCGTCGCCGCTTCGGGCGGTTGCGGGCACCGGCTAACGGGGGGTTCGCCGCGTTCACGCCGCTCCTACGGGGTGGATTCAGTTTGTTGCGGGCCCAGTATTTCAAAATCCCCCAGATCCGCCTGCTTCGTCTGCCGGCGGTAGCTGAAGGTAAACCCGGGCCAGTTGATCGGGTTGCGGCCGTTGTCATCCACGTACCAGGAGGTGCACCCGGCGGCCCAGACGCTGCGCTGCATGCTCGCCTGCACCTGGTCCAGGAAGGCCTGCTGGCGTTCCGGTTTCACATTCAGGGCAGTGCCCGGCCGCTGATCCAGCGCATGGATGCAGTCCATGATGTAGGCCGCCTGTGACTCGAGCATGTAGATGATGGAGTTATGGCCCAGGTTGGTGTTGGGGCCGTAGACAATGAACAGGTTCGGGAAACCGTTGACGACGATGCCCTTGTAGGCCTCGGCACCGTCTTTCCACACATCCGCCAGCTCCCGGCTGTTGCGTCCAGTGATGTGGATGGGGGAGAGGAATTCGGTGGCCCGGAAGCCGGTGCCATAGATGATGGTGTCCACCGTGTGACGGTTGCCATGACGGGTCACCACAGCATCTGCCTCGATACGTGCCACCGGGTCGGTGACCAGGTCGAGGCGGTCATCATCCATGGCCGGGTACCAGTCATTGCTCAGCAGGATACGTTTGCAGCCGATCTTGTAGTCAGGCACCAGTGCTTCCCGTTTCTGTGGGTCACGCACGTCGCGCCGGATGCGACGTTTTACCGCCCATGTCCACGGTTCCAGCAACCATTTGAAACGGGTGAACGCCAGTGCGCGGCTTTCATAGGAGCAGTACAGGAAGGCGCGATACAGCCGCTCCAGCAATGGCAGGGCGGCAAACAGCTTTTTCTCCCAGCGCCGGAAGGCCCGGTCGGGTTTGCGGATCACCCAGGGGGCGGAGCGCTGGAACAATGCCAGTGACGCCACCTTCGGCAGGATCTCCGGGACGAACTGGATGGCGCTGGCGCCGGTGCCGATGACCGCCACCCGTTTGCCGGCGAGGTCATGGTCATGGTTCCAGCGGGCGGAGTGAAACGCCTCGCCCTGGAAGGCGTCGCGCCCTTCGATGGCGGGAAACAGCGGCTTGTTCAGCTGGCCGGTGGCGGCAATCAGGATATCCGTGGTCAGCGCCTTGCCGTCGCCGGTGCGCAGGTGCCAGCGATTGTCCTTCTCATCGAAACGGGCGCTGTACAGCTCGGTGCGAAAACGGATGTGCGGCAGAACACCGTACTTGCCGGCGCAATGGTGGATGTAGCCGTTGATCTCGTCCTGGTGAGCGAACTTGTGGTTCCAGTCCGGTTTCGGCTCGAACGAGTAGGAATACAGGTGCGACTGCACATCGCAGGCGGCGCCCGGGTAGGTGTTGTCACGCCATGTGCCGCCAAGATCGGCGGCCTTTTCCAGGATGATGAAGTCCTCGATCCCTGCCGCGCGCAGCTTGATGCCCATGAGTATGCCGCCAAAGCCGGAGCCAATAATGATGGCGCGAAAATGAGGAATCGCCGGGGCTGTCATTGCGGGCTGGGCTCCTGGGTGCCGGTGCTTTCCCCGAGCCTACTGCAATCCGGTTGTCTACGGCCAGTGGCGCGGGGCCGGACTTGTGCGCGTTACTCCGCGCTGTTGCGGCCGCGACGCAAGGCACATCGCCAGGTCTACGGGTCGGTGGCGTATTCAGCCTCGGCGAGGACTTCCAGGAAATCAGCGCCAAAGCGCTCGAGCTTGCTGTCGCCGACACCGCTGACAGCGAGCAGCTCGCTGGCCGTAGTGGGCCGTTGTTCCAGCATGTCGCGCAGGGTGGCGTCATGGAAGACCACGTAGGGGGGCACGCCGTGTTCATCCGCGAGGCGCTTGCGACAGGCCTTGAGTGCCTGCCACAGGGGCAGGTCAGCATCGCTGATGTCGGCATTGATGCCCTTGCGACCGCGGCTGCCGGTGCTGACCGGCGTGGTATCCCGGCGTAACTGCAGGCTGGCCTCACCCTTGAGCAGGGGGCGGCACTGTTCGGTGAGCTGCAGGGCGCCGAAGGCGTCGGCATTGACCTCGACGTAACCAAGGGCCACCAGCTGGCGCAGCACACTGCGCCACTGGCGGTTGTCCAGATCCTTGCCGATACCGTAGGTGGATACCTGTGTGTGCCCGGCGCGCTGGACCTTTTCGTTTTCGCTGCCGCGCAGCACATCAATGACATGGTTGGCGCCGAAGCGCTGGCCGGTGCGATAGATGCAGGACAACAGCTTGCGCGTGGCCTCGGTGGCATCCCAGGTTTCCGGCGGGTTGAGGCAGTTGTCGCAGTTGCCGCAGGGGGCGATGACATCGCCGAAGTAGCGCAGCAGGACCTGGCGGCGGCAGCTGGTGATCTCGCACAGGCCCAGCATGGCATCCAGGCGTTGCCGCTCGAGCCGTTTGTGTTCCTCGCTGCCGTCGGAATTGGCCAGCATCTGCCCGAGCTTGACCACGTCCTCCAGGCCGTACAGCAGCAACGCCGTGGACGGGTCGCCGTCACGTCCGGCGCGGCCGGTTTCCTGGTAGTAGGCCTCAATGCTCTTCGGCAGGTCCAGGTGGGCGACAAAGCGCACATCCGGTTTGTCGATGCCCATGCCGAAGGCAATGGTGGCGACAATGATCACCTGCTCCTCGCGCAGGAAACGCTGCTGGTGCAAGGCGCGCAGGTTGGCGGGCAGGCCGGCATGGTAGGGCAGAGCGTTGTAGCCCTCCTTGCACAGGAATTCGGCGGTCTGCTCCACCTTGTTGCGTGACAGGCAGTAGACGATGCCGGCCTGCTGCGGATGCTCCTCGCGCAGGAATTTCAGCAGCTGCTGGCGCGGCTTGTCCTTTTGCTGGATACGGTACTGGATGTTGGGCCGGTCAAAGCCGCCGAGGAAATGCTCGGCCTGCTCCAGTTGCAGCCGCCGGGCGATTTCCGCCCGCGTGCGCTCATCGGCGGTGGCGGTCAGGGCTATGCGCGGCACATCCGGAAACTGCTCATGAAGCAGACCCAGGGCCAGGTAGTCACTGCGAAAATCATGCCCCCACTGGGACACGCAGTGGGCCTCGTCGATGGCGAACAGGGCGATGGGTGCCTGCTGCAGGAGCTGCTGGCAGCGGGGTTGCACCAGACGCTCCGGGGCCACATAGAGCATGTCCAGTTCGCCGGCCAGCAACGCCTGCTCGGTGGCGTAGGCCTCATCGGCAGCCAGGGATGAATTGAGGAACCCGGCGCGCACACCCAGCTCACGCAGGGCGTCCACCTGATCCTGCATCAGCGCGATCAGCGGCGAGATGACCACGCCACAGCCGTCACGGACCAGGGACGGGATCTGGTAACACAACGACTTGCCGCCGCCAGTCGGCATGATCACCAGGGCATCGTTGCCGGCAATAAGGGTGTCGATGATGGCCTGCTGCGGGCCACGGAAACTGTCGTAACCGAAGACGTGCTCGAGGGTGTGCTGTGCGCTGCTCATGGCGGTGGAGTATACCCGGGTCGTGGCCGGCTTGCGTCAGTGATGGATGACAGCGGATGGGATGGAGGCTGATATTCCGGCAAGCGGGGATGGATGCGCGCCTGTCGCGCCAGGTCGAGGGACCTGTGTCAGCCCGCCTTGCGCAGCGGACCCTCGCGCAGCTCGGCCATGGCCAGGGCCTGGCCGAAGCGCTGCATGATGTCACTGAACAGGTGCTGGTCACTGTCGTCCAGGGGCTTGAGCATGGCCAGTTCCACCACGCCGGTACAGCGGCCTTCGAACAGGGCCGGGAACACCGCCACCTGGGACGGCGCCATGGAGCCTGTGCCCGAGCTGATATGTGCGTAGCCGGGTGGTACCGGTGCCAGCAACAGGGGTACCTGCTGGCGCGCGCATTCGCCGACCAAGCCGTCGCCGATACCGAACACGGCGGGCTGGCTGCTATGGCGATGGCCCGGCAGGGCACGCCGCGCCACGGATGTGAGCTGCTGCTCGCGCTGGTGGAATGCCTCGGCAAAGCCCACCTCGAACAGCTCATCGGCGAACCCGAGGGTGATGGCGGCCAGCGCCTCAACGCTATGGCTGCCGCTGATGCGCGTCTGGTAGTCGGCCAGGCGGGCGTTTTCCCAGCTCTGCCGCGCCATTTCCTGTTGCAGGGCATCCAGCCGCTGCCGCTCGCGCTCACCGGCCTGTTGCTGCTGGAAATTGCGGAACAGGGAGTGCTCCAGATTCCAGGTGGCGGTAAGGGAGAAGGCACAGGTCAGGAACAGGATGAAGTTCTTGATCACCACCAGGTCGATGCCGTCGCGGTTGATACCCACCCAATAGATGTTGCAGGCCACGAACAGCAGGCCGGCGCACAGCAGGCCCCAGCGCAGCAGCACTCGGGTGAGCATGAAGCAGAACACGATGATCAACACCACGGCGTTGTTGTAGTAGTGCGTATAGGGCTCCACGGACAGGCGCGCAAAATCGAGCACCGCCAGGCAGCCAATCAGGGTGAACACCACGATCAGCGGCTGCTGGTACTGGCGCAGGGCAGGCAGGGCACAGAGCCCGGCGATGGCAAGCATGGGAAGCAGGGCAGCAGCACGGGAGCGCCAGATGATCGCCGCCACCTCCGGCTGGAACAGCCAGTCCAGCAGTGCGGTGGCGAGAATGGCCGCGGCGCCAAACAGCAGGGCCACCACCACATGGCGGCTGTAATGGCGCAGGTAGTGCGCGTAGAAGGCGGCGCGCTGCTCGGGCAGCGTCATGTCGCTGGGCTCGGCCATGGGGTTCCCGATACGAATAACGTCGTAGCCAGTATCGGGCGCGGGCCCTTGATCCGCTGTTAAGTCATTCACAAAAAAGGGTTTTTCCCGTTCTTGTGATATCAGCGTAACAGCAGGTGCGGCACCGTGGCGTGGCGAATCATGTCGTTGGTGGTGGAGCCGAGCAGCCATTCGCGCAGGCGCGAGTGGCCGTAGGCCCCCATCAGCACCATGTCGATGTTGTTGTCCTGCTGGTAGCGGTGCAGGGCGGGCTCGATCTCGCCGGCCAGCACGGCCGTTTTCACCGCATGGCCGCTGGCGGCCAGACGCTTTTCCGCCTCGTCCAGCTGCGTTTGCAGGGCGCTGTCGTCGCCGACGCTGACCAGGTGGCAGGTGAGGGTGGAGAACAGCGGGCTGTCGCACAGCATCTGGATGCCACGGCGACTGATGTCGCTGTTGTCGAAGGCCAGCATCACTTCCTGCGGCTCACGAAACTCGCCGGCTGCCAGCAGGATGGGGCGGTGCAGTGCGCGGATGACCTTCTCCACGTTGTCACCCACCGCATGGGCGTCGGTGTGCGCTTCGCCCTGCTTGCCCATCACCAGCAGGTGGGTGTCGGCTTCCAGCCCGGACAGGGTGTCTACCAGGTGGCCGTGACGCTGGCGCAGCACCGGCTCGGCAATGCCGTCGGCAATGACGCGCTCACGCGCCGCTTCCAGCATCAGCTCGCCCTGGCGAAGGGCCAGCTTGTTGCGCTGGGCATCGATGTCGGCCAGCTCGTTGAGCAGATGTTCGCGTGCATCCACGCCGAGGTTGCCACTGAGGTCCGATTCCACCGGGAAACGGGCCTCGTCGAGCACATGCAGCAGGGTGAGCGGAGCGCCCAGGCGTCGGGCGGCCCAGGCGGCGTAATCGCACACCGGGATGGCGGCGCTGGAGCCGTCGATACAGGCGAGAATATGGCTCATGAAAACTCCTTGCCGGCGGCTCAGTGGCCGCCCATCACATGTTCAACGGCATCCGGCTTGTCGTGCACGGCGTATTTGTCCACCAGCGTGGCACTGGCCTCGTTGAGGCCGATGACTTCCACTTCGGTGCCCTCACGACGCAGTTTGATAATCACCTTGTCCAGGGCATCAATGGCGGTCAGGTCCCAGAAGTGGGCGCGATGCACATCCACGGTGACTTTACGCACCGCCTCGCGGAAATCAAAGGACTGGATAAACTGCTCGGCGGAGGTGTAGAACACCTGGCCCACCACCCTGTAGACGCGGTGGTGGTGGTCGTCGCCGTCTTCCATGCTGACATAGAAAACGCGGCCGACCTTGTTGGCGTAGAACAGCGCACTGAGCAGCACGCCCACACCCACACCGAGGGCCAGGTTGTGGGTGGCCACCGTTGTGGTCACCGTGGCCAGCATCACCACCGAGCTGCTGCCGGGGTGTTTCTTCAGGTTGATGATCGACTCCCAGCTGAAGGTGCCGATGGACACCATGATCATGACTGCCACCAGTGCCGCCATGGGGATGCGCGAGACCCACTCGTCCAGGAATACCACCAGGATCAGCAGGAAGACGCCGGCAATGAGCGTGGACAGCCGTGTACGGCCGCCGGATTTTACGTTGATGACCGACTGGCCGATCATGGCGCAGCCTGCCATGCCGCCGAGGAAGCCGGCGCCGATGTTGGACAGGCCCTGGCCGACACACTCACGGTTCTTGTTCGATTCGGTGTCGGTCAGGTCATCGACAATGGTGGCGGTCATCATGGATTCCAGCAGGCCCACCACAGCCATGGTGATGGCATAGGGAAAGATGATCTTCAGGGTTTCCAGGTTCAGCGGGATATCCGGAATCAGGAACATCGGCAGGGCATCGGGCAGCTCGCCCATGTCGCCCACGGTGCGGATATCCAGGCCCAGGGCCAGGGACAGGGCCGTGAGCACGACAATGCACACCAGCGGGGACGGCACAGCGCGGGTGAGGTACGGGAACAGGTAAATGATGCCCAGGCCGCCGGCCGTCATGGCATACACATGCCAGGTGACACCGGTGAGCTCCGGCAGCTGTGCCATGAAGATCAGGATCGCCAGCGCGTTGACGAAGCCGGTGACCACCGAGCGCGAGACAAAGCGCATCAGCTGGCCGAGCTTTAATGCCCCGGCGATGATCTGCAAGCCGCCGGTGAGCACCGTGGCGGCGAGCAGGTACTGCAGGCCATGGTCTTTCACCAGCGTGACCATGAGCAGGGCCATGGCGCCGGTGGCGGCCGAGATCATGCCCGGCCGGCCGCCGGCAAAGGCGCTGACCACGGCGATACAAAAGGAGGCGTACAGGCCCACCTTCGGGTCCACGCCGGCAATGATGGAAAAGGCGATGGCCTCGGGGATCAGTGCCAGCGCCACCACAGTGCCGGCGAGCACATCACCACGGACATTACTGAACCAGGCCTGGCCCAGGGACTGTTTGCTTGCCATAAAGAGTCGTCCTGAAAACTGCTGAAAGCGCCGCCGGGGCCGGGTTGTGGCCGGGCGGGGCAGGCTGCGGCGCCGGTGTGGCGCGTACGGGGCGGGTCTGGCGCCACCGACAGGCTCCGGCGGGGTAGGGCCGGAAGGCGGCGAAGTGTAGCGGGATCAGGGGGTTATCTCAAACCGCCGGACACGCTCCGGTGGCCGGGGCGGGCTCAGGGATGGCCCTCACGTGATATCAGAAAGCCATATGGGGAACGTGGGCAGTGCTTGTTTGCGCCCCGCGCAATGTTGAGGGTAGGCTTGCGCTGCCTGATTTCGCGAGGCTGATCTGCAGACATGCGGATGTACGCCAAC
The DNA here is from genome assembly GCA_029212745.1 of Alcanivoracaceae bacterium. Lineage (GTDB taxonomy): Bacteria > Pseudomonadota > Gammaproteobacteria > Pseudomonadales > Alcanivoracaceae > JARGOL01. The sequence continues at coordinate 214,173 of JARGOL010000002.1, forward strand.
TGGGGGCGTATCGGTCTGGCGAATCACGCCGATGCCGATGTGCAATCGCAGCGCTCCTGATCGGCCGGCGGGCCCACTCCCGTCGTCGCAGATACTGCAGGCAAAGCCGCTCAATGCGTGCTTCTTTGTGAACACTGGTCCTGTAGGGCCATGAAAAGACAACAAATAATGGCTGGGGCAGTGATGGCGATGAATCGCATCGTGCCACGTCGTGAAGTCAGGCGGGAAGATATTTCATGAAAGTAATCGGTTCGTTATTTCCTCTCTCGGCGCTATGCGTATTGGCAGCGCCCGCGATGGCCGGGGTGTCATTCAGCACAAACCAGGTGGACGTTTCGATTGCGCCATCCTGTAACCATGTGCCCGTTTCGCTTCCCTACCAAACCTCAGGGCCTGGCTATGACGAATCGCAGATTCAGGTAAGCTCGGACGCGGCCTGGGCCACGCCGTCGGTCAATAGCACGGATGATGTTATTGAAATCAGCTTTTCCACTGACCAGCTCATCGCATCGTATACCGCCACCATCTCTGTCAACGATGGTGAGCAGGTGACCGAACTGTTCATAAACGCCAACGTCAGCCCGCTGGATGTCTATCGTCTGCTGGACGACCCGTTGCGCTCGCGAACCTATGGTATTCACCGCGATGGCACTGACGCTGGTGCTGTCATTGCGTTTGATCCCGTCCAGGAGACAACGCTTTCCTGTGTCACGGTAGGGCAAGGCCCGACCGACTTTGCCATCACCGACGACAGTTCCGAGCTGCTGGTGGTCAACAGTGTGTCGAGAACTATTGATGTGATAGATCTGGCTTCCTTAACGGTGCAGGAAACCATCAGTCTTCCCACCTACACGGCCTGGGGCGATCCTGAAGATACCACCGCCAACATCGATCTCGGGCCAAACGGCGTCGTCTACTACTCTGACGGTGCCTGGGCCCCGGTGCTGCACGTGCTGGACAGGGCCAGCGGCGATGTCGTCCAGTCGACGACCTTTTTCGATATTTTCGGTTTCATGGACTTTGCTGTTACCAGCGATTATGCGCACATGGTTGCCATGCCCCAGTACGGATGGTCTGCCGGAGCACATACCTCCAAGATTGGTCACCTGGCGATAGAGCCGGACGGTACTGTCTCATTCCAGAAAACCACCACTCTTGGGGTGTTTGAACGAGCACCCTTCGAGGCGCCGGTCCTGCTGCGTGATGATGACGAGGTGGCGGTGTTGAAGACAGTAGCTGTGGACCCAGCCGATACGGACGTCATAGATCGTTCGTTTCCGTCCGCAATATGGTCGATGAACCCCAATGGCAGTGTGGTGGCTACAGCAGATGCACTCTATGACTACGAGACTGGTGTAGAGCTTTATAAGATACCTGGCGCGACTATCAGTGGATCAAGTGATATCTACAGAAAGGCCCAGGCATTCACCTCTGATTTCTCGCGCTTTGTCTATTTTGACAGTGGAGATCGCAGTCTGAACGTGGTGAACCTGGTGGAAGAGATCGGCCTGGAGCAAATGGGGCGGTCCATGACCCCAGCCAATGGCTCGGTGGTTAACTCACCGGATTCGTTGACATGGTCACCGCTGACCGGCATTGATCAGTATGACGTCTACCTTGGCACTGATTATTCCAGTGTTGCAGTGGCTGGCGATTCGTCGCCTGCTTATCTGGGACGTGTCACTGGTTCCAGTCTTGCCTTGCCGGAGCAACTATCAAACGGAACGGAATACTTCTGGCGCGTAGATCCGGTTACACCAGTGGGCTCGGAAACAGGTGGTGTTTTCTCATTCAGGGTGTCTGATGTCAGTGTTAGTCCAGCTCAGATTGATGCACTGACGGTTTCCGGGCATCCGGACTATCTGGTTGAGGTATCGCTGGAATCTGTTGATCCAGGTGTTGCCTGGTCCGCATCGGCCGCAGATCCATGGATCAGTTTCTCAGAGAGTGCCGGTTCAACCCCAGCCACACTCAGTGTTCATCTTGATGCGTCACTGCTGCCGGATGGTTTTCATTCATCCGAGATAGTTCTTGCCAGCGAAGTCGGTGAGCTGGCAATTCCTGTTGACCTGTCAATCGAGCCCCTTAGCCTGACGCACATCCGCAGTGACAGGGAATCTGCAACGGTCTATGCGATCAGCGAAGATCTCGACAGTGTGCCCTCTTCTGCGTACCTGCTCGAAATGGACGCAGATTCCGAGCAGATTCTGCGTGTCGTGCCTGTGGGATCGTCTGTGACGGATGTGGCCATTCACTACCCCGATGATCTCATCTATGTGACTAATTGGAAGGCCGGTAATCTCCTCGTAATTGATCGCGATTCATTGAGCAAAATCAAGAGTATTGCGTTCCAGCCAGCGGGGCCAACCGGGTCGTCTTCAGGCGATGTCTACGGTGTGGCTGCCGGCGTCTCACAACGGTTGGTCATTGATGAAGAGGACCAGTGGATCAGTGTTGATTTGTTCAATACCAATACCGAGGAAACACTTGATTCAATCTCTTTAAGGGAAGGTGGGGGGCAATTCGACCCCACTGGTCGTTACTACTATTTTGGTGAAAACAACATTTCCAACGCGGAAATCATGAAGTATGACACCAGCGGTGATGTGTTCACGCAGCTGGCTGGCGTAAGGCCATCCGGTATGGCGTCCTATTACGGCTCGAGAAATGTTGTTGTTTCCGATGATGGATCAAGGATTTTCTGGTCGGGCGTGGCGTTTGATGCTGATCTTGGAGTGGAATGGGCAATTGGGGAGTTGGTATATGCAAGCTCCTCAGACGGTCGCTATGCATTTGCTGAAGACGTGATCTATGACGTGGATGCGCAGAGCAGGGTGCTGGGAATGCCGGTCAGCACTGTCGTCAGTGGTTATAATGCAAACGCCGGGAAGCTTGTTGTCCAGCAGGATGGTGAGGTGCGCTTCTATCCACTGGGGAGTTCTATTGCTATTCCTGCTCCGGTTCTCAATGTGGATGATATGTCATTTAACGCCATTGATCTTGGCTGGACTGATAATTCCCTGGAGCTTGAATTTGTCGTACAGATGCGGCCCCAAGGTTCTGATGTCTGGCTGGAAGGCGCTACCACAGCGGCAAACGTGACGACCTGGACCGCGGCTGGACTCGAGGAGGGCGCGTCCTACGAGTTTCGTGTTCGTGCCAGCGCAGAGGGCGTGAGCTCATCGTGGAGTAATGTCGTTTCTGCGACTGCACTTGAGCGCCCCAATATACCCCCCGTTGCAGTAGACGACACCGTCTATCTCGCCGATCCGGAGAGCGTGCGGTTTGACCTGGTCGGTAATGACCGGGATTCAGACGGATACATTGATCCTGATTCAGTTGAAATAGTGAGCCAACCCCAGTTCGGGGAGGTTATGGTCCATGCAGGTGGCGAGGTCAGCTATATCCCCGGGGAAGGTTTTGTACAAACTGATTCCTTCAGCTATACGGTTCGCGATAATGATGGCGGTGTTTCAAATTCGGCGGTAGTAACAGTTGATGTCAATAAGCCGCCGGAACTGAGCGTGGACCGTGTCAATTATGATTCTGTAGAGCTCAAGTGGTTTGATGATCCTGTTGAGGACAACTATGTCCTCCAGATCAGGGAGGCTGGTCCGAGGAGCTGGTTCGAGGTTCCGGAGCAAAGCGGGCGCACGTCGAGCTGGTTAATCACTGGTCTTTCTCCCGGGAAAACGTACGAATTCCGTATCCGTGACAGCTCTTCAGGGCTATGGAGCAATGTGGTCGAAGCATCAATCAAGTCGACAACCAGAAGCGGAAAAAAGAAAGTGATTCTCATAGAGGAAGATCCGGCGGATGACGCCGGTGCTGGGTGCGCCCTTTTGTCGCTTCTTCTCGTTCCTCTTTTCCTGCGGCGAAGAGTGCGTTTTCCTGGCTAGGGATTTTCAAGTAACGAGGGGGGAGCGAAAGCGCTTCCCGGTTTCTCGCTGTTCATTAGGGAGGTACAAGTGAAACAGCTTCTAGGCGCCGCCATTCTGTGCGTTTCTCTAACAGGATGTACCACTTACTACCCAACGATTCCTGAGGACTACGAAGGGCCTTCGGCCGTCATTGAGGATTCAGAGAAACGTATTTATTCTGGCAAAGCAGATCTCTTCTACTTGTCGCATGTCAACAAAAAACCGTTACGCAACAGTCGAAAGCAAAGCCTGACAAGAAGCTACGGTATGGGGAATTTCCTGACGACGATTCTGCTCAAGCACACAGTAGCTGCTGAGGAGCAGACTTTTTCTATTGTTGGCCGGACCACCTATGCGATGCCGGGCCGGGCTTTGCTTGGAACCGTCTATGAGCTCAAGGGCGATGTTGTCTTTTCTCCGCAGCCAGATGCCTCCTACGTGATCAAGGGTGAATTGCAGGAAGAAGGGTCAAGCGTCTGGATAGAGAATGTCGCGTCAGGCGAAGTGGTCCGGAAAATTGAGGTGGAAGGGCCTTCCAAACTTGGTTTCTTTGAAAAATAGTACCAGCCGCCTGGTTTCTGCCTGAACAAGCTGTGTTTGATCGCTTGTGGTCAGGCGGATCAGCGGAGAATCAGCCAGCCCAGCCGGTTATTGTTGTGACAAACCTGTGGCGTTTTCTAGATGGCGGCCAGGCCGGTATCAGCCGCAAAGTAAAGTGCGGACGACCAGAAGACGGAAAACAGGGTAACCATAACCAGAATTTGCCGTTTACCCGTACCAAGTCTTGCCGATACCCAGACACCCACCGGTATGCCGATCAGCACCGGTGTCAGTACCATGACGCCGTAAAAGCCATAACGCCGCCAGAAGCGGACATAGCGTCTCAGTTCCTTGCGGAACCGGGGCTTGTTTTCTTTTTTTGGCAGCAGGCGGCGGATGAATGCGTTGATGTGGCGGCTGAAATGCAGCGTCATGGTGGCGCTGAACAGGGCGCCACTCACGTTCCAGGCAAGCATTTCCCAGTAGGTGAAGCCAAGCGGTGCGCTCAATGCGGGTCCCAGCCATGTTTTCCACAGACTCATGAAGAAAACGGCCAGGCCTTGCAATATGTAAGAGTCGATCAGTTCCATAATGCCAACTCATCTGCCGGTGCGTGTCTGTTGGGATAAGCAACCATCTTCTGTCGCCTCGCCCTCATGCCCAGGCTCCACTGATGCTCTCCGGTGGCTGTTTGCCTGTGATCTGCCACCGCCTTTCCTCAACCTATCACGAATGGCAGGGGCTCACATGGCTGAGGACTGCATCGGGGGCTGATGTGACATGCATCATTATCTGTGGCCACGCCTTGATCCGGTCTTCCGGTTATCCGGCCCGGTCTATAAGATTTGCGCATCAACAAAAACAAACGCCAGACGGCGTCAGGAGTCCCCCCGTGAAATCTGTATCCCTGTCAGTATTCGCCGCACTGCTGCTTTCCGGCTGCCAGACCGGCACCTACATGTCCTCTGCTGCCACAGATGGCGACGGTGTCACCTGTGCCGAGATCTACCAGGCATTTCAGACCTACGAGCAGGACCGGCAGTCTGCCGCTGCCTGGCAGCAGCTGAGCACCTTGATCAGCCCGGAAGCGGGGGCAGTGGCTGCGCGCGGCGCGGAGAAGGCCGCGCAGTACTACGAGAGCACCAAGGCCAGCGTCAATCTGGCCCTGGCGGTGCGAGGCTGCCAGCCGGTCCAGTAAGGCCCGGTCTGGCTGCAACCCGGTCTGGCTGAAAGTAGCAGCGACCTGACCCGGCAGGGGGGCGTTCAATGCGCCAGCAACGTGGCACTCAGCCGGTCAGAGGCGTGTCTTCGCTGATGGGCAGCCGGCCGGCGGCCCAGGTGCTGGTGGCCATGGCAGTGATTTCTGCCACGTCCTCGGCCGGGGCATCGGCCAGGCGCGGTTCGGCCAGCGGGTCATCGTGGAAGATGTACAGGCGTGACGCGAGCTGGTTGAAGGGCAGGGACGATTCGCCGAAGCGCTCACCGTTACCCTGGGTGGAGACCACCACGTTATCGCCCCAGCGCTGCCCGGAGTCGTTGTTGGGGTTGTAGAAATACACCCGCATGACGTTGTTCTGGTCCAGGGCAACGCGCATGAGGGTAATGGCGTGCCAGCCGACGAACTGGCCATTGCTGTCGGTGACGGCCAGGCCCGCCGGCTGCGGGTGGATCACGGCGCGGTTGCCGTTGTAGTAGGGGTGGTAACGGGCCACGAAGTGGCGCACGAAACTCTCGTAATCTTTCAGGTAGCCGGTGGCCACATCCACGGCAATGGCGAAATCGCGGCCCACCCACCAGCCATGGAATTCCGGGTTGATCCAGCAGTGCGGGTCTTCAGCCCGATCGGCACAGCGCCGGCCCATCTCCAGGTAGATCCGGTCCAGGTGTGGCACCAGCAGGGTGGACACCGGATCGTTGTCGATGGGGATGTTGCGTACCAGCCCGGCGGGCAGGTCGGCAGAGTTCAGGGGCGCGCCCTCGAAGGCCATCAGTACCGTATCAAAGCGGGCCACCTGGGCCACCAGGTGGAGCAGGTAATCCGGATCACTGTAGGACCACATGGAGATCGCCCGCGCGGACTGGCAGGTGGGGTTGTTGCCCTGGCCCACGCCCAGAGGCAGGCCAAGCACTGTAATGACACCGGCCAGCAGCTGGATACGCGCGGGCAGGTCGGTGCCGAATATGCGGCTGATGATGGCCTCGGACTCGGCGCTGAGCGTCATCCGGACCTGGCGCCACAGCGCCGGCGCCGTAGAGGGCATGTAGAGAATGCCACGCTCCAGCAGCATGGCCAGTCCATAGACAGCTTGTGCGGTCTGCGGGTGAATGGCTTCCTCGATCAGCTGCAGGGTCAGCTCGGTGTAGCAGCGGTACACATCCGTGCCCAGCGTACTCAGGCCCAGCGCCGCCGGCACCAGGTCACTGTGGCCCCGGGGCGCCAGCCAGCGCAGGAACGCGGCGTGGTAGTCGGATACCAGCCCGGTGTCATGCATGGCCCGGGAAAAGCCGTTGGCTTCCTGTTGCAGGCCGGCGCTGTCGAGGTTATCCAGGCGCTCCAGGTAGGCTGCCACCCCCGGGTCCTCTCGACAGTGATGGGTGGGGCCGAACAGTGCCGAGATCAGCCGGTCGCTGCCCAGCCGGGCATCGCCCAGTTCGGTGGTGCCACTGGACAGGGTCACCGCAATCTGGGCGATCATGGATTTCACATGGCTGATCTGTACCGGGCGCTGGCCGAGGATGCGCCAGATTTCATCCACCAGGTTACCGAGGATGTCCTCGTAGCCGATGTGTGCCACCAGGTAGGCAAACAGCCGGTCCAGGGCCGTGTGCATGTCGCCACCGCTAACCCGCGCCTCCTCGGAGGCACCGCCGCCAAACACCCGCTCGAGGTTCAGGGCCAGTACCTGGGTCAGGTAATGCCGGGCCTGCTCGGCGGAGATGCCGGCGTGGCTGGCGTCGCCGCGGGCCACGGCCAGCAGGCGCAGCTGGTTGATCACCTCCAGCATCACCATCTGCCGGTCACCGTGGTTCAGGGTGTTGGCCACCAGCCCGGGCACCAGGGCCTGGGGAAACGCCCAGTCGGTGCCGGCAAACAGGCCGGCGGCATCCAGGGCCGGGGCGTGCTGGTAGAGTGCCTCGATGCCGCCTTCTGACAGGAACAGGCGGCGGGCCTGCTCCAGCACCGGGGGTGTCAGGCGCGGTTTGGCGAAATCACGCGACTCGGCGAGCCGCGCCAGTGCGCGTTCCAGGGCGCCGGCGTTGGCGGCCGGCTGGGGCGATTGCCCATCAGACATAGAAGTCCAGATCCTCCTGATGCTTGAGCAGGTCGCGCATCTTGTACGGGTCGTCCCCGAAAAAGTACACCAGCCCCCAGTGCGTGCCAAATGCGGTGCGTTTGGTCACCTTGTTTTCCATCGGGGCCTGCAGTTCGTGGAACTCGAAGTAGGGGTGGTTTTCGGTCTCTGCCGGAATCTCCAGGCTGTTGACCACGCGCCGGCGCGGGTACACGCCGAAGCAGCCGGCATGGCCGGTGGCGTCCACCACTTCTTTCGGGAAGAAGGCATCCACCTCTTCCTTGGTGCTCTTCGGGTCAAAGCACAGCACCATGGCCTGGTAGGCGTTGAAACCGTAGGCGCGCTCGAGCAGCTCGAACACCTTGAAGCCCGGCGGCCGGTAGGCCACCTCGCCGAAGTACATTTTGCCGTCGCTGGTGACAAAGTATTCCGGATGGATGAAGCCGAAATCGATATCGAAGGTTTCAATCAGCTTCTCGATTTCCTCGCGGATGCGTTCGCGCCAGACTTCCAGCTCGGGGGAGGCGGGTACAAACACGGAGTAGCCCAGCGTCACGTACTCGGAGATGTTGAGGAACTTGATCTCGCGGTCGTGGATCCACGCTTCTACCGCAAACTCCCAGCCGTCCAGGTGGCTTTCCATCAGCACGGGGAATTCGTCTTCAGGGATGGTGTCCACCTCATCCGGCGTACGGATGACGCGGTGGCCCATGCAGCCGGCCTTGTCGAAGGCCTTCAGGTGGATCGGGTCATTCGGGTCGCCGTCCAGTTTCAGCAGCGCCTGGTTAACACGGCGCAGGAAGCGGATCACGTCGCCCTTGTCGTGGGCTTCCTCGAAGATGCCCACGCGGATGCCGCCGAGCTGGGCACGGCGCTTCATCAATGCCTTGTCCCGCATCAGCAATGCCTGGCCCATCAGGCGCGGCTTTTCCATCAGCACGGCGTTGATGGCGCCGGCCCATTCCACGGTTTCCTCGAAAAGGGGAATTGCCACATCCACGCCTTCTTCTTTCAGACGCTCGGCAATTTCCATGGAGCGGTCGTTGAGGCGCTCGAAATTCCAGGAGATGAACGGGATGTCGTGCTCGCGGGCATAGTCTTCTGCCCATTCGGGGGCAACGACGACGTACTTGCGATCGAAACGGTCGATGGCGTCAATGGCGTTCAGGCTCCAGCCCAGTATCGCCACGTAGCCCTTGTCGGGATTCTTGTCAGTCATGCGGTGTCTCCTGTCTCGGTGAATATCAGCCGAAGTCATTTGACGGCGATGTAGATGGCCCTCCAAAACGTCCAATGGACAAACAGCGAAGACTACCCACCCTACAGGGTGGGCAGGTTATCTCAACCGAAGTGACGAAAAATCAGTCAGTTAGCGCCTGCGGGGCGCAAAATGACCAGCATGCAGCGGGATTGTGACCACAAAAGACCAACAGAGCAGGCGCGAGGGTGCCCGGTTGCACGCCGTTATTGGTCGGCGACATCACTGTTGGGCAACAAACGCCGGGTCAGTGGCCGACGATATCGCCCTGCATGGGAGCCAGTCGTGCCAACAGCTGGTTCTGCACAGCCTGGGGCAGGCCTTCGTCGTTCATGGCACTGATCAGGTCCTCCACCAGCGCATTGAATTCCGCCGGGCGTATGTCCATGCCGGCGTGCACCTGCGCCATGCTGTCGCCGTCGTAGACGCAACCGCCGTTGCTGATGCTGCAGATCTGTGCGCTGAGCAGGCGATGGAAGCGGGCCGGGTCGGTGTCCGCAAAGCGGGCGGCGATGCGCGGGTCGCTACCAATCCGTTCCATGAAACGGGTCACCAGGCTGTCCACACCGTCGGCCCCGCCAAGCTGCTGGTACAGAGTGGAATGGGACTGGCAGGCAGCAATAGCCAGGACCAGAAAAACGGCAGCAAGGATGCGCATCAGAAACTCCCGGTCAGTGACAGGTAGACGCCGCGCTGGTCCTCCAGCGGGCCTATGTCCCCCAGGTCCACAGCGGCTGCGGCCAGGGACCATTGCTTGTCAGGGAACCAGGCGATGAAGACATCGCGCCAGTTGTCCTCGTCCAGTGCCGTGAGGTTGTCCGGCTTCTGGCGGTACTCGGTGCCGATCAACAGCGCGTCGCTGGCGAACCAGCCCAGCGTGCCCTCCAGCAGTGTGGAACGGCCGCTTTCGCGGTCACCGCCAAAGCCCACCAGGCCGGCATGGTTGGCGCTGCTGTTGCGGACGGCGGCATTGACCAGCCAGCGCTGCTCCAGCCAGCCGGCCAGGAACACCTTGGTGGCGGCAAGATAGGCGTCGGTGCCGGAGTCTTCGCGCGCTCCCACCAGTTCGGGAATATCGAAATCATGGTGGCGGCGATAGACCGCACCGAGCGACACCTGGGGCATTTCGGTGTAGAGCACATCGCCGGCCAGGCGCACTTTGACACCCACCGTATTGACTTGCAGGTCGAGGGCACCCGTGCCCACCTGGCGCCCCAGGGTGCCAAGGTTGAAGACCTGGCGTGACGCCGACAGCTCGATACGGTTGTGCCAGTTGAAGGCGGCGGAGAAGGTGTTGAGCCGGTAATCGTCCACATCCGTGCGGGTGGCAGACACCGTGCCGCCATACTGGTCGTCACTGGCGTAGCCGGCGAGGAGAGCCATTGGCACAATGCCGCCGCCTGCACCGCCATCCAGGTGGGCAATGCCGCCGGTGGCCAGCAGCCGGCCCCGCTCGCCAAAGGCCGGCCCGGTCAACGCCAGACCCCATGCAATCAGCAGAACCAGTCTAGCCACGCCGCCCCCTCCAGCTCACACACCACTGTTCGAATGCTTCCCGCTTCAGTGGCTTGCTGAAATGGAAGCCTTGCAGCATATCGCAGGACAGGCTGCGCAATGCGTCGACGCAGGCCTGGTCCTCGACGCCTTCAGCCACGGTCGTGCAGTGCAGACGCTTGGCCAGTGCGACGGTGGCTTCGACAATGGCACGGTCGCGTGGATCAGCGAGGGAGCCGAGGACGAAACATTTATCGATCTTGATTTCGTCCACCGTGAGCTCGCGCAGCCGGGCCAGGGATGAATGCCCGGTACCGAAATCATCCACCGACACGCGTATGTTGTGACGCCTCAGGCGCTGGGCAAATTCCACCGCCGCGCTGGCCTGTTCCATGAGCATGGTTTCGGTGATCTCGATGCAAAGAAGCGCAGGCTCGAAACCAAGCTCCGCCACGCGCGCGATGATATCGCCGGACAGGGCGCTGTCACGGATGTCCTCGACACTGACGTTCATCGACACGGGAATGCGCAGGCCCATGGAGGACCACTGGGCAATGCTCTGGCATACCTGTTCCAGCACCCAGCGGGTCATGCTGCGGATGGCACCACTCTTTTCAGCAATGGGGATGAACTCCGCAGGTGAAATGGGGCCCAGCTCCGGGTGCTCCCAGCGGAGCAGGGCTTCGGCGCCAATATGGGACGAATCATCTGCGGCCACCTTGGGCTGATACAGCAGGTGCAGCTGTTGCCGCTCCACCGCATATTCCACATCAGAGGCCAGGCGCAGGCGGCGCTGCCGCTGCTCATCGCTGCCGGCATCGTAGCGCAGGACAAAGGCACGGAGCTGCTTGGCCCGGTAGACGCTCATTTCTGCCCGTCGCATGGCGGCTTCCGGCTCACTGCCGTCTTCAGGGCAGCAGACGAAACCGGCGCTGAGCTCGATCAGCTGGTAAAGGTCTTCGCCAATGCAGACTGGCTGCTTCATGCTGTCACTGACCATGCGTGCCATGTGCATGGCCTGGACCTCGTCGGCATCGCGGATGACAACGGTGAATTCATCACCGCCAGTACGGAAGACCGAGGCACGCCGGGCGAACACCTGCTGCAGGCGACCGGCCAGCTCGCAGATGGCGGTGTCACCTGCGTCCTGACCGTAGGCGTCGTTGATGCGCCGCAGGTCGTTGATGTCAAAGGCCATCAGTACCACTGGCGTGCGTTGCGCCATCAGGTGCGCAAGCTCCGACTGCAGGTTGAGGCGATTGGGCAGGCCGGTGAGCGGGTCGTGCCGCATCTGGTATTCGATCCGTTTCTCGCGGTCGGCAATGGCCCGCTGCATGGAATTGATGCCCCGCGACAGGGTGTTCAGCTCGATAATCTTGCGTTGCCGCGCACGGCCACGGTAGTCACCCGCGGCAATACGGTTTGCCAGGCGCGACAATTCTTCCAGCGGGCGTGTCAGCCGCCGCGCCAACAGCAGACCGGCAAAGCTGGCCAGGCCCACAGCGCCCAGTGCCAGTATCAGCAGGTTGCGACTGAGTTCCCGCAGGCCTTCTTTTTCGGCAGCCAGTGAGCGCAGCAACGCGAAAGAAACCGGGGCATCCGGGTAAGGCGTCATCAGGCGAACCAGTTGCTCACCGCCGGGTAACGCGATGCGTGTCAGTGCCTCGCCCGTCATGGATGCCGCGAGGCGTTGCAGTTCAGCGTCTGAACCGGCGGGCAGGGTGCTGTCGAGCAGGTAGGCAGACTGCCGGGACGTATCAAACAGCGCGATATCCAGCCCGCTGATGGCCTTGAGACGCGCCAGGAAGCGGTCGCCAATCTCAAAGCCGAAGGTCACCATGGCGATGGGCCGGGGTGCCAGTATCTGATTGGTCACCATCAGGAAGGCGCGCTGGTTGACCAGCTGGATCTCGGCCTTGAGTTGACCGTCTTCGGTATCGAAGCCGGAAGGCATGAAAGGAATGTCAGGGTTCGAAGTGATCAGCCGGCCATCCTGCAGGCGCAGATTGGCAAACTCGGCGCCGATACGGGCGCCGTGGTTTTCCAGCGCCGACTGGATGGTGGCGATGTCGCCTGAGGCAACGGCATCCTTGAAGCCAAAGTCCTCCACCAGTACCACCGTGCCGGACATGACCTGCTCCGTCTGGAAGCGGAGTTTCTCGTCAAAAAAAACGTCTCGGCCTGTGCCATTTTCCGCGCCGCATTGGATTCCACCACGTCTGTGGTGATGCCAAGCACGTAGACGAAGGCGGGTACGAAGATGACAAGCAGCAGCGAAAGCAGGCCAAGTACCAGTATGTTGCGAAACTTAATTGGCAAACGGATTTTTCCTGATAAATGGATTGTCTGGCTGCGCCCGGCGGTTTCGTGGGTCCGGACCAAGGTCGTTAATCGTCATCTCGATGATCGTATTGGTTTCCAGCTCTCGTCTGGATACTGACCGGGTCACTGGCAGCTGTTCATTACGCCAGGGATGGCGGACGGCCAGACGGACCGGGCCAGAAGCGCTGACGCGATCAAAATCCACCCGCCCGCGGTTGTCGGATACCTGGTAGCGGGGCGCATCGCTCACGTAAATGAAGCCGACCATGCCATCGTGGATGTTGCAACCCAGGGCCACCATGCCGGTGTCCGGGAAACCGACCGGGTCTGCTGGTGTGCCTGAATACAGCTTGAGCTCAAAACGACGTGCGGGGGAAAACGAATACACGTGGTGACGTATGTCATCGCTGTTGGGGAACCAGACGGAGGCTCCGGATGGGATGACGCTCACGTGTGGTACGAACTGCTTTTGTTGCTGGTCCACTGCGTAGCGATGGTCCTGCGGCGCAGCTTCAACCCCAAACAGTTCCACCACGGTGCCGGACACGGGGTTGCCCTGGCTGTCGACCACCCTGACGGATACCGAGGCGGCACTGGCCAGAACGGGTGCGAGCACCATGCACGCAAACAGAAGGAAGTGTTTGCCTCTGCCTTGCCTGCCTGTCTGCGCCGCGTTCATAACGCTCCCGAAAATTACCCCACACGTCCGTGGCGGCTGCCGTGGCGGCAGGAGCCGTGGAGCATGCTGCGCTGATGCTGTCAAAACGCGATGATAGCAGAAAGTAGCACGTGTTCATTCCTGTTTTTACCGGCTTTTACCGTCTCGGCGCTGCCAGTGCTGCCACGAACGCCGGCCTGTCCGGGACGGGGCGCAGGCCAAAACCGCCACACAGAAAAAGGCCCCGCAGGTGCGGGGCCGGGACAGGGCGGCGACAGGACAGTTATTCAGCTGGCCAGGCGCGCTTCGCTTTTCAGCTCGCCCACCCGATAGAACAGCATGTGTTCGTCCTTCACCGGGGAGAAACGCATCTTGATCAGGTCCATGGCGTAATTCTGGTAGACACGCCAGGGGGCTTTCGCGCCCTGCTTGGGGAACTTGTCCAGGGCGCGCTGGACATAGCCGGAGCTGAGGTCCAGCAGCGGATCGGTGACCGGCTCCCTGACGTCATGGTTGGGCATGCAGATGTCGTAGCCGTGGGCATCCATGTGGTTGATCAGCCGGCAGGTATACTCGCTGGTGAGATCCGCTTTCAGGGTCCAGCTGGCGTTGGTGTAGCCAATCACGCTGACGGCATTGGGCACGCCGTCGAGCATCATGCCCTTGTAGCTGTAATGGTCGCCGACATTGACCTTGTCGCCGTCCACGTAGACGTCGGCGCCGCCCAGTGCCACCAGGTCCAGCCCGGTGGCAGTGACAACGATGTCAGCCTCGAGCACCTCACCGGATTTCAGCTTGATGCCGTTTTCCACGAAGCAGTCAATATGGTCGGTGGCAACATCGGCCTTGCCGTTCTTGATGGCCTTGAACAGGTCCGCGTTGGGCACCAGGCACAGGCGCTGGTCCCAGGGGTTGTAGCTGGGTTTGAAATGCTTGTCGATGTCGATGCTGTTGCCGAGCATCTGCTTGAGCTGGGCCCGCAGGACTTTCTTGACCAGTTCCGGGCGACGGCGACTGAGTTCGTACATGAACATGGCCAGTGACACGTTCTTGATCCGCGTCAGGGTGTAGGCCAGGCCCGCCGGCAGGTACTTGCGCAGCAGGTTGGCCACATGGTCCTTGTCCGGCATGGACAGGACATAGGTGGGCGAGCGCTGCAGCATGGTGACCTTGTCGGCTGTCTTCGCCAGCGACGGGATCAGGGTCATGGCAGTGGCGCCGGAGCCAATCACGACGATCTTCTTGCCGCTGTAGTCCAGGTCCTCAGGCCAGTGCTGCGGGTGAATCAGCTGGCCGGCAAAATCATCCACGCCGTCGAATTCCGGGGTGTAGCCCTTGTCGTAGCGGTAGTAGCCGGAACACATCATCAGGAAGTTGCAGGTGAAGATTTCCTTGCGGTTGGACTTGCCGATGGTGGTGGTCACTGTCCAGGTGGCGCTGTCGGTGTCCCATTCGGCCTTGCGCACCATGCGCTTGAAACGGATGTTGTCCTTGATGGCATTCTCGTCCGCGGTCTCCTCGATGTAGTCGCGGATGGTGTGGCCATCGGCGATGGCCTTTTCACCTTCCCAGGGCTTGAAGTTGTAGCCCAGGGTGTACATGTCGGAGTCGGAACGGATGCCCGGGTAGCGGAACAGGTCCCAGGTGCCGCCGATGGCGTCACGGCCTTCAAGAATGGTGTAGGTCTTGCCCGGGCAATTCTGTTGCAGGTGGTAGGCGGCGCCGATGCCAGACAGGCCGGCGCCTACAATAACGACGTCGTAATGGTTTGAGGCCATGGTGGTCTCCGTCCCTTGGTCCTGAAAACGGTTGTTGTCTGTGGCAACCATGGTCGCATTGTTGCGCTGCCGGGTGCCGGTCATGCCGGGGCCAAAATGCGGTCAGCACCTGGCCCGATCAGACTGCTATTTGGTTACATCGATGAATGTAAAGGTAGGTGGAAACGCCAGCGCAGGAATTGGCCCGTCCGGTGAACGGGCCGGTCCCTGCAGCCAGCGCCGGTCCTGTTACTGGACGGTGGCCACCTCGGGGTTGCGCAGGTCACTGGCCAGGCTGCCGCTCTCGCCGAACAGTTTGTTGCGCCACTTGGCCACCAGGGCGCGGGTGTCGTGCTTGTCCGGGTGGAAGTCCTTGCGCGCAAACAGGCCCATCTGCGGCAGGATACGGGTGATGAACCCCTTGCGACCCAGCAGCAGCTTCATGCCGCGACGGATGTCCTTCGGATTCCGGAACACGCCTTCCTTCGCCAGCATATAGCCCCAGCTGGCCAGCACGGCGGGGATCATGGTGCCGGTGACCAGGGCGTAGGCGAGAATGCGCTCGCGGCGGCTGTTGCCCACCAGGTCGTAGACGTCATAGGCCACGGACTTGTGTTCCAGCTCTTCCAGCGCGTGCCAGAACCACAGCTGGATCATCTCCGGCTCGGCGCGGCGGGCAAACAGTTCATCGGTGAGCAGCTGCTCGCCGAGCAGGGCGGTGAAGTGCTCCATGAAGGTGGTGCAGGCCAGCTTCTGGCTCTGCGGCAGCTGGTCGAGCACCCACAGGGCGGCGCGTACCGCCTTGTCCGGTGCTTTCATGGCAAAGCCACGGCTGCTGAGCAGCTCGTTGAGGCGGTCATGTTCGCGCCCGTGGATGGCCTCCTGGCCGATGAAGCCGGATACCTCGGCCTTTAGCTTCGGGTCGGTGACCCGCTTGCGGTAATGGCGGACCGATTCCACGAAGTAGTCCTCGCCGGGCGGGAAAAACGCCGACAGCATGGCAAAGAAAAGGGAAGCGGTGGCGTTGTTGTCGTAAAAATAGCGCTGGCCCTGCGCTGGCAGGGTGAAGTCCAGCTGGCGCGGGGGAATGCCTACGGTGGTGCCGGCAAGGGGGCGGGCACGCTTGGGTGTCTGCTGAACGGCGGCTTCCATACAACTTCTCCACGTCTGGTCAATGAGGAACGTTACAGTGGTCAGTGTTAACGATAGGCGTCGGCGACAGAAGGTGATCACTGGACGTAATTCGGTCATTATCGGACAGCTGCTGCGCGTTTTGGTCATGTGCTGGCGGCCGGGGCGTCGCTACAGTGAGGCCCGGTATTGCCTGTGCAGAGGAGTTCATCGTCGTGTCCATTGCCCGAACCGCGTCCATGGATGTTGCCCTGGACCGCCTGATGGCGCCGTATCTCGCGCGTCTGGTGAAGGCCGCCTGCGATAATGGCGCCGATGAGCAGGCCGTGCTCGCCGGTACCGGCCTGACCCTGCGGCGATTGCAGCAGCCGGAGCTGGCCCTGCCGGTGATGACCGGGCTCAGGGTACTCGAGCAGGTGTATGCCTCGGGCCTGGATATTCGCAAGGCCATGACCGAGGCGGCTGGCGTGGACCTGCGCAGCCACGGCTTTCTCGGCTACGCGGTGCTTGCCAGCAGCACTCTGGGGGATGCGCTGGAGCTGGCCTTGCGCTACCTGCGCACCCGCACCGGCCTGCTTACGCTGAGCTACCACAGTGAAGGTGACACCGGGGTCCTGCGCTTTGACGAAGGCGTTCCCCTGGGTGAGCTCTACACCGTGGTCATGGATGTGGTGGTGGCGTCCCTGTTCAACATTGGCCGGCAGATGTTCGGCGAGGTGCCGCCGGTGACGGAGGTCCGTTTCGCCTATTCGCGCGCACCACACCATGACCTGGTGATCGGCATGATCGAGGGGGAAGTACGGTTCGATTGCGCCTGGTGCGAGATCGCTTTTCCGGCACACTGGCTGTCGCGGACCACGGGCACGGCCGATCCGCAGCTGGTCAAGCTGGCCACCGAGCAGTGCGAGCGTGCCCTGCAGGACATGGCCCAGGCAGAAGGCCTGCTTGGCCGGGTCCGGCAGCTGGCCGAGCAATACCTGACCGAGGCCCGTTCCATGGACCGGGTGGCGGAAGCCCTGCACATGACCCCGCGCACCTTGCGCCGGCGTTTGCAGGCGCAGAACACTACCTACCAGGCGGTGGTGGAGCAGCTGCGCGGGCGTCTGGCCATGGACATGCTGGCGCACAGTGAACGGCCGGTGGACGATATCGCGGCGCGTCTGGGCTACAACGATCCGTCCAACTTCGGCCGCGCTTTCCGCCGCTGGACCGGGCTGTCACCCACTGCCTGGCGCGACAGTCGACGCAGCTGACCGTTGTCCTCAGGGGCAGGTGGCGAGCATCTCGGCGAGGGCGGTCTGCTCTGGTGGTGTCACCTGCAAGGCATAGCGCTGCTTGATCGCCTGCCAGCGCCTGGCGTATTCGCACCAGAATGCCGGGTGGGGCGGGCGCCATTCATCCGGGCCCCGGTGGCCCTTGCTGCGATTGGCGCTGGCGCTGACGGCGAGCAGGTTGTCCGGGTCGTTGGCAAAGCGCCGCCGCATGGCCACGCTCCAGGCATGGCCGCCGTGGCCGTGGGCATGGCGCAGCGGCACGATGTGGTCGATATCCAGTGCCGCGGCGTCGTGGAACAGGGTGTTGGTGTACGGATCCAGCCAGCGTCCATAGTCCACCCGACAGGGATCGTTCCCGGCAAAGACCACCGCTGTCTGGCTCTGCCGGATGAGGATCTCCGCGCGTGTGTCCTGACAGTCGCCATCGCTATCCAGCCAGTGCGGCCATTGCTCGCGGTCATACAGGGTCGTGAACGGCCGGCCCTGCTGGCGCGCCTCACGTTCGGCGTCGTGCTGGCTTTGCTGGTTGGAAAAGCACGGTTCGCGGTGACAGTGGTATTCGCCGCTGGCACGTGCGGTGTGGCCGCCCTGGCTGTCCAGTCCGCCACCGTGGGCGTGGCTCAGGGCCGGTAGCATAAAAAACAACAGCAAAAGGGCGCGCATGCTCGACCGTTTGTGGGGATGACTGATGTAGGATAGCAACCTCGGGTGTTATCGGACATCGCAGACGGGAGCCGGCATGCGGCTGGATTTTTTTGTCGCCCACGCCTCTGGCATGACACGCAAGAATGCCAAGCGCTGCATTGGCACCGGACGCGTGCGCGTCAATGGTGAGACGCAACGCAAGGCGGCGCTGGTGCTGGCAGACGATGACCATGTGACCCTGGATGGTGAGGTGCTGGTGCTTGCCGGTCACCGCTACCTGATGCTCAACAAGCCGCCCGGCGTTGTCTGTTCCACCGACGATCCCGACAATCCCACAGTGCTGGGCCTGCTGCCTTCAGAACTGCGCCGCGACCTGCACCCGGCCGGACGGCTGGATGCGGATACCACCGGCCTGGTGTTGCTGACCAGCGACGGGCAGTGGTCCCATCGCATTACGGCGCCGGCGTCGCACCTGCCCAAGACCTATCGTGTGGAGCTGGCGGATGCGCTCACAGACGCGGCCTGTGAGCGGCTGGAACAGGGCGTGCAGCTGCGCAACGAGACGAAGAATACGCGCCCGGCAACGGTGGAGAGAGTGACGCCCACCTGTATCCGCCTGACCATCAGCGAGGGCCGGTATCATCAGGTCAAACGCATGCTGGCGGCGGTGGGCAACCGGGTGCAGGCCCTGCACCGAGAGGCGATTGGACCGCTGGCCCTGGATCAGTCACTGGCGCCGGGTGAATTTCGTCCGCTCACGGATGACGAGCTTGAACAGATGGAGGGCAGCGCCCGCCGATGAAACTGATGATGCCGGCCACCGTGATGATCTCGCCCACCCAGGCACACCGCCGGGTGGAGCTGTTCCTGTTCGCCGATGCCGTCGACGGGCCTTTCCATGTGCTGAGCTTTTCGGGTGGTCACGGCCGGCTGCCATCACTTGAGAAAGGCCAGGGACCGATGGCTGATGTGGACAATGCCCGTTTCGTGCTGGCCTCCATCGTGCGTGGCCTGGCACAACGCGATTATGTCGAGGCAGGCAGTGATGCGGCCATCTGGGAGGTCTATGCGCGCAAGACCCATAAACGCATCGTGGCCGAGCGCAATGACCGGCCCGACTATGACAATCCGCTGCCGGATGCGTCCGACGATGCCCCACCCGACCCCCCGGAGACCGATGCATGAGTGTCTTTCGTTACCTTTTTCGTGTGCGCTATGGCGAGTGTGATGCGCAGAACGTGGTCTTCAATGCCCGGTATGCGGATTACGCAGACCTGGCAGCGACGGAATTCCTGCGTGCCATCGGTATGGACTATCGCGACGTGCTGGCGCGTGGGCTGGACAACCAGGTGGTCAAGCTGACACTGGAATGGCAGGCGCCGGCCCGGTTTGATGATGTGCTGTCGGCAGAGGTGTGCTGTGACCAGGTCGGCAACAGTTCCTACCGGCTGGCAATCACGTTCCGGCGCTGGCCCGAGCTGACTCCGGTGTCCCGGGCCGAGGCCGTGTACGTGATGGTGACCATCGATAACTGGCAGAAGACGCCGGTGCCGGATGATATCCGGGCGGCGTTGCTGGAAGGGGCCGCCGGCAAACTCGCCAATCACGCCGGGGTAACGGTGTGAGCCCTTGGCAGTGGTTCCTGGCACGCTGTGCGGGAGAATGGGGCGGCCAAGATTGCTGTCAGGCACCGGGTTCAGTCGAGGCGGATTACGGGTTCCGGTTGGATGCGGGACATGGCACTGGCTTTACCATTGCCGACCTGGCGCACGTTATCCTGGGCAGACTACGCATGGAACCTGCTGCAGCCTGACGGAACGCACTGCGCTGCACCGGCGAACGTCCTGGCGCATACGTGGCATGCGGGTTGATCTACTTGAGGACCGGTATCATTCAGGCTTGCGCCATCAGTCGCGCCAGTGCTGACCGGACTGATTCAGGGATGGGGCAGGACTTGCGTGTGTGGCGATCGACAAATACATGCACGAAGTGCCCCTGTGCTGCGGCGCGGTTTTCGCCGTCACGGAAAATGGCGATGCCGTATTCCACGGAACTGGTGCCGAGTCGATTGACCCGCAGCCCGCCGTGCAGCGATTCTGGAAATGCCAGCGGGGCAAAGTAGTTGCAGCCGGAGTTCACCACCAGGCCGATTGTCTGGCCGTGATGGATATCCAGCCCGCCTTCCTCGATCAGGAAGCGGTTGGCGACACTGTCAAAAAACGCGTAGTAGGTGACGTTGTTGACGTGGCCGTAAAGGTCATTGTCGTGCCAGCGCGTGGTGATGGGGGTGAACCAGTGGTAATCCACCCGGCTCTCTGGCGTTACGCGGTCGTTGCTCATCACCAGGCCGCCTTGTAGATGGCAACGGCGTCGGCCTCGGTCACCTCGCGCGGGTTATTCACCAGCAGCCTTTCCTGCTTCATGGCGTCGCTGGCCAGTCGGGCGATGGCATCTTCGGGGATGTCCATGTCGCGCAGACGGTCGGGCAGGCCAAGTGCCGCTGACAACCCGCCAAGGTAGTCGATCAGGGTGCTGGTGGGGCTGTCACCGGGGCGATGACCTTCCGGCAGTATCACCGGCGCCAGCTCCGCATACAGGGCATCTGCCGCCGGCTGGTTAAAGCGCATCACGTGGCTGAGCACCAGGGCGTTACTGAGGCCATGGGGAATGTGATAAATGCCGCCGAGCGGGTAGGCAAGGGCGTGCACCGCGGCCACTGGCGCGTTGGCAAAGGCCTGTCCCGCCAGCATGGCGCCCAGCAGCATGTCGTTGCGCGCACCGATATGCCCACCGTCGTTGACGGCCGTATGGATGGCGCCGGACAGCAGCCGCAGGGCTTCACGGGCGAGCATGTCGGAATAGGGGTTCTTGCGGTGGCGGCTGGTGTAGGCCTCGATGGCATGGACCATGGCATCGATGCCGGTGGCGGCGGTGACAGCCGCTGGCAGGCCCACGGTCAGTTCAGCGTCAAGAATGGCCAGATCCGGTAACAGCTGCGGCGCCACAACCCCGGCCTTGGTGGTTTCCCCGGTAGTAACGATGGCGATGGGGGTGACTTCCGAACCGGTACCCGCCGTGGTCGGGATCTGGATCAGGGGCAAGCGGTCGCCACGGGCATTTCCCACCCCGTAGGCCTGCTCAAGGGGCTGGGGCGAACGGATCAGCAAGGCCACCAGCTTGGCCGTGTCCATGGCGCTGCCACCGCCGAAACCGATAACGCCGTCGCAATCGTGCGCGCGCGCCGCTTCCAGGGCCTGTTCGATGACCTGCTCCGGCGGGTCGGCAACCACGTCGGCGAACACCGCGCTGGCGAGGCCGGCGGCTTCAAGGCTGTCCAGGCCGGGCTGCAGGATACCGGCCTTGTAGATGCCGGCATCGGTGACCACCAGCGGCCGTTGTATGCCCAGTCCCGTGGCATGGGCGCCCAGCTGTCTGCTGGCGCCGGGCTCGCACATGACGCTGCGGGTGGTGGCAAAGGTAAAGGCAACCATGGAGTGCTCCTGGGCAAGAACGGGTCTGTGAAACGCCACTGACTGTACCAAAAAACCGTTGTCTTGCCCTGTCTGATCGGGCAAAAGCGGGTCAGGCGTTGGTCACAGGCGGCCGGCGCGCTTGAGTGTCAGGTAGAGCTGGTTCAGCCGCGCTGGCAGGTGCCAGGGCAGGGCGCTGACCACCAGCGCGCCGGCGTGCTGCAGGCGTGTGTACAGGGCCTGCTGCCCTTCCTGCCAGATGGCGTCGCCGGTCACCAACCAGGCGTCATCCATGCTGCGTGGCTGCAGGTCGCTCACGCGTGCCTGCGCCGGTTGCAGCATGTCAGCCACCAGCACCAGGTGCCGGCGCGACAGCAATTTGATCGCTGCCAGCAGGTCTTCTTCATCATCCGGCTGCAAGTGTGTGACCAGTACCACCAGGGAATGGCGCTGCCAGTTTTCCAGCAGTCGGCGGGCGGCGTCGGCGTAGTCGCTGGCGCGTGGGGACGGTTGCAGTGGATACAGGTGGTTGAGCAGCTGGTTGATACTGGAGGTGCCGCCCAGCGGCGGAATCCACAGGGGCTGGTCGCCGGAAAACAGCATGACACCGGGGCGATCACCCTGTTTTCCTGCCTGCCAGCTGAGTAGCAGGGTGGCATTCAGGGCGTGGTCAAAGGCACTGACATCGTCGGCCTTCATTGCCAGTCGCTGGCCGCCATCAAGCAGCACAATCAGCTGCTGGTTCTGTTCCTCTTCGTAATCCCGGCTGATCAGGGCGCGCCGGCGGGCGCTGGCCTTCCAGTCGATCTGGCGCAGGCTGTCACCCGGGCGGTACTCGCGCAACTGATGGAACTCCATGCCCTGGCCGCGCCGTTGCTGGTGGTGGGCGCTGCCCAGCTGGCGACTGTCCTGGTGTGCCTTGAGGGCATCGCGCTGGAGCACGGAGAAATCCGGGTACACCGGCAGGTCAGTGGCGGCGCTGATGCGATAGCGCCGACGGAACAGGCGCGCCGCAGAGGGTTGCCACAGGAGGATGTCGCCGAACTGGCACAGCCCCCGACGTGACGGCCGGTAGCGGTAGGTAAATTCAGTGACGTTGCCATCGCTGGCCGGGTGCACCAGCACCGGCAGCCCCGTGTCGGGGTCATCGCCGGGGTGTTCATCGGCCAGCCAGCTGTTGGCGGCAAAGCTGTTGCTGTGCAGGCGGATGCTGACCGGATGCTCAAGCTGCACGGACAGGGCCGAGGGCAGGCGTCGCTCGGCAATGGGCGGGCGCCGTCGCAGCAGCTGCCACAGGTCCGCCAGGGCATACGCCAGCAACGCACTACCGGCCAGCAGCCAGGCGCCCAACAGCAGGGGCTGGCTGTCCGCCTCCATCAGCCGGGCGGCCACCGGCGCCAGGCCCAGGGCCAGCCACAGCAGCACCCACTGTTGCAGTCGCTTGCCGGGAATGATCATTGTCGCGGTGCTTCCACCTGATCAAGCAAGCGGTCAAGTAACGTTTCCGGATTGGCGCCCTCGATTTCGGCGTCGGCACTCAGGGCAATCCGGTGACGTAACACCGGGCGCGCCACCGACTTGATGTCATCGGGGGTGACAAAATCACGCCCTTCGAGCAGGGCGTTGGCGCGTGCTGCGCGGGTGATAGCGATACTGGCGCGTGGCCCGCCACCGCGAACCAGCCCGGGCATGTCACGGGTGACGCGAACCAGGCGCAGGGCATAATCAAGCACGCCGTCATCCACCGTTACCGAGCGCGCGGCTGCCTGCATCGCCATGACGCCGGCCGCATCGGTGATCGGTGACAGGCCTTCCACATTCAGGCTTTCGGCAATGGTGCCGTCCAGGATCATGCGCACGATCTGTGCTTCCTGTTCTGCTGCCGGGTAGTCGATCAGGACCTTGAACAGGAACCGGTCCAGCTGCGCTTCAGGCAGCGGATAGGTGCCCTCCTGGTCAAGCGGGTTCTGCGTCGCCAGCACCATGAACGGTTGCTCCAGCGAGAAGCATTTTCCCTCGATGGTGATCTGCCGCTCCTGCATGACTTCCAGCAGGGCGGACTGGGTCTTCGCAGACGCGCGGTTGATCTCATCGGCCAGCAGCAGGTGGGTGAACGCCGGGCCCTTGCGGATACGGAATTGCTCGGTCTTCGGGTCATACATGGCGTGGCCGGTGACATCGGTGGGCATCAGGTCCGGTGTGAACTGGATGCGGGCGAAATCCACCGACAGACAGCGGCCCAGTGTGCGCACCAGCAGCGTCTTTCCGAGCCCGGGGACACCCTCGAGCAGCACATGGCCACCGGTGATCAGCGCGACAAGCACATCACGGACCACCTGTTCCTGGCCCACCAGCACCCGTGCAGTGGCAGCTTCGATGGCGCGCGCGGTTTCGCTGGCGTGCTGGATGGTTTCGGCATTGCTCATAGCCGGCTCCTCAATTCCTGTAGGGTTGTGACAATCTGGAACAGTTCGTCGTCGTTGTCGGTTTCGCCGCTCAGGGCAAAACGGATCTCGGCCCGGTCCATACCGCTGATACGAGCGGCGATGTCCGCGTCTGATTCGGTTTCCTGCTGTTTCTTGTGCCTGGCCAAAAGCCGGGACACCTGTCTTCGCAGCGGGTGCAGGGTGGCCTGGCGCTGGTGTGCGCGCCACAAAAAGCGGCTGGCGGCACGGAGATGCTGGAGAAAATCGGTGGCTTGTGTGTTGCGGTCCTCGAGGATCACGCCCCGGCGTGGTACCCGTTGCCAGATGAAAAGCACCACCAGCAGGGCAAAGGCCACCAGCACCGGCCATGCATTGCGCCACAACCACTCGAGCAGCGGCGGCATGGTGACGCTCTCTATCCACCAGGCCGCATCCACATCCTCGGCCAGCCGAGACAGCAGCCAGGCATGCTCCAGGTGATACAGGCGCGCATTTTCAAAGATGGCCAGGTCTGACAGCACCCACACCTCGCCGTCGCCATAGCTGAGATAGAGCAACTGGTCGCCATTAACATTGCCGGCTGCCACCTCAAGTCGCGTGTCGGTAACTGGTGTTTCCGGGTAATCCGCCGGGTCCTCGTCACCGTCCCAGGTGTAGAAGTCGTAGTGCAGCAGGTCGGCGTGCGGGTCCAGATCGAAGCGCCAGGTATCGTCGCCGTCTTCATGCACTGCGTACGCCGACACCGCATCCGGATCGCCACACATCTGTTCCTGGCAGCGCAGTACATCATTCTCGTCCACGCCCTGCAGGCACACTTCAAGGAAAAGCTCTGATGTCGCCGCCAGTGCCGCTTCTCGTGTCAGGCCCATGGCCGGTTGGCGTGACAGGTTGCCGTGGTAATCGTTGTGCCAGCCAGTCACGCCGAACGAATAGGCCAGTGGGTCGTGCTTGCGATAGTAATCAGCGCTGTAGAAGGCGTTGTCTTCGTTCTGGTAGCGACTTTCGTCAATCTCTTCCTGTTCATCGAAGTCGTGGAAGTAGTCAATCAGTCGCGCGGCCAGCACCAGACGCCCGCCGTCGCGAACCCATTGGTGCAGGTTTTCGATGTGGGTATCGCTCAGCTGTGCCCGGTTGGCGTCAAAGATCAGCAGGGTACGGGTGTCCGGCAGCGTGCCGAGTTCAGCGGCGCTGTAGACCCGCCGCGATGTAATATCGCGTTTGTCGAGCAGGGTGGCGGCCGCCGCGTAATAGTGCGCATCGCTGGGCCGGTGCTCTACGGTGGTATAGCGTTCAAGACTGAGCACCAGCCACAGCACGGCGGCCAGCAGAAGGCCCCAGAGCAGCCACTTACGCATGGCTCACCTCCGCACCCTGGCCGAACACCGTGCGCCAGCTGTGCGCCAGTGCCTCAACCTGTTGCTGCGCCGGCGGCCGGTGAGCCCAGGCGGTGCTGATCCACGCCGGTGTCAGTTCGGCCAGCAGCGCCACGCCCCGGTGTGTGCCGGCGACACGGCGGAAGGCGCGCAGGCATTCCTGTTCCGTATCCCCCGGCCCGACCGGGACGTCAACCTGTTCCACCAAGCGTGACAGCGTACCCCGGTAGAGCAGGCTGAGGGCCTCACGACGGTCGCCGGCGTGCAGTGCAGCCAATGCCGCAGCACTGATGTCGTCCGGCAGCGTGTGGCGGGCAATGTCCAGACCGGCGAGAGACATGGGCCGAGCGGGTTTGGTCGCCCGCGCGGGCAGCTTCAGCGACAGGATCCAGTGACGGTAGCGGTACACCAGCCAGATCACCAGGCTGATCACTGCCGCCCACAGCAGCACGCGCAGCAGGGACGCCAGGTCTGGCAACCAGCTGGCGCTGGCCTCCTGGCCGGGCTCTGGCTCAATGGAGAACAGCCACTTCAGGATTTTGGCGAGCCAGTTGCTGTCACCGTCCGATGCGTCGCTGCCGTCATTGCCTTTGAAACGCCAGCGCTCCACTTCTTCCATCGGCATGAAACGTTCGTCGGCCACCAGCTCGATGGCCTCTTGCTGTTGCTCGCGGGCATCGGCAGACACGCTGGCAGATGCTGGTGCCGGTGCCAGTGCGGAGACAGCCAGGCTGGCGGTGAGCAGTAGGGCGAGCCAGCTGCTGCGCCCCTGGCCCAGGCGTCGTTTTTCACCAATGCGTCGCAGACCCAGTTCCAGATCCCAGCCTTCGAGCCAGGTCCGCTTGTTCAGGTACAGGGCAAAACTCATGCACACATACAGGGGTTCGCACACCAACATGGCCAGGTACCAGGCCACCAGGAAACTGGTGCCGAGCTGTTCCTCCGCCGCGCCGAACCACTGGATATCTTCCACCCCCAGCTGGTTGGGCAGCAGCATGAACCCGAGAATCAACAGGGCGTAGGCGGCCACCTGCTCCACATGCAGCATGAGCACGGTGCAGGTGCCGGCATGATTGCTTTCGCCCAGCGCCAGGGTGCGTGCGCGCTTGCTGAAGCCGTCGCCGCGCTGGCCTTCAAGCTGACTCACCGGCAGATGGAATGCCCGCGATGGATCAAGGCGGCGCAGCAGCAGGAATGGCAGTGTGCTGCGCAGCAATGCCGGCAGCCGCCAGAGCACATCGCGGATGCGCGTGGCAGGATCGAACAGGGCACGTGCGATGTACTCCAGCAGCGGCGCTTCCCACACCGGCTTCAGCCACCAGAACAGGAAAGCTGCCCAGCCCGGGCTGTGCCAGTACATGCCTGCCGCCAACAGCAGCAGGGCGGGCAACAGCGTGGTGGCCAGCCAGATACCTGTGAGCGGACGCCACCAGTGCTGGTACAGGCGCGTGCCCATATCCATGGCCTGCCAGGCGGAACGCGGTGCGATGCGCGCACTGGTGCGCTCAATCTGCATGCCGTGCTCCCCATCGCCGGCCGGCCAGTAACAGGTATGCCAGCACCCCCACCCAAAGCGTGCCGCCGACGCTGTACTTGACCGCGGCCGGCAGGTCCCGGGGTGACCAGAATGCCTCGATGAAGGCCGCCGCCAGCAGCAGGAAGAAGACCCCATACATCACCGGCATGGCCTGGTTGGCAGCGTCCTTGAGCGCGGCCAGCCGCGTTCGTGGCCCGGGTGCAATCAGTGACCAGCCAAGCCGCAGGCCACAGCCACCGGCAAGCACAATGGCGGTCAGTTCCGGCGCGCCGTGGGCGATGACGAAGGTGAAGAAAGGCTCGTGATGCTGGACATTGACCAGGTGACCCGCAACAGCGCCAAAGTAGCCGCCGTTGAAGAACATGATGAACAGCGCGCCGATACCAAAAAACAGGCCGCCGGCAAAAGTGCGGAAAGCGATGCCGATGTTGTTGTAGATGTAATAGCCAAACATGGTGACATCGTCCGACCCGTCACGGTCCTCTGCCAGTGAGCTGGCCGGGTCGTACATGCTTTCCATGGTGCTGACGGACTGTTCATCCAGCAGGGCATAGACCATTTCCGGTCGCCAGCTTACCAGTGCCCAGACAAGCACGAGGGAAAACAGGAAAACGCCGGCACTGGCAAGGTTCCACGCACCCTGCTCGCGCACGGCGCGGGGGAACCCGGCCAGCAGCAATTCCCGCAGCGGACCCGCCACCGGCAAGCGGAAACGGTAAAGCTGGCGTCTGCCACGCAGGATGATGCTGTTGAGCCGGTCCACCAGGGCCAGGCTGTAACCGCGTTCAATGGCGAGTGCGTGCTGATGGCAGATGCGCCGGTAGCGTTGCGGGAAATCGCGCACCGCAGGATGATCCGGCACCGCCTGCTGACGCACCGCCTCAAGCTGGTCCAGCAGGGTTTCCATGTCCTGCCATTGGCTTGCGTTGAGGGCTTCAAACTGGCGTTGTTTCATGTGTCCCCCAGCAGGTGGCGGGCCACGCCCAGGGCCTGGCGTTCAGCGTCCTGGTCAGGCAGTTCCGGGTAGACGATGCGGGCAAGTTCCTGGCGTCTTTCCGGCGTCAGTGCCTGGCCGCGTTCAAGAAAGGCCACCAGGGTTTGCTGGTCCTGTACATCCACGGGCCAGTCAGGCGCTCGCTCAGGGACATGAACAGACGTCTCGGGCCGACGTCCCTGGTCCAGATGGATGACAAGGGTGTCGGCGGCAAGGTCGCCCAGCCGCTGGAAGCGCCGACTGACCAGCATCGATAGGAAACCGGCCAGATAGAACACCGGGAACATGTCGGCGGTACGCAGCAGGTTGCGGACAATGCTGCCGTTGGCGGTCACCGGTGAGCCGTCACTGTGTACCACCGCCAGGCCCATGGTGCGCTTGCCGGGTGTCTGTCCGTGCATGAACAGCTCAAACAGTACCGGATAGAACCACTCCAGCAGGAAGATCAGGATCAGCATCAGGCCACCACTGATGCTCTTGAACAGGCCCAGGACGATGGCTGCGGCAATGTAAATGGCAATGCGGATCGCCATGTCGATCGCGAACGCCACCAGCCTCGGCATGATGCCGGCTGGCACCAGTGTCAGCTGGGCGCCCTCCGGGGTGCGCAGTCGCAGGCGCTCATCAATCACGCGGCGCTCCGGTCGCGGGTCTCTTCAATGCCAGAATGATCAGCACAAACAGGGCCACTGTCTGCGTGATGCAGGCAATGGCCCAGTAGCGCATGGGGGGTGGGTCGATGGCTTCGGTGACGAACCAGGAGAAGTAGAACAGCAGCATGAAGCTGAACCAGGTCAGCAGGCGGCGGTCGGCGCTCAGCGAGGCCGGCAGGAACAGCAGCAGAGGGCCGTACACCACCGCGGCAAACAGTACCTTGGCAGCCACGGGCGTATTCCCGGGCGCGGTCATCAGCAGGCTGGTAATCCCGGTGACCAGAAGAGCCGTGTGAAGCAGTGTCAGGGCAAGGCGCATCAGTTGTCTCCAAGGCGGCTGGCAAGGCGTGCCAGGCGCTCGCCCAGAGTACGCGCGATTCGTGACTCATCCTCACTGATGGTCGTGTCATTGTCGCTGCCCGCCAGATGGCTGGGGCCATAGGGTGTTCCACCACCACGGGTGTCCAGCAGGGCACGTTCGGTGTAGGGCACGCCCGCCAGTACCATGCCATGGTGCAGCAGCGGCAGCATCATGCTCAAAAGGGTGGACTCCTGGCCGCCATGCAGGCTCGAGGTGGCGGTAAATACCGCTGCAGGGCGGTCCACCAGGGCACCTGACATCCACAGGTCGCTGGTGCTGTCGATGAAATATTTCAGCGGCGCGGCCATGTTGCCAAAACGGGTCGGTGAGCCGAGGGCGAGGCCGGCGCATTCACGCAGGTCATCCAGCGTGCAGTAAGGCGGGCCGGATGCCGGGATGTCCGGATCACTGGCCTCGCAGGTGGCAGACACCGGTGCAACAGTGCGCAAACGCGCTTCCATGCCGGCGGCTTCAACGCCCCGGGCAACATGGCGTGCCAGTGCCGCCACGGAACCGGTGCGGCTGTAATAAAGAACCAGGATATAGCCGGGCACGCTCACTCCTTGATCAGTGCCAGAACGTTCTCGGGCGGGCGGCCGAGAACCGCCTTGCGCCCCTTGACCACGATGGGCCGTTCGATCAGTTTCGGGTAACGGGCCATGGCCTTGATGATGGCAGCATCGCTGCTGTCCTTGCCCAAACCAGCCTCCTTGTACTCTGATTCGCGCGTGCGAAGCAAATCGTGGGCGTTCGCCAGGCCGAGCTGGCTGACCAGCGTTTTCAGCGTGGCCGCGTCCGGTGGTGTTTCCAGATACAGCACCACCTCTGGCTGGATGCCATTCTCTTCAAGCAGGGCCAGGGTCTGACGGGATTTTGAGCAGCGTGGATTGTGATAGATTGTGTACCCGGACATGGAACATTCCCGTGTTGGCTGTTGGACTGACTATTCTAGGTATGCAGGGAGCCGAGGCAATAGATGGCACTTAATCAGAGCCCGCTTACACGACTGACCAATGCGACCCGTTATGCTGCAGCGTTCCTGTCCCTGCTGTGGCGGCAGTTCAACCGTGATGGCTGTCGCGACAGCGCAGCGGCGCTCACCTACACCACACTGTTTGCCATTGTGCCCATGATGACGGTGATGTTCGCCATTCTCTCCGCGATACCCACCCTGCGCCAGCGCGGTGATGCTATCCGTGAATGGGCCTTCCAGAATTTTGCCCCCGGGGCCGGTGAGCAGGTAATGGACTACCTGCAGGAATTCTCCCGCCAGGCGACCAACCTCACGGCCATCGGCGTGGTGTTCCTGTTCATTACCTCGATCCTGATGCTGCGCAAGATAGAAGGAACCATGAATACCATCTGGCAGGTGTCCAAGCCGCGCCAGGGCGTGACCAGCTGGCTGATGTACTGGGCGGTGATCAGTCTCGGGCCGATACTGCTTGGCGCCGGCCTCGGTGTCAGCTCCTACCTGACATCGGTGTCCCTGTTTTCCAGCGCGGTGGACTATCTCGGCGGCATGCGCCTGTGGTTATCCTTGCTGCCGCTGCTGTCATCCACTGCCATGCTCAGCCTGCTGTACATCGTCGTGCCCAACTGCCACGTGCCGGTGCGGCAGGGTGTGGCTGGGGCCTTCGTGGCCGCCATATTCTTCGAACTGGCCAAGGCCGGGTTTGCCCTTTTTGTGCGCACATCGCCTTCCTACCAGGTGGTCTACGGTGCATTTGCGGCAGTGCCGGTGTTCCTGCTCTGGATCTACATTTCCTGGATGCTGGTGCTTGGTGGCGCCGAGCTGGTGCGTGCCCTGACCGTATTCAGCGAGCACCGCAAGCAGATTCCGCGGATGCAGTCACTGATGCGCCTGTTGTTCATTTTCTGGCAACGCCAGCAGAGCGGGGCGCTGCTCAAGCCCGGGCAGGTGCGGGGTGTACTGAAAGACGTGGAAGCCACGCATTGGGAAGAGTTCAGAAACCTGCTCATGGACATCGGCATGATCCGGCGCACCGAGGATGGCAGCTTCGTGCTTGCCCGCGACCTGTCCAGCCTGACGCTGGCTGAGCTGGTGCAAATGCTGCCCTGGTCGGCGCGTCGATCCCTGCGCCTCGCCGAGAATCCGGCCAGCCAGTGGGAGCAGGAGCTGGCGCAGCGGGTGAACAGGGCGCGCGACGCCATGGGGGATGCCCTTGATATCACGCTGGAAGACCTGTTCCGCGCCCAGGAACGTCCGCCGGAGCCGGACAATGGCTGAGCGGGCCTGTCACGTTATTGCCCATGGCAGGGTGCAGGGGGTCTTCTACCGCGCCAGCACGGTCCAGCAGGCGCAGGCCCTGGGC
Organism: Alcanivoracaceae bacterium; assembly: GCA_029212745.1. Lineage (GTDB taxonomy): Bacteria > Pseudomonadota > Gammaproteobacteria > Pseudomonadales > Alcanivoracaceae > JARGOL01. Next base: position 245,612 of record JARGOL010000002.1, read on the forward strand.
ATCAGCGGCTGGGTGCGCAATTGCCACGACGGCACGGTGGAGGCGGTGCTGGCCGGGCCGGCCCTGGCGGTGGAGGAGATGCTCCGGTGGATGGCGCGGGGCCCCCGGGCAGCCCGGGTGGAACGGTTGGCGATAAACGAGCACGATGGCGATGTCGCGGACGGGTTTGTCACCCGCGAGACGGTATCCGGGAGAGGATGATGGGCAAGGCGGACGCAAAAACAACGCTGCGGGAGATCACGCTGGACCATGGCGGCCTGACGTTCCCGGCACTGATGGCCGGGGATGGCGACACCGTGCTGCTGTTACACGGTTTCCCGGACTGCTACCGCAACTGGCAGCCGCAGGTGGAGGCCCTGGCCGCCGCCGGCTTCTGTGCCATTGCCCCGGCCTTGCGCGGCTATGCCCCGGGCTGTCTGTCCCCTGACGGTGACTACTCGCTGCGTGCCGCAGTGGATGATGTGCTGGCGTTTGCCACCGAGCTCGGTGGCGATGTGCACCTGGTGGGCCATGACTGGGGTGCTGTGGTGGCGTACCTTGCGGCGGCGCGCTCGCCGGAGCTGTTTGCCAGCTGTGCGGCGCTCGCCATTCCGCCCATCAAACGCCTGCCGGCAGCACTGTTGCGTGTGCCTGAGCAACTGCTGCTCAGTGCCTATATGGAGTTCTTCCAGCTGCCGCTGGTGCCCGAGTGGGTATTGCGGCGTGATGACCTGTCCGGCGTGGAATGGCTCTGGAACCGCTGGTCACCAGACTGGGACGGCGGTGAGTACCTGCGAAATGCCAAGCAGGCGCTGGGTCAGCCGGGTGTGCTCACGGCCGCCCTGAACTGGTACCGCAACCTGCCGAGATTCTGGACAGAGGCCCACAAGCAGGCACGGGCATGGCTGATGATGCCGGTGAACGTGCCGACACTGGTGCTGATGGGGCGCAAGGACGGCTGCATGAGCCCGCGGCTGCTTGCCCATACCCTGGTGGAGTCGGATTTCCCGGCGGGACTGCAGGTGGAGGACGTGGCCGGAGCCGGGCATTTCCTGCACCTGGAGCGCCCGGAGCGGGTGGCAGAGTTGCTGGTAGAGCATTTTCGCGCCTGCAGCGCACCGGCCTGACCTGCCGGGCCGGCGCAAATACGGCTATAATCGCCGCCCACACAACCATCCATGTAGATTCACAGTACGGAGCCTTTCCATGACGACGGTGATTCGCCAGGACGACGTCATCCAGAGCGTTGCTGACGCGCTGCAGTACATTTCCTACTACCATCCGGAAGACTTCATCAAGGGAGTCCATGAGGCGTACGAGCGTGAGGAGAATCCCGCCGCCCGTGATGCGCTGGCCCAGATACTGGTGAACTCGCGCATGTCAGCCATGGGGCACCGGCCGATCTGCCAGGACACCGGGATCGTTACCGTGTTCTGCAAGGTGGGCATGAACGTTACGTTCGAGGGTGACCTGTCGTTGAGTGACATGATCAACGAGGGCGTGCGCCGTGCCTACAATCACCCGGATAATGTGCTGCGTGCCTCGGTGCTGTCTGATCCCGACGGCAAGCGCCAGAACACCCGCGACAATACCCCGGCTGTGATCCATTACGACATCGTTCCGGGCGACACGGTGGATATCCAGGTGGCGGCCAAAGGCGGTGGCTCTGAGGCCAAGTCCAAGTTCGCCATGCTCAATCCGTCCGACTCCATCGTTGACTGGGTGCTGGAGCAGGTGCCGAAGATGGGCGCGGGCTGGTGCCCGCCCGGCATGCTGGGGATCGGTATTGGTGGTACCGCCGAGAAAGCGATGATCCTTGCCAAGGAATCGCTCATGGACCCCATCGACATCCATGAACTGCGGGCCCGTGGCGCGCAGAACCGCGCCGAGGAACTGCGCCTGGAGCTGTTCGAGAAGGTTAATGCCCTGGGTATCGGTGCCCAGGGCCTGGGTGGCCTGACCACGGTACTGGATGTGAAGGTGATGGATACGCCCACGCACGCGGCCAACAAACCGGTGGCCATCATTCCCAACTGCGCCGCCACCCGCCACGCCCACTTTGTACTGGACGGCTCTGGCGCCGCCGACCTCAAGGCGCCGGATCTGTCCGTCTGGCCGGACATCGCCTGGGGCAATGACGGCAAGAGCAAGCGCGTCAACCTGGACGAGGTGACACCGGAGGAAGTGCAGACCTGGAAAGCCGGTGACACCTTGTTGCTCAACGGCAAATTGCTGACCGGGCGTGATGCTGCCCACAAGCGACTGGTGGACATGATTGCCAAGGGTGAAACGCTGCCGGTGGACTTCACCAACCGGTTCATCTACTACGTCGGTCCGGTGGACCCGGTGGGCGACGAGGTGGTCGGTCCCGCCGGTCCTACCACGGCGACCCGCATGGACAAATTCACCCGCACGATGCTTGAGCAGACCGGGCTGATCGGCATGGTTGGCAAGGCCGAGCGGGGCGATACGGCCATTGATGCCATCCGCGACAACAAGGCGACCTACCTGATGGCCGTGGGTGGAGCCGCCTACCTGGTGTCCAAGGCCATCCGGTCCTCCAGGGTGCTGGCGTTCGAGGACCTGGGCATGGAAGCGATCTATGAATTCGAGGTGGAAGACATGCCGGTGACTGTGGCGGTGGATTCCACCGGGGACTCCGTGCACAAGACCGGCCCGCGTATCTGGCAGGCGAAGATCGGCAAGATACCGGTGAAGGAAGAGGCCTGAGCAACGGGCGCGGCGCAGCGAGGACGCAATCATGAGCAGCAATCCGTACCAGGCGCCACAGACGGAAAATACCTTCTCGGGCGATGTGCCGGTGAAGTACGGCGGCTTCTGGATACGTGTGGCTGCGTCACTGATTGATACGATCTGGATGATGCTGCTGACAACGCCGCTGCTTATGTGGATGTATGGCGCTGACTACCTGGCCTCGCAGCAGCTGGTGCATGGCCCGATGGAAGTGGTGGTGAATTATGTGCTGCCGGCCATTGCGGTGCTGGTGTTCTGGATATACCTGAGTGCGACCCCCGGCAAGCTGGCACTCAATCTTTACATCACTGACGCGCGCACCGGCGGTCGCCCCTCCAAAGGGCAGCTGTTGGGCCGTTACCTGTGCTACTACGTGTCCATGATCCCGCTGTTCCTGGGGTTCTTCTGGGTGGGCTGGGATCGCCGCAAGCAGGGATTTCACGACAAGCTTGCCGGCACCGTGGTGGTGGTGGGCAAGCCGGCCTGGCTGCACCCGGACAACCGTGAGTAGGTTTTGCGGGGGGATGTTCGGGCCAAAATGCGGCGCTGACTGAAATAACCGTATGGCTGGCCGGATTTACCCCCGTGCGGGCGTTGAGACCCGGTTCAGCCATTGGTAGAACAGGGGTAGCACTCAGCACACGCCCATCACAAGAAGAATGCCAATGAAAGACTCCAGCCAGGTTGATGAACTGGTCAGCCACGTTTCCCGGGTTGCCAATGAGACCTATGGTCACTCCCGGCCGTTCATGCCCGAACAGCCGTGGTGGAAAAACCTTGATCCCGTCTTTCACCGGTTCCCGGATACGTTTTACCTGGAATGGCGTGCCCAGCTGCTGGTGTGGGTGCTGTCGTGGCTGGATGTCCTGGTGCGTTTTTTCCTCGCCAGTGCGGCTGTCACCGGCGCACTTTTTTCCACCCTTCGCCGACTGAAAGAGGATGACCGCCAGCGCCATTTCTACGCCGGGCTGGCTGATGCAGGTGAACGGGAGCAGATATTCGTTGAGCCGGCGTTTGTGCCCCTGGTGCACCGGCGCCAGGTGCTGTCCGATGTGGCGCCAGCGGGTGCTGTTGTTGAAGACCTGCGTTTTGACAGCCGTTTCGAGGTGATCAATCCGGCCCTGGCAGAACACTATGCGCGCTTCAAGCGTAACAATGTTGTGCACGCGCAGTACTGGCACCATGGTGACGGCCCGCGCCCGACGCTGATCATTGCTCACGGTTTCATGTTGTCCTCCTACAGGGTGAATGCCCGCTTTTTCAGTGCCGGCTGGTTTTTCCGCCAGGGCTACGACGTGATTCTCTACACCCAGCCGTTTCATGGCTGGCGCCGGGAAAAATGGGCGCCGTTCAGCGGTCATGGCGTGTTCAGTTATGGCATCAGCCATGTCAACGAGATGTTTGCCCAGTCCGTGTTCGACTTCCGTTCCCTGCTCAACTGGCTGGACACCCAGGGCGTGCGTGATTACGGCGTTACAGGCATCTCCCTGGGTGGCTATCTGTCGGCGTTGTTGGCGGCCACCGAGAAACGGCTGGCCTTTTCCATACCGGTGGTGCCGGTGGCGAGTCTCACCGATGTCATGTTCCAGTGGGCGCCTGCCGGCTGGCTGATCCGGGGTGGCCTGCGACTGGTAAATATTTCCGTACAGGAAGCACGCCACAGTGGCGCTGCCACCAGTCCGCTTACCTGGGCACCGTTGCTGGACAAGTCACGGTTGATGGTGATCGGTGGCGCTGGCGACCGTATCGTTCCGCCAAAGCATGCACGGCTGCTCTGGGACCACTGGCAGCAACCGTTGATGCACTGGTTTCCGGGCAATCACCTGGTGCATGTGGACCAGGGCCGCTACCTGCGCCAGATGGCAGCATTCATGCGCGGGCTCGGCTTCGCCCCGCAACAGCCGGCGCAAGGTGGCTCAGACGCGCCTGTTTCTGCCGAGGGGTAAGCGACACACAACCGTCGTGGTCCTGTCATGAAGTCGGCGATCAATGCCGGCTTCATTCTTTCGAATGAGTTTTCTTTCTGCGCTACATCCTTCTTCCCGGAAGCTGTCACGACGTACGTACTAGTGCCGGGCAAACTCGTCCATTTATGCCGCCCTGTTGACCGAATGTGCCGTTGTTGCGGATACCGTCAGTGCTGATAGTCGCTGGCAGCGGATGCCCGTTACGGCTTGTGGTATCCGCGTGGAGATAACAACAACAGGGAGAGATACCATGAAGACTATCTGTCTGGGCGTACTGTGTGGCCTGGCCATGCTGGTGACCACGCCCGTCAATGCCGTGACCTGTCCGGATTATGAAAGCGCACTGAATCTGCCGGCGTTTGATGCGCCCTCCCGGCGCGGTTTTCGTCACTGGGGGAACAACTGGCTGACCTGGCTGTATCGGCCATGGCATATGGTGCACGACGCCATCGTGCCGGTGGGGACGTCTGCCACCGTGGTGGGCAAGTTCGATTATGACGCCGTACTGCACAAGGACCTGGAGGACGAGAACATCAAGGTCTACATCACGGGCACGGGCATGTCCGGCTGGCAATACCTGGGGCGCTACCGTACCAACAGCGATGGCAAGATATCAGTCAATGCCGGCGCCCGCCCGGTGGGCGAATACCGTGTGCGCATGGTGGTGGAGGGCGACCTGTCTCACGCGGACGGCTACCTGAGCGTGGTGGAGCCCGGACGCCAGGCAGTGCTGTTCGATATCGATGGAACGCTGACCACCAATGACTTCGAGGCAGCAGCGGACTATCTCGGTATCAAGACGGCGTCGACCTACTCGTATGCCACTGAAACCGTACAGGCCTACAAGGATCGCGGTTACCAGGTGATTTATCTGACCGGTGCGCCGTACTGGGTAACCCGTGACCGCCGTGAGTGGTTCGACCGGATCGGCTTGCAGGACTACCACTATCATTCCAATCCCTACGGGGGCGGGCCCATTCCGCCGGACACCCAGGGCTACAAGACAGACTACCTGAACTACCTGCTGGCGGATGTCGGGCTGGATATCGTGCGCGCCTACGGAAACGCTGATACGGATATTGCGGCGTATGCGGCGGCGGGCCTGCCCAAGGCAGAGACCTGGATCATTGGCGAGAACGCGGGTGCCGACGGTACACAAGCGCTCAATGGCAGTTACTACACGCATTTCTACAATGTAGTGGCAAACACGGCGCCGGCGCTGGGTTGCCAGTAAGGCGATGGCGGGTCCGGCATTGCCGGGCCCGCATTCACCGGCTGAACAGGGGTCTCAGGCACTGGTCCGCGAACGTCCTCAGGCTGTCACGGTCACTGGCCTGAACGCCGCCAGCGGGGGTGAGCAGGAGTGACTGCAGCAGACGCAGCATGATCTCGGCGCCGGCGTCGGCATCTATCGGGCCCATGGCATCAGCTTTCTGGGCGTCACGAATGCGTGCCGCCAGGTACAGCCGGGACAGGTCCATGGTCTGGCCGTAGTGGACGGTGAGATAGGGCAGGCTGGTTTCGGGCTCGGAGGTCAGCAGGCGTTTCAACAGGGCATTGTCGTGCGCCATGGACACTGACAGCACGAACGCTTCCAGCAATGCATCCACCGGGCTGGCAATCTTGCGCACGCGTTCCTCGATGATCAGCAGGTTGCGCTGTATCTCGCGCAGGATCACCGCCTGCACCAGGCGGTCCTTGTCACCGAAATGGCGGTAAACCGTGGCGCGTCCGACGCCGGCCCGTTGCGCCACGTCGTCCATGGTATTGCGACGCAGGCCAAATTCCACGAACAGGGACAGGGCCGCGTCGAGGATCCGCTCTCCCGCCTGGGTAGATGCGCCAGTGTCTGCCCCCTTGGCCAGTAATTCTGTCAGGGAAGGGATGTTCACATCGGGCTCCTGAGCCACTTGTTGCCGTCGCGCCCAAGTCTAGCAGGCCCGGACGCCTTTTGCGTGCGGGCCACCGGGAACATGGGATCAGGGCGTGGCGCGCATGAACTGCACCAGCACGTCGGCCAGTTCCGCACCCTTGTCGTCCTGCAGGAAGTGGCTGGCGCCGCGGATGGTGGTGTGTGCCTGGCCGGTGCACCCGGGTACCAGTGCCGGAAAGATACCGGCCATGCTGGACATGATCGGGTCTCGGTCACTGAAGGCACACAGGAACGGCAGCTGGCAGGCCATCAGTTGCTGCCAGGCATGCGCATTGTTGTTCATGTCACTGGGCACCAGTCGCGGGAATACCCGTGCGCCGGCCATGAAGCGCCGGTGCGGGAAGGGCGCGTTGTAGGCCGCCACCTCCCCGGCAGATAACCGTCGAGCGGTGCCCAGCTGGAGGATGCTGCCGGCGCGCCAGAACGGGTTCAGCTGTGAAAAGGCAAACCAGCTGCCGAACCCGAGACCCGTGCGCAGTTTCTGGCGCCAGCCGAATATGCCCTCAAGCGCCGGATGGTCCAGGGGAAAGCCCGGCAGCATGGTGTTGGCGGCCAGCACGCGGGCGAAGCGTGCCTGCTGCTCGGCCACCAGTCGCAGGCCAATCAGCCCGCCCCAGTCCTGGCACACCAGGGTGATCTGTTCCAGATCCAGTTGTGCCAGCAGCTCGGCCACCCACTGAACATGGCGCACGTGGCTGTAGTCCGACTGGCGCACCGGCTTGTCCGACTTGCCAAAGCCGATCAGGTCCGGCGCGATGACGCGAAAGCCCGCAGCAGTGACAGGCCCGATCATGTGCCGGTACAGGTAGCTCCAGGACGGCTCGCCGTGGAGCATCAGCACCACGGGGGCATCGGCCGGGCCTTCATCCAGGTAGTGCATGCGCAGCTGGCCGCCCTCGGTGTCGTCCACGGACAGGTAGTGCGCAGCGAACGGGTAATCTGGCAGGTCGTGGAAGCGTTCTTCCGGTGTTCGCAATGCGTCCATGTCAGCTGCCCTCGCGTGGATTTGCGGCAATAAAGCGCACCACCACATCCGCCAGCGCCTCGCCCTGGTCTTCCTGGAGGAAGTGGCCGCCATCGGTGATGGTGGTGTGTTCCTGGCCCTCGCAGCCGGGAATCAGTTTGCGGATCACCGGGCCGGCGGCGGCGGTGATCGGGTCCTTGTCGCTGAAAGCGGTGAGGAAAGGTTTCCTGAACGTGAAAAGAGTCTTCCAGGCCTGCCGGTTTGGTTCGCAGGCCGGGTCCTCTGGTGAGGTGGGCACCAGGGTCGGGAACTGGCGGGCGCCTTCCTTGAACGATTCGTCCGGGAAGGGCGCATCGTAGGCGGCCACCACGTCCGCTGGCATGTCCAGTGCCGTGCCGGACTGGATGATGCTGCCCACCTTGAACACCGGTGTTTCCTGGGAGAATGTCTGCCAGCGGAGGAAGGCTTCGCCCGGGTCGTGGTCGCCGGTGGGCAGCATGGTGTTGGCCGCCACCACCCGCTGGAAACGGTCCGGGTGTTCCGCCACCAGCCGCAGGCCGATCAGTCCGCCCCAGTCCTGGCACACCAGGGTAATGTGATTCAGCGCCAGCTGGGTCAGCACGTTGCGGGTCCAGTCCACATGACGCTGGTAGGTATAGTCGTTGCGGCTGGCCGGTTTGTCGGAGCGGCCGAACCCGATCAGGTCCGGCGCAATGACACGGTGGCCAGCGGCCACCAGCACCGGGATCATCTTGCGGTACAGGTAGCACCAGGACGGCTCGCCATGCAGTAACAGCACCGGGTCTGCGTCTGCCGGCCCCTCGTCCAGATAGTGCATGCGCAGTTCGCCGCCTTCGGTGTCGTCCACCATCAGGTAATGGGGCTCGAAATCGTAGCCGGGCAGGCCGGCAAACCGGTCATCCGGTGTGCGCAGTACGTCCATCAGTTATCTCCTGTGTCTTGATCCATGAGTCGTTTGCCCAGGGCAGGGCGCCCAGCAGGCTGCGGGTATGCTGCGCCAGGGACAGCCGGTCTTCGGCCACCGTGCTTGCCACCAGTAATCCCTGCAGGCACAGCAGCAGGTGTTGTGCCCAGAAGCGGGTGTTGCTGCCGGCGGTCAGTGCACCCTGGTCACAGGCGCGCTCCAGGCAATCGGTAAAGGCGTCCTCCAGGCGTGACAGGCCGGCACGTATGTGCCGTTGCACCGGGCCCCGGTCGCCGGCGAATTCCAGTGCCGAGTTGGACAGCAGGCAGGCCATCGGCGCGCGCCGGTCATCAATGTAATCCCAGGTCGTCTCGAAGAAGCGGGTCAGGCCGGTGACCGGGTCGTCGCTGCGCAGATAGCGGGCAATCCGGTGTTCCACCACCTTGTTGATGTAGTGATCCAGGGCGGCGAGAAACAGGATCTGTTTCGAACCGAAGCGGTTATAGAGGCTGGAGGCGGTCAGGCCGGTGGCTTTTTCAAGGTCACGGACACCGGTGCCGGTGTAGCCGTGCTGCCAGAAAACCATCATGGCGTGGGTGAGTACATCCGGTTCGCGAAAAGCAGCTGGGCGTCCCATGGCGTGGCTCCATTCTGTAGCGACCGTTACAAAATGCCGTTAAAGCACTCCGGGGTCAAGCCCGGATTGCGCCAAGGAATGAATAATGGTTCACTTCTACAAAAGCTGAACAGGGATTCACCTCTTGGCATACCGTGAGACCAGCAAGATCCGGGCGCGCAAACTGGCCCAGCGCGATGCGCTGCTGCAGTCAGCCGAGGGCCTGGTGCGCGAGGGCGGGTTTGAGGCACTGACCATGCAGGCGCTGGCGGAGCGCTGTGGTCTGGCGGTGGGCACCGTGTACCGCTACTTCGACAGCAAGGATGGCCTGGTGTGTGCGGTGTTCGAGCGTGCCACCGAGCGGGAAATCGCGGCCGTGCGAGTGGCGCTGGAGGAGCAGCCGCTGGCCGATGCGGCGCTCTCTGCCGGTCTGCAGGTGTTTGCGCGGCGGGCGCTGGCGGCACCGCGGCTGGCCTGGGCGCTGATTGCCGAGCCGGTGGCACCGGCCCTGGATGGCATCCGCCTGCGTTATCGCGAGCGCTGGTCGTCCCTGTTCGCCACCGTGCTTGAGCGCGGTGTCAGCAGCGGGCTGTGGCCGGCGCAGAACACGGCCCTGGCTGCTGCCGCCATGGTCGGGGCACTGGCCGAGGCACTGGTAGGGCCCGTGTCGCGCGCGCGCCAGGCGCCCCTGCACGATGCTGCCCTGGTGGATGATCTTGTCCTTTTCTGTCTGCGGGCCACTGGCATGGCCCTGACACCTGATGACCGTGGAGGTCTGCATGAACAGCAAGCATGATGCAATACGCCCGGAAGCGCTGGCCGAGACCCACGAGGTGTTCAACCAGACGCCGGCGCTGGAAGACTACAATCTGTTCGACGCCGACAAGGCCCTGCAGCAGGCGGTGGCGTCCAACGGCGGGGAATGGGGGCTCGAGCGGATACGCGCACACGGGCAGCGCTGCGGGTCGGCAGAGGTGATCCAGTGGGGGTTCCAGGCTAATCACTACACACCGGAATTCCGCACCCATGACCGCACCGGCCAGCGTGTGGATGAAGTGACCTTCCACGACAGTTACCACAAGCTCATGGCGCTGGCCCTTGAGGATGGCCTGCATGCCGACCCCTGGACAGATCCGCGCCCGGGCGCCCATGTGGTGCGTGCAGCGCGCAGCTATATGCAGGGCCAGGTGGAAGCGGGACATGGCTGCCCCCTGACCATGACCTTCGCGGCCGTGCCGACGCTCAGGCTGACACCGGCCGTGGCCGAGCAATGGCTGCCCAAGGTGCTGGCCAACAGCTATGACCCGCGCAATGTCCATCATGACCAGAAGCAGGCAGTCACGCTCGGTATGGGCATGACGGAGAAGCAGGGCGGCTCCGATGTGCGTGCCAATACCACGCGGGCCCTGCCAGTGGCCGCGGCCGGCACCGGCGAGCTGTATGAACTGACCGGACACAAGTGGTTCCTGTCTGCGCCCATGTGTGACGCCTTCCTGATGTTGGCCCAGGCGCCTGGTGGCCTCAGTTGTTTCCTGGTGCCGCGCTGGCGTCCCGACGGCAGCAAGAACCCGCTGCAGGTGCAGCGTTTGAAGAACAAGATGGGCAATCTGTCCAATGCATCCTCTGAAGTGGAGTTGCGCGGTGCGCTGGGCTGGATGGTCGGCGAAGAGGGGCGCGGTGTACCCGCCATCATCGAGATGGTCGCCCTGACCCGCTTCGACTGCATGGTGGGCTCCAGTGCCGGCCAGCGTCAGGCGGTAGCGCAGGCGATCCATCACGCCCACCATCGCAGTGTGTTCGGCAAGACGCTGGTGGACCAGCCGCTGATGCAGAATGTGCTTGCTGATCTGCAACTGGAGTTGGAAGGGTCTTTGGCGATGACGTTCCGCATGGCGCGGGCCCTGGACAACCCCGACAGCGAGCAGGACCAATTGCTGCTGCGCCTGGGCACTGCGGCGGGCAAGTACTGGATCTGCAAGCGCACCCCCAACCATGCCTATGAGGCGATGGAATGCCTGGGCGGTAATGGTGTCATGGAGGACTTCATCATGGCGCGCCTCTACCGTGAGGCACCGGTCAACGCCATCTGGGAGGGCTCGGGTAACGTGCAGGCGCTGGATGTGCTGCGCGCGCTGCAGAAGTCACCCCGGGTGCTGGATGCCTGGTTCGCCGAGCTGGCGCCGACGGCAGGCCAGCTGGCAGAACTGGATGCGGGAGTGGCGCGGATCCGGACGCTGCTGGCCCGGCCGCAGGACCTGCAATACCGGGCCCGTGAACTGGTGGAGCTGCTGTCACTGACCATGCAGGGCAGCCTGTTGCTGCAGACCGCGCCGGCGGCCGTGGCTGAAGGCTTTGTGCGCTCGCGGCTGGGCAAATCCGGTTATGGCAATTATGGCTCACTGCCGGACGGTGTCGATTGCCGGACCATCATTGAGCGCGGCGCGCCGATGGCCTGAGGGGCCTGGCCCGGACTAGAGCTTGAGCTTCTCCGCCAGCTCAAACCAGAGGTGGCGGTAGGCGCGGGCTGCGGGGGTATGTGAGGCAAACTCGCCCACCGGTGCACGATGGTCACCCATCTGCTCCACGTGGGTGGAGTAGGGTATCCATGTTTTCAGGCCGCCGCGCATCACCGCCGGGCGCTTTACCAGCATCTCGACGTGCAGCAGGCGGCGCCGGTCGACCATGTTGTAAAACGGCACCACTTTCAGGTGGTCGTACTTCTTCTCCTTGAGCCAGGTCTTGACCTGTTCCAGGGCCCGGATCGACAGGTGCGTGGGAATCACGGGCACCAGCAGGTAGTCGGCGGCGGCGAAGATGGTTTCTGCCACCGGGCTCAGGGTGGGCGGGCAGTCCAGCATCACCAGGCTGTAACTTTCGCCCAGGGGTTCGATCAGCTTGCGCAGCTGGCTGCGGGCCTTGCCGGCCTCGGTGATCTTGCTGTCCAGGTTGCGCAGGCTGACGTCCGAGGGGATGGCATGCAGCCCGGGCCAACGCGTTTCCTGTTTCAGCCGGCCGATGCCCTGTTTGCCGTTGATCAGGGTAGCGGCCTTGTAACTGGTGCTGCCATCGACACCCAGGTAGTAGCTGGCTGCGCCCTGGGGATCCAGGTCCCAGAGCAGGGTGCGGTGTTTCCAGCGCGCGGCATGCCAGGCAAGATTCACGGCGGTGGCGGTTTTGCCCACGCCTCCCTTGAGGTTGTAAAAAGCGATGGTCTGCATCCTGCTTTCCTTGTTCTTGTGTCCGGAACCGACAAGAATGTCGCCGGGCCCCATTGTGGGCGGCTTTCGGGGCAGGCTATCACGATCTTTTCGGCCTGTCCCGGGGGCGATAGGGCGGCGAAGAAGGTTGTGGCAGGCGGGTAAAGGCGATTTAATACCTCTACGCAGTTGGGGAACCTCTTAACACCGCCCTGCATGCTCTGCGTGGCCTGAAGCGAGTACCGGCAAGGCGCGCCTCGCAGGAAATGGCCGTCGTCCTTTTCAAGAGGGGCAACGCAGCCGGTGCGCGCTTCAGGCTGCGCCCTTCGGGGCGTTCAGGCGGGCACGCACTCGGCGTTACGCTTTCTAGACAGGCAGCCAGCCTGTCTTCGAAAACGTGCCTGGATTGCGTACCCGCCTGAACGCCAGAGCACGCAGGGCGGTGTCAAGAGGTTCCCAAAGTATGACGGGTGGGTGCCGGGGTCAGTGTGAGCAAAGAGAAGAAATATCAGGTATTTGTCAGTTCAACCTACGTGGATCTCCAGGATGCGCGGCAGGAGCTGATGCTCGCGTTGCTGTCCATGGGCTTCATTCCCACGGGCATGGAGCTGTACCCGACGGAAACCAACAACCAGTGGCCCATGATCCAGCAGATGATCAATGAGTGCGACTACTACCTGGTACTGGTGGGTGGCCGCTACGGCACACTGTCCCCGATGGGACTCAGCTATACCCACCGGGAGTACATTTATGCCGCCACCAAGCGCAAGCCGGTGCTGGCGTTCCTGCATGACCACCCTGAATCACTGCCCGAGGATGCGCGCGAGCACACCCGCGACGGTGATGTCCGTCTCAACGATTTCCGCAAGCTGCTGCAGGACAAGACGGTGTTCCGTTACTGGAGCACGCCCAAGGATCTTGGCCAGACCACGCGCAAGGCCATGCCACAGTTCATAAAGGAGCACCCGGCAACAGGCTGGGTGCGGGCCGGCCAGGTGTCCGATCTCAACCAGGTGCGTGAGATCCAGGATATGCGCGCACGGATCGAGGAGCTGGAGAAAGAGAAGGAAGAGCTGACATCTGGCTGGCGCCCGCCGCTTGAAACCCTGGCGCGGGGCAGCGACGTGGTCAAGCTTCAGTACAGTTGCAACGTCTACATCAAGGGCGACTGCAAGGTATCCATGGTGGATACGCAGATGACCTGGGACCAGGTATTTGCGACTGTGGCACCGCAAATGATGAACGAGGTGCCGGAGCAGATAATGCGCCAGGCGCTGGAAGAGTATATTGCTTCGCGGGCACTGGAGGACGTGCAGGCAAACCTGCCAAAGGCACACGCTGTGCGCAACGTGGTGCTGTCCACCCAGTCCTTCAATCAGGTGAAGATCCAGCTGCGGGCGCTGGGCCTGATCAAGAAGACCACCCGCAAGGACGCCGCCGGTGCTACTCACTGGCAGCTCACCGCGCTGGGTGACCAGACCATGACGCAGGTATTGTCGGCACGCAAATAGGCGCCTGCTGTACCAGATTATGAAAAAAAGGGCCGCACGGCCCCTTTTTTATGCCCAGGTTTCATGCCCGGGTTTGATGCTCAGGCAGTCCCCCGGCAGCAACAGCTGTCAGCGCTCCAGCTTTTCCAGCAGGGTGGTTACCAGCGTGTCCACGGCGATGCTGGAGGCTTCCGTATCGCGGCGCCCCTTGTACTCAAGGGCGCCCGCATCAATGCCTTTTTCGGTGACCAGGATGCGGTGTGGTATGCCGAGCAGCTCCGCATCCGCCATCTTGACGCCAAACCGCTCCTTCTCGCGGTCGTCGAACAGCACATCGATGCCGGCATCCTGGAGCTGCTGGTACAGGGTCTCGCACAGCTCACGCTCGCGCTGGTTCTTGCGGATATTGAGCGGGATCAGCACGACATCGAACGGGGCAATGGCGCCCGGCCAGATGATGCCGTTGTCGTCGTAATTCTGTTCAATGGCGGCAGCCACCACCCGGGTAACGCCGATGCCGTAGCAGCCCATGGGCATGACGGCGGACTTGCCGTTTTCGTCCAGCACATTGGCCCCCAGGGCTTCTGAATACTTGGTGCCCAGCTGGAAGATATGGCCGACTTCGATGCCACGCTTGATCTGCAGGGTGCCCTGGCCGTCGGGGCTCGGGTCACCATCCACCACGTTGCGCAAATCGGCCGTGGTTTCCAGTGCCACGTCCCGCTCCCAGTTGATGCCGAACAGGTGCTTGCCATCGCTGTTTGCCCCTGCAGCAAAGTCCGCCAGTGCGGCGACACTGTGATCGGCGATGAAGGGGATGGGCAGGTTGACCGGGCCCAGGCTCCCCGGGCCGGCACCGATGACCTTGCGGATTTCCTCTTCGCTGGCGAATTCGAGCGGCGTTGCCACGCTGGCAAGCTTCTCCGCCTTGATTTCATTGAGCTCATGGTCGCCGCGCACCAGTAATGCCACCAGGCCACCACCGAAATCCTCACTGGCGTGGACCAGCAGTGTCTTTACAGTGCGCTCCACCGGCACATCGTACTTTGCTACCAGCTCATCAATGGTGCGCGTGTCCGGGGTGTCCACTTCGCGCATGTCTTCGCCCGGGGTGGGCCGCTCGCTGCCGGGTTTTGCCGCAGCCAGTTCCACATTTGCGGCATAGCTGGAGCTGTCAGAGAAGGCGATAGCATCTTCACCGGAATCAGCCAGGACATGGAACTCGTGGCTGCTTGAGCCGCCGATGGAGCCGGTGTCCGCTTCTACCGCCCGGTAATCCAGGCCGAGCCGGTCGAAGATCCGGCTGTAGGCGGTGTACATGATGTCGTAGGTCTGCGCCAGGCTGTCGGCATCAATATGGAAGGAGTAGGCATCCTTCATGATGAATTCGCGCGAGCGCATGACGCCGAAGCGCGGCCGGATCTCGTCACGGAACTTGGTCTGGATCTGGTAGAAGTTCACCGGCAGCTGCTTGTAGCTGTGAATCTCATTGCGTACCAGGTCGGTAATGACCTCTTCGTGGGTGGGGCCGAGGCAGAACGCATTGTCATGACGGTCGGTAATGCGCAGCAGCTCAGGGCCATAGGCGGGCGCCCGGCCGGATTCTTCCCACAGGTCCATGGGCTGGACCACAGGCATCAGCACTTCCTGGGCCCCGGCGCGGTCCATTTCCTCGCGGATGATGGTTTCAACCTTGCGCAGTACGCGCAGCCCGGTGGGCAGCCAGGTGTACAGGCCCGAAGCGAGCTTGCGAATCATGCCGGCGCGCAGCATCAGCTTGTGGCTGATCACCACGGCATCGGCGGGAGTTTCCTTGACGGTGGCAAGCAGATAACGGGAGGCGCGCATGTTGGATCCTGCAGATACGTGAAAAGGCTGGATTCTATCAGTGGCGGCAGCGAACACCAATTGCTGTTGGCTATCCATGAGGCTTGCGCACTGTGCAAAGATTACCCAGAGTAACCGTCGGAATCCTTTGTGTGCGGTGCGGAATCAACCATGAAAAACATTCTTATCACCGGCGCGGGTGCCGGCATCGGCCGGGCCACGGCGGAGCTGTTCCACAGCAATGGATGGTCGGTGGGGCTGACCGACGTCAACGAGACGGCGCTGGCCGACCTGGCGCGGGCCCTCGGGCGTGAGCGGGTCTGGTGGCAGGCCCTTGATGTCACCGATGCCAGTGCGGTGCGAGCGGCGGTGGAGGCTTTTGCCGGGCAGCACGATGGCTATATCCAGGTGCTTTTCAACAGCGCCGGACTGCTGCGCACCGGGCCGTTCGAAAAGATATCCCCGGGCGCCCACCGTGCACTGGTGGAGGTCAATGTGCTGGGGGTGATGAACATGTGCCATGGCGCTTTCAACGTCCTGCGAAAGACGCCGGGCGCCACGGTCATCAACATGTCATCCGCGTCGGCCATGTACGGCACGCCGGATTTCGCCAGCTATTCAGCCAGCAAGTTTGCGGTGCGCGGGCTCACCGAAGCCCTCAACATCGAGTGGCAGAAACACGACATCACGGTGCATGACATCATGCCCCCGTTTGTGCGTACCGCCATGGTGGAGAGTAACCCGTCCCCGGTGGTGGAACGGATGGGGGTCAACCTGGACCCGGCAGACGTGGCCAGGGCGGTCTGGGAAGAGGCCAACAGTGACACCCAGGCGGTGCACCGGCCGGTGGGGTGGCAGTTCCGAATGGTCATGGCCATGAACAGGGTGATGCCCTCACGTGTCACACGGGAAGCCCTGCGCTTCCTCAGCCGGTGATGCGCCTACCCCGACAGGCTACTTGCGATCGCGGTCGTAATCTTTCTGGCTGGGGCGCTTCTTGAGACGTCTCTGCAGGGTGCGACGGTCAATGCCGAGGTCGCGGGCCGCCGCAGAGATGTTGCCGTCATGGCGGTTGAGCACGTGCTGGATGTAATCCCATTCCAGGCGGTCAAGGCTGGGTGGTGCATCCGGCAGGGGCGGTGGTGATGACTCGGTGGTGCCCTCGAGGGCGGCGAGGATATCGCCGATGCTGGCAGGTTTGAGCAGGTAGTCATCAGCGCCGCGCCGGGTCGCTTCCACGGCGGTGGGAATGCTGCCATAGCCGGTAAGCATGAGCAGGCGGCAGTGCGGGAAGCGGGCCCGCAGGGGGGCAATCAGTTCCAGTCCCTGGCCGTCATCCAGGCGCATGTCCACCAGTGCGCCGTCCACCTCGGCAAGGTCAGCAAGCCGGCGCAGGGTGTCCTCGACGCCAGCCAGCACGGTGACGTCATAGCCACTGTCTTCCAGCCGTTGCCGGAGTTGCTCGCGAAAGAGCACGTCATTGTCGATCACCAGAAGATGCTTCATGCCTGCGGGTCGCTGTGCTCATGGGGCCGGTCGGGGATACGGATGCGGGCCACGGTCCAGTCCCTGCCATGTATCAACTCCAGTTCCGCCTCGCGCGTGGCCAGGGCCGTTTCCACCAGCGCCAGGCCCACGCCCATGCCGCCCGGTCGTGTCGCGGCTGCCTCGCTGGTGGGCCCGTTGTCCGCCACCTGCATGAGCAGTTCACCATCCATATGTACACAGCGCACGTCGATACGCGTGGCGCCGGCATCGCAGGCATTATAGAACAGGTTCAGGAAGACCCGCTGCCAGCAGTCCGTGCCTGCCAGTAGCGGGTCTTCCGGGCCACTGAAAGTGACGTCCAGGGCCGGCACCAACAGGCGGCTGCGTTCGCTCGCCTGCGCCACGTACTGGCTGAGCGGCTGGCTGGCCGGGGTTTGCGCCGTTTCCTCGCCGGATTCACGTACCACTGTATTCAGCCGCTGGGCGCATTGGCGCAGTCGTTCCAGCAGGTCGGCACGTTGCGCCGGGTCGTCACTGCCCTCAAGGTCGTCGAGCAGCCACAGCAGCGAATTCAGGGGCGTGCTGATCTCGTGGGCCAGATTGGCCTGGCGCGCGGCGAGCTGATACATGCGCTCGCGCTGCAGGCCAAGCTCGAGGGCAACCGCTTCACGCCGACGCACTGCCTGGTTCTGGCGCTGGATATGCTGGCCAAGCACCACCAGCACAAGGCCGAGCAGGCAGAAGATCAGCCACATGCCGAGGGAGTGCACCGGATGGACGCCGGCGGCCAGGTGGTCATGGTGGCTGCCGGGCATTGGCGCCAGGCGCCATTGCAGCAGCAGGCCCCAACCGACACTGCTGACCAGCCACAAAGCCAGTGTGTGCAACCAGGGCGTGGACAGGGCTGCCACCAGCAGGGGTACCAGCAGGTAGAAGGCCACCGGGTTGTCGGCACCGCCCAGGGCATGCAGCAATGGCAGGAACAGCAGGACATCGGCCGCCAGTTCCAGGCGCAACCAGCGCGACTGCCAGCGCTCAGTGGCGGCTCCCTGCAACCAGACGTTCAGGTTGGGCACGCAGGCCAGGGTGAGCAGGGCGATGACACGCAGGGAGTGGTCCGCCCCCGGGTAACTGCTCAGCAGGTAGAACATTGCCAGCAGCGACACCGCCACCGAGCGGATCACCAGCATGCGGCGGCGCCAGGACAGGGCGGAAGATAAGCTGGTCATGGGTGCTCCGCAGCGGACAAAGCCGGCATTGTACGTGGCCACAGGCGTGTCTGCCCGCGGCAATTTGCCTCAGGCCAGGGCGCGTCCACTGAGCAGGAATCCGGCGAATGCCGGCAGGTCCGGGTGTTGCCAGGTTTCCAGGCCGCTGGTATCGAATCCGGCCTGACGGAACAGGGCGCCCGTGTCGCGGTGCAGGTGACAGCCGCAGGCCAGTGGTTTCCACACGGGCTCCAGCCATCGCTGCAGGCGTTCTGGCCAGGGCCTCTCGTGCTGGACGTGTTCAAGCACCAGCAGTTCACCGCCCGGCTTGAGCACGCGGCGCACTTCCCGTGCTGCCATGTCCGGCTCGGGGATGGTGCAGAACACCAGGCAGGCAACCACGCAGTCGAAGGTATCGTCGTCGTAGGGCAGCGCTTCCGCGCCCGCCTGGCGCAGGTCGAAACGGGCCGGGTTGGGGCTGTCGTATGCGCTTTCCCGGGCATGCTCCAGCAATGCGCCGCAGGGCTCGATGCCGTGAATGGCTTCGGCCTGCTCGCTGTAGAAGGGGAAGTTGGCGCCGGTGCCGACGCCGAGCTCCAGTACGGTGCCATGGGCGCTGGCCAGCAGCTCACGCCGCTGGCGGTTCAGTGGCCGGGTCGCCCAGTCCAGCAGGTGGGGGAAGACCCGGTCCTCATACCAGCCCATCTGTTACTCCTTGGGCAGAACGTACTTGTCGGGGTTTTCCAGCATGTCCATGTTCAGTGCCGGCGTCAGCACGCTGGTCAGGTTGCGGTCCGTGGCCTTGCTGAACTTGCGCCGTGCCTTCTCGAACTTGCGGAAGCTGCGGTAGTTCAGGGCATAGAGCTTCACTTCCTGCAGGCGCTTGAACGCATACATGGTATCCAGGGCGTCCATGGAAAACTGCGGTTTCATGCGCGTGGCCTTTTCCAGGTAACGCATGGCCTCGTTGAGGTCCCGCTTGCGGTTCATGTAGATCAGCGCGTTGGCGTACTCGTAACTGACGATGGGAATGTCAGGGGCCAGCTCAAGCGCCTTGTCAAAGCTGTCTTCCACCGTGGTGGTGCGGGCGCCGTAGGTCATGCGGCCGGTGAACTTGCCAACGCGGCGCATGATGCCGGCATCCACACCGGCGCGGAACGCATGGGCCAGCGGGTGGTTCGGCATCATCTCGGTAATGTCCTCGGCATTGCCCTTGATCTTGCCGATATAGCGACGGGCGACCACGATGGGCACCGGGCTTTCTTCCGCGATGCGGGCGATGGCATAGGCGTAACCCAGGCGCACCATGACCGCCACGGCCTGGACGTCCGGGTCCGGGTCGTCTTCGATACCGAATTCCTCGATATCATCAAAATATTCCTTCGCCCGGTTGGCAATGTCCTGGAGCATCATGTACTTCTCGGACTGGCGGTCGGACAGGTAAATGGCATACATGAGCTGGCAGAACAGGCCGGGAATAAGGCCCACAGGCCCCTGGTCCAGTGAGTCCTGGCGGCACTGCTGGAAGTCGCCGGCGAAGAACTTGCGCCAGTTCTCCAGGTACCGCTTCTCCAGTTCCTGGTAGTCGCCATCCCAGTCCTTGATGCCCTCAGCGAGGAACGGGTATTTCTTGAACTGGGTTTCCAGGTACTCGGCGGAGGGGTAGGGGAACAGCAGGCCTCGCATGAGGTAGTCCCACTTTTCCTTCAGCTGTGCATCGGTGTAGGTGAAGTAACGGGTGTCGTAGGGCACCTCGTTCCATTTCTTCAGGAAGATGCGCTCATCCACCGGAATGTCCTCCATCTGGAGTTCTTCCGGCGTGACTTCGTCCATTTCATCGTCGTCTTCATCGTCGCGGGCGGCGTAGCCGGCCAGGGACAGCAGACAGAGGGCAACCAGCGCCAACAGGCGCCACAGCGGGAACGTTGTTTTTGTCATGTCAGGTACAGCCGTCATGTCAGGTTGTTGTCGTTATCGGCACCGGGAGCGCTGCCCGGTGCTGTTACCATGCCATGACTTCTGCCCTTTGAACAGCCTGTATAAAGGCTGTTTCAGCCCTTGCTGCGGGCCTTTTCCAGGGCTTCGATGAACGCCGCGCCGGTGCCGTGGGTGGCAATGACCTGATCCAGGCTGCGGCCCTGCGGGTCAGTGGCGGAGAGGTTGCGCCCCTGTTCGCGGAAAAAGGCCAGAAAACGCTCGAAATCCTCGATCCTCAGGCTGCGATAGGCCCGCAGGAGAACATGGAAATCGGCATCCACGCCGGCTTCCGGCTCGCCGTTGAGGAAAACACGGACCTGTTCATCGGTCATCGGTTCGCCGATTACCTTCTTCTTGTCCTTGCGTTCTGCCATGGTCGTGCTCCCGTCAGGCTGGTGGTCAAGGGGCGGCATTATAGGGCTGCCGGGCGGGCCTTGCACCCCGTTTGCGGTGCTGGCGCTGGCGCCGGAGGTTGCCTAAAGTGGGTATCCATAACAACAAGTAGCAAGAGGCTGTCGCGTCAATGAGTGGCTATGACGACTATCTGGACAAGCTCTGGGAGACGCTGTTCGGCAAGGGTGTAAACGGTCTGGTGGCACCGGAACTGCTGCGCCGCCGGGGGCTTGACCGCCGCGGTGTACGGGCCAGGGAATTGCGCGAGGTGGCCCGCGTCCAGCGCGAGATGCAGCAGCTGGTGGAGGGCCGGCTGCGCATCGACAGTGAAGGACGCTTGCGCGAAGCGGCTGACGACGAGCTGATCACGGGTGTGATGCTCAATGCCGTGATCATGAATGCCGGCGAGGACGACCCGGTCCAGAACCTGGATACCGCCAAGCTGTTGACCCGCGCTCGCCGCGAGCAGGCCATGCGTGCGGTACGTCGTGAGCTGGCGATTCAGCACATTGCCATCCTGGCGGAGGAAGAATGCCGCAACCTGCCGCTTGAGCAGATATCCACGGTGGCGGTGGACCCCGACTGGCTGGTGCGCTGGCGTGACGGAGCCCAGGATGCCGTGTCGGTGCAGCTGAAGCGCTACTGGGCGCGCCTGCTGGCGGGTGAGGTGCTGAAGCCGTCGACCTACTCGGTCCGCACGATGGAGTTCCTGCGCACGATTTCCCGGTCTGACCTGGAAATGCTGAATATCGTCGCACGCTTCTGTTTCGAGGGGTTTGTCTACCGCAACCCGGGGAATTACTTCTCCCTGGAGCTGCACCAGCCCATGTTCGAGCAGCTGGAAGAGCTGGGCCTGTTGCGTGGTGTCTACGGGCGGCCGGAGTCATGGACACTGAATTCCACCACCAGCGATGGCTTCAGTGCCATCCTGGCCTGCCACCGCAAGGCCATATTCGTCGAGGGCGGGCAACCGGACGATGGCCAGCGACTGCCGGTATTCCGTCTGACCCGGTTTGGTCGTGAGGTGTTTTCCCTGTGCCGGGCCGATGCCGATACCGCGTACTTGCTGGCCGTGGCCGGCGAGCTCAAGAAGCGTGGCTTCAGTATCCGTCTGGGCGACTGGATGGGGGAGGGTGTGCAGGGCCTGTTTGCCGAGCGTATGGCCGTTTAGGCGGGCACAAAAAAAGCGGGCCGAAGCCCGCTTTCTCCTGGTCCCGGTCTTACTGGGCCATGTCTTTCATTTTCTTCAGCGGACGTACCCGGACCTGAACAGAGGCCGGCTTGGCCTTGATCATGGTGGGCTCCCCGGTGAACGGGTTGACGCCCTTGCGCGCCTTGGTGGCCGGCTTTTTCTTGGTCACGATCTTCATCAGGCCGGGCAGGGTGAAGGTGCCGGCACCGCCGCGCTTCTTCAGGTGGCCCTCAATCAGGTCTGTGAGGCCGTCCAGGACTTCGCCAACCTGCTTGCGGGTGAGGCCGGTGGACTCGGACAGGTTGTTGAGAATCTGGGTCTTGCTCATCGGATCCGCAATTGCCTTGATCTTGCGCGGAGCCGGAGCGGCTTTTGCAGCTACCTTCTTCTTGGCAGCGGTCTTGCGAGCAGGTGCTTTACGAGCAACTGCTTTTTTCTTTGCAGCTTTTTTCTTGGCAGCCATGGCTGTGAATACCCCTATGGTGGTTTCCCGATATTTGCGTCGATCCCCGACGGGCTTTCCGTGCCCGGTCCTGTTTGACCAGTTGACCGGCGCAAAGCCCGCGCTGGTTCCGGGCTAGTTATATGCGATGAAAAATGCGTGGGCAAGGGTTTCAGGCGGGTTTTTAAGGTGTTTGCGCGATTTTTTTCCGGCGGAACTGATTTGGGGCAAGGGCCGGGCAGATTCAGTCCGGGGTGCACTGATTGGTGGCATGGCTCAGCGACGGTCGAGTCGCTATACTATGCCGCCTTTCGCGGCCCCGCCGCGTCCGAGAAACTTCAGCTGGATGTATAGATATGCGTAGCCATTACTGTGGTGACCTGCGCGCCGCCCATGACGGTGACACCGTAACCCTGTGTGGATGGGTGCACCGCCGCCGCGACCATGGCGGGGTGATTTTCCTCGATCTGCGTGACCGTGCCGGCCTGGTCCAGGTGGTGTTCGACCCGGACACCGAACAGGCCTTTGCCCTGGCAGATAAGGCGCGTAGCGAGTTTGTGCTGCGTGTCACCGGCCGGGTCAGGATGCGCGATGAGGCGGTTCGCAACCCGCGCATGGCCACCGGTGATATCGAGGTCCTTGGCAAGGAGCTGGAGATTCTCAACGTGGCGGAAACACCGCCGTTCGAGCTGGACGAATACGGCGGCGCCGGTGAAGAGGTACGACTCAAGTACCGGTACCTGGACTTGCGCCGGCCGGAGGCGCTGGAGCGCTTTCGCTTCCGCTCCCGTCTCACGCATGTGGTGCGGGCCTACCTGGAAAAGGAAGGGTTCATGGATGTGGAGACCCCGGTGCTGACCCGGGCCACACCGGAAGGGGCGCGCGATTACCTGGTCCCCAGCCGGACCCATGCCGGCAGCTTTTTCGCCATGCCGCAGTCGCCGCAACTGTTCAAGCAGCTGCTGATGGTGGCGGGTTTTGACCGCTACTACCAGGTGGCAAAGTGCTTCCGTGACGAAGACTTGCGCGCCGATCGCCAGCCAGAATTCACCCAGATCGACCTGGAGGCCTCGTTTGTCGAGGAGAAGGACATCATGGGTGTTGCCGAAGGCATGGTGCGTTCCGCCTTCCGGGACATGCTGGATGTGGACCTTCCGGACTTCCCCTGCATGACCTACGAGGAGGCCATGCGCCGTTTTGGTTCCGACAAACCGGACCTGCGCATTGACCTGGAACTGGTGGACGTGGCCGATCTCATGGACGGTGTCGAGTTCAAGGTCTTTGCCGGGCCCGCCAAGGATCCGCGCGGCCGGGTAGCGGCCCTGCGCGTACCGGGGGGCAGCGAGCTCAGCCGCGGCCAGATTGACGAGTACACCAAATTTGTTGGCATATATGGCGCCCGCGGCCTGGCCTACATCAAGGTCAACGACGCGGCGGCAGGGCGTGACGGCCTGCAGTCCCCGATCCTCAAGTTCCTGCCCGACGAGGCAGTGGCGGGCATCATGGAGCGTACCGGGGCGCAAAGCGGTGACCTGGTATTCTTTGGCGCCGACAAGGCCCGCGTGGTCAATGAGGCACTCGGCGCCCTGCGGGTGCGGCTCGGGCACGACCTGGGCCGGGTCAAAGGTGACTGGGCACCGCTGTGGGTGGTGGACTTCCCAATGTTCGAGGAAGATGACGACGGCAGCATGAATGCCTTGCATCACCCCTTCACCATGCCCAAGTGTGAGCCCGGAGAGCTTGTCGATAACCCGGCACAGGCGCTGTCCAAGGCCTATGACATGGTGCTTAACGGCACAGAGCTGGGCGGTGGTTCCATCCGTATCTACCGCCAGGACATGCAGAAAGCCGTGTTCCGGGCGCTGGGCATTTCCGAGCAGGAAGCAGACGAGAAGTTCGGCTTCCTGCTGGACGCCCTGAAGTATGGCGCGCCGCCGCACGGTGGCCTGGCATTTGGACTGGACCGGATGGTCATGCTGATGACGGGTGCCGAGTCCATTCGCGATGTTATTGCCTTCCCCAAGACCCAGACAGCGTCCTGCATGATGACCCATGCGCCGTCACCGGTGGAAAATGCGCTGCTGCGGGAGGTGGGAATCCAGGTACGCAAGCCGGACACCGACAAGTAACGCTGCAGGTAACAGGGCAGGCCGGATTGACGGAGGGCGCGCATGGCTGGCCACAGTAAATGGGCAAACATCAAGCACCGCAAGGCTGCCCAGGATGCCCGGCGGGGCAAGATCTTCACAAAACTGATCCGCGAGCTGACAGTGGCCGCCCGCATGGGCGGCGGCGAGCCGGCCGACAACCCGCGCCTGCGCGCGGCCGTGGACAAGGCCCTTGGCCAGAACATGACCAAGGACACCATCGAGCGGGCGATCAAGCGTGGCGCCGGTGGCGATGACGCCGGCAACATGGACGAGATCACCTACGAGGGTTACGCCCCGGGGGGCGTTGCGGTGCTGGTGGAAACCATGACCGATAACGTCAATCGCACGGTCTCCGAGGTGCGCCATGGCTTCACCAAGCACGGTGGCAACCTGGGCACCAGTGGCTCGGTGGCCTACCTGTTCAGCAAACGCGGTGAGCTCTGGTTCGAGCCGGGTACCGATGAGGAGCAGCTGATGGAAGCCGCGCTCGAAGCTGGCGCAGAGGACGTGGAAAACCATGACGACGGCTCCATCCTCGTGGTCACGGCAGCGGATGGCTCCTTTGGTGCTGTGGTGGATGCACTCAAGGCGGCAGGGCTTGAGCCCGCCAACGCAGAAGTGACCATGCATGCCAGCACAGAGGTGGCGCTGGATGGTGAGGCCGCCGAGCCGGTGGCGCGCATGATCGAGCATCTCGAAGACCTTGATGACGTCCAGGAAGTCTATACCAATGCGGTGTTTCCCAATCAGGACTGAGCGCCTGCTGCGTCGCCAGAAAAGAACAACGGGGTCGTGAGACCCCTTTTTTTTGCGCTGTGCGAACGTGGATGCTATTTAAAGATGGCCAGCATCGGGCATGTTTAAACGGCAGCACAAGGAACCCCCGGAATGAAATGTCAGACATCACCGTCATTGCGGGGGCTGCTTGTTGCCCTCGTTGTCACATGGACTGCCGGCTGCACGGGCACGCGCTATCTGCCGGAGGGAGGGCAGCTGGTGCAGACCGTGGCGCCTCCCCAGGAACTAGGTGGTTTCGATGGCGCGCCGGAAGTGGCGTTTGACCTGCCCGGGGGCATGGCCAGTCCTGACGTGCGCCGTTATCCCACTGAACTGGCCACCTCGGAGCTGCAGGGCTGGTTCGCGGCGCCCGGCGATGACATCACCCTTGACCTGCGCTTTGAGAACATGAAGGACAGTGGCGGCTGGACGGTGCTGTTCCCGTATCTGGTTACCCTGGGATTCCTGCCGGCGTCGCTGACCAGCGAGGGCGAGACGGTACTGGAAGTGAAGGCGGGAAACGAAGTGCTGTACCAGAGCCGGCAGCCAGTGACGTATCGCACGGCCCTGTCTGTATTCCTGCCCACCGCTTATGCACTGGGCAGTCCGGGCAAGAGTCAGTATGCGGCGATGGTGGCCGACCAGTTGAACCGCCACAAGCTGGCCATGGGGCACTATATCGCCGGCCAGAAGGCGGACTATGAGGCGGCCGTTGCGGCCGGCACCGTGGACGCCTATCGCGGCTACCTGGCGGCCAACCCGGAGTCGTTCTTCCGCATGGAAACCCTGCGCCGGCTGGCTGCGCTGGCGCCGCCTACCGGTGCTCTGGCGTTCCACCGCGACAACCTGGCACTGGACACGGCTTACATGCTCTATCTGCCGGATGCATACGATGTCTGGTTTGTCGGTCCCGAGGGGATGCGTGTCCATGACGTACTGAGGCTGTCGCGGGAGCAGGAAGAAGTGCTGCTGGCGTCACGGATAAAGGCAGCCGGCCAGCCGTACAAGGTATTCGACAACGATGAGATCAGCCTGCTCAGGGAAGGCGGCATCAGCGCCACGCTGATTGCCGCGATGATTGATGCCTCGGCGGGGGCTGCCGCATCCGGGCCGGAGCCGGGTCCGGGTCCGGCGCCGGCCGTTGTCATGCCAGTGGCCGGTGCCGCCCCGGTAGCCGGCGAGTCCGCTGCAGCGCCGGGAGCGGCCGATATTGCCGCCCAGTGTGCCAAGCGCTATGCGGCCCTGAAAGCCTGCGACCAGGTGCCGTCCTTTGGCGCCAACCTGTGCCGTTCCAAGGTCAAGAAGACCTACAATCACCTGGCGTGCGAGTTGATACAGTAGGTCGCGCGCACTGGACAAATGGGCAGTAGGCAGGTACAACGGACGTGCCTTTTCTGGTTGGTGACGGCATGACCTGCATCCTTGGTATCGACCCCGGCTCCCGACACACCGGCTATGGCCTGGTTTCCCAGGTGGGTGGCCGGCTGGAGTTGGTGGCCTGCGGCACCATCAGCACCAGCGACAGGGAGATGCCGCCGCGACTGGCGACCATTTTCTCCGGCCTGGAGCGTGTCATGGCCGAATTTTCCCCGGATGAAGTCAGCGTCGAGCAGGTATTCATGGCGCGCAACGCGGATTCTGCGCTCAAGCTGGGCCAGGCCCGGGGAGCGGCCATCGCCGCGGTGGTCCGTGATGGTGTGCCGGTGTTCGAGTATTCCGCCCGCCAGGTCAAGCAGGCGCTGGTGGGGCGTGGTGGTGCGGAGAAACGCCAGGTGGCACAGATGGTCTGCCACCTGTTACGTCTCGACGAGACGCCCCAGGCCGATGCCGCCGATGCCCTGGCCATCGCTATCTGTCATGCCCACATGCGCACCAGCCTGGCGCGTATTGCCGGTGCCCGCTCAGTCAGAAGGAGACGAGTACGATGATTGGTCAGATCCGTGGCCTGTTACTGGACAAGCGTCCGCCCTGGTTGATGGTGGAGGCCGCAGGGGTTGGCTACGAAGTGGAAGCGCCGATGACGGTGTTCTACGGCTTGCCCGAGCCAGGAACGGAAGTAGTGCTGCATACCCACCTGGTGGTGCGCGAGGATGCGCAGCTTTTATATGGCTTTGCCGACCGCTTCGAAAGGGAGCTGTTTCGCGCCCTGATCCGTATCAGCGGCGTGGGTCCGAAACTGGCGTTGTCGATCCTGTCGGGAATGGAAAGCGACCGGTTGGTACTGGCAATCCGGCAGCAGGATTCAGCCGCGCTGGTAAAAATCCCGGGTATTGGCAAGAAGACCGCGGAGCGGCTGGTCATCGAGATGTCGGACCGACTGGACAAGCTGGACGGGGCGCCGACGGACATGCCCGGCAATCCGGCCAGTACGCTGGCACCTGCGGAGCAGCCGATACAGGATGCAGTTGCAGCCCTTGAAGCGCTCGGGTACAAAGCCCGGGATGCGGCGGACGCCGTGCGGCGCGTGGCCACTGATGAGTCGGCCAGCAGCGAGGCATTGATCCGGGCTGCCCTGAAGGCCCTGGCGAGATAGGAACGGACATGGACAGTGAGCGACTGGTTTCGCCTGCCGCAGGCAATCATGCGGACGAGCACATCGACCGGGCCATCCGTCCCGCGAGCCTGGAAGACTACAAGGGGCAGCCGCGTGTGCGCGAGCGCATGGAGATTTTCATCGACGCCGCGCGCCAGCGAAACGAAGCCCTGGATCACACCCTGATCTTCGGGCCGCCAGGTCTGGGCAAAACGACGCTGGCGCATATCATTGCCCGGGAAATGGGCTCAGAGCTGAAAAGCACATCCGGCCCGGTACTGGAAAAGGCGGGCGACCTGGCTGCCATCCTGACCAATCTTGAAGACGGCGATGTGCTGTTTGTGGATGAGATTCACCGCCTGTCGCCGGTGGTTGAGGAAATCCTCTATCCGGCCATGGAAGACTACCAGCTCGATATCATGATCGGTGAAGGGCCCGCTGCGCGCTCCATCAAGATCGACCTGCCGCCTTTTACCCTGGTGGGCGCCACCACGCGGGCGGGCCTGCTCACCAGTCCGTTGCGTGACCGTTTCGGGATCGTGCAGCGCCTGGAATTCTACGGCATCGACGACCTCACCGGCATCGTGGTGCGTTCCTGCGACATTCTCGGTATTCCGGTGGACGAGGCAGGGGCCGGTGAAGTGGCCCGACGGTCGCGAGGAACCCCGCGTATCGCCAATCGTCTCCTGCGACGGGTGCGTGACTATGCCGAGGTGCGCGGCAGCGGTGATATCACCGGTGATATCGCCCGGGCCGCGCTGGACATGCTTGAAGTCGATGCCCACGGGCTGGACAGCAGTGACCGGCGTTTGCTGCAGTTGATGATGGAAAAATTTGATGGTGGTCCGGTGGGCCTTGAGTCCCTGGCGGCGGCACTGAACGAAGACTCCGGCACGCTCGAGGAAGTGGTGGAGCCGTACCTGATCCAGCAGGGTTTCATCCAGCGGACCCCACGCGGTCGCCAGGTGACCAATCATGCCTGGCGCCACTTCGGCCTCAAGCCAGCCGGCGGCCCGGAGGGGGATCTTTTCTCATCATGACCACGACGCAGTCCATTCCGGTACGTGTCTATATAGAGGACACGGATGCCGGCGGTATTGTCTATTACGTCAACTACCTCAAGTTCATGGAACGCGCCCGCACCGAATTCATGCGCGGCTTTGATTACCGGCATTACGCGCTTGGTGATGCCGGCTTCCAGTTTGTGGTCCAGTCCTGCCAGGTCCGCTACCACCGACCGGGCAGGGTGGATGACCTGCTTACCGTCAGTGCCGAGCTGGTGAAACTGGGCAAGGCGTCACTGGTTTTCAGCCAGCGGGTGGAACGTGACACGGAACTCCTCTGTGAGGCAGAGGTCCGTGTAGGATGTATCGCCAACGAATCCCACAAGCCGGCTGCCATGCCGGCTGATCTTTATCAGCGGGTCAAGAAGGAGACCGGTTTATGAATGCCGCCGAAGACATGTCGATTATCAGCCTGATAGGCAATGCCGGCCTGGTGGTGCAACTGGTCATGGTGTCTCTGGTGCTCGCATCGGTGGTTTCCTGGGTGATGATCGTCTCGCGTGTGCGGGTGTTGTCCCGGGCGCGGCGTGCCGGCCAGGCGTTCGAGGAGCGTTTCTGGAGCGTCGAGGACCTGGCCACCCTGTATCAGCAGGTGCGCAAGTCCCCGGATCCCGATTCCGGGCCGGAAACCATCTTTGTGGCCGGGTTCCAGGAATTTGTGCGCCTGTCGAAATCAGCCCGGCACCCGGACGCGGTGATGGAGGGGGCGCAACGTGCCATGCGTGTTGCCCTGCAGCGCGAGCAGTCGCGGCTGAACCGTCACCTTCCGTTCCTGGCATCGGTGGGTTCCACCAGTCCCTACGTCGGCCTGTTTGGTACGGTCTGGGGGATCATGAATTCCTTTCGTGCGCTGGCGCATGTCAGCCAGGCAACACTTGCGGTGGTGGCACCGGGCATTGCCGAGGCGCTGATTGCGACGGCCATGGGGCTGCTGGCAGCGATTCCGGCGGTGGTTTCCTATAACCGCTTTGCGTCGCAGTCGGATGAGTTGATCGGTGAGTGTGAGATGTTTGCCGAAGAGTTCTCCTCCGTGCTGCATCGCCAGGCGCATGGAGGGGAGGGCGGCCAGTGAGCAGTATGCGGGTGCGTGCGCCACGCAAGCTGGTGGCCGACATCAATGTGGTGCCTTACATCGATGTGATGCTGGTATTGCTGGTGGTGTTCATGATCACGGCGCCGATGATGACCCAGGGTATCCAGGTGCAACTGCCGGAAGAGAACAGTTCGCCCATCGCGGTCAAGGACCAGGAGCCGGTGGTCATCACTGTCAAGGCTGACGGCAGTTATTACATCAATGTCGGCGGTGACAAGAAAACGTCATCCGCCCTTGATACGGTCAAGGGCCATGCGCTGCGCATCCGCAAGCACCAGCCGGATACGCTGTTCCTGGTGGAGGGTGACAGCAATGTTCCCTATGGTCGGGTCATCGCCCTGATGTCTGCGCTGCAGGGCGCCGGTATCACCAAGCTGGGCCTGGTAACAGAGCCTCCGGACGGTCAATGAAGGCGATGATGTCTGGGGATCTCGGCACGGGCCTGGCGGTATCACTGGTGCTGCACCTGGTGGTGCTGGGCCTGATCGGCTTCAGCTGGGACAGTGACCCGGCCCTGACCCGGGCGCCGGAGGTGCCACCGTTCGTGCAGGCAGTGGTCATGGAAAAGGCAAGCAAGGCGCCGGCTCCCAAGCCAGCACCGAGGCCGGCGCCAAAACCGAAGCCGACGCCAAAGCCTGCCCCGAAACCGGCCCCGAAGCCGGCGCCGAAGCCTGCCCCGGCGCCGGAAAAGCCCGCGCCGACCTGGCAGCAGCCGGATATGGAGGCCATGCTGGCAGACGAGGAGCTCGCCATGGAGGCACAGGAGCCGGCCGAGCAAAGCAGCGCTGCCAGTAACGATGACACTGCTGACAGTGCCGGGGTTGATGGCGAAGAAGCCCGTCAGGTGGCCAGCTTCGAGCAGGCGATCATTGCCGCCATCACCAGTCGCTGGATCATTCCGGCCACGGCGCGGGCAAGGGATGATCTGGTGGCACGGGTGCGTGTGCACCTGTTGCCCGGCGGTGAAGTGGCCGATGTGGCGCTGACCAGCAGCAGTGGTGATCGTGCCTTTGACGACTCTGTGCGCGCCGCCGTGCGCGCTGCGGGTACGCTGCCGGTACCCAGTGGTGACCTTTTCCATGAGCACTTCCGTGTCATGACCATAGAATTCAACCCGAGCATGAAGAACTGATGAGATACCTGCTGATTTGTTTGCTGTTGGTGGCGGCACCGTTGCGCGCGGAGCTGCTGATCCAGATTACCGAAGGTCGCATGGATGCCGTGCCCGTGGCCGTTGTGCCCTTCGCCAATGGAGGGGCAACGCCCGGCGATGCCATTTCCTCGATCATCGCCGCCGATCTGCACCGCAGCGGCCAGTTTCGTCCGCTGCCCGCGGAGGACATGCTGTCCCGGCCGTCGCGAAGTGAGGAGGTGGCGTATCGGGACTTCCGCGTGCTGGGCAGTGAATACCTGGTGGTTGGCAGTGTCGAGACCCTGGCGGATGACAAGTTCCGGGTGCGCTACGAATTGCATGACGTTGGCCGCGGTGTGCAATTGCTGGCAGAAACCTACCAGCCCAGCGCCCGGCAGGTGCGTGATGTGGCCCATGCCATTTCCGACCGCATCTATGAACAGCTCACCGGTGTGCCGGGTGCGTTTTCCACGCGCATCCTTTATGTCACTGTCAACCGTGATGACGCCTACCCGTTCCAGCTGCAATATGCCGATGCCGATGGCGCACGGGCACAGACGGTTCTGCGCAGCAAGGAACCGATCATGTCTCCCAGCTGGTCACCGGATGGCAAGCGTATTGCCTATGTCTCATTCGAGGCAGACGGGCTGCCGGCGATCTACATCCATGAGCTGAGCACATCAGAACGGCGCAAGGTGACCTCATTCGCGGGCATTAATGGTGCACCGGACTGGTCGCCAGATGGTTCACGCCTGGCCCTGACCCTGTCCCGGGACGGCAATCCGGAGATTTATACCCTTGATTTGAATACCGGGTCACTGACCCGGCTGACCCGTCACTATTCCATTGATACCGAGCCGCGCTGGCTGCCGGACGGCAACTCACTGCTGTTCACCTCCGGCCGTTCCGGCGGCCCGCAGATCTACCGGATTGACCTGAAAGACGGGTCAGTGCGTCGTCTGACCTTCAACGGCAGCTACAATGCGCGCCCCACGATCACCCCGGATGGGCGCTACCTCACATTTATTCACCGCCAGAACGGCGATTTCCACGTTGCGGTACAGGATTTGCATCGTGGAACGTTTAATATTGTTACCCAGACAGCAATGGATGAATCCCCCAGTGTTGCGCCCAACGGAAGTATGATAATTTATGCCACGCAACACCGGGGGACTGGCGTCCTGAAAGCGGTTTCCGTAGATGGTAGGATCAAGGTAGACCTGCCCTCTAAGGAAGGAGAAGTCAGAGAGCCGGCCTGGTCGCCGTTTCTCTGATCGGTGTTCTTCGGAACCTAATTTTAAATGAAAGGAGTTTGTTCGATGCGCGCAAATGCACCCTTCCGCCTCTCTGCCATTTTCCTGGCAGCTCTGTTGGCCGCCTGTTCCAGCACCCCGAGTGATGACACTGACGGTGCCGAGCAGTCTGCAACCACGGAAGAAACCACTGCCTCCGAGACCACTCCGGTGGCGTCTCAGGAGCCGGTACAGCCTGACACCAGCGCTATTCCGCTGACGGCTGACAACTTCCACAACCATCCGTCCAACTACGACGGCACCACCGACACCAAGGTGATCTACTTTGCCTTCGACAAGAGCACAGTGTCTCCGGCTGCGTTCGAGACCCTGCGCGCCCACGCCAACTACCTGAAGGGCAACAGCGCTGCCAAGGTGCGTCTGGAAGGCCATGGCGACGAGCGTGGTACCCGTGAGTACAACGTTGCACTGGGTGAGCGTCGTGCACAGGCGGTGGAGAAGTTCCTCCGCGTCCAGGGCGTGTCCGCTTCCCAGATCGAGACTGTCAGCTACGGTGAGGAAAAGCCGGCGGCATATGGCCATGACGAAATGTCCTGGGCCAAGAACCGTCGTGTTCAACTGAACTACACTGCCGGTCGTCCGTAAGGCGGCAGTATGCAGAACGTAAAGAAGTCACTGTTTTGCGTTCTGCTCGCGGGCATCGCGGGCCCTGCCTTCGGGCAGGGTACCGGTCCGCTGGCGGTGGAAGACAGGTCGGTTGCTTCTGCCCAGTCAGCGCCAGGTGGCGCCACTGACGATGGGGTCATGCTGCTGATGCAGCAGATCCAGCAGTATGAGCAGGAACTTTCCGAGCTGCGTGGTGTGGTCGAGCAGATGCGCCACGACATGGAGCAGATGCGTGAGGCATCCAGGGAGAGATACCTCGACCTTGATGGGCGTATCAACGCTGTCGCCGGTGCCGGAGCGGTATCGGGTACCCCTGGCGCAGGGGACGACAGCAGCAGCGGCGATGCCGCCAGCACAGGCTCCGACACCTCGAACGTCACAGCAACCAACGATGAAAAAGCCGATCGCAAAGCCTACATGGCGGCGCGAGACCTGCTTTTGGATCGCAAGTTCACAGAGGCCGGTACGGCGTTCAACACCTACCTCGAAGATTACCCTGGCGGACAGTTCCGTGACTGGTCGTGGTTCTGGCTGGGCAAGATTGCCCTGAGCCGGGCAACGCCCGATAACGAAGCGGCCAGAAAGGCGTTCGAGACAGTCATCAACGACTATCCCGACAGCACCAAGGTGCCTTCGGCCATGTATCAGCTGGCCATCCTCGAGGCGAATGCCGGAGAGCCGGCCCGAGCCAGGGTGACGCTGAACAAGCTGGTGAAGCAATTCCCGCAATCGTCCGAGGCACCCCTTGCCCGCGACATGCTCGAGCAGCTCAAGTGAGTATGACTGCCAAAGTCTGGTAGAATCCGCGCTCTCGCGGGAGCAGGACGTTGACAGACCTTCGCATCACAGAAATTTTCCACTCCATACAGGGAGAGGCCCGTTCCGTTGGCTGGCCGACGGCCTTTGTGCGCCTGACCGGGTGCCCCCAGCGCTGTGTCTGGTGTGATACCGAATACGCCTTTCAGGGCGGCGAGCGCTGGCGTGTGGACCAGATCCTGGCCCGCGTGGCCGGTTTCGGTGCCGATCATGTCACCGTCACCGGTGGCGAGCCCCTGGCACAGCCGGCCGTGCACGGGTTGATGACAGCCCTTGCCGATGCCGGCTACCGGGTCAACCTGGAGACCGGTGGGGCGCTGGACATCAGCGACGTGGACCCGCGCGTAAGTATTGTCATGGACCTGAAGGCACCGGCATCCGGTGAGTCGCACAACAACCGCATGGACAACGTGCCTTTGCTCTCGACCAAGGACCAGGTCAAGTTCGTGCTGATGAATCGCGCCGACTATGACTGGGCTCGTCTGCAGGTGGACATGCATGGGCTGGCCGATCGCGTTGGCGACGTGCTGTTCTCGCCGGTTGCCGGTGAGCTGCCAGCGGCCGACCTGGCCCAGTGGATACTGGATGACAGGTTGCCAGTGCGCTTCCAGATGCAGCTGCACAAGCTGCTTTGGAATGACGCCCGCGGTCGCTGACAGGCCGGTTTCCAGCGGAGGATACGGATGACAGACAGAGCAGTGGTTTTGCTTTCCGGTGGCCTGGATTCGGCCACTTGCCTGGCCATGGCCAGGGCGGCGGGGTACGACTGCCATGCGCTGGCGTTCGCCTACGGCCAGCGTCATGCTGCAGAGTTGCAGGCCGCTGAGCGGGTGGCGGCGTCACTGGGGGCAGCGTCGTTCCGGGTATTGTCACTGGGCCTTGGCGATATCGGTGGCTCTGCCCTGACGGATACGGCCATCGACGTGCCCGATGACGGTGGTGAGGGCATCCCGGTGACCTATGTGCCGGCGCGCAATACGGTTTTCCTGTCACTGGCGCTGGGATTTGCAGAGGTGCTTGATGCCTCGGCCATCTACATCGGTGTCAATGCGGTGGACTATTCGGGCTATCCGGACTGCCGGCCGGCGTTTATCGAGGCATTCCAGGCGCTGGCTGACCTGGCCACCCGGGCGGGTGTGGAAGGCCATGGGCCGGTTATCAAGGCGCCGCTGCTGACCCTGAGCAAGTCCGCCATCGTTGCCGCCGGCACCGAGCTGGGCGTGGATTATGCGCAGACCGTGTCCTGCTATCAGGCCGATGCAGACGGTCGCGCCTGCGGCCGCTGTGACAGCTGTCGCCTGCGCCAGCGCGGTTTCGCTGATGCCGGCCTGGCCGACCCGACCCGCTACCAGGGGTGAAATTTATCGCCCTGAGCCCTTGTCAGTGGCAAAAAAAACAGTATCATTTGCGCCTCTTTCGACGGGTCGTTAGCTCAGTTGGTAGAGCAGTTGGCTTTTAACCAATTGGTCGTAGGTTCGAATCCTACACGACCCACCATCTCCAAAAGCCCCGGCCTGCCGGGGCTTTTTCGTTTCCGCCTTTTTTAGCCACGTTCACCTATCTTCACCCGCGGCTCACAAACCTGTACACATGATAGCGCTTGTACAAGTTTATGGAGCAAGTCATGGGGCAGATATCAGTTGGCATCAGTGCCTGCCTGACCGGCCGGGAAGTGCGTCATGACGGTGGCCACAAGAACAGCCGCTACTGCATGGATGTACTGGCGGAGCACTTTGATTTCCAGCCATTCTGCCCGGAAATGGGGGCTGGCCTGGGCGTACCGCGTCCGGCCATGCACCTGATGGATGACGGCAACACCATCCGGCTGGTCAATGTCCGCGGTGAGGGTGATCACACCGACGCCATGCACGGCTGGATCACGGAAAACGTGCCCGCCATGGACGGGCTGCGTGGCTTCATCCTGATGGCCAAGTCGCCCAGCTGTGGCATGGAGCGCGTGCGCGTCTACAACGCGGACGGCGAGGTGCTGCATCGCGAGGGCAGTGGTTTGTTCGCCAGTGCCCTGCAGCAGGCGTGGCCGCTGTTACCGGTGGAAGAAGAAGGACGCCTGAACGACGACGCCCTGCGCGAAAACTTCATGGAGCGCGTGTTCTTCTACGATGACTGGTGCGCGTTGCTGGCACAGGGCCTCAGCGCCAGCGGCCTGCTCGAATTTCACACCCGACACAAGTTCCAGCTGCTCGCCCATGACCAGGCAGCCTACCGGGCGCTGGGCCCGCTGCTGGCTGACCTCAAGGCGGCGCCGCTCGAGCAAATCGCCGACACGTACATCCGTGGCGCCATGCAGGGCATGCGTCGGCTGGTGTCCCGCGGCGCCCATGTGAACACACTTCAGCACCTGTTCGGGTTTTATCGCGATGACCTGTCTGATGCTGAGCGGGCCGAGGCCAACGACCAGTTGCAGGCCTACCAGCGTGGCGAAGTGCCGCTGGTGGTGCCCATGACCCTGCTGCGCATGTTCCAGCGGCGCTTCCCCAGTGATTATGTGGGCAGTCAGCATTACCTGTCGCCATACCCCGACCGGCTTGGCCTGAGGAACAGGGTCTGATGCCAGCAAGCGGTTTTTCCATCGGTGAGCTGTCCGAGCAGACCGGCGTAAAGCCGGTCACCCTGCGGGCCTGGGAGCGGCGCTACGGCCTGCTGCGGCCCGGTCGCAGTGACAGTGGGCACCGTATCTACAGTCCCTCTGACGTCAGCCGTGTGCGCCAGGTGGTGAGCTGGCTGCAGCAGGGCGTGGCCATTGGCCAGGTACCATCACTGCTGCACGGGAGTGGTCGCGCACGTCCTGCCGCACCGCCGGGCCCGGCGGCGGAAATCGTCGATTCTGCGTTGCGTTTTCGCCAGCAAAAGCTGGACCAGCAACTGGGCCGCTGCCTGGTGGAACAGCCCCTGGCCGTGTTCGCCCGCGACATCCTGGTGCCGGTGCGCAGTCGCCTTCGCGATATTGGCGGTGACAGCGCCACCGCACTGGCGCTGCTGGACGGTGTGCTGCAACACAAGCTTGGCGCCCTGGTGCTGAAGCACTCGCGCCGGGTGCGCCGCCAGGCCGCGTGGCTGGTTGTGGCTGCGGGCGGCCATGAAAGCCGGCTCATGGCGTTGCTCTATTCCGTTGCCTTGCTGGAAGCCGGTGCGGAGGTATTGCACGTGCCGCGTCTGGTGACCGGTCCGGGCCTGGCCGCCCTGGTGGAGAGCCAGCGAGCGGGTGGGGTGCTGCTTGTCGCCTGTCCGGGTACACGCCCGGGGGAATGGCGCCGTCTGGTGTCCGCCGGCGCGGATCAGGGCCAATGGCTGGTTGCCGGCCATGCCGCCACGCTGCCATTGGCGGCGCACATGCGTGGGCTGGACGGTGGTCCCGGCGAGGTTATCGACGCGCTTGGCAGGGAGGGCACGCAATGACCAAACTGGTCTGGTACCGCAATGATCTGCGCTGTCATTTCCATCAGGGTCTGCAGCATGCGCTGGCATCCGGCGAGGCGGTAAGGGCGGTTTATCTCGATTGCCCGCAACAGTGGCACGACCATGGCATCGCACCGCTGCGACAGCGCTATGTGCTGCGCGCGTTGCTTTCTCTCGGTGACAATCTGGCCGCCCTTGGCGTGCCCCTTGATGTGATCGACTGTGGCCGTTTTTCCCGGGTAGCCGATGTGCTGGCGTCGCATGCTGATACGCACGACGTCGACGAGATTTTCTGTACCCGGGAATACCCCTTCAATGAGATGGCGCGTGACCGTGCCGTGGCCAGGGTGATGGCGCAACGGTCAGTGGCGATCACCGCGTTTGACGACGCCGTGCTGGTGCCGCCACGGACACTGACCACCGGGCAGGGTGGCTGGTACAGCGTTTTCACACCGTACCGCAAGCGCTGGCAGGTGTGGCTGGCGGAAAACCCGCCGCCGGGGGATGGGCTGGACGCGTCGCCACGGAAAAAATCCGGGCGCTTTCCCGGGCGTGAGTACCTGCAAGCGCGGTTGGCCGAGACTGAGCACCTTGCCGGCCATGACCGGCAATGGCCGGCAGACGAGGCGACGGTGCGCGAGGAGCTGGCCCGTTTCATTGACGAGCACCTGGCCGGCTACAAGCGGGACCGTGATTTTCCGGCGCTGGACGGTACCAGTGGCCTGTCAGCAGCACTTTCGACAGGGGTTCTGGCCGCCGCCGAATGCTATCGGTTGGCAGAGGATGAAATGGCGCGCCGGCCGGCAGCGAAAGAGGGCGGCAACACCTGGGTCGGAGAGCTGGCCTGGCGCGACTTCTATCGCCAGATCATGGCCAATCATCCGCGCCTGGCCACCGGCGAGCCCTACCGGGACGAAACCCGCTTCATCCAGTGGTCGCGGGACGAGGCGCTCTACCAGGCCTGGTGTGAGGGTCGAACCGGGTACCCGCTGGTGGATGCCGCCATGCGCCAGCTGCGCCAGACCGGGTGGATGCACAACCGCCTGCGCATGGTAACGGCCATGTTCCTGACCAAGAACCTGTTTATTGACTGGCGCTGGGGGGAGCAATGGTTCATGCAGCATCTGGTAGACGGGGATTTCGCCGCCAACAACGGTGGCTGGCAGTGGAGCGCTTCAACGGGTACGGATGCAGCGCCCTATTTCCGGGTGTTCAATCCGGTGCGCCAGGGCGAGCGTTTTGACCCGGAGGGTGACTTCATTCGCCGATACGTGCCTGAGTTGGCCCAGCTTGAGGGCAAGGCCGTGCACCAGCCCTGGAAGAGTCCCATGCTCTGCCCGGATTACCCGCAACCGGTGGTTTCGCTGGACGGTGTGAGAGACAAGGTGGTGTCTGCTTTTCAGGCAGCCCGTGATATTGCTCAACAGAAGGATTTCGCCTGATGGCACGAATAGCAGTAGTTGGCGCCGGCATCAGTGGCCTGACATGCGCCTGGTTGCTGGGACGTTCCCACGAGGTGGTGGTGTTCGAGGCCGAGGACTATATCGGCGGACACACGCACACCGTGACGGTGTCGCGGCCAGAAGGTGAGTACAGTGTGGATACAGGCTTCATTGTCTTCAATGACCGCACCTATCCGAATTTCAACAAGCTGCTGGACCAGCTTGGCATTGGGCGCCAGGAAACGGCCATGGGGTTTGCGGTGTCTGCCGAGGCCACCGGGGTTGAATACTGTGGTGATGGTCTCGGCGGTGTGTTCGCCCAGCGCAGGAACCTGTTTTCCCCGGCACACTGGCGAATGGTTTTCGAGATCCTGCGTTTCAATCGGCAGGCGCCTGAGCTGCTGGCATCGGATGAGGGCGAGCTGCCCCTGGGCGAGTACCTGCGCCGCAACGGCTACAGCGATCGTTTCCTGACGCACTACATTCTCGCCATGGGCGGCGCCATCTGGTCCTGTGGCGAAGCGCAGATGGCCTCCTTTCCGGCCAGGTTCTTCGTGCAGTTCTTCCATAATCACGGGTTGCTGGCCCTGCGTAACCGGCCGCAATGGTATGTGGTGCCCGGAGGCAGCCGCACCTATGTGGACCGTATGCTGGAGGATATGCCCGCCGTTGTCCGCCCGGGGACGCCGGTACAGTCAGTAAGGCGCTTCCCGGAGCATGTGGCGATCACCACGCAGGCCCATGGGGAAGAGCATTTCGACCAGGTGGTGATGGCCTGTCACAGCGACCAGGCCAGTGCCCTGCTGGCCGATATCGATGCCGGGGAAAAGCGCCTGCTGGACGCCATTCCCTACCAGGCCAACGACGTGGTGCTGCACACGGACGCCAGCCTGATGCCGCGTAATCGTCGCACCTGGTCAAGCTGGAATGCGTTGCTGCCGGCCCAGGCCAGTGCCGCCGCCCAGGTCACGTACAACATGAACATCCTCCAGGGTATCGCGTCGCCGGTGGATTTCTGCGTTACCCTGAATGCCACGGACCGCATTGACCCGGCCAGCATCATTGGCCAGTGGCGGTTTGATCACCCCGTGTTTACACCGGAAGGGGTGCAGGCGAAAGCAGAGATTGCCCGCCGCAATGGCTCACGGCGCACCTGGTTCTGCGGGGCCTGGTGCCGTTACGGCTTCCACGAGGACGGCGTGGTGTCGGCGCTGGCAGTGGCGGAACAGTTCGGGGAGCAACTGTGAATGATGTGATGGTGGCCCGGGGAAACGTTTGGCATCGCCGGTTGCGGCCGGCGCAGCACGCGTTCGCGTATCCTTTCTGGATGGTCTGGGCCGACCTGGACCAGCTGGATGCGTTCGGCCGGGGCTCACGGTTCTGGGGACACCGGTGGCGCCCCGTGGTGCTGCGAGACAAGGATTACCTGCCGGGGTCCGGGGCACGCCTGAGGGACCGGGTAGCGTCCCGCGCCGCAGAACTGGGCGCGGATTGGCGTGCCGGCCGGATCTGCATGCTCGGCCAGCCGCGCATGTTCGGCTGGTTATTCAACCCGCTGGTGCTTTACTGGCATTTTGCCCCGGGGGCATCCGCGCCGGACGGTGTGCTGGCCGAGGTGCAGAATACCCCCTGGAAGGAGCGCCACTGCTATTTGCTGCCCCTTCAGGGGCAGGGACCCTGGGAGGTGGTCCAGCCCAAGCAGTTCCATGTCTCGCCATTTCTGGACATGGCCATGGATTACCACTGGCGGATACATTTGCACAACAATGAAATCAGCGTGGCTATACGTAATCATGACGTTGAGGGAGCT
This sequence comes from Alcanivoracaceae bacterium, assembly GCA_029212745.1. Lineage (GTDB taxonomy): Bacteria > Pseudomonadota > Gammaproteobacteria > Pseudomonadales > Alcanivoracaceae > JARGOL01. The sequence continues at coordinate 286,117 of JARGOL010000002.1, forward strand.
ATTTTCCAGGCAGGTATAAAGCTGCACGGCGAGCCGGCAACAGTGGCGCTGATGCGGCGCATGGCCTGGCGGCACGGCCTTCAGGCAGTGAAGGTCAGCGTCGGCATTCACGTCCATGCGTTGCGGTTGTGGTTAAAAGGGGTGCCATTTCTGGTGCATCCGGGAAAACGGAAAAAACTGTCCGAGGAGAAATAACAGTGGGGATGTTGAACCTGGATAATGTCAGCCAGGCCAGTGCGCCCGGTGGCTATGACCGGACGTCGCGGCGGTTTGTGCTCGCCAGCCTGGCGCGTTTCCCGCATGGCTGCCTGCATCTGGTTGAGCCCGATGGCAACCGCATCACGATCGGTGAGGGTGCCCCGGAAGCGGCCCTTGAGATGCACGACTGGCGCACCTACCGGATGATGTTCACCGGCGGCGGTCTGGGCGCGGCCGAGGCGTACATGGAAAACCTCTGGAGCAGCCAGGACCTCACGGCGGTGGTGCGTTTCTTCGCCGCCAACGTCGAGCACATGCAGGCGCTGGAAAAAGGCATGGCCCGGGTGGTACGGCCACTGAGGGCATGGTTTCATGCCCTCAACCGCAATTCCCTGCGTGGTTCCCGGCGCAATATCTCGGCCCATTACGACCTGGGTAACGATTTTTTCTCCCTGTTCCTGGACAGCCAGATGATGTACTCGTCGGCCGTGTTCGAGAGCGAATCAGAGTCCCTGGAGAAGGCTTCCGAACGCAAGCTCGACCTGTTGTGCCAGAAACTGGACCTTAAACCGGAGCACCACCTGCTGGAGATCGGCACTGGCTGGGGCGGCATGGCGATCTGGGCAGCGCGACATTACGGGTGCCGTGTTACCACGACCACCATTTCCCGCGAGCAGTACGAGTTTGCCCGTGCCCGGGTGGAGCAGGAGGGCCTGGCGGACCGGGTCACGGTACTGGACCAGGATTACCGCGAGCTGACCGGCCAGTACGACCGCCTGGTGTCCGTGGAAATGATCGAGGCGGTGGGCCACCAGTACCTGCCCGAGTATTTCAGCCGCCTGGGCTCACTGCTCAAGCCCGATGGTCGCATGGTGCTGCAGGCGATTACGGTGCCTGAGCAGCGCTACCGTTTTGCCCTCAAGAACGTCGATTTCATCAAGCGCTACATCTTCCCCGGTGGCTTCCTGCCTTCCGTGGAAGTCATGCTGGGTCAGCTGTCCCGGCAGACGCGGCTGGTGGTCCAGGATATCGAGGACATTGGTCATGACTACGCCCTGACACTGAGGGCCTGGCGCGAACGATTCCTTGGCGCCAGCGACGCCGTCGCCAGCCAGGGCTTTGACGGCCGCTTCCGCCGGACCTGGGATTACTACCTGGCCTACTGCGAGGGCGCGTTCCTGGAGCGCGCCATCTCCACCGTCCAGCTGGTGGCCGCCGGTCCTGCCTGGCGGCCCTGACCGGTACCCAACCCCGTCTGACATTGCTAAAGTTGATGGTCTGTGCCCGCCAGGGCAGGGATAATCAGACGTTTGGGGGTTGGCGTGAAAGCAAAATTACTGGCCTTACTGGTGTTGCTGCCAGGCACGGCACTGGCCGCTGAAGGCGGCACGATCAAGGACGATACCACCCTCAGGGCAGCGCCGGCAGGCAAGGCCCTGGGGCCGCTCACTGAAGGCGTGCTGGTGGATGTGGGCCAGCGTGACGGCGGCTGGTACGAAGTGACTCTCACCGACGGCCGCTCAGGCTGGGTGCGCATGATGGATGTGCGTCTCAACGAACAGAGCGACGATGACAGCCTGTTCGGTGGCCTCCTGTCCTGGCTCAATTCAGGCCCTCAGCGTACCCACAGCGGTACCACCACCGCCGGCATCCGTGGCCTGTCGGCGGAGGATATCCAGTCTTCCGGCAACCAGGATCCGCAAACTGTCGATGACCTTGCCGCCTTCCGTGTGGATGCCAGCGAGGCACGGTCGTTTGCCGCCAGCCATGGTCTTGAATCCCACCCCGTTGACGAGCTGGAGGACTGACCGTGAAAGCCATTGTCTCACTCCGCTTTAGCATCATGCTGCTTGCCGTGCTGCTGGCAAGCTGCCAGACCATCGACCTGAACCAGATTACCTCGGTCACCGCGTCCCTGGGGGATGCTGTCTCCCTCAAGGGTGAAGAGGAAGAGCAGGAAGTCGGTGCCCAGGCCGCCAATGTCCTGCTCGGGGCGGCCGAGGTGGTCGAGGACGAGGATCTGCAGCGTTACGTCAACCGGGTCGGCCACTGGGTGGCGTTGCACAGTGACCGTCCGGAGCTGCCCTGGACATTTGCCGTGCTCAATGACGGCGACATCAATGCCTTCGCCGCACCGGGCGGGTATGTGTTCATTACCGCGGGGTTGCTGGCGCGGATGCGCTCCGAGGCGGAGCTGGCCGGGGTGCTCGGGCATGAAATCGGGCATGTCACCGAAAAGCATCACCTCAAGGCCATACGCAAGGAGGCGCGCCTGAAGATCGCCGGGGTACTGGCGGCGGCCGCGCTGGAAAGCGAAGGCCATGACAGTGACCGTTATGTAGCCCTGGCGGATGGTGCCAAGACCATCTATACACGTGGCCTGGATCGTGGTGACGAGTACGAGGCTGACCGCATTGGCGTGGTGCTTGCGGCTCGGGCCGGCTATGACCCCTATGGCCTGCCTGCGGTCCTGCAGACGCTGGACAGTCTCAACGCTGACAGCTCGGCGCTGGCCCTGATGACGGCCACCCATCCGGCACCGCAGAGTCGCCTGGAAAAGCTGGACAAGGCCATGTCCGCGCAAACGGGGCAGTTTGCCGGGGGCAAATCCGGCAGCAAGCGGTTTCGTGCGGAAATGACCCGCCTGACCCGCTGAAACAGCGCGGCGCTGCCGTCTCCCGGCGGCGGCGCCTGTCTTCATGCCTGCTTTCACGCCAGCTGTGGTATTATGCTTTCCCCGCTCATGAGGCGGGCCGTAACCGTATGATTTCGCTGGAGTAAACCTCCGGCAGGTGGTGACCATGACTGCTGAGGCAATCAACCTGGTGCGCGCGCACCTGGACAACCCCGACGATGCCACACCCACTGACGCCGAGAAGGCCGACCTGCGTGCCCGTATCAAGGCGCTGCTGCAGGCCCGGGACGCCGTGCTGGTGGCGCACTACTACACGGACCCGGATATCCAGTCGCTGGCCGAGGAAACCGGTGGCTGCGTTGCCGATTCCCTGGAAATGGCCCGCTTCGGCAAGGACCACCCGGCATCCACGCTGGTGGTGGCAGGGGTGCGGTTCATGGGCGAGACCGCCCGTATCCTGAGCCCCGAGAAGCGCATCATCATGCCTACTCTGGAGGCCACCTGTTCCCTGGATATTGGCTGTCCGGCAGAAGCGTTCTCGGCATTCTGCGATGCCCACCCCGACCGCACCGTGGTGGTGTACGCCAATACGTCTGCAGCAGTAAAGGCGCGCGCTGACTGGGTGGTGACATCCAGTATCGCGGTGGAGCTGATCGAGCACCTGGACCAGCAGGGTGAAAAAATCCTCTGGGCGCCGGACAAGCACCTCGGTCAGTACGTGGCTGAAAAGACCGGCGCCGATGTGGTGTGCTGGGACAGTGCCTGTATCGTGCACGAAGAGTTCAAGGCGCGTGGCCTTGAAGATCTCAAGCGCGCCCATCCCGGTGCGGCGGTGCTGGTGCATCCGGAGTCACCCGCGTCTGTGGTGGCCATGGCGGACGTGGTGGGCAGCACCAGCCAGTTGATCAACGCGGCCTGCGAAATGCCCAACGACACCTTCATCGTCGCCACCGACAAGGGCATTTTCTACAAAATGCAGCAGTTGGCACCGGGCAAGCGTTTCATTGAAGCGCCCACGGCCGGATCAGGCGCCACCTGTCGCAGCTGTGCCCACTGTCCATGGATGGCAATGAATGCCCTGGGTAACCTCGAGGCGGTACTGGCGGCTGATGATGCCCTTGGCCAGGAGATCCATGTTGATCCACTGCTGGCACAGAAGGCCATGGTGCCCCTGAACCGGATGCTGGACTTCGGTCGTGCCCTGAAGGCCCGCCAGGGCTGAGGCGATTGCCTCAGAAATCCTCTTCTGCCAGTGCTTCCATCTCCCGCAGCCGGGCCTTGAGCCGGCTGTGGCGGGCGAAGTTCTGCTTGCTCAATTTCATCGCGTAACGCATCTGGTCATAGGCCTTGTCGTTGCTGCCATGCAGGAACAACACCTCTGCCCGCGCATGGTGGGCTTGCGCCAGTCGCTCGCTCTTGCCCCAGGCATCGGCGGCGAGCTGCCACAGGCTGGCATCCCAGGGTCTTTTCTCCAGCAGGGGCGTGAGCAGGTCAGCCGCCTCGCCGGGCGCGCCAGCCGCCAGCTGCGTGCGTGCCAGGATGATGCTGGCTGTGTAGTTGCCCGGCATTACCTCGAGAATGGCGCGCAACTCACGGATGGCCCTTTCGTAGTCTTCCATGGCAAGCAGGGTTTCCGCCCGGGCCAGCCGGTACCACTGTTCGTCAGGCGCGGCCTGCTGCAAACGCTCAATGACCGCCAGCGCCTGCCGGAATTGTTTGTTGCGGGTGTAGGCGATGGCCAGGCCGTAGGCATTGGCGTGTTGAATCACCGTGGCACCACCATGGTCCTGGTGGACGAAGTAGTTCACGGCGTCCGCGGGCTCGCGGTAGAAGCCCGCCAGCAGGCGCGCCCGTATCAGCTGGAAGTAGCGGGAAGCGGTGAGCCGGTGAGGTGGGGCCTGCAGGGCGCGGGCACGGCTATCCGAGATACGTGATTCGGTCACCGGGTGGGTGAGCATGAATTCCGGGGCGTTGCTGAGGCTGCTCTGTTCGCGCAGCATCTTTTCAAAGAAGCGCGGCATGGCCGTGGGGTCCATACCCGCTTCCTGTAGCGTCTGCATGCCCACCCGGTCCGCTTCACGCTCGTGGTGACGCGAGTACGCCAGCTGCTGCTGTATCGCCGCTGCCTGTGTTGCTGCCAGACCGGCCATGCCGGCGTCAGCCTCTCCGGCAATGGCAACGGCGAGACTGGCCAGCATTGCGGCCAGGACGGCCCGGTTCATGCGCTGAGCATCGGCATAGCGGCGCAGGAAGTGATGCTGGCTGACGTGGGCGATCTCGTGGGCAACAACGGCGGCCACCTCGTCCTCGGTGCCGGCGTTGAGGAACAGGCCGGCATTGAGGCCGATGACTCCGCCGGGTACGGCGAAGGCGTTGATCTCCCGGGCATTGACCACAACGATGGCCAGGTCCGGCTCTTCCAGATCACTGTGGGACGCGAGCCGGTATACCAGGTGCTCGGCGTATTCCTGTACCAGCGGGTCGGTGAGCAGCGGCACGGTACCGCGCAGCTGACGCAGCCAGGCACGGCCGAGGCGGTGCTCCTGGTCGGCCGACAGCAGGGCCACGCTGGGGTCCCCGAGGTCCGGCAGGTCATTGGCCATGGCGGGCAATACACCCGCCAGCCAGATGATGGCGGAAAGAAATACGCGTTTCATGGCATAAAGCCTATCCTGACGGGTCGGTGACAGTCATTATATTTGCACACGCTTTTGTTAAAGTACGTTCCTACGCTTCACGGAAATGGAGGTCGGGCCATTGCCTGCAGACAAGACACTGGATGCACGCGATCTCGTCTGTCCGATGCCACTGCTCAAGACCCGTCAGGCCCTGCGCGGATTGCTGCCGGGCGAGACGCTGCTGGTACTGGCGACTGACCCGGGGTCCTGTCGGGACATCCCGGCGTATCTTGGACAGTCCCCGCACCAGCTGGTTCAACAGCATGAGCAGCAGGGCGAATACCAATTCCTGATCGCGGCAGGCGAGGAGAGCTGATACATGATGCAGGTGCTGCGCAGCTGGTTTCACCGCTATTTCTCTGACGAGCAGGCGGTGTATCTGTTCCTGGTGTTGTTGTCCGGCTTGCTGGTGGTTGTTTTCTTTGGCCGTTCCCTCGCGCCGGTGCTCACCGCCATTGTCATCGCGTACCTGCTGCAGGGTCTGGTCGGCATGCTCAACCGCCGCGGCCTGTCCGATACCGCCTCGGTCTATCTGGTGTATTTCCTGTTCCTGGCGGCACTGGTGATCTCGCTGGTGGTGATGCTGCCGCTGTTGTGGAAACAGAGCGTCCACCTGGTCCAGGAGCAGTTACCGCGCCTGCTGGCCAACAGTGAGACGTGGTTACGCGCGCTGCCACAGCGTTATCCCGAACTCATTTCCGTGGAGCAGGTAGAGCAGCTTGTGGCCGTGGCCCGCGAGGAGCTCACCGCAATGGGGCAGGCTGTCCTGTCCGTATCGCTGTCGTCCATTCCCGGCCTGCTGGATGGGCTGGTGTTTCTGGTGCTGTTACCGTTGCTGGTGTTCTTCTTTCTCAAGGACCGACGGATGCTGACCGGCTGGGCTGTGTCCTGGCTGCCCACGGAGCGGGGCGCGCTGGCGAGTGTGTGGCAGGAGATGGACCTGCAGATTGCCAACTATGTGCGCGGCAAGGCGGTGGAAATCATCATTGTGTCGGTGGCGTCGATGCTGGCGTTCTACCTGCTCGGGCTCAACTATGCCTTCCTTCTTGCCATCCTCGTGGGCCTGTCTGTGGTGGTGCCTTACATCGGCGCTACGGTTGTCACCCTTCCTGTGGCCGCAGTGGGCTGGGTCCAGTTCGGCTTCACCACTGATTTCGCCATGCTCATGGTGTGCTACGGCATCATCCAGTTCCTTGATGGCAATTTCCTGGTGCCCATCCTGTTTTCCGAGGCGGTTAACCTGCACCCGGTGGCGATTATTACGGCCATCCTGTTTTTCGGCGGCATCTGGGGCCTCTGGGGAGTGTTCTTCGCCATTCCCCTTGCCACGCTGATCAAGGCGGTGCTGGATGTCTGGCCCCGCCAGGAGCAGGCCGTGCCAGCGGGGTGATGTGGCACTGCCGGCCTGTTACAGGTCCGGCAGCTCCTGCACTGCTTCCAGTACTTCTTCCACGTGCCCGGGCACCTTCACCTTGCGCCATTCCTGCTGCAGTTCGCCGTTGGCGTCGATCAGGAAGGTGCTCCGCTCAATACCCTCGAACTCCTTGCCATACATCTTCTTCATGCGGATAACGTCGAACAGGCTGCACAGCTCATCGTCAGGGTCACTGATCAGCTCGAACGGGAAGTCATGCTTGGCCTTGAAGTTCTCGTGTTTCTTCAGGCTGTCCCGGGAGACGCCGAACACCTCACAGTTGGCCTTTTCGAATGCCTCGTAGAGATCCCGGAAGTCCTGGCCCTCCTGGGTGCAGCCGGGCGTGCTGTCCTTGGGATAGAAATACAGCACCAGGTGGCGACCTTTCAGCGCCTTCAGGTCCACGGTGGTGTCGCTGGTGGCTTCGGCGCTGAATGGCGGCACCTTCTTGCCAACGCTTACGGTCTTCTGGGTCATGCCGGAGTTCCTCCGTTTCAGGTGCGTTTGGGGGACATCGACGCATCGAGGTTGCGGCTGTCGCAGAAATCGAGGAAAGCGTCCTTGAGTGACGACACGGATTCTTGCGATGGGATGCTCAATGCCATGTGAAGGCTGAACATGCGCGTGCCGGTATGGGGGGCAGCGTAGGTGCCGGTGGTCAGGTCATCAATGTTGATGCCGCGGCTGGAAAAGAAGTCGGCGATGTCATGGACGATGCCCGGATTGTCCATGGCCACCACCTCAACGCCGTAGGCCAGGGCGCCGGAGCCGGCAACCCGCTCGCGTGTGCGCTTGACGGTGATGGTCAGGCCCAGCTCCTTTTCCAGCGCCGGGGCTGCCTTTTCCAGGGCCTCCAGGTTGCTGTCGTCGCCGGCGACCAGCATCAGCACGGCGAACTCGCCGCCAAGTACGGTCATGCGTGAATCGAGTATGTTGCCGTGACGCGACAGGACGGCACCAGACAGCGACTGGACAATTCCGGGTCGGTCGGAACCCAGGGCAGAAATTACGATCAATGAATCCATGAGAGCTCCCTTGGCAGGCCCTCATGGTAGCGCCGGTGCCTGCAGCGGTGAAGGGGGGGCTCCCTTGTGGGCGGCTGTGGCGGGAAGTACCATAGCCGCCTTGTTCAACAGGCGGTTCCGGCAGGAGCACGGCATGAAGCTGAAAGGAAGTATTGTCGCACTGGTTACCCCCATGCACGCCGATGGCGCGGTGGACTGGGAGCGGCTGCGCAAGCTGGTGGACTGGCACGTGGAAAAGGGCACCGACGCCATTGTCGCGGTGGGCACCACGGGCGAGTCTGCCACCCTGGGCTTTGAGGAGCACGACCTGGTGATCCGCGAGGTGCTTTCGGCTGCGGCCGGGCGTATTCCGGTGATTGCCGGCACCGGGGCCAATTCCACCGATGAGGCTATCCGCCTGACCCGGGATGCCGCGCGGGACGGCGCCGACGCGTGTCTGCTGGTGACGCCGTATTACAACAAGCCCACCCAGGAGGGCTTGTACCAGCATTACGCCAAGGTGGCCGCCGAAGTGGATATTCCGCAGATCCTGTACAACGTGCCGGGGCGCACGGCCTGCGACCTGCTGCCCGAGACCGTGGAACGGCTGGCCAAGGTGCCAAACATCATCGGAATCAAGGAGGCCACCGGCAACATGGACCGGGTGCGGGAGATTCGGGAGCGTTGTGGCCCGGATTTCCTGATATTTTCCGGCGATGATGCCACCGCCACCGAGGCCATCCTGCTGGGCGCCGACGGGGATATTTCGGTGACGGCAAATGTGGTGCCCGCCGAGATGGCCGCCATGTGTGCGGCGGCGCTGGCCGGCGAGGCCGAGAAAGCGCGGGCCCTGAACGCCGGGATCGCGGAGTTGCACCAGGAGCTCTTCATCGAAGCGAACCCCATTCCGGTAAAGTGGGCGCTTTACGAAATGGGCCAGATTGACCGGGGCATCCGCCTGCCGCTGACGCCACTGTCAGTGCCTGCCCAGGATCGCCTGCGCCAGTCATTGCGAAACTGTGGGTTGCTCAATTGAAACGATTGCTTTTGTGTTTGCCGGTGCTTCTGGCTGGATGCAGCTGGTTGCCTGACCACACCACCGACTACCAGCTCACCGAGCCGGCTCGGGCCATGAAAGTGCCCCAGGGCATGTATTTCGAGGGCGAACAGCCACTCTACACCGTGCCGCAGGTGGAGAGCCGTGTGCACAGTGACGACCCTGAAAGGGTAGAGGTGCCGCCGCCGCCCAAGCTGGATATTGTCATGCGCGAGGCGCTTGATGCCGAGGCCGAGCGCCCGGACCCGACACAGACCCGGATCGTCCTGGCCAGGGACGGCAACGGCTACCCCAATATCATGATGTACATCGCTTTCCAGTGGGCCTGGGAGTACGTTGGCCAGGCCCTGGAGCAGACCGACATCACGGTGGATGACCGCGACCGGGAATCCGGGGTGTTCTTTGTCGAGGTGCCGCGCAGTTACGGTCTCGATGACAAGGAGGCCCAGGTCAAGCTCAGTCACACCAGTAACGGTGTTCAGATTGTGGTCATGGATCGCAAGGGCAATGCGCTGGTGGATAAGGGCCCGGGCCAGGATATTCTGCAAGCGTTATACGACAAGCTCTGAGGGGGCTGTAAAGTGCGCTTCGCGTCGCTCGGCAGTGGCAGCAAGGGCAATGGTACAGTGGTGGCCACGGGCCAGGGCTGCCTGCTGGTAGATTGCGGTTTTGGCGTTCGTGATGCCACGGCACGTCTCGCCCGCCTGGGGCTGGCACCTGACGACCTCGCTGCCATACTGGTGACCCATGAACACGGCGATCATGTTCGCGGCGTGTCAGCCCTGGCGCGGCGCCATGATGTACCGGTATACACCACCTTTGGCACCGCGCGGGCCACACATGGGCGCCGCGATGACCTGGCCGGCACGCGGCTGGAGGAAGTGCGTCCTGGCCGGGGCTTCAGCATAGCCGACATCGACATCATGCCGGTGGCCGTGCCCCATGATGCGCGGGAGCCGTGCCAGTTCGTGTTCACTGCCAGTGATCGACGGCTGGGCGTGCTGACCGACCTTGGGGCGATCACGCCCCATGTGCAGGCCCTTTACAGCGATTGTGATGCCCTGGTGCTGGAGACCAACCACTGCCCGCAGATGCTGGCAGACGGGCCCTACCCACCGTCACTCAAGCGCCGTGTGGGCGGGTCCCTGGGGCACTTGAGCAATGCCCAGGCCGCCGGTCTGGCGGCCGGTCTGGACGCCGGCCGGGTGCAGCACCTGGTGCTGTCGCACATCAGTGAGCAGAACAATACGCCGGACAGGGCGCTGGCGACGATTCAGGCGGCCCTGCCGGGGGATGGCAAGGCTCTTGGTATAGCAGACCAGGACAATGGTTTTGACTGGCTGCAGGTGAATTGAGTGGTCCGGTTCCCGGGCTACCCGAACAGGAAGACGATCATGGAAAAGCGCGATGAGCTGTATGCTGGCAAGGCCAAATCCGTGTACCAGACGGACGATGCCGACCTGCTGGTGCTGGCGTTCCGCAACGATACCTCAGCCTTCGACGGCAAAAAGGTGGAGCAGCTGGACAACAAGGGCGCGGTGAACAACCAGTTCAACGCCTTCATCATGGGCAAGCTGAAGGAAGCGGGTATTCCCACCCATTTCGAGAAGCTTCTCAGCCCGACGGAAGCGCTGGTCAAGCGCCTCGACATGATTCCTGTGGAGTGTGTCGTGCGCAACGTGGCGGCCGGCAGCCTGTGCCGTCGGTTGGGCGTGGAAGAGGGTATCGACCTGGATCCGCCCACGTTCGAGATGTTCCTGAAGAATGATGCCCTCGGCGACCCGATGATCAACGAGTATCACGTGCGCAGTTTTGGCTGGGCCACCGACGCACAGATCGAGCAGATGAAGGCGCTGACGTTCCGCGTCAATGATGTGCTCAAGGCCCTGTTCATGGCGGGCAACATGCTGCTGGTGGATTACAAGCTGGAATTCGGCGTCTTTCACGGTGAAATTACCCTCGGTGACGAGTTTTCCCCGGACGGTTGCCGATTGTGGGACCGTGACACCCGTGAGAAGCTCGACAAGGACCGTTTCCGCCAGGGCCTTGGTTCAGTGGTGGAGTCCTATCAGGAAGTCGGCCGGCGGCTGGGCATCACATTCGAGTACTGATGGGTTGAAACGGCGCCTGCCGCTGTATTTCAATGGAGATAACCAAAACAACAAGCGCGAGGACTGACAATGAAGATGCTGACGCGGTTTGCAGTGGTAGCCCTGATGGCAAGTATGCTCAGTGGCTGTTTTCTCACCAAGATCGTAACCACTCCGATGCGGATTGTCGGTGCCGGTGGCTCGGTGCTGGGTGCCGGCCTGTCGATTATTCCAGTGGCGGGCAACACCGCTGACGAGGCTCTGGAGGGTGTCGACGGCGCCATCGACCAGGCCGCAGACACCATTGATGATGTGCCGATCTGATCGTTGATCGTCAACGGCCGTAAACGGGGCGCCTGAAGGCGCCCCTTTCATTTTCGTCATTGCGCCCGGACAGGTGACACGTTAAAACGGGTGCTCAGATGACAGCGCCGAAGGAGTTGGCATGTTTCACGTCCAGACCCTCAACCAGATTTCCGTGGCCGGGCTCGACCGTTTCCCGCGGGATCGTTATGAAGTTGCCAGCGAATTCAGCCATCCTGATGCCATCCTCTTGCGCAGTCACAAGCTGCCGGCCGCCGATGCCGGCAAATCAGTACTGGCCGTGGCGCGGGCCGGGGCAGGGGTGAACAACATCGATGTGCCGGCATTTACCCAGCGTGGCGTGCCGGTGTTCAACACGCCGGGGGCCAATGCCAACGCGGTGAAGGAACTGGTGCTGGCGGCCCTGTTGCTGGGGTCGCGCGGCATCCTGTCCGGCATTGAGTGGGTAAACAGTCTCGACATCGGCGATGCTGCGGAAATGCACCGTACCGTGGAGGCCGAGAAAAAGCGCTTCAAGGGCCATGAGCTGGCCGGCAAGACCCTGGGCGTGGTTGGCCTGGGGGCGATAGGCAGCAAGGTGGCAGACATGGCCCTGAGCCTTGGCATGAATGTGCTCGGTTACGACCCGGCCCTGTCGGTGGAGGCAGCCTGGCGACTGCCAAGCCGGGTAGGGCGCATGGACAACCTGCCATCACTGTTTGCCCGCAGTGACTTCGTCACACTGCACCTGCCGTTGCTGGACGCCACCCGTGACCTGGTCAATGCTGAACTGCTACGGCAGGCACGTCCGGGGATGAAGCTGCTCAATTTTGCCCGCGACGGTATCGTCTGTGAGCAGTCCGTGGTGGATGCCCTGGCCAGTGAGCAGCTGGGCATGTACCTGTGTGATTTCCCGTCGCCAATCCTGCACGGCCGCGATGGTGTGGTGGCCATGCCCCATATCGGCGCCAGCACGCAGGAATCCGAAGACAACTGTGCCGTGATGGCGGCTGACCAGCTGATGGATTTTCTCGAGCACGGCAATATCGTCAATTCGGTCAATTTCCCCACGCTGGTGCTGGAGCGTGCCGGCGGTCACCGGATTTCGGTCACCAACCGCAATGTGCCGCGCATGCTGGGCCAGGTGCTGGCCGTGCTGTCCGACGCCAATATCAATGTCCTCGACATGCTCAACAAGTCGCGGGATGAAATCGCCTATAACCTGCTTGACCTTGAGGTGGCCCCGGATGAGGCCACCCTGGACCGGATCCGGGCGATTGAGGGTGTCGTTGACGTGCGCGCCCTGGGCTAGCGGGCCGGTTACAAAAGCGCTACGGTGAAGCGCTTGTCATCGCCGGGGCGCTTGACCACAATAGCGAGGCCTGCGGGTGCCATATCCGCGGCCAGATAAAAAGAACAATGGGGTTACGAACAGGCATGCGCCACATCTTCCTTATATCAGGTTTGCTGTTTTTCGCTGCTGCCAGTGCCCGGGCGGACGTGCTCGTGGGGATTGCCCACGTGGATGGTCTCACCGGACTCAATCTGGAGTATATGGGCGAATACACCTCCTACTACGGCATTGTTGGCTCCCACACCGGCACCACCGGGCAGGAGAACGACGACGTCCGCTGGCAGGCGGGTTTCCGCAAGCGCCTCGATCGCGGGCTGGCGGCCAGCAAGGGCTTCTACGCCGGCCTGGTGGCTGGTGACCTCGGCGGCCGCAAGCAGTTCGAGCGGCTCGGGGCGGGTGGCGAGCTGGGCCACCAGTGGGTGACGCCCTATACCCGTACAACAATCAGTGCCGGTCTGGCTGCGCTGGAAGAAGTCGAGGAGTACGGGCTGGACGCTGAGCCCCATGTATTCCTGGGCATTTCCTGGAGTCTGCGCAAGTAGCGAGCATTTTTGTACACAGGGCAGGGCCGCCTGTGGGTGTGTGCTGCCCTGCGCGCTTTCTTCATGTCTTTTCCCATGAATCTTCTGTAAGTCATTGAAATTTAATACAGAAGACGGCTGTTTAATTTTTCGACATTTTGGGCCGCAGGCCGCGAATGCAGGCCCCTGGTCATCTTCCCACCCGTTTTTCACAATCTTATCCACAGATTCTGTGGGTAACTTGCCTGCGGCAGGGTAAGCCGCTGGCGGCTGCTGGCCGCTGAAATTGGCGGTTTGCGCAGAACTGTGGTTGTAATATAGTCAGACAACAATTACTGATTGTTCTACATTTTAGGTGGGGGTTATGGGCTTCAAGGCGCAGGAAAGCTTGTCCGAACAGATTGCGCATCATCTGGCCAACCAGATCATTCGCGGCGAAATGTTGCCGGGCGACCGGATCCAGGAGTTGCGCATAGCCGGCGAGCTGGAAGTGAGCCGGGGCTCCGTGCGCGAGGCGTTGCTGGTGCTCGAGCGTCGGCACCTGATCGATATCCTGCCGCGCCGGGGGGCGGTGGTTAAGGACATGTCCGAGGCCCATGTGCGCAGCCTGTATGAGCTCGCCCAGATACTGCTCGGTCTGGTGGTGCGCAAGGCCATCAAGGTCATGAACGAGGATGACCTGGACCCCTTTATCGAAACCATCCACCGCCTGCAGCAGTTTGCCGAGGAGCGTGATACGGAAGGATTCTTCCAGGCCAGCTTCCGTTTTTTCGAGCTGGCCTACCCGTTTTCCCGCAATATTTTCGTGGAAGACATCATGTTCAACCTGCAGCCCGCTATCCAGCGGGCCTTCTATATGGCCCTGCACATCGACCAGGACGAGATGAAGGAATGCCTGTCGTTCTTCAAGGCCATCATCGAGACCATCTTCCGGCGTGACATCCGCTCCGCCCTGGAAATCATCCGCGAGTTCGCCGAGCACCAGTCGGACCTGGTGCAGGAATCCATCATCCGCGCGCGCCAGATAGAGGCGGCCTGGGGCGCCCGGCGCAAACGCTAGGGGCGCTCGCGCTCAGGCGGGATCAGCCGGGGCCAGCTCCCGGTGCCAGATGGTGGTGCCGGCGACGACGGCCACCGGCATCACCAGCAGGTTGATGATCGGCACCATGGTCAGCGCCAGCACCAGGCAACCGAAGGTCAGTACCAGCCAGGGCCGGGTCCGGGCGCGCAGCTTCAGTGTCCTGAATGGCACCTGGCGGGTGTCGGCGCCGTAATCCACATACTGGATGCCCAACAGCCAGCCGGACCAGAGAAACCAGACCAGTGATACGGCCACATTGACGCCGGGGATCAGCCACAGGATCAGCAGTGCCAGCCCCACCAGGGTGGTTCGCCACAGCCAGTCCCAGGTTTTCACCAGTTCACGCCGGAAGGTGCGCACCACCATGGCCGGAATCGATTCGTCGGGCAGCGGTGAGTCGCTCACTGACTTGTCCGTGTGCTCTGCCAGCAGCCCCATGAAGGGCGCTGCCACCAGCTGCACCGCCACGGTGAAAACGCTGGCGAAAATAGCCAGCAGCAGGATCCACAACAGCAGGCTGACCAGCCAGATGGCGCCCTCGATAGCGGGGTTGAGGAAGCTCAGCCAGCCGGCGAACTCATAGCCGGCGGCGAGGCCCGAAATCCATCCGGCCAGCCAGCTGCCGGCGAGCCAGTAGAGGGTGCCGAACAGAATGATGTTGAACAGCAGGGGTATGGCTACCCAGGGCAGCAGGGGTGGTTTCCGCGCAGCCGCAGCGGCATCACGCAAGTACCTGAAAGCATTGAATATCTGACTCATGGCGTCCTCCTGGTGCGGGCCAGTCTAGCAGCATTCGCGGAGCCTGGCCGCTGCTGCCGCAAAGGGTGTCGGGGCATTAGTGCAGCGGCCAAATTTTCTATACACTAGCCGGTTTTCAGGGAGTACCCCTTTCCCCGGATTCCGGGCGGCCCCGGGGTGGTATTTCCGTGCGAAGTTAACCTGTTGCGCTGCCGGACGCGGCGCCTGTAGAGACCTGGAAAGCCATGCGACTGAAGAGCATCAAGCTGGCGGGGTTCAAATCCTTTGTGGACCCCACCACCGCCTCCTTCCCCCTTAACCTGACAGCTGTGGTTGGCCCCAATGGCTGCGGCAAGTCGAACATCATTGATGCCGTGCGCTGGGTGATGGGTGAATCCTCCGCCAAGCACCTGCGCGGCGAATCCATGACCGATGTCATTTTCAACGGTTCCAACGCCCGCAAGCCGGTGGCCCAGGCTTCCATTGAGCTGGTATTCGACAACGCCGAGGGCAAGCTTGGCGGTGAATACGGCAAGTTCAGCGAGATTTCCGTGCGCCGACAGGTCACACGGGATGCGCAGTCCAACTATTACCTGAACGGGGCCAAGTGCCGGCGCAAGGACATTACCGACATTTTCCTGGGCACCGGTCTCGGTCCACGTAGCTACGCCATTATCGAGCAGGGCATGATCTCACGCCTGATCGAGGCAAAGCCCGAGGAGTTGCGCATCTACATCGAGGAAGCCGCCGGGATTTCCAAGTACAAGGAACGCCGCCGCGAAACCGAGAACCGCATGCGCCGCACCCGCGAGAACCTGGAGCGCCTGACGGACATTCGTGACGAACTCGAGCGGCAACTGGAGAAACTCTCGCGCCAGGCAGCGGCAGCCGAGAAGTACAAGCAGTTCAAGGAAGAGGAGCGTCTCAAGGGCGCCGAGCTCAGGGCGCTTCGCTGGCGCAACCTGAATGGCCAGGTGGAACAGGTCGAGCACGTGATACGCGAGCTGGAGGTGGCGATCGAGGCCAAGGTGGCCGAGCAGACGCGCATTGACGCCGAGCTGGAACGTCACCGTGAAGGCCATACCGAGGTGCAGGAGCGCTTCAACGAGGTGCAGCAGCGTTACTACGGGCTGGGTGCCGAGGTGGCACGCCTTGAGCAGACCATCCAGCACCAGCGCGAACGCAAGCACCAGCTGGCGGAAGAGCTGGACCAGGTGGAGCGCAACTGGTCAGAGACCGGAGAGCACCTGCGCGTGGATCGAGAGCGTATTGCCGAGCTGGAAGAACGTCTGGCCGGTGTCGAGCCGGACCTGGAAGTGGCCCGCGAGCAGGAGCAGACCTCCGCCGAAGCGCTGGCCACCGCCGAGGAAACCATGCAGGCCTGGCAGCAGGAATGGGAAGGCTTCAATGACAAGGCAGCCGGTGCCCGGCGCCAGGCCGAAGTGGAGCAGTCCCGTATCCAGCACCTGGAAGCCTCTATTGAACGACTGGACGACCGCATTGAACGCCTGAGCAAGGAACAGGGCTCGCTGGAAAGTGAGCCGCTGGCGGCCGAGATGCGCCAGCTGGAAGGCCAGGTGGAGCAGTATGCCGCCCAGCTGGAAGAAGCAGAGCAGCAAGGTGAAACGCTGCAGGACGAAATCAATACACTGCGCCGTGATAACGGCGAGCGCGGACGTACGCTGGAAGAAAAGCGCGAAAAGCTGCAGCAGCTGCGTGCCCGGCATGCGTCACTGGAAGCGCTGCAGAAAGCGGCCATGGGCGACGACGGTGCAGTCAGTGACTGGCTCGAACGGCATGACCTTGACGCCAGTGCCCGGCTGGCGGACCACCTTGAGGTAGAACCAGGCTGGGAGCGCGCGGTAGAGGCTGTTCTGGGTGATGCCCTGCAGGGGCTGCAGGTGTCCGGCATGGCTCAGGTCAGTGACTGGCTGTCGGATCTGTCCCACGGCCGGGTCTGCCTGTTTGACGAGCAGGCCGCGCCGGCGCAGGGCAGTGGCAAGCGCCCGCTGCTGGGCATGGTCAAGGGCGCCATGCCGGACCTGCTTACCGGCGTGCAGGCCGCCGAGGACCTGGCCGAGGCCCTGGCCATGCGTAGCAGCCTGTCCCCGGGCGAATCCGTTGTGACCCGTGACGGCATCTGGCTGGGACGGGACTGGTTGCGGGTGGTGCGTGAGCAGGACAACGAAGCCGGTATCCTCGAGCGGCGTCGTGAACTGGAGCGGCTCGACCAGCAGATCGAGACGCTCGACAGTGAAGTGGCAGAATTGCGTGAGGCGCTGGAAAGCAACCGCGAGCGGGTCCAGCAGGTGGAAGAAGAGCGCGAGGAGTCGCAACGCCAGGTGACCCGGATCAACCGCGAGCTGGGTGAAGTGAATGCCCAGGTCAGTGCACGCCAAGTGCGCCTGGAACAGATCACCATGCGTCGTGACCGGCTTGGCAAGGAGCTGGAAGAATCCCGTCAGCAGCGCGATCTCGAGCAGGAGCAGGTCAAGCAGGCGCGTGCCAGCCTGTCCGAAGCGCTGGATGCCATGGAGCAGCACAGCGGCGAGCGTGAAGCATTGTTGTCGCGCCGCGATGGCTGCCGGCAAAGCCTGGACGAATGCCGACAGCAGGCGCGCCAGCACCGCGACAGCGCTCACCAATTGGCCATGGAAGTGCAGGGCGCGCGTACCCAGCTGGACTCACTGCAGCAGGGGCTGTCGCGGCTTGATGCCCAGTCCGCCTCGCTGGCAGAGCGACGTCAGTTGCTGCAACGCCAGCTGGCCGAAGGAGACGAGCAGGGTGGCCAGGAAGTCCAGCAGCAGCTGGAGGAAAAGCTGGAAGCGCGTCTGGAAACAGAACAGCAGTTGATGGCGGTCCGCCGTGAGCTGGAAGAAATCGAACACCAGATGCGCAACCTGGACGGTGAGCGCCAGCAATATGAGCGCGAGTCCCAGGAGATCCGCGGCACCCTGGACCAGAAACGCATGGCATGGCAGGAAATCAAGGTGCGCCGCGCCACCGTGCAGGAGCAGCTGGCCGAGCACAACTTTGATCTTGATACGGTGCTGTCCAACCTGCCGGAGCAGGCCGATGAATCAGCCTGGGCGGCGGAACTGGACCAGATTGGCCAGCGTATCTCCCGTCTGGGCCAGATCAACCTGGCGGCGATTGACGAGTTCCAGCAGCAACAGGAGCGCAAGGAATACCTGGACAGCCAGAACGAAGACCTGGAAGACGCGTTGCGCACACTGGAAAATGCCATTCGCAAGATTGACCGCGAGACGCGGACCCGGTTCAAGGAATATTTTGACCGCATCAATGCAGGCATCCAGGAACTGTTCCCGAAAGTATTTGGCGGCGGGCACGCCTATCTGGAGCTTACTGGCGAGGACCTGCTGGATACCGGTGTGGCCATCATGGCGCGGCCGCCCGGCAAGCGGAACAGCACCATTCACCTGTTGTCAGGTGGTGAGAAGGCGTTGACTGCACTGTCGCTGGTGTTTGCCATTTTCCGGCTCAATCCGGCGCCGTTCTGCATGCTGGACGAGGTGGATGCGCCGCTTGACGATGCCAACGTCGGCCGCTTCTGCAACCTGGTGCGGGAGATGTCTCCGGTGGTGCAGTTCGTTTACATTACGCACAACAAGATCGCCATGGAAATGGCGGAGAACCTGATGGGTGTCACCATGCACGAACCGGGCGTATCGCGCCTGGTTGCGGTGGATGTGGATGAAGCTGCCGAGATGGCAAATGCCTGAGGCATATAGCAGCGTGACGGAGCAAGGAACCAGCCACCATGGGCCTTAACCTGGAAACCCTGATAGTCATTCTTTTCCTGCTGATACTGGTGATCATCGGGGACGGTGTAAGGCGCGTGTTGCGTGACCGTGGCAGCCGACTGCGGGTGCGCATTGATCCGGGTCTCAAGGACCTGGCTGAAGATGATGGTGACGAACGCAATCCCGAACTGCCTTCCGGCAGTGCCCGGGTGATCAATCGTGACAATGGCCCGCAGATTGGTGATACCGGGGGCGTGGACGAGGACGCTGGCGCGCCGCCGGTGATGATGGAGCCCGAGCCTGCAGGTAAATCGAAGCCGGCCGCCGAGGCCAGTCAGCCTGACTTGTTCGCCGATACCGGCGAGCCCGCCGATGAATCACCCGCGCCTGCGCCGTCGGCCCACCACGAGCCGCCGCAGCCAGCGCCGACAGACAGCAATGAGCCGCCGGCCGAGCCGGCGGGTGCGCGGGAAATCCTTGAAGTGATGGTAGTGCACCTGGTGTCTCCGCCGGATCAGGTGTTCCAGGGCCGGGAGTTGCTCCAGCAGTTGCTTGAGCAGGGTATGCGTTTTGGCGAGATGAGCATTTTCCATTGCCATGGCCGCACAGAGCAGGGCAGCGAATTACTGTTCTCCATGGCCAACGCCATGGAGCCGGGTACCTTTGACATCGATGACATGGAAAAGGGCACTTTCAGGGGCGTGACCTTCTTCATGAAGTTGCCGGGCCCCTCACAGCCGCTGGAAGCACTGGACAGAATGGTCAGCGTCAGTCGCCGACTGGCACAGGGGCTCGGTGGTGAGTTACGTGATGACCAGCGTAGCGTGCTGACGCCGCAGACAGTGGAACATATGCGCCAGCGCATCCAGGAATTTGAACGGCGGCAGAGGGTGGTTCGTGGTGGCTGATACGGTGCCCGATGACGTCAAGCACCTCAGGGATCAACTGAACGACTGGAGCTACCGATATTACGTACTGGACGATCCGGCGGTGCCGGACGCCGAGTATGACCGCCTTTTTCGCCAGCTGCAGGCCCTCGAGAGGGCTCATCCCGAGCTGGTCACCCCGGATTCCCCTACCCAGCGTGTTGGCGATGCCCCCCTGGACGGGTTCGATGAAGTCCGTCATGAAGTGCCGATGCTGTCCCTCGGCAATGCCTTTGACGACGATGAACTTTCGGCCTTTGACCGGCGTATTCGCGAGCGTCTCGGCTCGGAGCAGGCGGTTGTCTATGTGGCGGAGCCCAAGCTGGATGGTCTTGCGGTAAGCCTTGTCTACCAGAACGGCCACCTGGTGCGCGGTGCAACCCGAGGGGATGGCCAGCGCGGTGAGGACATCACGGCCAATGTGCGAACCATCAGGTCGGTACCGCTTACCCTGCGTGGCACCGGGCTGCCCGCGCTCATCGAGATTCGCGGTGAGGTGGTGATGACCCATGCCGGCTTCGATGCCCTGAACCGGTCACAGCAGGAAAAAGGGCTAAAGCCTTTTGCCAATCCCCGTAACGCTGCCGCTGGCAGTCTGCGCCAGCTCGACAGTGCAGTCACCGCGCAGCGGCCGCTGGAATTCTTCGCTTACAGCGTGGCCAGGCTGGAGGGCGAGGACTGGCAGGAGAGCCAGTGGCAGCAGTTGCAGCGGGTGCGGGAACTGGGCGTCAGGGTCAGTCCGGAAGTCAGCACCTGCACCGGTGTCGATGACCTGCTCGCCTACCACGCCAGCATCCTCAAGCGCCGCGACGAGCTGCCCTACGACATCGACGGTGTGGTGTACAAGGTCAACGACCTGCATGCGCAGGAGCTTCTGGGGTTCGTCTCACGTGCACCCCGCTGGGCCATTGCCCACAAGTTCCCGGCGCAAGAGGAAATTACCCGTTTGCTGGACGTGGAGTGGCAGGTCGGTCGTACCGGGGCCATTACCCCCGTGGCGAGACTGGAGCCGGTCCAGGTGGGCGGCGTCACCGTCAGTAATGCGACACTGCATAACTTCGATGAAATCCAGCGGCTGGATTTGCGTATTGGCGACAGTGTGGTGATTTACCGGGCCGGCGATGTGATTCCCAAAGTTGTCAGTGTGATCGCCGAGCGCCGGCCTGAGAAAGCCGCCCCCATCAGCATGCCCGGGGCATGTCCTGTTTGCGGCAGCGAAATCTTCCGGGCAGAGGGCGAGGCAGTGGCCCGCTGCACCGGCGGCCTGATTTGCGCCGCGCAACAGAAGGAGGCGATCAAGCATTTCGCCTCACGGCGCGCCATGGATATCGACGGTCTGGGTGACAAGATTGTTGATGCATTGGTGGATGCCGGTCTGGTGGCTGATGTTGCTGATCTGTATGCACTGGCCGAGGCGGATGTGGCCGGGCTCGAGCGCATGGGCGAAAAGTCGGCAGCGAACCTTGTCGCAGCGATCAGGACGAGCGGCGAAAATCTGGCGCTGGAGCGGTTCCTGTTTGCCCTGGGTATCCGCGAGGTGGGTGAGGCCACCGCGTTGGCTTTGGCCAATCACTTTGGTGCGCTGGACAAGGTCATGTCTGCGGACGAGGACGCTCTGGTGGCAGTCAGTGATGTGGGCCCGGTTGTGGCAAGTCACATACGCCATTTTTTTGCCGAGCCACACAACCAGGCGGTGATCGCGAAATTGCGCAAGGCCGGTGTTGAGCCGCTGGAAAGGGAGCCGCTGGAAGTGGCGTCGTTGCCCCTGGCGGATCAGACCTGGGTTCTGACCGGCACATTGACCCGTTTCACGCGTGACCAGGCAAAGGCGGTATTGCAGTCGCTGGGAGCAAAGGTCGCTGGCAGTGTGTCCCGCAAAACAAGTTGTGTTGTGGCGGGTGAATCGGCAGGATCAAAACTCGACAAGGCGAAAGAACTGGATGTTGTCGTGCTGGATGAACAGGAATTCCTGCAGAAGATGGATGCGTTGGGTGCGCGTGTGGACGGTGCAGACGCATGAGGGTCGTGTTGTTGGCCCTGGTCATGTTGTCGGGCTGTGCGTCGGTGCCGTCGGACATCAATGACGCCTGTGTGATATTTGATGAAAACGGCGGCTGGATCAACAACTGGCACAAGCAGTCGAAGAAGGTAGAACGGGAGTTTGGTGTCCCGGTGCCGGTGATGCTCGCCACCATCTGGAAGGAATCCGGCTTCAACCACAAGGCAAAGCCACCGCGCACGCGCCTGTTGGGCTTCATTCCCTGGAAGCGGCCTTCCGATGCCTATGGCTATCCCCAGGCATTGAAGTCGACCTGGCGTTGGTACAAGGAAGAGACAGGCCGCAGTGGTGCCGACCGTGATGACTTTTATGACGCCATGCATTTTGTGGGCTGGTACCACACACAAAGCAATCGACGTAATAACATACCCCTGAACGATGCCTATCACCTGTACCTTGCTTACTACAGTGGGCATGGCGGGTATCAGAGAGGTACCTGGAAGAACAATGCCTGGTTGAAGAAAGCGGCCGGCAGGGTGTCCTCACAGGCTGAGCGTTATCGGGCACAGCTGGCCCGCTGCGGCCGGCTTTAGTACCCCGGACTTGGAGAACGGCTTGGACTCGGAATCAATCGTATACGGCTGCATCAAGCATTTTCCGTTTGGCGACCCGGACGCCCGGCGGCGCAGCTGTGAGCATAATGCGCGGGCGCTGGCAGCCCTGCCGGATGCAGATGGCTGGCCATTCCTTTGCCGTGAAATGTTTTCCGTGCCCGGCGATGATGTGTTGACCGGCCAGTACAAGACCCAGGTGATTCACTTCGGCATGTCCTACCGGGCGGTGGAGTATGAGTGGGAACACTGGCTGGCCAAATTTGAGGCACTTCTGAAGGACATGTACTGGGTCACGGCAGTGGTGCACCTGGAAACGGAATTTGCCGGTCATCACACTTTTGTCTGGGACAGCGCAGAAACCTGCCATGAGCCCAGTGACCAGCCCCTCCACGTGCGCTGTGAATGGGCCCGTGAGGGGATGCCGCTGTGAAACCGGCCGGGTTCATCGTTGCCGGCGCCACAGCGCCATGCCTGCTGGCGTGCCAGAAACCATGATTGTCCCTGCCGAAGCCATACCGGCCGACACGCTGGAAAACCTGATCGAGGAGTTCGTGACCCGGGACGGGACGGATTACGGTGAGCAGGAAGTGCCGTTGCAGACACGGGTCGAGCAGGTCAGGCGCCAGTTGGTCAGTGGTGACGCTGTGGTCTGGTTTGATGCCACCACGGAAACGGTGTCGATATTTTCCCGCGAAGCGCTGGCAAACCTGCCCGCCGAATAATCGGCCTCAACGGACTGT
Source organism: Alcanivoracaceae bacterium (assembly GCA_029212745.1). GTDB lineage: Bacteria > Pseudomonadota > Gammaproteobacteria > Pseudomonadales > Alcanivoracaceae > JARGOL01. The sequence goes on from JARGOL010000002.1 coordinate 309,233, forward strand.
CACGGTAACCAGCAAGTGTACCGCGATGGCCAGCATCACGATCCAGGTGACCAGTACCCCCAGTTGTCGTGGCGCATTCACGGATGGCTTGCGCATGAGGCCGAGTGGATGCATGGCCCGCGCAATGAAAAAGACGGCGCCGTAGCCATGCAGCAGGAGAACGCTGGCCCCGGACATTTCAAGCAGTGCCAGACCAATCAGCACCGGTGGTATGTGTTCGATGGCGTTGCCGTGGGCACGAATGGCGCGCCGCAGATCCGCGTGTTCGCCGTCGCCGAGGCTGACCTGTGCCTGGCGTCGCCAGCGGACCACGTTGACGGCCAGCGCCAGTAGCAGCAGTAACAGCAGGGCGGTGTACAGGCTGGTAACAGGCAGGGTGGTCATCTCGGTTCTCCGGCGTGCGTGACAGTGTTCACGGCGTTTTCGGCTCAGGTTTGTTCCCGGTTCGCGACTTTCCCTGGCGTTCCTTGCGCCGGCGAAAACGGCCGGGGGCCAGCGCGTCGCGGAGTCTGCGATCCGCTATTTGCGTTTCTCCACAGATACTGGCAGCAATCAGATCGGCGCACAATGGCGTGCCGCTGATGCCGCGACTGCCATGGGCGACATTGCAGTACACGCGGCTCGACAGGGCGCCGGCCAGTGGCAGGAAGTCGGGGCTCTGGCAACGAAACCCAACCCGTGACCCGGCCAGCTGCATATCGTCGCCACCCATGGCCTGCCACAGGTGGCCTGCGTTACGGCGTAACTCCGACAGATTGGCCTGGTCATCCTCGGCCCTTGCCTGCGGGCTAAGGTCGTGTAGGTTGAAGCTGGCACCGACACAGTGAAAGCCGTCGATGGCCGGTGTCCAGTAGCCGCTGTGACAGAGTGCCTGGTCAATGACTGCGGATGCCGCTGTGGCATGCACCAATGTGACCTGTCCACGAATCTTCTTCAGGGGCACGTCCAACCGGGCCTGCCTGGCAGCGTCATGGGCGCTTGCGATGATCAGTGCGTCGGCATGCAGCGGTGATGTCTGGTCCTGCAAATCAACCAGGACGCCGTCAGGTGTTTCCCGGTATCCGGTCATGGCGGTTTTCACCACCGGGATGCGATACAGCGACAGCAGGTGATGGCACCAGCGCTGCGGGTTGATGTAGCCGGCCTGGGGCAGGAGATAGCTGCCCGGAGGCCCGTCTTCCACCGCGTTCATCAGTCCGTCTGGCCAGAACCCGGCAGCCAGTGCGGCCAGCGCCTTGTCCCGATGTCGCTCGCTGCCCGGCAGTTGCACCAGGCCATTGAGGCGCCCCTGGGAGGGCTCCGCGGGAAAGCCGTAACGCCGCATCCAGCCCAGCGCATGCAGGTAGCTGGCCTGGTAGAAACGGTTCTGGTCTGTCATGTGCGCGCTGGGTGTGCTGTAGACGATGCCGGCAAGATTGCCTGAACCCTGCGTGGCAACGCCGGACGGGTCTGCCAGTGTCACGGAATGCCCGCGGGCGGCAAGCGCTGCGGCGGCAGTGACACCGGCAAGGCCGGCGCCAGCGATGACGACATGCCTGCGCGGGTGGATTGCCGCTTCGCCGGCAGCGGCGACGCCGGTCGCTACGGTCATGTGGCGCTTGCCGGCATAGCCGGGCTGCTTGCTGACCCTGAAGCCGGCGCCAGCCAGGCCGCGACGGACATGACCGGCGGCACTGTAGGTGGCCGCTGTGGTGTGCGCATGACTCAGGCGTGCCATTTGCTGGTACAGCTCGGGTTGCCACATGCTGTCATTGCGCGACGGAGAGAAGCCGTCCAGGAACCAGGCGTCCACCCGGCCATCCAGCAGACGCAGCTGGTCCGTGGTGTCGCCATACAGCAGTGTCAGCGTGACCCGGTCGCGGCCAAACCAGAGTGTGTGCCAGCCGGGTGTTGCCGCCGGCCATTGCGCCTGGAGCTGATGGCAGCGTGCCCCGTGTTCGGGCCAGGCGCGATGGGCGCGCTTCAGGTCGGACAGGGACAGCGGCTGCAATTCGGTGGACAGAAAGTGCAGGCGAGCGCCGGCGGGAGCGCATTGGTCAAACAGGGCCAGCGTTTCGAGGAAGTTCAGTCCGGTGCCAAACCCGGTTTCCGCCACAGTGAAACAGTCGCCGGAATGCAGGGCAGAAAATCGCCGCTGCAGATCGTTGCCACTGAGGAAAACATGGCGCGTTTCCTCGGTGCCGCCGGCCAGCGAGAAGTACGGGTCGTCGTGCAGCACCGATACCGGTGTGTCCGCCTTCCAGGTGACTTCGGCTTCGTGGATGGCAGCAAAAGGGGTGTCGTTCATGGGCGCCCCGGGGCACAATGCGGCGGTTGGTTCAGATACGGAAGTGCATTATGCCGCACGCACTGAAATAAGCCATGGCAGCACATCTTTTCTCAGTGCTGGCGCCGGTGATGGTCGCGGTGCTGGCCGGTTATTTCTGGGCCCGCAAAGGCCAGCCGTTTGACCGCGATATGGTGTCGCGCCTGGTCATGGTGCTGGGGGCGCCCTGCCTGATTGTCTCCACGCTCGACCAGACACGCCTGTCGGTGCAGGCATTGGCCGATGTGTTGTTTGCCTATGCCGCGGTACTGTTGGTCACTGTCATCGCCAGTGTGGTGATGTTGCGCCTGTGTTGTTTGCCGTGGCGTAGCTGGTTCAACGTGCTGGTGTTCCCGAACGTGGGCAACATGGGCCTGCCGTTGTGCCTGCTGGCGTTTGGTGACACCGGTCTGGCGCTGGCACTGGCCTGGTTCATGGTCAATTCGCTGCTGCATTTTTCCATTGCGCCACTGGTGGCCAGCGGTGAAAGGGACTTTCTCGCTTTTCTGCGGCATCCCATTATCTGGTCTGTGGCCGCTGCACTGGCAATGATCGCCACCGATGCCTCGTTGCCTGACTGGCTGGCAAACACGGTGTCACTGGTGGGCGGATTCACCATACCGCTGATGCTGATCACGCTCGGCGTATCCCTTTACGGCCTGCCGCTGAAGCATTTGCGGGTGGCCACGCTGGTGTCGCTGCTGCGCCTGGGGCTTGGTCTGCTTGCCGCCTGGCTGGTCTGTGAGTGGCTGGGCCTTGATGGCGTGCTGCGTGGCGTGGTGATGGTGCAGTCCTCCATGCCGGTGGCGGTTTTCAACTACCTTTTTGCCGAGCGTTATCAACGCGACGCCTCCGCTGTCGCCGCATCCGTGCTGGTGTCCACTGTGCTGTCATTCATGGTGCTGGTGCCATTGCTGTCGCTGTTGCTGCCAGACGCCGGTTGAGGCCGGCCAAACAGCTGCGCAATGACGTTTTCCATCAGCGCCTGGGCCTGTTGCGGGTTAAGTCCGTCGCCGTTGCCATCGATATGCTCCATGCGCACAAACAGGGGCTGGTGAGCGGACAGCATCAAGGTGTAGCGGGTCTTTGCTGCCCGTTCATGCTGGATCATCTGCGCAAAGCCGATGGGGTAGGCGAGCGCGGCAGAATCCACCAACCGGTCCTCCAGCAGTTCGAGCTCGTCATTGCTGGACCGGAGCAGATGCTGGATCAGGCTTTCACGCACCTGGCCGTAGTGGCCGGCCACCAGTCGCGTCGGCGCCATGTCGTCCCAGCCCTCGGGAATGGCGTAGATGGCCAGCTGAAGCCTGGCGCCGTCGCTGCCAGTGTCCTGGTAAACAAACACGCGCCGCTGGCTTACCTCGAGCTTGCCGTCACCCATGAACTGGTAGCCAGAAAGGGCAGGTGCCGGGTAGGCAAGCAGGTCCACCGTCTTTTTCGGCAGGTTGCGTGGCACCGAGTCCGGTATGGCCGCGGTTCCAGCGCCGGGATTCTGGCAGGCCACTAGCAGGGCAAGGGCAAGTACAAGGCAATAACGCATCCAGTGTTCCTCTTGTTTGCTGGTTCTTTTCGGGTATTGGAGCAATGTCGCCATGATGTCAGAATGTTTTGATGCTCCCGGTCATGCGCCGGGCAGGCATCGGCCAGCCACCGGGAGAGGCGCACTGTAATCATGGACAGATACGAGACAGGTCAGATCCCCGCCATTCCCTTGTCCATGGTACTCATGGTCTCGTCACCTTTCATCCTGCTGGCCTGGCTGCTGGTATCTGCCATTTCATCTGACGTCCAGCGGTTCCAGAGTGTTGACCGCACACTGGCTGTCTTCCAGCACGGCGAACAGCTGCTGGGGTCACTGGAAGACCTGCGTGACGTGGCGCCATTACATATCTTTATCGGTGATGACACCATTGATGCCGAGTTTCAAAGGGCGCGCGCCCGCGTGGATGAAGAGCTTCCCGCCTTCACCGGGGCGCTGGAAAGCCTGGGGATAGACAGCCTGACGAGTTACGCCGAGCAGCTGACCGAATCCTGGCGGCAGATCAGCCTGCGCACGCCCTCATCCAACACCCTCGGGCCATTCGACAGTGTTGATGCGTTTATCAACCGGGTCTATGGCGCCCTGTCCGCGACGCTTTATGTCACTGACCTGGGTATTGGGGAAAAGGTGCAGGTCAGTGAGGCACTGTTGCTGTACCAGGATACGGTCAGAAATGTGCGCCAGTCTGCCGGGGTGCTCAGGGCGTTGTCGCGATACAGCGCCGAACGCTCTGGCTATCTTGGTTCCCAGGATGCGGCCCGTCTTGATGATGCCTGGTGGCGCCTGGAGCAGGATATTGATGCGCTGACCGCACAACTGGCATTGCAGACCGAGAGGCGCCCCGCATTTTTTCCCTCCCAGGCGGTGAACATGGAGCCGGTCAAGACCTGGCTCGGGTATGTGGAAGACGAGCTGGTCATGGCGGATGTCATTTCCCTCACGGGCGAGCAGGCGGAACGCAGTGGTGCCGTGGCCATGGCCCATGTACGCGCTGCGGCCGGCGGCTTGCTGGCAGGGTCCACGGCGCTGGCAGATGAAGCCCGCGTCAGTCGTCTGACCCGGGACTCCCTGCTGGCACTGGGCTTGCTGCTGCTATACATCCTGGTGGCCGGCTTCGGCCTGCTGTTTTACCGCTCCCGCTACGGGTTTCTCCAGGCCCAGGCAGAAAACCAGGCCAAAAGCCAGTTCCTTGCACGCATGAGTCATGAAATCCGCACGCCCCTCAACGGAGTGATCGGGCTTGCCGAATTGCTGGCCGGCACCCCCATGGAGGACAAGCAACGCAATTATGTGCGTTTGATCGAAAGTGCCGGGCGCACGCTGCTGGGACTGGTCAACGATATCCTTGATTACTCTCGCATCGAGGCGGGAAAACTGCAGCTGGAGCAGGCGGCATTCGGGTTGCCCGGGTTTATTGCCGAGACGGCGCAGATTTTCAGCCTTCCGGCCCAGGACAACAACAACGTGCTGGTCTACCACCTTGAGCCCGGCGTGCCGTTGGAGGTGCTGGGAGACTGCGCCCGCCTGCGCCAGGTACTGATCAACCTCGTGGGTAACGCGATCAAGTTCACCGAGAATGGTCGCGTCATGATGGTGGTGCGCTGTCTGGAGTCCGGTTCAGGCTCGGCGCGGCTGCGCTTCGAGGTGGCCGATTCCGGCATCGGCCTGAGTGAGAGTGAACAGGCCAGCCTGTTCCGGTTGTTTTCCCAGGCCTCTCCGGATGTGGCGCGCCGTTATGGAGGGAGTGGGCTGGGGCTTAGCATCAGCCGCGAGCTGGTGCGCCTCATGGGTGGCGACATCAGTGTGTCCAGCGCCCCGGGTATGGGGGCGAGATTCTGGTTCGACCTCGACTTCCCGGTGCAGGGGAGTGCGGTAACGCCGCCGCTGGCCCCCCTGGCGCACCGCGTGTACCTGCTGGATGAGGCAGACCAGCTCAGCTGGGTGTTCAACATCCTCGGTTTCAGGGCGCCGCAGGTACGCCGTTATGCCAGTGTCGCCGCGCTGGTTGAGGCATGGCGGGAGCACCCGGATGGCAGTGAGGGCATGGTGCTGATGCATGTCTGCACCATGGAGCGTGTTCACTACGATGCCCTGCTGGAAATCCGCGCCGCCTTGCCGGATGCCCGCGTGTCACTGCTGACCGGTGTGCGCAATCCGCCAGCCCCGGCCCTGTGCGCCCAGGTATCACTGATCAAGTCGCAGGCCGCTTCGGTGCTGTCAACGGCGGAGCTGCTTGCCCTGGCCGGGGCCCGGGCACCGGTGGATACGGTTGCACAGACCCCGGCACGCGGTGAGACGGGGCCGCTGGCGGACCTGTCCGGTTTGCAGGTGCTGGTGGCAGAGGATAATCCGGTCAACCAGATGGTCACCGCAGGCTACCTGCGCCGGCTCGGCATCGAGCCAGACCTGGTAGACAACGGACGCGATGCCGTCCAGCGCTATCGTGAGGCAGGCGGCCACTATGATGTCATCCTGATGGATCTGGACATGCCCATCCTCGGCGGCACTGAGGCCGCCCGACAGGTGCGGCACCTGGAGCGGGAAGCGGGCTGGCCCGGTTGCCGCATTCTCGCCGTCAGCGCCCATGTGCTGCCGGAGTACGGCCGGGCGGTGACCGACGCCGGCATGGATGGCCAGCTGGTCAAGCCGGTGGGGCTGAATGACCTTGCCAGCGCCCTGTCAACGCCTGCCCCCTGAAAGGCACCGTTCGTCTTCCGGGCGCCGGATTACATACTTTTTTGCAAACGTCGTAGCACTTTCGCCGTATAATCTGTGTCATTCAAGTTTCGGAGGTGTTCCATGCGTTTTGCAGCCCTGTTCCTGATCAGCCTTTTCCCCGCCCTGGCGCAGGCCGCCCTTGCTGGTGAGGCCAGTCAACGCCTGTGTCAGGCAGCGACCGAGGAAGCGCAACTGGAAGTGGCCCTGGCCAGCCTGGCGGCAGATGACGCCATGGCTGTAGCACGTGGCAACAGCGTCCTGTTCCTGTCCTGCGGTGATCGCACCCTGCTGGAAGTGATGGTGGAAGCCCGCCAGGCGGAAAACCTGGAATACGTGATTATCGACATGGGCGTGGATGTGCGTGCTCCCCTGATTCCGGAAGAGGGCGGCAAGCTGGACGTGACCCAGTACCTGCTGCAGCAGGCGGCTGTAAATCCCTCGGAAGACGTGCGCGCCTTCGCGCTGGAGTATTTCCGCAATTTCCGTGACGGCGAATTCAACCCGAACCTGTACCTGGTCAGCATGAACTGATCAGTTGTGCCCGGGAGGTCAGGCCCTGCCTTATGGCAGGGTTTTTTTATGCCCGCGAGAAACGGTCTAGAGGTAGACCTGGAGCTTCTCCCGGATCACGTTACGGATGCTGCGCACCTCCATGTCTGAACGTTCGGTCAGCCGTGACGGGATGATGCGCTGCAGGTGCAGACACGGCGAATCCTTGCGGAATGCGCGCAGGTCGCCTTTGGTGATGACGGGCAGGAATGGATTGTTTTCCTTTTCCTGGCGCATCAGCGCCGAAATGCCAGCCTTGAGAGGCACCGTGCGGGTGATCTGTTCGCCATTACGGTGCATGGGAAGGGTCATGTACAGGCCTTCCTTGCCTTCCAGTTCGCCCGGGATAATGTTGATGCCGGTGGGCTTGACCGCCTCTTCAGGGATGCCATTGAAGGTGTCGTGATAGGCGTACGGATTGGGCAGGATGATCAGGGAGCGATCGTCCTGTTCAGGCACGCTGATTTCGTAGTTGGTGTACAGCTGCTGGACCGGCCCACTGAACACGCACAGCGTATCCTGGAACTGTTGCACGAAACGGATGGCCCGGTCGTGGTTGTCGAAGTGATTCAAACGCCAGATCAGGTGATCCGGTGCCTGCATCTCACTCATGCCTGATTCCATGCGTATCCTTTCCCCCAGGTCGTGAATTACGGCCAACCCAAATATAATGCATCTCTGTAAAGGCTATCATACTTAATTCTGAGGGGCAGGGGATGCAGTTCCGGTTTGTGCCGTTACGCCGGCAAGACCCGCACAGACGCGCCGGGAGCCGGCTGAATGGGTGACCAGCCACTGCCCATTGACGCCCACCTGGGTGCCATCGGTGAGGCGCTGGCCGGGCAGGTGACGCTGGTGTTGTCTGCCGAGCCCGGTGCCGGGAAGACCACCCGGGTACCATTGCACTTGCTGGACGCCGAATGGTGCCAGGGCCGCAAATTGCTGCTGCTGGAGCCACGGCGCGCGGCGGCCCGGCTGGCGGCAACGCGTATGGCGCAGGCCATGGGGCAGGCGGTCGGTGGCGTGGTTGGCTATCGCACCCGCCATGACAGCCGCACCAGCGCCGATACACGGCTGGAGGTGGTCACTGAGGGTGTTTTCAACCGTCTCGTGCTGGCTGATCCGGCGCTGGAAGGCTACGCCGGCGTGCTGTTTGACGAAGTGCACGAGCGCACCCTGCAGGGCGACACCGGTCTGGCGCTGGCCCTGCAGAGCCAATCCCTGTTGCGCCCGGACCTGCGCTTGCTGCTGATGTCTGCCACGCTGGATATCAGTGCCCTGCAGCGCTTCCTGCCCCAGGCGCGTGTCATCCAGGTCCCGGTGGCGTCGCCCTGGCCGGTGACGGTGACACACCGTCCCCCGCCGGCCGGTGATGACGGCCTGGCCCACCTGGTGAGCCTGGTACGCGACGCGGTCGCCGACTGTGACGCGGCTGTGCTGGTGTTCCTGCCCGGCCAGCGGGAAATCCTTGCCGCCCGGGACCGTCTGCAGGCGCTGCTGCCGGATGTGCCGATACAGCCTCTCTACGGTGCCCTGGCGGCGGAGCAGCAACAGGCTGCCCTGACCGTGCCGCAGCCGCCGTCAGCGCGTGTGATCCTGGCCACCAACCTGGCCGAAACATCCTTGACCATCGCTGATGTGGAAACCGTGATCGATTCGGGCCTGTGCCGGCGCCCGGTGTTCCATCTCGGGAGCGGCCTGACGCGTCTGGAAACGGGGCGCGTCAGTCGCCAGAGCGCCACCCAGCGCTGCGGTCGGGCGGGCCGCACCGGGCCAGGCCGCTGCCTGCGCCTGTGGCCAGCCAGCGAAGTGCTGGCCCAGGCGGAGAGCGCCGAGATTACGTCAGCAGACCTGTCGGCAACGGTGCTCGACCTGGCCGCATTGGGCTGTCGCGACAGTGACGAGCTGCGCTGGCTGACGCCACCGCCGCAACCGGCCTGGCGCGCCGCGCAGGCATTGCTGCGCCAGTTCGGCGCACTGGATGATGATTGCCGTATCACTGAACACGGCCGGCAGTTGCAGCGTCTGCCGCTGGCGCCGCGTCTTGGCCAGCTGCTGCTTGCCGGGCGGCGCGCCGGGCAGGGTACACTGGCGGCGGCCATGGCAGCGGCGCTGGACAGCTCTGCCGGCACGCAGCCGCTGGCACCCCAGGTGTCAGACCTGCTCACGGGGCGCGATCGCCGCTCTCCGGCGGCATCGCTTTTCCGGCGCCTGTGCCGCGATAGTCCTGCTGCGCACGAGGATGCGTTGCCGGGAGAAGTGATTCCCGGGTGGATGCTGGCCTGTGCCTGGCCGGACCGCATTTCCCGCCGCCGTGACGGGCAGCTGAGCTACCTGTTGTCCAGCGGTCGCGGGGCACGACTGCCCCGCGGCTCGGCACTGGCCGGGGCCGAGCTGCTGGTGGTCCACGATCTTGTTGACGGCAAACCCGAAGCGCAGATTCGCCAGGCTGTGGCGATCACCCGGGATGACCTTGAGCAGGCCCTGCCCGTGGCCATTGCCCGGACCACAGAGCACTACTGGGACAGCGACGCTGGCCGCGTGCGCGCACGCACGGTTGAACGCCTCGGGGCGCTCGAGCTGTCGGTTCGTGAGGGGGTGCCGGTGGATCCGGCCGCAGCGTCCGGGCTGCTGCGTGAACAGGTGCTGGAGTGCTGGCCAGACTGCCTGCCCTGGAACGCCCGCGCCCGGCAGTGGCAAGCGCGCGTCCAGCGGCTGCATGAGCTGGCGCCGGCGGTTTGGCCGGATGTCCGGGATGAGGCGCTGCGCCAGTCCGTGGATGAGTGGCTGCTGCCGTGGCTGGAAGGACACACCGGTATGACAGATGTGGCGGCACTGCCGTTACTGGACCTGCTTCGCAGTCGTCTCGATTACGCGCAGCACCAGCAACTGGAAAGCCTGATGCCGGAACAGGTCGAGGTACCGTCGGGGCGGCGCGTGCCGCTGGATTACACCGCCAGCGGCGGGCCGGTGCTGGCGGTGAAACTGCAGGAAATGTTTTCCTGCGACGGGCTGCCGGCACTGGCACAGGGGCGCATTGCGGTGACGGTGCACCTGTTGTCACCCGCGGGGCGGCCGTTGGCGGTGACCGCGGACCTGGCCAGCTTCTGGCGCAATGCCTGGCCGGATGTGCGCCGGCAGATGCGTGGCCGTTACCCGAAACACCCGTGGCCGGAAGACCCGCTGTCGGCGGAGCCCACCGGTAAAACTCGCCCGCGCGGCAAAGGAGGCAGACAATGACCAGCGCGTTTGATCACATGCTTGACCGGGTGAGGGACGGCGCCGCCGTCATCGAACCGGGTTGGGGGCAGGGCCGCGCCGCGTTCGGTGGCCTGATGGCGGCGCTCGCCTACCAGGGCCTGGCGCAGTCGCTGGCACCCGCGGCGCCCCTGCGCGCCCTGTCGGTATCATTTGTGGCACCGGGCACGCCGGGGCCGGCACGGGTGCAGGCCGAGTTGCTGCGCCAGGGGCGCAGCGCCAGCCAGAGCCTGGCACGCATCAGCCAGCAGGACGGTGTCTGTACGCTGATCCAGGCCAGTCACGGCGCGCCGCGGCAATCGGTGATTGCCATTGATGCGGCAACGGCGCCAGCGCTGCCGGGTCCGGGTGAAGGCCAGGTGTTGCCCTGGCTGGAAGGCATGGTGCCGGAGTTCACCCGCCACTTCGAGCTGGTGTTCGTCCAGGGCGGTCTTCCGTTCAGTGGTGAAGGGCGGGGCGACATGGCGGGCTGGGTGCGCTTTCGTGAGCCGCCGGCCCGCATCGATATCCCGCACGTGCTGGCACTGCTGGATGCCTGGCCCCCGGCCGTGTTGCCCATGTATCGCCAACCGGCGCCGATCAGCAGCCTGGCCTGGACCATGGAATGGTTGCCCGGGGCGGCGCTTTCTTCACCACAGGGTTGGTGGCAGTATCAGGCCCATACCGATGTGGCGGCGGATGGTTACGCCCAGATCGGTGCCAGACTTTTCAATGAACAGGGTGAGCTGGTGGTGATAAGCCGCCAGACCGTGGCCCTGTTTGGCTAGACGCGACGGGCCGGGATATTTCCGGCCCGCGTCAGGACCAGTGGCGGCGGTGCCGCAAGAGGAGATGAACGATGTCCAATGTTGACGCTTTCGAGCAGGCACAGAAAGATGTGAAAACCCTGACCCAGCGGCCGGGCAATGACGACCTGCTGGCGCTGTATGCCCACTTCAAGCAGGGCACAGACGGAGATGTCTCCGGCAAGCGCCCGGGCATGCTCGACATGGTGGGCCGTGCCAAGTACGACGCCTGGGCAAAGCTCAAGGGAATGGACGCTGAGAAGGCCCGCCAGGCCTACATCGACAAGGTGGAGGCGCTGCTCAAATCGCATCGTTGATCCTTTCGTCACCCGGTTGTCGTCCAGGGTCAAAAACGGGTGTGCTGTAAACAGCTTGTTTAACCCGGCGCCGTCCGGTAGCTTCGAAAGCCATTCAGGCGTTCCTGTGGGGCGCCTTCACGGCTTTGCCGAGGTTGCGTGAGGACCACTGCATGACTACCCGGAATCAGGCAGCAGATGCTGTCGCGCCGCTGGCCCAGGTCAGTCGGCGCCGTTTCGTCAAGACCGCCCTGTGGGGTACGGGCGCCGTGCTCGCCCTGGCCGGCGGCAGCTTTGCCATACTCAGGCGTTCGCCGCTGGACGACGTGTCCAAACCAGCGTCCCTGGTTCACCTCAGTGCCCCTGAATACCATCTGTTCAATCGTGCCATCGAGGTGCTGTTGCCCATCGATGATGGCGGCCTGACGCCGGTGGACCAGGTCCCGGTGATGGCCAATATCGATCACACCATGGGCCTGGTTGACCCGGCAGTGCGCGAAGATATCCGCATCGGCCTGGCGCTGTTCGATAACGCTGCGGTGGTGGCAGGGTTGCATGGGCGCCGGTTTGTGGACCTCGACCGGGTTGACGCGATTGCCTACTTCGACAGCTGGTCACGCGGCAATGTGCTGCAGAAAGCCCTGCAGACGGTGGTGAAGAAATTTGTCTATGTGTCCTACTGGCGTGATCCGGCCACCTGGCCGCCGGTGGAATTCGATGGCCCGGTATCTGATCGCTGGGGCATTGCCTATCTGGGCAATGCGCCGCTGCCGGATGAAAGCACGTCGGACACCGCGTCAGGGGAGGCTCGCGCATGACGGTCAAATCCATTCTCAAGGGTCTGCCGGTGACGCAGGCCAGCGATGTTGTTGACGGGCAGCTGGACCTGCAGGCTGACGTGGTGATTGTCGGCTCCGGGGCCGGTGGTGCGGTGACGGCTTACGAACTGGCCCGACAGGGCCTGTCTGTGCTGGTGCTGGAGGCGGGGCCATACGTGCCGTCGAGCGAATTCACCGAGGATTTCACTGAGGCGCTTGAGGCCCTGTACGAGGATCATGGTGGCCAGACCAACAAGGCCGGGGACCTGTTGCTTCTGCAGGGCCGCTGTGTCGGTGGCTCCACCGTGGTCAACGGGTGTGTGTCCTTCCGCACGCCGGATTTCATTCTCGAGGACTGGCAGAGGGACTTCGGTCTCGACAACCTGACGCCGGAGACACTGGCACCGTATTTCGAGCGGGTGGAACGCCACCTGTCCATTGATGACAACGGTGAACACGAGATTGCCATGCACAGCCGGCTGGTGCGCGACGGGGCAAAGGCGCTGGGCTGGTCGGTGAAGCCATTCAAGCGCAACATCCGCGACTGTGCCCTGACCGGGCATTGCCTGTCTGGCTGCAAGACCGAGCGCAAGCAGAGCATGCTGGTCACCTACCTGCCCTGGGCGGCTGCCCATGGAGCGCGAATTTACAGCGATACGCGCGTAACCCGTGTGCTTGAAGAGGGCGGGCGGGCCCGTGGCGTGCATGCCGAAGTGATTGCCCATGACGGCAGCAAAGTGGCGGATATGCGCGTCCAGGCGGACATGGTCATACTCGCTGCCGGCGCGGTACAGACGCCACTGCTGCTGCTCAAGAGCGGCCTTGCCAACCGCTCCGGCGAGGTGGGGCGTAACTTTGCCTGCCACCCGTCCATGTACGTGTCGGCACGCTACCCGCAGCCGGTGTACCCGTGGCGCGGGGCCCTGCTGGGGACGTACGTGGACGAGTTCATGCGCCCGGAGAAGGGTGGCTTCATCCTTGAGGCCGGCGGGCTTGGGGCGGCGGAGATGTGCCTGATCACCGAGCCGGGCACGGGCAAGCCCTACCTGGAGTACATGCAGGACATCAAGTACTACAGCGGCATCGTCACCCTGATTCATGACCATAACGTCGGCCAGATCAGCTGGCAGGACGGTGAGCGCAAGGTCATCGACTATGACGTCGCGGATTCCGATTTCCCGTCCATGGTGGCGGCGCTGCGGGCCGCGGCCAGGGTGCATTTCGCTGCCGGTGCCAGCGAGGTGTTCATGCCCACCACGGCACCGCTGAAAGCGACCTCCGAGGACGAGCTGGAGAGTGTGCTGGCGCAGCTGGAAAATGCCCCGCATACCCTCAGGCTGGTGTCCTACCATCCGCAGGGCAGCTGCCGCATGGGGGCCGACCCGGCCAGCAGCGTGGTGGCACCACACGGTGAGACCCATGATGTGGCCGGACTCTACGTGGCCGACGCCAGCCTGTTGCCCACCTCGATCATCGTCAACCCGCAGGTGACGGTGTATGCCCTGGCGACCTACATTGCCGACCAGATCCTTGACCGCCGTGAACAGTACTTTCGCCTGAAGAGCGCCTGACAGGGCTTTTTCACGGAGGGCAAATTCGGCTAGACTCGGGGAGTCGAATAATAATAACAGGGTGGGGTGTTCCCCCGCCCGGAGCAGGACATGAGTAAAAACGATTCGTCCCCCGCGTTCATGGCCGGTCTGGAACCGTTGTCACGACGCAGCCTGTTGCGCACCACGGCCCTCGCCGGGGTGGCGTTCACCACCGGGTGCGCGCGCGTATTCGGGCGGAAGGATGCCCCCGAACAGCTCGAATTTGTTCACCTGACCGAAGATGAGGTGCGCGTCATCACCCACCTGACCGTGGTGCTGCTGCCTACCGAACGCCACGGCCTGCCTTCGAGCACGGAAACCATTCCCACCGTACAGAACCTTGATGACATGGTCGGCCAGATGTCGCCGCAGACGCGCGAGCTTCTCGGGCTTGGCCTGTGGGTATTCGAGCGCCGTCCGATGGTGAGCTTCAAATTCAGCCGCTTCAGCAAGCTGGACCGGGAAGAAGCCACCCGCTATGTGCATGCGATGCAGGAAGGCAGTTTCTTCGAGCGTGGACTGACGGCGACCCTCAAGGCGCTGGTGACCCTTAATTACTGGCGCGATTCGCGCACATGGCCGGCTCTGGATTACTGGGGGCCAGTGACCCAGAAGTGGGGCGTTCGTCGCCTCGGCAACGCACCCCTGCCACCGGTATAAGCGGTCCGGAGAGAAATCATGCAGCGTATCGTGAGAGTGCCACAGGATGGTGTGCCGGTTACCGAGGCCAGGGACGTGGCCGCAGATCCATCCATGGGTCGCAAGTTCAGTATCAAGACCGATGTGGTTGTTGTCGGCTCCGGGGCGGGCGGCTCCGTGGTGGCCTATGAGATGGCCAAGGCCGGCAAGAGCGTGCTGGTGCTGGAATCGGGCAAGTATTACCCCAGTGCCGAGTTCACCGAGCACCTGGGTGACACCATCCATGAGGTTTACCGTGACCAGGCCGGCCAGGCCAACAGCACGGCAGACGTGCTTTTCATCGAGGGCAATTGCGTAGGCGGTTCCACGGTCATTGGCGCCTGCGTCATGCACCGCCTCAACCCCAGCGTCTGGCAGGACTGGGCAGACAACCACGGCCTCAAGGACCTGGCTCCGGACAAGATTGCCCCCTACACGAAGATCGTTGACCGCTGGCTGAACGTCCACGTCAACGAAGCGCACGAGATCAACGCGACGGCGCACAAGGTCATTCAGGGTTGCGAGCGCATGGGCTTCAGCTGGCGGCCGGTGGAGCGCAACGTGAAGAAGTGCGCCCTGACCGGTCACTGCCTGGCAGGCTGCCCGTCGGACCGGAAGATGTCTGCGCTGGTGACCCATCTGCCGTGGGCCGCAGCCTACGGCGCGCGACTGTTTGCCGACACCCATGTTACCCGCGTGCTTGAGCGTGGAGGCCGGGCCGTGGGCGTCGAGGCTGTTATCCGTGATCCGAAAACCGGCAGCATCGTCTCCGACCTGCGCGTTGACGCCGAAGTCGTGGTGCTGGCTGCTGGTGCCATCCACACACCTTTGATCATGCAGCGTAGCCAGCTGGCAGATCGCAGTGGCCGGATTGGTAACGGCATGGCGGTTCAGCCGTTCGTGCAGGTGCTGTCTACCTTCAAGGAACCGGTATACGGTTTCCGTGGCGCGCTGACCGGTGTGCAGGTGGATGAATTCCAGGATACCGACGGCTACTTCTTCATCTCTGGCCTGGCCGAGCCTGAACAGCTGATGGCGGTGGGTGAGCAGAAGGCCGGTGACGCGCATATCGAGTTCATGAAGAGTTACAACCGCATGGCTGGTATCAATGCGTTCAGTCTTGATGAGGGTAGTGGCTCCGTGGTCTGGGAAGGCGGGCTCACGGATGGTCGCAAGGTGATCAAGTGGAACCCGAGCCGCAAGGAATTCAAGGATATTGTGCGCACCACGGCGCTGGCATCGCGGATACTTTTTTCTGCCGGTGCCGAGCGGGTCTGGCTGCCGACGTTCGAGAAGATGCATGCAGACAGTGTCTTCGACCTGGATGACAAGTTGCGCAGTGTGGACTACGGCATCAACGGTCTTTATACCTTCCGCATGAACACCTTCAGCCCGCATGGCTCTGCGCGCATGGGTGTGGATCCTTACGAGTCAGTGGTGTCACCGGACGGCGAGATGCACGATGTCAGCGGCCTGTACGTGGCGGACGCGTCCCTGTTCCCGACACCTGTGGCGGCGGGGCCGCAGTGGGCGACCCAGGTGTTTGCCAAATATGTGTCTGACCGCATTCTTGCACGTGGCTCCAATCATTTTCTTGGCTGATCCTGGTTGAACCAAAAAAAGGCGCCTGATGGCGCCTTTTTTGTGGTCTGCGTTTTTGTGCGCGGCCGTTCCTAGTTGCTGCTGGTAAAGCTGACCACCGGTTCATCCAGGGTGGAAGCAGCATAACGACCCGGCGGCAGCCCGTCGCTGTTACCACTGAAAAACAGTGATGCCAGGAAATAGAATTCCTTGCCGATGGGAATGTCTTCGATGGTGAAGCCGACATTGGGCAGCTGGCCGGGAAAGCGTTCCGGCTCGTTGGAGAGGGTGGCGTCATCCTGGTAGAGAAGGC
The DNA here is from genome assembly GCA_029212745.1 of Alcanivoracaceae bacterium. GTDB lineage: Bacteria > Pseudomonadota > Gammaproteobacteria > Pseudomonadales > Alcanivoracaceae > JARGOL01. The sequence continues at coordinate 325,666 of JARGOL010000002.1, forward strand.
GAGCAGGCTGTTCGAAACCGCTGCGGAAATCGAGCATGGCAAGCAGGTCGAAGCCGCGATCGGTGCTGAACCAGAGCCAGTTGCGGCCCTGCATGGCATTGCCAACCATGGCTTCTTCATCCGCACTCATCTTGCCATCCGTGAGAGCTACCTTGCTGCCGGTCCAGCTGGTGACGAGCTTGCCACCATAGAGCTGGTTGCCATCCATGGAGATGGAAATGTCCGGACGCTGCAGCACGGTCTTGGCCACCAGGGGCAGGGTAAAGCGGGAGTGGATATCCACCTGCTTGGGCTGCAGCAGGAAATAGTTGCGGATCTTCATCACCGGGATCCGGGCCACATGCAGGGTGGTGGTGGCGAAAACGCCCCAGGCCAGGGGGCCCTCCACAATCTCCTCGATGCGGGGTTCCAGATTGCTGTTGTTCATGGTGATGCGGGTGTTCTCGGAAAAAACGCCGGCACTGAGGCGAATCTTGAGGGTGTCCAGTATGCTTTCCCGGGCGCCGCTGCTGCCCTGGTAGCCCCGGTAGTAGAAGTCATTCCAGATAAGCATGTTCTCCGGGTCCATGCTCAGTGCATAGTTGGTGCTCTTGACCACCATTTTTTCCCGGTCGAACTTGACGTAGCGCTGGGTGGCCTGGCGATAGGCGTTGGCGACGACGTAGAAATAGCGTGTTTCACCTGCCACCGACACAGCCAGTTCGCCCACCACTGTTTCACTGACGCGACCAGCCAGTTTGTCGCCGCCGTCCTCCCGGCGAAGCAGCAGGCGATCCGTGCTGTCGATGGTCGTGGTGGTGCCGGAATTTTCCGTGGTTGAATCACTGGCAAACCAGGGCAGGCCGTCGCGGGTGAACTCCATCCACTGGTGCGGGACCGGATCAAAGCGCCCATCGCGCTGGGCAAAGAAGCTGTAGCTTGCTACCGGTTTGCCGATCAGGGCATCCAGTGCGCTGGCCTCGATTTTCAGTACCTGCGCCAGGGCGGATGCCGGCAGGCCCGCAAGCGCACTGACCAGAAGGACTGCCAGTTGTAGGGTGAGTCGGCGCATGGGTTAGTTATTCTTGCCGCAGGAAGAGCCTTTACTGTTCACTTTCCGTGGCCTTTCGTCAATGGTTACAAAGACATAGGACACGGCTTTCAGACCAAGGTTCAACTTTATATCAGTGTTTCAGGGCCTCCAGGCCGGAAAAGTGCCCAAGTGCCTCGGGATTGGCCAGCGCGCTGACATTCTGCACCGCACGCCCGTGTATGGTGTCGCGAACCGCCAGTTCGACCACCTTTCCGCTGACAGTGCGGGGAATCTCCGGGACTTCGATGATGCGGGCAGGAACATGGCGCGGCGTGGCACCACTGCGAATGGCCGTACGAATGCGCTGGCAAAGCGCCTCTGTCAGCGTGTTTCCTGGCTGCAGGACGACAAACAGCACTACCCGGACATCGCCCTCCCAGTCCTGGCCAACCACCACGCTTTCACGGATTTCGTCGAGGGTCTCCACCTGTCGATAGATCTCTGCGGTACCAATACGGACGCCGCCCGGGTTGAGTACGGCATCGGAGCGGCCATGGATGATCAGGCCATCATGGCTGTCGTGGGCGACCAGCTCGGCGAAGTCACCGTGGGCCCAGGTATCAGGGAATCGGTCGAAGTAGGCATCGTGATAGCGCTTGTCGCCGTCGTCGTCCCAGAAGCCGGTAGGCATGCTCGGGAACGGCCGTTGGCATACCAGCTCGCCACGCTCTCCGATGACCGCCTGGCCGTCCTGGTCGTACACGGCGACATCCATACCCAGTCCGGCGCATTGCAGCTCGCCGCGAATCACGGGCAGCAGCGGATTGCCGAGGGCGAAACAGGAAATGATATCGGTGCCGCCGGAGATGGAACTCAGCTGCACCGAATCGCTGATATGGGCATAAATGAAATCATAGCTTTCATGCAACAGCGGGGAGCCGGTGGAGTAGAGCACCCGCATGGCCGAGAGGTCGTACTGGCGGGCCGGCTGCAGACCGCTCTTCTCCACCGCCTGAATGAACTTGGCGCTGGTGCCGAAGTGGGTGACCGACAGGGTTGCGGCCATGTCGAACAGGCGGCCGCTGTCCGGCCAGGCCGGGTTGCCGTCGTACAGCACCAGGCTGGCCCCTGCCTGCAGGCCGGAGAGAAGCCAGTTCCACATCATCCAGCCGCAGGTAGTGAAGTAGAAAAGGGTGTCATCGCGGCGCAGGTCACCATGAAGCTGGTGTTCCTTGGCATGTTGCAACAAGGTGCCGCCGGCCCCGTGGACGATGCACTTTGGCTTGCCTGTTGTACCGGAAGAAAAAAGGATGAACAGCGGGTGATCAAACGGTAGTTGGCAGAAATCCGGCAGGCCTGTCGTGGCTGACTGGATCTGTTCCCAGGGGGTGGCGCCGGCTATCCGGTGGCTTCTCGCGGAGGTCACCTGAACCAGCTTGCAGGGCCCCAGGGCATCAACGACGGCACTGATGCGCGCGTCAAGCTCGATCCATTTGCCACCGTATTGGTAGCCGTCTGTGACAAGCAGTACCGCCGGTTCAATCTGGCCAAACCGGTCGAGCACACCGGAAATGCCAAAGTCCGGCGAGCACGAACTCCACACCGCGCCGATCCACGCGCTTCCCAGGGCGGCGACCATGGCCTCGGCACGGTTGGGCAGCCAGCCAGCTACCCGGTCGCCGGCAGATATGCCGTTGTCCAGCAGCCATGCCGCAAAGCGGCCAGCCTGCTGGAACAGCTCAGCGTAGGTCAGGGTTTGCTGGCTACCGTCCTCCTGTTCGGCCGTGATGGCTGTCGCCCGGTCCCGCCGCTGCAACAGGTTCTCGGCAAAGTTGAGCCGGGCGCCCGGAAAGAATCGCCGTTGGTGAAAGGCGCCGTCGCGCTGCTGGACACTGTCTCCCGGTTCGCCGGTGATGCCGCAAACGTCCCACACCAGCGGCCAGAACCGCTCGGGGTTATCGCAGCTCCAGCGGTGCAGGCTGCGCCAGTCCGGCAGCGACACCCCGGCTGCCTGTTCAGCCTGGCGCCAAAATCCGGACAGGCGCGTGTCGCTGTGGTGCGTTGCCGGTGGTTGCCAGAGAATGTCAGTCATCCTGGTCTCCCTCGAACGCCACCAGCAGCTGGCCATCACTGACCTGGTCGCCCTCGGCGGCCAGGAACGCGGTGACGGTGCCGGGTGCGGGTGCGCGCAGGGTGTGTTCCATCTTCATGGCTTCCAGGGTGATGACGGCATCGCCGCTGTCCACGTGAGCGCCGGGTGCCGTGTGCCAGGTAACCACGGTGCCGCTCATGGGCGCCTGAAACGCATGCTCGGCACTGGTGACAGTATCGGCGCTGGCCTGGGACGGTGACAGTTCGACGGTGCGGCCAAGGCCGTTGGCAAACACGATGACCCGGTTCGCCTGCGGATGGGGGTCGCAGTGCAGGGCATGCGTGCCCCATTGCAGGGACAGGCCCTGTTGCTGCCAGTGGAAACGCAGGGGCTGCTGCTGGTCATCGATTCGTGCCATCCAGTGACCATCTCGGGAAGTGATGACGACCTCATGAGTGTGGCCGGCCAGGGAAACGCCCAGCTGAATCCGCGCGCTGGCATTACCGCGCCAACCGGGCAGTTGGTCCCAGGGGGACAGGCCGGTGGCGCGGCCGGTGCTGGCGAGCACGGCAGCCAGTAAAATGCAGGGGTTGCTGGCGTCACTGTCAGACATCAGTTCGGGCCAGTGCTCCAACAGTCGGGTGTCCAGCCGTGCATCGACAAAATCGGGGCACTGCAGGACCCGTATCAGGAAGCCGATGTTGTGCTTGATGCCGTGCAGACGCGTTGCCGTCAGCGCTGCAACCAGTTTCGCCAGCGCCTGGTGGCGGGATGCACCGTGGACGATGATTTTCGCCACCATCGGGTCATAATGCCGGCTGATGGCATCACCCTGTTCGGCACCCGTGTCCACGCGAGCCAGATGCCGTGGCCATTGCGCCAGCGACAGGGTGCCGGTACTGGGGAGGAAATTGTCAGCCGGATCCTCCGCGTACACCCTGACTTCCATGGCATGCCCATCCAGGGTGATGTCGTCCTGCGCCAGCGGCAGTGGGGCGCCGCCGGCCACCGCCAGTTGCCAGGCGACCAGGTCCTGGCCGGTAATCAGCTCGGTGACCGGGTGCTCCACCTGCAGGCGCGTGTTCATTTCCATGAAATAGAACTCGCCATCGGGGGCGAGCAGGAACTCCACCGTGCCGGCACCCAGATAGTCGATGGCCCGGGCGGCACGAACAGCGGCCTGTCCCATGGCGGCGCGCTGCTCACTGCTAAGGCCAGGGGCGGGGGCTTCCTCGATGATCTTCTGGTGGCGTCGCTGCACGGAACAGTCGCGCTCGAACAGGTGCACTGCGTTGCCGTGGCTGTCGGCAAATACCTGTACCTCTACATGGCGGGCGCTGGCAAGGTAACGTTCCAGCAGCACGCGATCGTCGGCGAAGGCCGCCATGGCTTCGCGGCGGGCGGCCTTGAGTGCTTCATCGAAATCGGCCGCTGTTTCGACAATGCGCATGCCCTTGCCACCACCGCCAGCCACGGCCTTGATCAACAACGGAAAGCCGATGGTTGTAGCTGCTTCCCGCAAGGCGTCATCACTGGCGCCGTTCCGGTCAAAGCCGGGCAACACGGGCACGCCGTGCTCTGCCATCAGTTGGCGCGCTGCGGCCTTGTCGCCCATCAGGCGGATGGCGTCGGGGCGCGGGCCGACAAACTGCATGCCGGCGTCAGTCACTGCCCGGGCAAAGGCCTCATTCTCTGACAGGAATCCATAGCCGGGATGGATTGCATCCACGCCCAGCGCTGTCGCTTCCCGGACGATTCTGTCAGCACAAAGGTAGCTGTCACGTGCAGGAGCAGGGCCGATGGCGATGCCCAGGTCGGCGTCGCGCACATGAGCGGCCTGGCTGTCTGCATCGGAATATATTGCCACCGTCTCGATACCCAGTTGTCTGGCCGTGGCGATGATGCGCCGGGCAATTTCTCCCCGGTTGGCGATCAGCAGACGTTTTATCATCGGGTTGCTCTCCAGCCGGGCGTGCTCTTGTTGAGGAAGGCGTCAAGTCCGTCGCGACCCTCGCTTTCGGTGCGCAGGTTGGCAATCAGTTCAGCGGTAAATTCAACCAGCGCGTCATCGATGGGACCTGCTGCCTTTTCCACCAGTTCACGCGAGCGCCATTGTGCCCCCGGCGCGCCATCCAGAAGGGCGCTGCAGGTTTTCTCAATCACGCTGTCAATGTCTTCAGCGGCGCAGAGTTCATGGATGATGCCCAGCTGTTTGGCGGGCTCGTCGGCGATCACTTCTGCGGTCATGAAAAACCGTTGTGCCTGGCGCCGGCCGATGGCCCGCACGACGTAGGGCGAAATGACGGCAGGCAGTATGCCCAGCCGCACCTCGCTCAGGCAGAATCGACTGCCGCGTGCAGCAATGGCGATATCGCTGGCGCAGATCAGCCCCAGCGCGCCTCCATAAGCCGCACCCTGGACGCGACAGATTACCGGTTTCGGATTCTGGTCTATGGTCCGCATCAGCTCCGCCAGTGCCAGTGCGTCGGCCCGATTCTGTTGCCAGTCCATGTCGGCCATGCGTCGCATCCAGTCGAGGTCTGCGCCGGCACTGAAATGCTTGCCGTTGGCCTGCAGAATGATGATGCGCACCGCGGGGTCCTTTCCGGCCTGCTCGAAACAGCCGGCCAGCTTTTCGATGACCGCGTCATCAAAGGCATTGTGCTTTTCCGGCCGGTCCAGCGTTATCGTCGCGATCGCATCTTTTCGGTTCAGGCTTACAGTCATGGTCGTTGTCCTGACATCTGGCGTTACATGCGGAACACGCCGTAGCGTGTTTCCTCGATGGGGGCGTTGAGGCTGGCAGCGATGGCCAGGCCAAGCACATCCCGGGTGTCTGCCGGATCGATGACGCCGTCGTCCCAGAGTCGGGCACTGGCGTAATAGGGATGGGCCATGGCGTCATAGCGATCAACCATGTCGCTGCGAAACTGTTCGGCCTCGGCATCGTCCCAGGGCGTGCCTTTCTTCGCCAGCGAAGCGCTCTTTATCTGGGTCAGCACACTGGCGGCCTGTTCGCCACCCATGACCGATATCCGTGCATTGGGCCACATGAACAAGAAGCGCGGGTCGTAGGCCCGTCCGCACATGCCGTAGTTGCCGGCACCAAAACTGCCGCCGATGACCACGGTAAACTTCGGTACGCTGGCGCAGGCCACCGCGTTGACCATCTTGGCGCCATGCTTGGCAATGCCCTCGGCTTCGTGCTTCTTGCCCACCATGAAGCCGGTGATGTTCTGCAGGAACAACAGCGGGATGCGGCGCTGATTGCACAGTTCAATGAAGTGCGCGCCTTTCTGTGCTGATTCCGAAAACAGGATGCCGTCATTGGCGACAATGCCCACAGGGTAACCATGAATATGGGCGAAACCGGTGACCAGGGATGTGCCGTAGCGGCTCTTGAACTCATCCAGTGCCGAGTCATCGACAATGCGGGCAATAATTTCTCTGGCCGGCATGGGCTGGCGGGTGGTGGCCGGAATCAGGCCATACAGGTCGTCAGCGGGGAAGGCAGGCGGGCGCACCGGTTGCGTCTGTACCTGGTCCGGCTTGTGCCAGTTGATATGGGCAATGCACTGACGGGCCAGTTGGAGCGCGTGCGGTTCGTTGTCGGCCAGATGATCGGCGACACCGGATTGTTCGCAATGAAGCAATGCGCCACCGAGCTCTTCGGCACTGACTTCCTCGCCCGTGGCGGCCTTCACCAGCGGCGGACCGGCCAGGAAAATGGTGCCCTGGTCCCGCACCATGATGGTCTCGTCGGCCATGGCCGGTACATAGGCACCGCCGGCGGTGCAGGAGCCCAGTACCACGGCGATCTGGGGAACGCCCCGCGCCGACATGTTGGCCATGTTGAAGAAGATACGGCCGAAATGTTCGCGGTCCGGGAAGACTTCATCCTGTCGCGGCAGGTTGGCGCCGCCGGAGTCCACCAGGTAAATGCAGGGCAGGCGGTTCTCTGCGGCAATGGCCTGGGCGCGCAAGTGTTTCTTTACCGTCAGCGGGTAATAGCTGCCGCCTTTGACGGTGGGGTCATTGGCCACAATCATGCATTCCACGCCCTGCACGCGGCCGATGCCACCGACGCAGCCGGCAGCAGGGACTTCTTCGCCGTACACATCCATGGCCGCGAGTGCGGAAATTTCCAGGAACGGTGAGCCCGGGTCAAGAAGGCGGTCAATGCGCTCGCGCACCGGCAGCTTGCCGCGTTCGCGCAGGCGTTGCTGGGCGGCCTCGCCACCACCCAGGGTGATGCCGGCCAGCTTTTCCCGCAGGTCATCACGCAGGGCCAGGTTGTGGGTGCGCATGGCCTCGGTGTTTTCGTCGTCGATAAGGGGCGTGCCGATACGGGCCATCAGCTGGTCTCCTTGAACAGTTCACGACCGATCAGCATGCGCCGGATCTCGCTCGTTCCGGCACCAATCTCGTAAAGTTTGGCGTCACGAAGCAGGCGGCCGGTGGGATACTCGTTGATGTAGCCGTTGCCGCCCAGCACCTGGATCGCTTCCAGGGCCATTTGTGTGGCGTTCTCGGCGCAATAGAGGATGGCGCCAGCGGCGTCCTTGCGGCTGGTTTCGCCGCGATCACAGGCTCGTGCCACGGCATACAGATACGCGCGGCTGGCATTGAGGGTGACGTACATGTCTGCCAGCTTGCCCTGCATCAGCTGGAACTCACCGATGGCCTGGCCAAACTGCTTGCGTTCGTGAACATAGGGCACCACCACATCCATGCACGCCTGCATGATGCCAACGGCGCCTCCGGAGAGCACGGTACGTTCATAGTCGAGCCCGCTCATGAGTACCCGCACGCCCTCGTTCTCCACGCCAAGGATGTTTTCTTCCGGCACCTTGCAGTCCTCGAACACCAATTCACAGGTGTTGGAGCCGCGCATGCCAAGCTTGTCCAGTTTCTGCGCCTGTGAGAATCCCGGGGATCCGCGCTCGACGATGAATGCGGTAATGCCGCGCGGTCCGGCATCCAGCTGCGTCTTGGCGTAAATGACGTAGGTATCGGCATCGGGGCCGTTGGTGATCCACATCTTGTTGCCGTTGAGGATGTAGTGATCGCCATTCTTTTCTGCGCGCAGCTTCATGCTGACCACATCGGAGCCAGCCCCCGGCTCACTCATGGCCAGTGCACCGACGTGATCACCGCTGACCAGCGCCGGAAGGTATTTTTCTTTCTGCGCCTGGGTGCCGTTGAGATAGATCTGGTTGACGCACAGGTTTGAGTGGGCCCCGTAGGAAAGGCCTACGGACGCAGAGGCCCTGGAAATTTCTTCCATCACCAGCGTGTGCGCCAGGTAGCCGAGCCCGGATCCCCCGTAAGCCTCGTCGACGGTGATTCCCAGCAGCCCCATGTCGCCCAGCTTTTTCCACAGTTCCGCGGGAAACTGGTTGGACGCATCAATGTCTGCGGCCAGAGGCGCGATCTCTCGCGCCGCGAATGCGCGCACGGAATCCTGCAGGGCCGTGAGGGTGTCATCGAAATCAAAGTTCAGGGTGGGGTAGGACATCAGGGGGTCTCCAGTTCCTGCATGGCGTTGACGCAGCGGGACTCGGCCTCATCCAGCTCACGCTGCATGGTGGCGATGTCTTCCAGTTGCCGTGCCAGCTGTTGTCGTCTTTGGCGAATCTTGTCGAGAAGGGCCTGTAGCTGCTTCTCATTGCCTTCCGGTTGGTACATCTCGATCAGTTGGCGGCTTTCCGCCAGGGAAAAGCCCAGTCTTTTGCCGCGCAGCACCAGCATCAGCGTGACCCGGTCAGCCGGCGAGTAGACGCGTGTCTGGCCGCGCCGGCCGGGGGCCAGCAGTCCCTGGTCTTCGTAGAAGCGGATGGTGCGCGTGGTGATATCAAATTCGCGCGCCAGCTCGCCGATGCTGTAGGTGCGTCGGGTCGGGTTCATGGGGCGATTCTAGGGTAAGTTTACGTTAACGTAAACGTTATGGGGATGTGCTCGTTACGTCAAACCGTGACGCTCCGTTCAAACCCCGCTAGACTGGGCGTTCCGGTGATTTGGCCGGGCAGGCAGTGATGCGCGACAGGGGAACATCATGATTGATCGCTGGAACCGCTGGGTGGTGGACCACCCCTGGCTAGTACTGGCCATGGTATTGCTGGTCACCGCAGGCGCCGGGGTGGCGGCGCTGGATCTGAGGATCAATAACGACCCGCGCATCTTCTTTACCGAAGACAACCCGGACTACAAGCGTTTCCGGGAACTGGAGGATCGCTTCACCGCCAACGAAGTGGTGCTGTTCGTGGTGGCGCCTGACAACGGCAAAGTGTTTACCCGGGAGGGCCTGGAGGCGCTGGAGTCGCTCACCGAGGATGCCTGGACACTGCCATATTCCACCCGCGTGGATTCGGTCACCAACCATCAGCATACCGAGGTGGCTGGCGATGACCTGTTCACGGCGTACCTGGTGGAGGACCCGGCATCCCTGGATGATGCTGATCTGGCGCGCATCAAGGATATCGCCACGGCCGAACCGTCGCTGGTGGGTCGGTTGATCTCGCCGTCAGGCCACGTGGCGGGGGTGGTGGCCACGGTGACCATGACTGACGGGCACCAGGAAGCCGCTGAAATCACCGAGGCGGCGAGGGCGCTGGTGGCCGAGTACCAGCAGCGTTACCCGGATATCCGCTTCATGCTCACCGGCACGGTGGTGTTTTCCGAAGCGTCCAAGCTGGCCACCGAGCAGGCCATGGCCACCACGTTCCCGCTGGCAGGCGTGGCGATGCTGCTGTGCTTGCTGGTGATCGTGCGCAGCCTGTTGTTCACCGGCATCGTCATCCTGGTGATCGGGTTCAGTATTGCCACGGCCATGGGGACGGCGCAGCTTCTCGGCATCGAATTCTCGCCCATCGTCGCGCTGGCGCCGGCGATGATCCTGACCCTGGCGGTGGCCGACTGTGTACATCTGCTTTCAACCTACCGGCATGAGCGGCTCGAGGGACACGCCCGTCGCGAGGCATTGCTGGAAAGCCTGCGCGTCAACTTCCAGCCGGTCTGGCTGACCAGTATTACCACCGCCATCGGCTTCGCCGTGCTGAATTTTTCCGAGTCCCAGCCGTTCCGTGCCCTGGGCGACGTGGTCATGGTGGGGGTGCTGGTGGCGTTTGTGCTTTCGGTCACCGCCTTGCCGGCCCTGCTCATGCTGGTGCCGCACCGGATCAGCCCGGGCAACCAGGTGGACTACCAGCCGTGGATGGACCGGCTCTCGGATGTGGTCATCGGCCATTCCCGCAAGTGGCTGCTGGGCATGGGGGCGCTGGTGGTGCTACTGGTGGCCGCCATTCCGCAAAGCCATATCAACGATGTCTTCAACGAATATTTCGATGAGAGTTTTGATGTCCGGCGGGTCAATGATTTTGCCATGCGTGAGCTCACCGGCATGCACAGGATTGACTACTCGTTCGATGCCGGGGAAACCAGTGGTGCCATGGATCCGGCCTTCCTGGCCGGCCTGGACCGGTTCATGGACTGGCTGAAAGAGCAGGACGAAGTGGTCTACGCGTCATCCTTCACGGACGTGATCAAGCGCCTCAACCAGAACATGCATGGTGGCGATCCGGACTGGTACACGGTGCCACAAAGCCGCGAGCTGATCGGCCAGTATACGCTCCTCTACGAGCTGTCCCTGCCACAGGGCCTGGGCCTTGAAAACCAGCTCGACATGAGCAAGCAGCACGCCCGGGTAACGGTGGTGCTGGAGAACATTGGCTCGACCCCGGTGCTGGCGTTCAACAAGCGCGCCGAGGCATGGATTGACGATAACCTGCCGGCACAGATGGCGACCCATGGCACAGGCATGGACATCCTGTTCGGCAATGTGACGCTGCGCAATATTGAGTCCATGCTCGGTGGCGCGGTGCTGGCACTGGCCAGTGTGTCCCTGTTGTTGATCCTGGCCTTGCGCTCCTGGTGGTACGGGTTCCTGTCCCTGCTGCCGAACCTCCTGCCTGCGGCCATGGCGTTCGGCGTCTGGGCCCTGATCAATGGCGAGATCGGCCTGGCCATGTCCATCGTGGCGTGCATGACCATCGGCATCGTGGTGGACGACACCGTGCATTTCCTGAGCAAATACGTGCGCGCCAAGCGTGAGCTGGGGCTGTCCACGGTGGATGCGGTGCGCTATGCCTTCCGTACTGTCGGCGTTGCCCTGGTGGCAACGTCAGTGGTGTTGGTGACCAATTTTGCCGTGGTCGGCACCAGCAATTTCTTCCCCAATTCCAGCATGGGCCAGTTGGCGGCAATCACCATCGGCATGGCCCTGGTGGTGGACTTCTTCTTCTTTGTTCCCCTGCTGATCGAACTGGACCGGCGCCGCCGTCGCCGGGCCTGAGAGCGGGACTGGCCAGTTTCCGGGGGCAGTGGTAGTGTAGCGCCACGCACGGCCCCCGCGGGACAGGGTTATGGATCGTCATTCGCTGCCAATCATCAAGGACAGAAAGGTTCTTCGGCGTATCGATGCGGCTGCAGCGCGCCGTTCAGTGGCCGGTCTGGTGGCCGCCATTCTTGTTTTCGTGCTGCTTGCCAGTTGGGGTGGTCTCTACCGGGAGCACGAAACCCTGACCCTGGTGTACGGCCTGACCATCATTGCCGTCACCGCTTTCCGGCTCTGGATTGTCGCCCGCTTTGATGCCCTGCACGGGGCTGGCCCCGCGCGCTGGCGACGTCTCTACGGCCTGGGTCTTCTGCTCCATTCCAGCACCTGGGGCACGCTTCTGGCTACGCTGGTGGTGTTCTACGGTATCCACCAGAGCTTTCTGGTGGCGGCACTGTATGTGCTTGGCGTGACAACCGCCCTTGCCAGCGCCTGGATGTCAGCGCTGCGTGTGCGCCTGATGTATGCGGTGCTGATGGTGTTGCCGTCGGCAGGCGCGTTGCTCTACCAGGGCGCGCTGGATACCGCCGTACTTGCGGTACTGCTGCTTATCTACCTGTCTTACCTGATCCGGCTGTACAAAGAGCAGTACCTGGCGTTCTGGCATGCTTTCAACCGTGAGCGGCGGCCGGTGGCACAGCCGCGGCAGGTGCAGACGGCCCAGCCCAATGTGCAGCTCAGCCTGGTATACCGGCTGGCCCACGAAATCCGGACCCCCATGAACAGCATCATGGGCATGTTGTCCATGCTTCGCGATACACCGCTGGATGAGGCCCAGCAGGAGTACCGCAAGCTGGCGTCACAGTCGGGCAAGTTACTGCTGACCATGATCGACGATGTGCTGGATTACAGTCGTGTACTCACCGGCCGGATCACGCTCAATCCTGAATTCTTTGATATCTACAAGGCGATGGAAGAAGTGCTCGACGCCTACGGCCCGGCGGCACAGTCCAAGGGGCTGGAACTGAACGCGGTGATCGATCACAACATGCCCGCCCGGCTGCACGGTGATCGTGACCGGTTGCTGCAGATCAGCAGTAACCTGATCAGCAATGCCATCAAGTTCAGTGAGTCCGGCGAGATTGTGGTCCATGCCGCCTATAACGGCGCGTCCGTGGAAACCGGCTTGCTTGAGCTGTCGATTTCCGACCAGGGGGCAGGCATGGACGCCGAGACCGTGGATACCCTGTTCATGGATTCTGCCCTGGCCGATGAGGACATGTTTGCCGCTCGCCGCACCGGTTTCGGCCTGCTGGTCTGCCGCGGGTTGGCAGAGGCGATGGGCGGGCGCATTTCAGTGGAGAGCGTCCTGGGTGAAGGTTCCACGTTCACTGTATCGCTGCCCATGGAAGAGCGCTCCGGCATGGCCGGCAAGGATTCGCTCAAGGCTGCGGCACAGGGGCGTACTGCGGTTGTCGCCGGCGCTGCGCGCGGCACCGTCGATTCCCTGTCTGAGGAGCTGCTCAGCCTGGACATGGATGTCAGTGCCACCTCCGATTATGACCACGCCCTGCAGGTGCTGCGGGAAAGCCACCGCGAACACTGTGACGTCCCGCTGCTGGTGGTGGACACGCGTGAACGTACGCGCTCGGCATTTGACCTGGTGCGTACTGTGCTGGCAGACCCGGCGCTGGCACAGGTGCATGTGATGGTGCTGGTGTCAGTGTCCGAGCGCTCCGACAGCAAGCTGGAACAGCTGCTGCGCGACCAGGTGCGGGTTGAAGTGCTGGTCAAGCCAGTGCACCGGCGGCAGGTACGTGCTGCCATGCAGCGCAGTTTCGGCCTGGAAAGTTCAGAACCCGTTGCCGATCGTCGTGAAGGTGCCGGCGACCAGCGCGAGCGGCGCAAGACGTTCCGGCTGCTGCTGGTGGAAGACAACGAGGTCAACCAGATTGTCACGCGCGGCATGCTCGACCGTCTCGGTTACCAGGTGAAAACGGTGGGGTCAGGCATCAAGGCGCTGGAGCTTCTGCGCCGCGAACGTTTCGACCTGGTGCTGATGGACTGCATGATGCCGGAGAAAGACGGTTTCCAGACCACGCGAGAGCTGCGTGCCTACGAACATGAGAACGCCCTGGGCCGGACACCGGTGGTGGCAATGACGGCCAACACCATCGATGGTGCACAGGCGCGTTGCCTGGCGGCGGGCATGGATGACTACCTGCCCAAACCGGTGCACCTGGACGATATGGAAAACATGCTCAATCACTGGCTGCCATTCTCTGATGAAGGCGATGGTGCGGAGTTTATCGAATGAGTCGAAGTGCAGTGGTGCTGGGCGCCACGGGGCTTGTTGGCGGTGCGTTGATTGCGCGCCTGGCGCAGACAGGGCAGTGGGACACCGTGCGCCTGCTGGGGCGTCGTCATCCGCCGTTGCCGGACGCCCGTTTCTCGGCCGTGGACGCCGATCTGGGCGCACTGGCGGAGCAGGCATCTGCATTCGCGGTGGACGATGTGTTCTGCTGCCTTGGTACTACCCTCAAAAAGGCCGGGTCCAGGGACGCCTTCCGGCGCGTTGATTACGATTTCTGTGTGGCGGCAGCCCGCTGTGCGGCCGAGGCGGGCGCCCGGCGTTTCATCATTGTCTCTGCGGTTAACGCGGACACGGGCAGTTTGTCCTTCTATGCCCGGGTCAAAGGCGAGATGGAAGACACGGTGGCGGCTACCGATATTCCCCTGGTCGCGTTCATGCAGCCCTCGTTGCTGCGCGGCGCACGCGATGAGACCCGTATTGCCGAGCAGGCCGGGGAGAAGGTCCTGTCCCTGGTGACACCGCTGGTTGGCTGGACCAAGGCCGCCTGGCTGCCAATCGCCGCAGAAACAGTGGCAGACGCCATGGTTGCGCTGGCGCTTCATGGGCCTGAAACGGGCAGGCTGCGGCTGCGCTACAAGGATATGCATGCATACGCCCGACGACTGGGAGAGGATGAATGACGGACTTCGTAACCTGTGACCTGTGTGATGACAATGAGGGCAAGGTATCAGTAGTTACTGGCCTGCACTGGAAAAGCTTTGGCGGGCGGCAACGCTTCTCCGGCGCAGCCGTGACGGTGAAGTGTTTCGAGGACAACAGTCGCGTCAAGGAAACCCTCGGCACGCCCGGCGAAGGCCGGGTGCTGGTGGTGGATGGCGGCGGCTCGCTGCGCAACGCACTGATCGGTGACATGATCGCTGAGAACGCGGTAAAGAATGGCTGGAGCGGTGTGCTGATCTACGGTGCCTGCCGCGATGTGGATGCACTGGCTGAGCTGGATATCGGCGTGGTTACCCTCGGCTGTGTGCCGATCAAGTCGGTGCGCCGTGGTGAGGGTCACCTGGATGTCCCGGTGACCTTTGGGGGCGTCACCATCAATCCGGGTGACTACGTATACGTGGACAACAACGGCGTTGTGGTCAGCCCGTCTGCACTGACCTGACCGCACTCACGTCGCCGACAGGCGAATGCCATCAAAGTCTGCGGCCACCGGGTGGGGCCCGTGATAGTCAGAGGGGTCAACCGGGCTGTCTGCGGGGCGAGCCAGCAGGCAGGTTTGCAGACCGGCGGCGCGGGCGGCATCAAGTTCCGCCTCGATGTCGGACAGGAACAGGACCCCGGCAGGCGGCAGGCCAATGGCCGCAGCAATCTTCTCATAGGAAGACGGCGACTGTTTTGCGCCGCTGGTGGTATCAAAAAAGCCGCTGAAGAGCGGGCGTATGTCGCCGGCTTCGGAGTGTCCAAAGAACAGTTCCTGCGCCTTGATGGATCCGGAAGAATACACATACAGCGGCATGCCGCTGGCATGCCACTGCCGCATCACTCGCGCGGCGTCCGGGTAGATGTGGGCGCGGTAGTCGCCATTGCGATAGCCGGATTCCCAGATCATGCCCTGCAGTGTCTTCAGCGGCGTCAGCTTGCGGTCTTCCCTGATCCACTGCTGCAGGATGCGATCTGCTTCATCAGGGGAGGACACAGGCGATCCGGTAATCTCAGCCATGGCGCTGACCTGTGCCTGCACCGTCTCCGTTTCCCAGTGGCTGTCCAGGAACGGGCGCATGTGCCGGGCGGCATAGGGGAACAGCACATCCTTGACGAAACGGATGCTGCTGGTGGTGCCTTCGATGTCTGTCAGAATGGCGTCCGGCATCAGTTGTCCAGACGGGGAAAGCGGCTGGCGATGTCAGAGCCGGTGAAGTTGGCGACCCAGCCGTCCGGGTTGTTGAACAGGCGAATAGCGACAAATCCCGGATTGGGGCCCATGTCGAACCAGTGAGGGGTATTTGCCGGCACAGAAATGAGATCGCCCTGCTGGCACAGCACCTCAAACACCCTGTCACCAATGTGCAGGCTGAACAGGCCTTCGCCGGCGACAAAGAAGCGCACCTCGTCTTCGCTGTGGCGGTGCTCGTCGAGGAATTTCTGGCGCAGCTGGGCCTTGTCCGGGTGGTCGGCGGACAGCGATACCACGTCCACGGTCTGGTAGCCCTCGTCCCTGATCAGGCGGTTGATGTCATCCTCATAGGCGGCAAGCACCTGCTCCTGCGGTGCGCCCGGGGACAGTCCGGCATCGGTGTGCCACTGTTCGAACCGCACACCCGCCTGGCCCAGCGCCGCTGCGATTTCCCGGGCGTCGCGACTTTCCTGCAGCGGGGTATCGGGTTTGTCGTCCTGATAGACGCGCAGTCTGCTCATTGTCGGGCCTCCAGTTTTCGGCGTTCCAGTTCTGCTGCCAGCAGGAATTCCAGCGCTTCGATGTGGCGATAGCATGACGCCATGTCGCTGGCCCATGTGTACAGGCCATGGCCGCGGATCAGGTAGGCCGGCCCGGTGCCCGGCGCCTGCAGCGCCTGATCGGCAAGCGCGGCCAGGACACTGATGTCCTGGTCGTTCGGCAGTACCGGAATTGTCAGTGAGGATTCGTGGGTGGTAAAGCCCTCCAGTGCCTTGAGCAACTCATAGTCCTCAAGAATGAGGGCCTCGCTGCCCGTTGCCGGCAGGTTCATGGTCAGTACCGTGGCAGCCAGTGAGTGGGTATGCAGTACAGCGCCGGCGTGTGGGAACCGTGCGTAAAGGTGGGTATGCAAGCCGGTTTCGGCGGATGGCTTGCCGTCGGTGAGCGGCGCACCGTCGAGGTCGACCACCATCACATCCGCCTCTGTCAGGCGGCCTTTGTCGCGGCCCGACACGGTAATGGCGCAGTGGTTCTGGTCCAGCCTGGCCGAATAGTTGGAGCTGGTCGCCGGCGACCAGCCGTGCTGGTAAAGGCGTTCCGAGACAGCCGCAATCTCGCGGGCCGCCTGACGAAAGGCACTGGGTGAAAACGGTCTGTCAGCCATGCTTCAGTCTCTCATGTGTTCGCCGAGCGCGCGGTCGTCCGGCTCCCGGATCACGCCGCGTTCAGTGACAATGGCAGTTACCAGCGAAGCCGGGGTGACGTCAAAGGCCGGATTGAAGGCGTCAACGCCAGGTGCTGCCACAGGCTGGCCTGCCAGCGCCGTGATTTCGGCGCTATCGCGCTCTTCAATGGCGATAGCGTCGCCACTGGCCAGGGACAGGTCAATGGTGGAGCAGGGCGCGGCGACGATAAAGGGAATGCCGTGATGACGCGCCAGTACGGCAAGGCCATAAGTGCCGATCTTGTTGGCCGTGTCGCCGTTGGCCGTGATCCGGTCGGCGCCAACGATCACGGCGCCGACGTCACCGCGTGCCATCAGGTGGCCGGCGCAGCTGTCCACCACAAGGGTTACCGGGATGCCGTCGCGTTGCAGCTCCCAGGCCGTCAATCGCGCACCCTGCAGCCACGGGCGTGTCTCCCCGGCGTAGACGTGCGCCAGCGTGCCCTGCTCATGGGCGCTGCGAATGATACCCAATGCCGTGCCATGGCCGCCCGTAGCCAGCGCGCCGGTGTTGCAATGGGTATAGACCGCCTTGCCGACGGGTAACAGGGCGGCGCCGTGGGTGCCAATGGCGCGGTTGCGGGCCACGTCATCGGCGTGAATGTGGCAGGCGTGGGCGCTGAGCGCCTCCACCAGCGCGTTGCCGCTCAGGGATTGGCCACAACGGCGCATGCTGTCCAGCGCCCAGAACAGATTCACGGCGGTGGGGCGACTGGCCGCCAGGGCGTCGAAATCGGCCGCCAGTGCCGCCAGGCTGGCACGCTCGCCGAGGGCGCGGGCGGCGAGGGCGATGCCATAGGCAGCACTGATGCCGATGGCAGGCGCGCCGCGCACGACCATCTGCCGGATGGCGTCGCTGACCTGTTCACTGCTGTGGCACGGCAGCCACTGCTCCTCGGCGGGCAACTTGCGCTGGTCGAGCAGCTCAAGGTAATCGCCGTGCCAACGAATGGCGGCACTGAATTGGTCAGCCATCAGTGGAACTCCTGTCGTCCGGGTGAATCACCGGAGGTTTGTCATAGCGCGCGCGCACCCAGTTGATCGCACGGTAGACGCCGGGCCGCCTGACCAGGGCGCGCTCGAGACGGTACTTGCCCGGGAACGTGCTGCTGGCGATACCAATGAGGATGGTGAGCAACCCCTGGCCGGGCAGTACCAGCATGGCGATACCGGCCGTGACGAGGACGGCGGCGAGCAGGTTGCGCAGCCCCCAGACCAGCCAGGCCCTGGTGCCGCGGGCGGGTAACAGCCGGGTGTCGCTGATGAAGTAGTCAGCCGGCATGCGCACCAGCAGCCAGGGGATAAAGACCATGGAGGCGACGGCCATGGCGATGCTGAGCAGGGTGATCAGTGGCACCCAGGGACTGATCGACTGGTACAGCGACTCAATCATTGGCTGTCGTGGCAGGCGTTTGCCGTGCTTCCGTGATCAGTGCAGGTTGGCCCCAGCTGAACCGGGTCATTTCGATACGACCGCGGACCAGCGCATTCTCAATGTGATCCATGCGCACCATGAAAAACTCCAGGTCGCGGGCTGCCCACATGAAGGTCCTGCGGCGCGAGTTATACAATCGCTCCACCTTGATGGTGTCAAACACCCCTGCCGGCGTCTCCAGTGTTTCCTCGCCCACGACACGATAGCGGAACAGGCGCAGGCCGGCCGGCTCGGCAACCTTGAATTCAAACTCGGTAACGCCTGCTGCAAGGTAGCACCGCGAGATCATCGCCAGGGTCATGGCGTCCACGCTGTCCGGTGTGAGCGGGTAGGGCGTGTCACCGTCGGCGCTCAGCGCAGGCCAGTCAAACGTCACCGTGCCGCCGCGGCGAATGCCGAAACCGCTGGAGCGATAATGATACTGCTCGGGCCGGGCGCTGCAGTTATGCCAGCGGAAGCGGGATACTTCCTCGTGCTTGAGCAGGGCATGGTCGATATTGAAGGCCAGCAGGTAACGCCCGTCGGTCTCCAGGCCCAGGCTGATCAGGGCCTCCATGCCGACCGGAACGCCGGAAATGACCACCCTGTAGGCTGCCTCGGCGGGCTTGAGCCGGAGGGTTTCTGCAGACGACAGGCCGCACAGACACAGCAGTGCTGTCAAAAAAGCCCTGCAAATCGGAATCAATGTTCGGGTAATATGCGCCACGGATGAAACAGACCTGATCGTGAGTACCGAAGTATGACAGCTATTCCCGTATACGTCGCCTTTCCCGTATCCGAGCGCTTGCGCGCCAACGTGGAGGCTTTTGTGGCTGCGGTGGCGCAGGATCCTGCTGCCAACCACCAGCAGAAGCTGGATGCCATCACCGATGATTTCATCAATGAACTTCTCAAGGCGTTCTTTGATGGTCCGGTGGAGGCCCTGGGTGTGCGGGGCGGCATGGCGCGGGTTATCAACGGCGTGGTGTCGGTGATCAACAAGTCGGCCCGGGCCATGGTGGGCCGGGTGTTCCGCAAGGTCACAGCGGAGGAGCAGCAGGCTCTTGCCCGGCATTTTTCCGGCATCCAGCTGGACGTGGACGGGCGCGCCTACAGTGGTTTTCCGCTGGATCCGGAAATGGCGAATGAAGCGGCCCTGATGTTCGAATCCTTCCGCGAGGGTGACGGTGATCCTGACCAGCTGCGCCGGGTCATGCGCGGTATTGTCGATGGTGCCATCGAGCACTTTCTGGACCGTTCCGTGGCCTGCGTGCGCAGCGGTGCGCTGACCCGCGGCATGGTCACGACCGGTCGTGCCACCATTGCCAAGGCCGCGCATTCGGCCCTGGAGAAGACATTGCCCGGCATGCATCCGGCCCACCGCAAGCCGGTGCTGGGCTATTTCGAGGAGATGCTGCTGGAGGTGGCTGCATGAGTGGCACCCGAGCCGGCGCCAATCGCCGCAAACTCAACCGTTTCCCGGCCCGGGTGCGTGTCAACATGCGCCCGGTAAGCCGGTTGCGCCGCTGGCTCAGTGCCGTATCGGCCACCGGGGTGGATTTCAACCGCTACGGCATGGGTGTGATGGCGCGACAGCGCGTGGGCAAGGGCGCCCAGGTAACCGTGGATATCGAGGCGGAGCACATGATCCTGCGGGGCATACGCGCCCAGGTGGTGTCGTGCCGGCGCATGGACGGGCAGTACCGCATCGGCATCCGCTTTTATCGGCGACTGAGTGAGTACACCGAGGCGACAGCCGGCGGACATGTGACATTCCTGACCGGGCTGGAGGAAAGCCTCAGTCCTCAGTCAGCCAGCTGACAGGCACAAAGCGCCAGGCGACCCTGAAACCGGTGTCACAATGTGAACAGCAGGAAAACAAAAGGGGCGCATGGCGCCCCTTTCTTCGTCAGCCGTTATTTCTTGGCTGCGGCCTTTTTCCTGGCAGCTTTCTTCTTCGGCGCTGCTTTTTTCTTGGCGGCCTTTTTCTTGGCAGCCTTCTTCTTCGGTGCGGCCTTCTTCTTGGCTGCCTTCTTCTTGGCGGCCTTCTTGGCCGGCTTGACCTTGGCCTCTATTTCGCTGGCACGCTTTTCCAGGTCTCGCTCGTACTCGCCGATCACGCGGGCCAGGCTGTGGGCGCGCTTGGCGGTGGCCTTGAGCACCTTGACCTCGGCCTCGAGCAGGCGCTTGCGCGTTTCCGACTCGTTGACACGCTTGCGTGCATCGTTGCTGGCCTTGCGGGCGCGCTGGATCTGGCGCTTCAGGGCTGCGTTGGCCTTGTCGCGGTATTCTTCCTGCAGGGATTCCAGCTTGTTGATGTTGTCGCGCTGGCGCTCAACTTCCACATTGACCCGCTCGCGAGCCTTATCAAGCTGTTTTTCAAGGGAGGCAATCTGCTTCTCGCGCTCCTTGTCAAAACGTTCTGCAAGCTTGCGGATTTCGGTCTGCAGCTGGCTTACACGGTCTTTCACTTTTTTTGCCGCCATGAATAACTCCCTTTCCCCTAGGTTGCTGGAGGTTCCGCCGTTACTATAGTACGACGTGACAGGGTGAGAATAGTGCATTTTCTCACCAGTTGGGAAACAGAATTTCCAGGGTGTCGGACATGCCGGTAACTTTTGATGGCAAGTTGGTGGTGGCAATCAGCTCACGCGCGCTGTTCGATCTGCAGGAGAGCCACCATATTTTCGAAACGCAGGGGCTCGAGGCCTACCAGGCTTACCAGGTGGCGCATGAGGATGAACCCCTGCAACCGGGTGACGCGTTCCCTCTGGTGCGAAAGCTTCTCAACCTGAACAACCTGATGCCCGGAGAGCCGCGCGTAGAGGTGATCCTGCTGTCCAGGAACAGCTCGGATACCGGCCTTCGTGTATTCAACTCCATTGCCCACTATGACCTGCCCATCACCCGGGCGGCCTTTGCCGGGGGAAACAGTCCACACCGTTATGTGTCTGCGTTTGGTGCCGACCTGTTTCTTTCCACCCATCCGGAAGATGTTCGCCAGGCACTGCAGGCAGGGTTCGCGGCGGCCACCATCCTCTCCGCCGGTCGTGCACCGGAACGCGAGGAGCTGCGTATCGCCTTTGACGGCGACGCGGTCCTGTTTTCGGACGAGTCTGAACGTATTTTCCAGCAGGATGGCCTGCAGGCATTTACCGAGAATGAGCGTCGCGCTGCACGCCAGCCCCTGCCGGGCGGGCCCTTCAAGGCTTTCCTGGCCGCCCTGCACCAGTTGCAGGCGGAATTCCCGGAAGATCGTTGCCCGATTCGGACGGCCCTGGTGACGGCCCGCTCGGCGCCGGCCCATGAGCGGGTGGTGCGCACCCTGCGATCGTGGAATGTCCGCATTGACGAGTGCCTGTTCCTGGGCGGGCTGGCCAAGGGCGAATTCCTGCGGGCGTTCGAGGCGGACATGTTCTTCGACGACCAGGAGGGGCATGTGGCCTCTGCCTCGGAGCATGTGGCCGCCGGCCATGTGCCGGCCGGGGTGGCCAATGATGGCGCCGGTGGTGGCAGCTAGCCTGGCGTCACACACATCGGTGCCACACAAATATGCTTGAAATGAATATAATTTTATTCTTTTATAACTGTATCTGCGGCAAGGAATCCCCGGGAGACCGCCATGAAGCTGCAACAGTTACGCTATATCTGGGAAGTGGCACGCCATGACCTGAATGTGTCTGCCACGGCCCAGGCGCTCTACACGTCCCAGCCGGGCATCAGCAAGCAGATCCGCATGCTTGAGGACGAGCTTGGCGTTGAAGTCTTTGCCCGCAGTGGCAAGCACCTGACCCATGTCACGCCGGCCGGCGAGGCCATTCTCAAGATTGCCGGGGACATCCTCCAGCAGGTGGAGAGTATTCGCC
The DNA here is from genome assembly GCA_029212745.1 of Alcanivoracaceae bacterium. Taxonomy (GTDB): domain Bacteria; phylum Pseudomonadota; class Gammaproteobacteria; order Pseudomonadales; family Alcanivoracaceae; genus JARGOL01. Next base: position 347,815 of record JARGOL010000002.1, read on the forward strand.
GGGTGGCCCAGGAATTTCGTGATGAGGACCGTGGCGACCTGCGCATCGCCACCACCCACACCCAGGCCCGTTACGCCTTGCCGCCGGTGATCAAGCGCTTCACCGAGCAATTTCCTGACGTGTCCCTGCACATGCACCAGGGCACGCCGATGCAGATCTCCGAGATGGCGGCCAAAGGCAACGTGGATTTTGCCATTGCCACGGAAGCCCTGGAGCTGTTTTCAGACCTGATCATGATGCCGTGTTACCGCTGGAACCGGACCGTTGTGGTACCACAGGGGCACCCGTTGACCAAGGTCAGGCCTTTGACGCTGGAGGCGCTGTCTGCCTATCCCATCGTCACCTATGTGTTCGGATTCACCGGCCGCAGCAAGCTGGACGAGGCGTTCAGCAGTGCCGGTCTGGAGCCGCGGGTGGTCTTCACCGCTGCCGATGCCGATGTCATCAAGACCTATGTCAGGCTGGGCATGGGTGTCGGTATCATCGCCCACATGGCCGTGGACCCGGAGCTGGATAAGGGCCTTGTGACCCTGGATGCCAGCCATCTGTTCGAGGCCAGCGTCACCCGGATCGGTTTTCGCAAGGGGACTTTCCTGCGCGGTTTCATGTACGAGTTCATGCGTGCTTTTGCCCCGCACCTGAGCCGCGAACTGGTGGAGGCGGCGGTGAAGTGCAGCAGCCGTGATGAGCTGGATGCCCTGTTCGCCGATATCGACCTGCCGGTTCGCTGAGGCCGTCGTTGCGTTGAGGCCAAGGCGCCGCTAGAGTTAGCCGCGCCTGAAACAGCCTAGAACCGATCGGGGGAGTACCGCGTGGAAATCGTCTGCCTGGACCTGGAAGGGGTCCTCATTCCGGAAATCTGGATCAATTTTGCCGAGCGCACCGGCATCGACGAGCTGCGCGCCACCACCCGGGATATCCCTGATTACGATGTGCTGATGAAGCAGCGCCTGGCGCTGCTTGACCAGCATGGCTATGGTTTGCCGGATATCCAGGAAGTGATTGATGGCATGGGCCCGCTGGAAGGTGCGCGGGAATTCCTCGACTGGCTGCGGCCCAATTTCCAGGTGATCATCCTGTCGGACACCTTCTACGAGTTTGCCAAGCCCCTGATGCGCCAGCTGGGCTGGCCGACCTTGCTGTGTCACAAGCTGGAAGTGAACGCTGAGGGCCGCATTACCGACTATGTGCTGCGCCAGAAGGATCCCAAACGGATGTCGGTACAGGCCCTGCATGGCCTGAACTACCGGGTCATCGCTGCGGGAGACTCCTACAACGACACCACCATGCTGGCAGAGGCCGACGCCGGCATCCTGTTCCATGCCCCGCAGAACGTCATTGACGAATTTCCCCAGTTTCCGGCCGTGCACACCTTCGAGGAATTGCGGGCTGAAATCGCCTCAGCCAGCGTCAGGGATATCTCTCCCGCCTGACACGCCGTATTTACACGACCGGGAAGGCCTGCCAAAGTTGAGTACGTCGGCATTTGCCGGCGTACCGCAGTGGAGGCGGCAATGACAGTATTGAACTCGATCCGGGTGGCGGACTACATGACCCGTCGCCTGATCACCCTGAGCCCGACACAGACCGTCAACCAGGCCATCAAGCTGTTGCTGGAAAACGGCATCTCCGGCGCACCGGTGGTGGACAACGGCGATCTGGTGGGTGTCTTCTCCGAATCCGATTGCCTCAAGGGAGCGATCCAGTCCGGCTACCATGGCACCGAAATCGGCACCGTGGCGGAGTTCATGTCAGTGGCAGTGGAGACAGTGGACCTGGATGACAGCATTCTGTCAGTGGCGGATATATTCCTCAGCCAGCGTCGCCGTCGGCTGCCGGTACTGGAGGATGGCAAGCTGGTCGGGCAGATCAGCCGCCGGGACGTCCTGCGGGCCATGAACGACTTCGCCCAGCGCTCGTCGGTGGCGTGATCCCGGCGTAATCATTCCGCCGTTACACGGGGCCGTTCGTCATCGCGCCAGTGGCGCAGGCTGTTCTGGTCAAACTTGATGCGGAAGTCCAGTACCACCCCCGCAACCCTGCTGTTGGCCTGGTCGAAGTCGGCGTCGTAGAAGCCGCGGAAGTTGTAACCCAGGCTGATCCATACATCCCGCACCGGGGAAACACCTACCATGACACCGTAGCTGTCATCACTGACGTTGCTGCGGTGTGAGGTCAGCAGGCTGGCCCGCGCCCCGATATCCCAGTGACGGCCGATATGGTAACGGTACTCGCCGGACACCAGGTCCGAGTAGCCACTGTAGCTGTCATCGCGGATGGCTTCCCGCACGTAACGGGCACCGTACATCAATGCCAGCTGGTGGTAATCGTTGGCAGAGAAGTTGCCGGTGAGATTGTTGACCAGTCGCTGTCCGTGTCGGCTGCCGAAGTCATCGTCCAGTCCGTCCAGTACCAGGCGGGTGCGATTCAGCATCCACCAGGGACTGGCGTCGGGGCGATGGGAAAGGCTCAGCTCCAGTGCCGTTTCCCATTCATCCGCGCCGCCGTGCAGCTTTTCATCCCGGTGGGACAGGCGGCCAATAACGGTATTGGCGCCATCAAGGCGGTGGTGGAGGGCGCTCAGCAGGTTCCACTTGTCACTGATATCCGACTGGCGGTTCTCGATCCGGCCATTCCATTGCCAGACGCTGTCACGGTAACCAAGGCCGGCGGCCAGGGCTGTGTAGTCCTGCGAATCCGTGCCACTGGCGGGGTCGCGCCGGTCATCATCAAATCCCGGGTTACGTGTGCCGTCATGCAGCGTCTGGGCGCGGTCCATGGCCAGGTCAGCGCTCCAGCGCGCACTCAGTTGCAGGCGCTGGTACAGGCCGGCATGGCTGAACAGACGCGGGCCAAACTCGTCCTCGCTATGACCCACGTCTGACACCAGTGTGCCGCCTTTCCATGGCGTGATACGTGAGCCGACACGGCTTTCCAGGGCCCGGTATTCTTCGCCCCAGGCCAGTTCCTGGCTGGCGAACAGTGTGGCAATGGCATTGACGCGGTAATCGGCGCCCAGCGTCAGTTTGTTGGGATAGTCGTTGTTGCGCGCTTCGCCGCCTATAGCGGTTTCGCCGCTGGCGCGCAGTGTTACCCGCTTGTCGAGGAAAGACTGGCTGATGCCGGCCAGGGCGAGGTCCGAGTCATATTGCTCGGCACCAATCTGGTCCCGTGCGGTGCGCGCGCCACCCCATACCTTCAAGGTATCGCGGTGGTAATTGAGCCGGCCTTCGACACTGTCTCTTTGCTGGTCAGCGCCCAGCAGTGTCTGGCGGCGGGCCTCTGATTCCACGGTGTAGTGTTCATGGATACGATAGCGCACTTCACCGCTGACCTGGCGGACACCGCTTTCACTGGCGGCCTGCTGGCCGATGCCGAAGTCAGCATCCTGCTGTTCGACACGCACGCGTCCGTCCAGACGGCTGGACTGATAGAGGTATTCGCCCAACCATGCGTTACCGTCCACATCCGTGGTGGCATCTTCCTGGCGCTCGGTGCCAGCCATTTCTACACGCACTTCGTGGTTGTCATCCGGCTTCCAGGTGAGGTCGATGCCCTGCAGGTCTGCCTCACGACCTTCGGTGCCCTCGTGGATGGCCGTGACGCCAAGCTCCAGCGTTTTGCCGCTGTCGTGAATGGCGACGCGGCCGCCGCCACTGGTGTTCTCGCGCCCGTTGTCGAGTTCGTACTCGACAACAATGAAGACCGGATTGAAATCACCATCCTGTGACAGCACAGGCTCACGGAAGAACAGGGTGCCGTCCGTATAGTCGATGCTGTAATCCAGGTAGCGGGCCCGGGATTCGGTCTTGACCAGCGTATTGTTGAAACGATCACGGACTTCAATGCGCACGGTTTCGCTGCCGGGCACGATATCACGGTCGCCCAGGCGGTAGAGGCCGCTGGTGCCGTCACCGCGAATGTCCCGGCGCACGTAAGCTTGTGCGGTCTGTGCTGCAAACAGGCTGGCACTGATGTTGTCCTCACGCAGCTCAGTCTTGAAGCCTGTCAGGGTACGCTGATACCGCGACAGTTCTGTAACGGTGAGGTCGGTGTCGTAGTCGCCAAACAGGGCATAAAAGTTGTCGCGTTCGATACGCAAGTACAGCTTCTCGCTGCTCGCGGCTTCCTGCTGGCGCTGTGCACTGTCACCATACAAGACATACCACTGGTTGGGGTCGAACTGCCCACCGAGTGGCGCATCATCCTCTTCCCGGCGTGAGTCATAGGCCATGGTCAGGAGCCATTCACCCTTTATCCGGCCACGGGCAAAAAATGCCGCTTCGCCATCGGTATAAGTGTCTTCCTCGGCGTCCGGCAGGGCACTGATGTTGTCCTCAAGCGTGGAGTGGCCGATGCTGCCCCTGGCGAAGCCCACCATGATCCAGTCGCGCAGGGCGGGCTTTACCTGTACTTCCAGCGTGTCCGAGGCAACATCGTCGTTGGCGCCAAGCTGGATGCGGTAAGTGCCGGCCGTGGCGACTGGCTCAAACCAGGCCACGCCGTCACTGTCGACCTGCACCACTGCACGTTGCGGGCTCAGGTCATCAGCCCTGCCTGCTATGCTCATGGGGGTAAGATCACCGTTCAGCAGGCGCAGTTCTACACGCGACTGTATCTCCCGACCAGACATGTCCTCGATGGTCAGCGGCAGGCGGATGGGTGTCTTGCCGTCGGCAACATTCTCCACCGGTGTGGCGGCGCGGATGCGCTTGATGTCACTGGTGCGCGTCAGCGTGATGGCGCGACTGAAACGGGTGTTCCCGAACGGGCCGATGCCCTGCAGCTCCAATTGGTAGTCGCCGGTGTCAGGCAGTTCCAGGCCAAGCCAGGTGTAGTGGATCTGGCCCGCGTCCTTGTCCGGGATCTTCATGCCCAGGCGTTCAGCGGGCACTTCGTTACCGTTCAGCAGTAACCGGGGCTGCAGGCGCTCATCCAGGGTGCCGGTGACGCTGACCACGGGAATGCTGATATGCATGCCGTCAGACAGGTTGCGGAAGCCCGGCCCGGTATCCTGCATGTTCGTGCTGGCCCGGGAGCCGGCGCGGTCAATGCCGCTGGCACCATTGACGACGGTGAGCTGGGCGTCACGAACGCGTTCGCGGGTGCGGATGGTGATCTCCACCCGGCGATTCAGGGCACGTCCCTTTTCGGTATCGTTGCTGGCAATCGGTTCGCGCTGTCCACGTCCGCTGACGCGAAGGGCATCGGGGGGAAGATCCAGGTACGTATTCAGTGCATTCGCCACCGACTGGGCGCGTGCTACGGCCAGCGTTTCGTTGTCATTGATAAGCCGGCCTTCGCGCCGGCGAACACGGCGTGAGTCCGTGTGCCCGACAATATCCAGTTCCACTGCCTGGAATGATTCAAGGAAACGTGCGGCCTCTCGAATGACCATCAGGTCGTTACTATTCAGCGCGGCGGACATGCTGGCGAATGTGGGACGCAGTGTCAGCGTGGCCTCATGCATTTCTGCGCTGACAAGCCCGAGTTCGTTCACGGATTGCACCGTGTGAACATCGCCGGCGGGTGTAATGCCTGACGTACGTACCAGTACCGTCTTGCGGTTGGCGCCACTGGCATTCGGGTCGAGCCGCAGGGACAGTGCCACTTCAGAAGCCCAGTAGCGGCCTTTCGGCTTCAGTGTCAGCCGATAGAAATTGTCGCTGTGGACAGCATCGCCGATCTCCCGGCCATCAAGCGCAGCGCTGCCGGGCACCGGTGTCAGGGTGTCCGGGAGGAAAAAGTCCACGGTGACAGTCTTGAACTCGGTGTCGCCGTTACCCAGCGGCAGGCGTATCCGTACTTCGCCGTTTTCGATATCACTGAACAGCTGCTGCTGTATGTGTGATGTCACTTCCGGTTTCTCTTCCAGATAGAACGTCTCCCGCCACAGTGTTCCCCCCTGGAGGTCGACGAAGCGGGAGAGTGTATTGCCGGCGCTGCGCGAGTGGTCTGCGCATTGGCGTACCGTGTAGCGTGGGCCGAGCGAATCACTATCAAGCTGGAGCACATGGGTGCCGGGTTTGATGCCTTCCAGGTGCCATCGGCCCTGGTCATCGGTAATCACCGAGCTGCCATCTTCCAGATACAGGCGTGCGCCAGCCATACCGGCGCCAGCGCGGTCGCCGCACTGGCCGATGACGACCCGGCCCATGAGGAAAGCGCGGTCATTCAGGAATGCCTGCTCGACCGTTACGATGGCCTGCGCCGTGTTTGACGTAACGCCACCGTTGCTGGAGGCAACGGCTGTGTTGATGGCCTTGCCTGGCTGCGCCTGTACGGTGGCCTCGGCGACGTATTCGATGATGGCCTTTTCGCCAGCGGCGAGATTGCCTACGGGTACACTGACGCGCTTTTGCGTCAGCGCTGTGGGCTGCAGCGGTGTGCCATTGCGACGGATGGACTCCGCCTGGATGCGGAACCCTGTCGGCAGAACGTCATCCAGTGAAATGCCTGTCAGGTCTGCGCTGCCGCGGTTGGCCACAAGGATGCGGTAACTGACCAGTTCACCCTGGCTGACGGTGTCGCGCAGTGCCTGCTTGGAGACGAACAGGGCGCCGGTGCCGGGTGCAGCGGCGGCACCGATTCGCGCCTGCTTGGAGCCCTGCTGGGCATCGAATGCGGCAAGCGCCACGTAGTAGGGCGCCTGCGTCGTCAGCTGGTCATCCACATCGCCATAGTTCTGGTAGTTGATCTGGATGGTGCTGTTGGCCGGTATCGGCAGGCTGCCACCGTTTTGCAGGTAGCCGACGAAGGTGTTGCTGCCGGACGTGGTTTCTACCAGCGCAATCAGGTAATCGCTGGTAACGCCGGCGCTGGTGATGCTGGCACTGACGCCCACAATGCGGCGCCCGTCCGGTCGCGTGCCGAAAGCAGAGGCGGGAAGCTGCGGTTGTTCCAGAACAAGGAACAGTGCCTCGCCAGCAGAAAAATCGTTACTGGGTGTCAAGGTCACAAGCTGGTCGATGGCAATGGCAACGCCCTGCGCATCCGTGGGCGCGGGCAGGGCGCCGAGGATGGTCGGTGTCGTGCCACCAAGGCTGTCGGCGCTTGCGAAGTGGCTGCCATGCACGTTCAGTGCGGTTGTGCCACTGGGATCATATCGATAGAAACGCAGGTTTTCGTACCGCGTAACCAGCACGTTTGATTGGATGCTGCCGCCATTCCAGTTGAAGGTGGCGGGCGGCTGGATGATTTCGTAGGCTGCGCGGGCTGGCCCGGGCAGGGTCATGGCGGCCGCAAGAGCCAGCATCATGACAACATAAACGCTGACAGCATGACGCATACGCGCAAGGCATCCCACCGACGACCTGTCGGTGTTTTGCTGCGTGCGTGCGCGTGCCAGCCAGGTACTCATCAGTCCACAGTCACCTGGAACACCACGATGGCCGTTTCACCATCGGCAATGACGCCTGCAGCGCCAGAGGGGCTGTTAATCTGTAGTCCACCCTCGTCGAGGGGGAATGGTGACGTGCCCGCATCGGCCACGGGATTGCCATTCATCGTCGTGCTGTTGGCCACGTATTCGACAAATACGGGAATGGAATCTTCCAGTACTGCGCCTGTGAGCGTGCTGCCGGGGTTGCCCGATACGGTGAGCCTGTATTCCAGCAGTTCGCCGCTGTAGGCGCTGACGCCAGCGCTGGCAAAGGCGCCCCCATCAGTGACGTTGCGTACTTGCTTGATCAGGTTGCCGTCACTGGAAAGCACGGTAGTGGTGGCTGCGAGACCGTCGTTGTAGGAGATCGCGCTGCCGGAACTGTCGACGGCGCTTGTGGTACCGCTGAGTGACAGTGTGTGAACACCATTGGTGCCTGCGGCTGCAGGAGTGCCAGCGGTGATTGAAACGGTGACACTGGCCTGCTCGCCAAACTGGGTGCCAGCGGCAACAGTGCCGGCGCCGATGGCGGGTGCTCCCGCAGTTACTGCGGACAGTGTCAGGCGGGTTGGTGTCTCCGCCGTTGTGGTATTGCCCGTGGTAGAGGCCGGTGTACCAGCACTCAGGGTGGCAATTTCGTAGACGTAGTCGGAGCCGCCGATGTTGATGACGATCCGGTCCGTAACCATGAGATTGCTCTCTGAGCCAGCCGGTATGAACAGATTACCCGCAGCATCTGACGCCGCCGACGTGATTGATGCGCCGAGCACAATACTGCTGCTGGATACGCCCAGGCCCGTGGGCGCTGTGACGTTCGCGTCGGCACTGGCTGGCGCCAGGCTGTAGGTGTCACTGCCATTACTGGTGCTGTGCAGTGTGTAGACATAATTCGCCGTATCCGACGCAAACACGTCGATGTTGGCCTGGTCCACGCTGAACACGGGTGCGCTGGGCAGTGTTGCCACCCGCACCTGTACAGCAGCGGTGACCTGGCCACCGGCGAAACTGAGTGTGGCCGCATTGTGAATCGTCGCCCCGCCGCCCACAGCTGCGTGGGCGCCAGAAACGACAAAAGCGAGACCTGCAAGGCTCGCCAGAATGCGACTCAATATTTTCCTCGACATATCAACCTCCTCCTCGGAAAAAGGGGGAGCCGGGAGGACTCCGGCTCCCTGAACCTGAGGATGATTAGTCGAGTGTTACGCGGAACAGCACGTAGCTGGTCTGGCCACCAGTGAGTGAACCACCGGTGCCGCTTCCGTCCGGGCCGTCTGTGCCGGCACTGTCGCTACCGCCTGCGCCTGCATAGACGTATACCGTATTGCTGTTCACTTCGGCGCTATCACCATCACTGCCGCCTTCAGACGGATTGACGAATGCATCGGCACCGACCGGATCCAGCTGGATTGAGCCTGTGACCAGCGAGGTGAAGCCAGGCACCGGATCGCTGACGATGATGTTATCCGCCTGGGCAAAGCCGGCCGGGTTTTCCACCACCACCAGGTACTCAAGCGTGTCACCAGGGGTTGTGCCGTCTGCAGAACCCGGCTCTGCACTGACGCCGGAACTGTAGAAGTCGGTGCCTGCGCCGCCGATGGTGACGGTGATGTCAGCGGCGGCCGGGTTGTTGGCGCCGGTGGTGACATTACGCACGTACTTGGTGACATTGAGTGCCGCCCTAACCACGGTGACCGTCACGCCTGCGCCATCCACGGTGATACCGGGATCATCCTGTGACGTGAACGTGGTGGTTGTGACGTGGGTGCCGGAGGTATTACCTGCAGTCACCGAATCGGTGGTGATGGTCACAGTGGCAGTACGCTGCTCGCCGATGATCAATGCCACGGCATAGGCGTTTGCAGTGCCCTGGTTGCCGCCGGTGAGCGTGTCACTGTCCACGGTGATGGTAACCACGTTCGTGGCTGCACCAGTGGACTCATCAATGGCCGTCACAGTAACCACTTCAGCGCTGCCGGTGGGGTCAAGGACGATGGTTTCGCCCACGGCAATACCGTTGACGATACCGTCGTTGGTGCCATCGAAGGGCACGCTGATGACTGTGTCGCCGGCGGTTACCGCTGTGGCCACGGTGGTACCACCGAGGGTGACGTCAGTATCACCGCCGAAGACCGGTGCGCCGTCCATGGTGGTGTCCACGGAATTGTTGGTGATGTCATAGGTGTCTTCACCATTGGCGGTACCAGTGATCGTGTACACCAGGTTGTACGTGGTGGACTCGTTCGCAGGGTTGATGTCAGCCGGAACCGCGACCAGCGGTGCCGTGGGCACCAGGTTGACGGTGAAGGCGACGGATGCGGTGACCGGGGTCTGGGCATTGCCGCCCGTGTCGTCAAAGCTGACGGTCACCTCGTTGGTGATGGTGGTGTTTGCAGCCGTGCTTGCCAGCAGATTGCCGGACAGGGCGGCCAGGCCACCCAGTACAGCAACGCCAAGACTGCGCTTGATCAATGTTTTCATGGTCTTGTCCTCAGGTTCAGTGCCGAAAAGTCATGGCTCGCTGGACACGCGGCACCGCCGTGCCAGCGAGTTGTTGCCTGGTTACGCCGGTTATTTCACGGTGGCGCTAAAGCCCACAGCGCCGTCGCTGCCGGCTGGAATTGTCGGGATCACCCAGCGGATGTTGGTGTAGCGCTCCGGCGGTGCGGCCTGTTCCTTGCCGGTGCCGGTGTCACGCCAGGTGAGAGATGCCGGCTGCTTGTAGGTCTGGCCGCCATCGATGGAAAACAGGATCTGCGCACCGTCACCCCAGGCAGAGCCCGCCTGGTACAGCTGGGCGGGGTCAATCGGGTTATCCAGCTTCACGTTTACAGCGGCCTCGTCGCCGCTGTTGCTGTAGCTGAGGGTGTAGTGAACGGTATCGCCCGGGGCCACGGTGCTGGCCGGCTCCCGGCGGGTGCGGATCTGCCCATTTTCGTCAGCGGTGCGGATTTCACGCTCCGCGAGGATGGACATGCTCACCTGGGGGGCCGCCAACAGGCCTGATGACAGGCCCAAAAGTCCCATAAAAATCAGGGTATTAACGGTATCAAGGTGAATTCTCTTCATGGCTTTCTCCTTCGGCTGAATACATAGGCAGCTGTGTGCTGCCAGGTCCTGCAGGTAATGACGAAAATTGCGTGCCAGTAACGGCCCGTCGACCGAATGTGGCGATGGACGGCCGCGAGGCGCGTATGAACGGTAAAAAATGAGGTATGCCAGTGACTTGGCGCGCAGATTTAACGGTGTCATGATGCGGGTTCGGGCCCTGTCAGTGTGACATGTGTCACGGAATGGCAGTGATTGCCATCACGGTGACATTATCTGTTAGGCCTACAAAAAAGCTAGTAAAAAAGTGTTTGTTCTGGGGGAATTACTGACTGGCTGGTACCAGAGGCCTGGTGCTTGAATCAGTGACTTAGGGGCAGGTCAGCGCGTCTGCACATGACAAAAAAGGATGAGTGGCATTCATCTTTTAGCGGAGTACGGTGTCGTACTCCAGCTGGAAGGAGGCGCCGTTGGCGTTCATGGTGCCGGTCATTGGCACGCGAAAGTGGGTGACATTGGCGTCATAGCCGGCCGGGGCGCCGCCGCCGCCAGACATGGGGGTGTAAGTGTAGGTGATACCGCCGTCGTCCGAGTAGGACGGAGTGCCCAGGGTCAGTCCGCTGGGCGTGGCGCCGTCGGTAAAACGGAACGGGGTGGCGGCGCCAAAAGTGTTGATGGCAAACGCCACGAATTGGGGCAGCTGGTCTTCAACGGCGACGTTGGTGGCGGCAACTGTGGCGATGTTGCTGATCGACACGGTGAAGCGTACAGCGCTGCCGGGGTCAACGTTGGCGGACGAAGACACCTTGGTTACAGTCAGCTCGGGCGCCGGCAGCACCTGGACAACGGCGCTGCTGCTGTCATTGCTGGCGTCATTGTCGGCCTCAGCGCTGGCGCTGATGGTGGCGGTGTTGGTGGTGTTGATGGCCAGTGGCACGTTCAGGGCCAGTGCCGTGATGGTCAGCGTCTCGCTGGTCTGCGCCGGTAGCGACGCCAGCTGCCACTGGTCCGGCACCGAGTCCGCATCCGTGTCGACAAAACTGCCCGCAGATACGGTGTGACTGAGGTAGGTGAATTGAGCGGGGAGCTGGTCATCCACGGTAATACTGCTGAAATCATCGAAGAGAAGGTTTTCCAGCAAGATGGTATAGGTCACTGTATTGCCTGCCTGCACAGTGGCAGCACTGGCACTCTTGCTGATCGCCATGTCCGGCGGGAAAAGCACTGACGCGCCGCCGGGGCCGCCCATGTTGTCGTCCAGCTGGTTGGGAATATTGGTGCCGTTCGACGACGAGATATGAAAACCCACGTTGGCTGGCTGGGACAGGCCCAGTGCTGTCCAGGCAATGGCGATCTCCATTTCGGTGCCGGTGCTGGCGCCGCCCTTGGCCTTGTACTGCTGCACGCAGCTGTGGTTGAACAACGGACCAGGCATGTCATACCCATCCGCATTGCCGGTGTTCGGGTCTGTGAGCGAGTCGCCGGTGCTGTTGTTGACCGCATTGTAGCGGCAGATCTCCACCGTGGTGTCGCGGTTACTGCCTTGCCAGGACACGTGCACCACCGGTTCGTTGTCTTCCTGTGTGCTGCTGTTATTGGTGTCCAGGTAGAACCACCAGTCGGTGGCGTTGCTGAGGCTGGCGTAGCGGCCCACGAACAAATAGATGTTGTTGGTATCCCAGGTGAATGAAAAGGTCTTCAGGTCACGGCCGGTGCTCTGTACCTGGTAGTCGAGATCGCAGCCGCCGCTGCCCGGGGCGATGGTGCCTTCGCAGTCGGCGCTGAACTGGCCCGGGTTGGTAAGAATATTGGTCGGCGAGGTCCAGTCACTGATATTCCCGTCGATGGTAATTGTGCGACTGATCAATGCGCCATGGGCGGCACCGAACAGGGTCAGCAACAGCAGTGCCGTGAGGATCTGGTGTGTCAGGCGCCGCATGGCTCACCCTTGGAAGTGTGATCTGGTTGGCAAATATTGTCGCTGCCAGCGCGGCGATTGCAAAGTGCTTGTTGGTCCAGGTGCGTAAAAGGCATAAAAAAAGCGCCCGGCGGTGCGGGCGCTTTCTTCACTGACCCTGCAGGATCAGGGCAGCAGGTGAGAGACGGCATCGCGCTCTTCAGCCAGCTCCTGCTCGGTGGCCTTCATGCGGTCGGTGGAGAACTCATTGCAGGCCAGGCCTTGCACGATTTCCCAGTCGCCGTTCTTGCACACGCACGGGTAGGAATAGATCAAGCCTTCCTGGATGCCGTAGGAGCCATCACTGTAGATGCCCATGGATACCCAGTCGCCCTCAGCGGTGCCGAGTGCCCAGCTGCGCATATGGTCGATGGCGGCGTTGGCGGCGGATGCGGCCGAGGAAGCGCCACGTGCCTTGATGATGGCGGCGCCACGCTGCTGTACTTCCGGGATGTAGGTGCCTTCGTACCAGTCCTGCTCGACTTCATCGATGGCGCTCTTGCCGTCAATGACGCAGTGGTGCAGGTCCGGGTACTGGGTGGAGGAATGATTACCCCAGATGGTCATCTTCTGGATGTCGTTGACCGTCTTGCCCAGTTTGTTGGCCAGCTGCGCCATGGCACGGTTGTGATCCAGGCGGGTCATGGCGGTGAACTGGCGCGGATCGATGTCCGGCGCATTGCGCTGGGCGATCAGGGCGTTGGTGTTGGCCGGGTTGCCCACCACCAGGACCTTGATGCCCTTGCTGGCGTTATCGTTGATGGCCTTGCCCTGGGCGGAGAAGATCGCCGCGTTGGCTTCCAGCAGGTCCTTGCGCTCCATGCCCGGGCCGCGCGGACGGGCACCAACCAGCAGGGCATAGTCGGCATCCTTGAAGGCCACATTGGCGTCGTCAGTCTGTACAATGCCGGCGACCAGGGGGAAGGCACAGTCTTCCAGCTCCATGACCACGCCTTTCAGCGCTTCCAGTGCCGGGGTGATTTCCAGCAGCTGGAGGATTACAGGCTGGTCCTTGCCGAGCATGTCACCGGAGGCAATCCGGAACAGCAGGGAATAGCTGATTTGACCGGCGGCACCGGTGACCGCTACGCGTACGGGAGCTTTCATCAATCTTCTCCTTGGGTCGCTTTTGGCGAAAACACTTGGGGTAAGGCCGCGCGGGTGAGCGCAGCCGGGTAAAATCGCGGCGCATTATAATGGCTTGCGGCAGGAATCGCACGGATCAGATGCAGATGACGAAAACACGGCAGTTTGACGTGCTGGTGGTGGGTGCCGGGCAGGCGGGTTGTGCGGCGGCCCAGGACCTGGCCATGGCAGGCCTGGAGGTGGGCCTGCTGGAGCGTGCCCCGGCCCGGGTGACCAAGCCCTGTGCCGGCGGCATCACTATCAAGGCGGCGCAGCGCTATCGCTTTTCCCTCGACCCGGTGATCCGCCAGACCAGTCACTGCCTGGAGATATCCCTGGGCGGCAGGCGCGCGCGCTGCCTGGAAAGCCCTGCGCCGGTGGCGCTGCTCACCCACCGGCCGGAGCTGGATATGTTCTGTCGCCAGCAGGCCCAGGCCGCAGGTGCTGAATTGATCGGCATCCGCAGTCCGGGCGCCGTGCACCAGGGCCGCGAGGCGGTCACGGTAGTGGCTGGGGAGCACCGGTTCAGCGCACCCTGGCTGATCGCCGCTGATGGCGCCAACAGCCGTATACGCCGGCTGGTGCACGGCGGCGGCCAGCATGCCGGGGCCTTTGCCATCGAGGGGCTGGTTGCCGCTGAGCGTATTGACGCCATGCCGCGCATGCGCATGGATTTCGGCTGTGTCAGCGATGGTTATGGCTGGCTGTTTCCCAAGGCGGACCACGTCAATGTGGGCCTGTACATCGCCCATCACCGGCATCATGTGGCCACGCGGCAGGCGCTGGCCCGCTATGCCCGTCAGGCCCTGGGTGTGGACGATATCCAGTGCGTACAGGGCTATCCGCTGGGCACTTGGGGTAACGCCCGGGCAATGGTGACAGGACGGGTGCTGTACGCCGGCGACGCGGCCGGGTTCACCGAGCCGTTGCTGGGTGAGGGTATTTACGGCGCAGTCATCAGCGGCCAGGCGGCCGCCCGGGCGGTAATTGCAGGATCAGCGGACAGTTACTGCGAAGCGATGATGGCCTGGCGCCATGAGCTGTCACGCGTGCATGGGTTGACGCGCCTTTTCTACGGGGTGTTGCCGGTGAGCTACGGGGCGCTCAAGCATGTCATTGGCGCGCCGTTGGTCCGCGGTGTCAGTCGCGGCCTGACGCTGGGACAGACGGTGCGCTACTGGCGTCGCCGGATGGCAGGCTGGCCCGGCGACGGTCAGTTCTGATCTGCCCCCGGAGGGCCGCCATTCTGGCGAAACAGCAGTGGCGTGGTATCGAACCAGCGCTTGAAGGCGCGGTTGAAAGCGCTCTGCTCGGAGTAGCCCAGGTCTGCCGCGATCTGGCTTACAGTGCGACGGCTATTGAGCAGCCAGTCACTGGCCAGCTGCCGGCGTTCATCTTCCAGCAGGGTCGAGAAATCGGTGTTTTCGCTGCGCAGGCGGCGGCGTAACGTCCACGGTTTCATGCCCATGCCATCCGCCACATTCTCGACCTGTGGAATGGTAGTTTCCAGCTGGGTGCGAATTTCGGCCCGCACCTGGTCGATCAGGTTGTCCCGGGCCAGCACCCGCGTGACTGCCTGCTGCACGCGGTTGCGCATGATGTGGTGCAATTCCGGGTCGGCATCCTTGAGGGGCAGATCCAGCAACCGGGCGTCCAGTACCAGCCGGTTGTCATCGGCAGAAAAGACCACCGGGCAACCGAACACGCGCTGGTGTTCGCTGTCATCAGCGGGGGCTGGATGGCTGAACTGGACACGGGCGGGGTTGTCGTTGGTGCCGGTAATCCAGCGCCCGAAAGTAACCGCCGCAGAAAAAAAGGCCTCCACCCGGTGACGGGCCATGGCGCTGTCATTCCCGGGTATGTCCAGCACCAGGCTGACCTGGTCGCCGTCCTGGAGCAGACGGCATTCGGCGAACTCGCTGGTGACACGCTGGAACGGCACCATCAGCTCCACGGCCTGGCGCAGTGTCGCGCTGGACATGCTGGCGTAACCGAGCTCGCCCAGGAAGCGTGGGCGTACCCGTTCCCCCATGTGCAGCCCGAATTGCTGATCATCGCTGTCGCGCACGGCGTGCTGCAGCAACTGTTCCTCGACGCGCAGGGGAATGCGTGCCTGCGGTGCCTCCAGTTGTTCATCGGAAATGCCCAGGCGCACCAGGTCGTCACTGAGATCCACGCCCGCTGCCAGGGCGGCATCGAGGAGGAATTCCAGCCAGAATGAGGCGACGGTTTGAGAGCCGAGATGCGATTGCGTCACGTGAGCCCGCTTATGGTGAACCGGTTCAGGGAGTGACTAGTCAATGCAACCTGCACGCTCCTGTCAACGAAAAGCGCGGCGGCAAGGAGGGAGGGCCGGGGCAGCCACGGCTGCCCCGGTACAATGCTCAGGCGGCGGTGGCTTTTTCCAGCTTGCGCAGTTTGCGTGACAGGCTGTCCAGCTTCTTGTTCAGTGCCTGCATGTCGTCGCTGGTGGGCAGGCCCAGTGCACCCACGGCACGGTTGGCGATGGATTCGACGCGCGAGGCGTCCGCTTTCTTCGCCGTGGTGGTCTTTTTCTTCTGGCCTTTGCTGCGCTGCTTCTCGAACGCTTCGCCGGCCTTGACCAGATCCTCGAACAGGCCGGTAGCACCGCCCTCGATCCGGCTCAGTGCACCGCGTGCTGCCGCCTGCAGTTTGTCGGCAGCGGCTTTCAGGTCCTCACGGGCCTCTTCGATGCGTGCTTTCAATTCGGTTTGTTCCTGTGACTCGCTCATGTACAACTCCTTGAACAATGACTTCGTATGGATGCAGTGTCCGGCCGGCTCCGTTCCGCCTATCCCCATAGCCTGATGAACCGGTGTCGGCCTGCGCGCAGTGTAAAAGGGGCAAGCGCGAACTGCCGCAATCCTGTCTGACAATTGACATCCGGCGATGTCTCTTGCAGGTGTCTCGTTGGCGCCCGGTTCTGCTAGAGTCCATGCCCACATGTCCGGAGGGTGCCTCATGAATAACCGCGTAGTGGAAACCACCAGTGGCAGGGTGCAGGGCATCGACCTCGACGGGGTCAGGGCCTACCGCGGTGTGCCGTTCGCCAGTCCGCCGCAGGGTGACCTGCGTTTCCGTCCGCCGCAGCCCGTGAAGCCGTGGTCGGGTATCCGCGCGGCAGATCGCTTTGCTGACGCTGCCTGGCAGATGCCCAATCCGCTGATGGCGTCGGAGGCCATCAGCGACGACTGCCTGTACCTGAATGTCTGGGTGCCCGAGGGCGACGGACCCTTCCCGGTGATGGTCTGGATCCACGGTGGTTCCTACACCTCAGGCTCGCCGTCCCAGGTGCTCTATAACGGCGCGGAACTGGCCCGTCGCAACCAGGTGGTGGTGGTGAACCTGAGCTATCGCCTGGGTGCCTGGGGGTACGGCTGGTTCCGCGACCTGCTGCCGGATCTTGGCGAAAGCGGCAACCTTGGCCTGCAGGATCAGCTGGCCGGGCTGCGCTGGGTGTCAGACAATATAGCCGGCTTTGCCGGCGACCCGGGTCGGGTGACCGTGTTTGGTGAGTCTGCCGGTGGGTTCAGCGTTGCCACGCTGATGGCCTGCCCGCAGGCGCAGGGCTTGTTCCAGTCGGCCATCGTGCAAAGTGGCGCCGGCGACGTTGTGCTGGACGAACTGCCCGGCAGCGGTTCTGCCCTTGACCGGTTGCTGGCCGCTGACATGAAAGCCCTGGTGCGGGCCCAGAACCGAGCTGCCCGCCAGGTGGTCGAGCGCGGGCTGCGCACCAATACGCCACAGTTTGGCATGACCTTCATGCCGGTGGTGGACGGTGACCTGCTGCCACGGCTACCGGTGGACGCAGTGGCGGCGGGTGTCAGCCGCACTGTGCGCCTGATGGCTGGGGTGTGCCGGGATGAGTGGAACCTGTTCCAGTACGCGCCGCCGTTCAATGGCAATGTGCCGCTGGAGACATTCCGTGCCATGCCGCGCGACGAGATACTGCGGCGCTTGACGCGCAACCTGCCCGGTAACGGCGAGGCGGCCCTGGCGCATTACGAAAACGAGATCGAGGTGCATCCGCGCCGCGGGCTGATGGATTATTTCAGCGCCATGGAAACCGAGCGTACCTTCACAGTGCCAACGGTGCGCCTGCTGGATGCGCAGGTGGGCGCCGGCGGGCAGGCCTGGGGCTTCCGGTTCAGTCATGAGATCGACAGTTTCGGGGTGCCACTGGGTGCCTGCCACGTGTCCGACGTGCCTTTCGTATTTGGCCTGGCTGACACACCGGCGGGCCGCCTGTTTACCGGCGGTGGCGCGCCGGCGGTCGAGATAGAGGGGCGAGTGATGGCAGCCTGGGGGGCGTTTGCCCATGGCGAGACGCCAGGCTGGGACGATTGGGCAAGCGACCGGCAAGCCAACAATTTCGGTGGCCGGGAGGCGCGAGTCGCTTTGCTCAGCGCATCGGGAGAGCGATTCTGGAACGGCATCATTCCCGCACCAGGCGTTGGTGCGGACAAGGAGGCAGCATCATGAGTGTGGCAGCAGCCATTGAGGAAAAACTGCGGTCTGCTTTCGCGGTGGACTGGCTGGAACTGGACAATGAAAGCGACCAGCACAGTGGTCCGCCCGGGCGGGAATCGCACTTTCGCCTGGTGCTGGTGTCCGGGGATTTCGCCGGGCAGCGTCCGGTGCGGCGCCACCAGGCGGTCTATGCGGCGCTGGCGCAGGAGCTGGATGGCCCGGTGCATGCCCTGTCCATGCACCTGTTCACCCCTGAGGAATGGACGCAACGCGGTGAGCATGCAGCTGCCTCGCCGGCCTGCCGGGGCGGCAGCAAATCCGGCGGCTGACGGTTCAGGCGGCGTGTTCGGTGGCCCGGGCTGACAGGTCAGTCAGGGCGCTGGCCAGGGATTCCAGCGCGCTGGTGGGCAGGCCCTGCGTCTGGCCGCGACTGATCCAGGCCGCCAGAATCTGCCGGGTCTGGTCGCCTACCTTGGCAAAGTGGTAGTGCAGGTACGTTTCCAGGTCGAAGGGCATTACCCGTGGGCCCAGGGTCATGATGGTTTTCAGTGCCAGCTTGCGGGGGCCGGCCATGGGGCGTGATACGGAGCGACCCAGGTACTGGCCGGTGATACGGGTCGCCTCAATGCCCGCGTCGGCGGCAAGCGGCAGCCAGGCCGAGCCGCTGAACCCCTTCAGTGACCAGCCCGCCGCTTCCAGCCCCGCCACGGCGCAGATGGTGGCGGCGGCGAGACGCCCTTCCAGCCAGGGCAGGTCAGCGCTGGTTGTCGCCGGCAATCCGCCTTGCTTGAGCAGCCTGGCCGCGAGGCGGCCGGCGTCACTGTTGTCGAGTACGGCCGAGCGGGGTGGGGCGAGAAAGCCAATGCCCGGCGTGGGCGTTTCATACCCCGGCAGAGGCGTCTGGAAGCTGATAAGACCAATCAGTCCCTGGGCAATGCTGCCGGGGTACTGGCTGGCCAGTTTATCCATGTCGGCCACATCGGGTGTCCAGGCCACCAGCGCCGGGCAGCCGCGCAGCCGGTCCAGCTGCTGCTGCAGCCAGGGATTGTCCAGGGCCGTGGAGGGCAGGCACAGCCATACCTGATCAAAGTGTCCGGCGCCGGCATCGGTAATCACCGGCAGGTTCTGTCGCTTTTCGCGGGCCTTGCCGAGCAGGGGATAGTGGTGCAGCGTGCGCGGCATCTGCGCGTTGGCGCTGTTGTTGTCACGTGCGAGAAAGCTCACCAGGCAACCCGCCTTCACCAGATAGCGTGCATAGACGGCACCCACGGCGCCACTGCCGATAATCAGGATATGGGCAGGGGTGGGCCTCGTTACCTGCGGTTTGCCAGCCATGCGCGTGTCGCCTCAATGATGATGTCCGTGACCGTAGAATCGTCCATCAGGGCCTGCATTTTCAAGCGTTTGTGCAGGTCCTCGGGGATATCTGCCGTGAGCCGCCGATAGCCGTCCCGGACCGCCTTGCTGCGTTTGCGTGCCGGTGCTTTGCGGCCTGGACGGGCGACGAAGTCCATCTGCTCCATGATTGCTGCTCCTGCCGGTGGAAAGACGGCAGGATACCAGTATCTACACCTATCATTGAAGGCGTAGATATTGAGGCAAATAAAACCGTACATAAGTAGACCATTAAAAAGAGGGGCGTGCACTGGCGTCCCCGGCGATGCTGGACACAAGTAATTTATCAAGATTAATATCCAACTCACTGATTTTATTACAGGGATGTAGCATGAGTGGTTTTGATACCGTGATCATCGGCAGTGGCTTCGGCGGTGCCGTCATGGCCTGCCGCCTGGCCGAAAAGGGCGCGCGCGTACTGGTGCTGGAGCGGGGGCGGCGCTGGTCCCCCTCCACCTATCCCAGCGTCACCATGAAAGACTGGTTATGGGATGAGGACGAGCCGGAGCGCCAGAATGGCTGGCTCGATTTCCGCTATTTCGGCGACATGTCCGTGGCCATGGGCGCCGCGGTGGGCGGCGGCAGCCAGATCTATGCCAATGTCAGCATTGAGGCACCCGAGGAGCGGTTCCGCCAGGGCTGGCCTGCGGCCATTACCCACGCCGGGCTACAGCCCCATTACGCTCGCGTTGGCGACATGCTGGACGTGCAGCACCTGCCGGCCGGCCAGTGGACGGACCGCACCCGCTTGATGAGGGATGCCGCCGCGGCCATTGGTGAGCCCGGGCGTTTCGCCACCGTACCGCAGGCCATCCGCTTCGACCCGGACTGGCATTACGGCCTTGATGACCCGTTTGATCACCGTCATTCGCGCGTCACCACCAACCGGTGGGGCAGGCAGCAAGGCACCTGTATTCACTGCGGCAACTGTGACCTGGGCTGCCCGGTGCAGGCGAAGAATACGCTTGACCTGAATTACCTCGCCCGGGCAGAGGCGCTGGGCGCGGAAATACGACCCCTGCACCAGGTCAGGCACATAGCGCCCCACGGTGGTGGATATCGCCTGCACGTCCGTGACCTGGATGCTGGCGTGGACCGGCAGCTGGATGCCGAGCGCGTGGTGGTGGCGGCCGGCAGCGTCGGCTCCACCGAGTTGCTGCTGCGCTGCCGTGACCAGTACCGCACCCTGCCGGGCCTGAGCGCCCGACTGGGCCACGGCTGGACATCCAACGGTGATTTCCTGACGCCGGCCTGGTATGACGACCGTGAAGTGTCCCCCACCCAGGGTCCCACCATCTCCGCTGCCATCGACTTCCTCGATGGCAGCCGCGATGGCGCCCGGTTCTTTGTTGAGGATGGTGGCTTCCCGGACATGCTCGGCAACCTGCTCGGCCGGGTGGCGCGCGACCCGCGCGTACGCGGGCACCGCCTTGCCCGTGTGTTGAGCGAGTATGCGGATGAATCTGATCCGGCCCGGCGGCTGATGCCGTGGTTTGGCCAGGCCGCCGATAATGCCGGCGGCGTGTTTTCCCTGAAACGGCGCTGGTATGCCCCCTGGCGACGGGACCGACTGGCGCTGAAGTGGGACTACAGGGCCGCCGAGAAGGCGGTGCAGGGGTTGGCGGACATGCACCTGGCGTTGACGCGTGCCACCGGCGGTGAGGCCGCCACTCCGGCCACCTGGCGCTGGTTCCGCAACCTGGTGACGCCGCACCCGCTGGGCGGCTGCAACATGGCCGACAGTGCTGCCACTGGCGTGGTGGATCACCGGGGCGAGGTGTTCGGCTATCGCAACCTGTTTGTCATGGATGGCTCGGTGGTGCCGGTGGCGCTGGGCCTGAATCCGTCGCGCACCATTGCCGCGCTGGCGGAGCAGGCAGCGGCGGAGATTGCGTGACGGCGACGACTTGCTAAGCTGGGGATAACAGTGACAGGGGTGCACAGAGCATGAGCGAGCAGGCCTTCAATATTGTCTTTTCCGGTGAGCTGGTGGGGGGTGCGGATCCGGCCCGGGTCCGGGAAAACCTGGCACGGCTTTTCAAGATGGATGCGGCCCGCGTGGAGGCCTTGTTCAGCGGCAAGCCCGTGGTCATCAAGAAGGGCGCGGACCAGGCCACGGCGATGAAGTTCCGGGCGGCCCTGCGCCAGGCCGGGGCCCAGTGCCAGATGGTGCCGGTGGGCGGTGATGCGCCCGCAGCTGAGGCGCCCGCGCCGGCCGCACAGGCCAGCTCTGCGGGCAAGGCCGTGTTCGAGGCCCGGGACCCGTCACCGGCGCCTGCGTCGGCGCCGGCCGAGCAGGAGGTGACCGAGATTGAGGCGGCGCCGCCACCGCCGGCGGCGTCAGAACCCGAACCCGCAGCAGCGCTCGAGCCCGAACCTGTGTCCGCACAGACACCAGAGCCGGCAGCAGATCCGGCGGCTGATGCGGGAGACCTGGAAACAGTGGGCACCATCCGCACTGGTGGCACCGGCTTCTCAGGGGCTTTTGCCGTGGCGCCGGTGGGGGCCGACCTGGAACAAAAACGTGATGGCCCGGCACCGGTCGACCCGGACATCAGTCACCTGTCCATGGCGCCGCCGGGCACTGAGCTGGAGGAAATTCGCGAGGAAAAAGAGCTGGTGAACCCCGACATCAGTCACCTTTCCGTGGTACCCGACGCCGATCAATAGGGAGCTGCAGGCAGGGCAGGGTCATGCTCATGGTCTGCCCACTGCGGCCGTCCAGCAGCAGCAGGTGCAGTGTGCCCGTGTCAGCACGACGTTCGACCACCTGCAGGTCTTCACTATCCAGTGTCTCCTGCCACCAGGGCGCGCCCGCCGAGCCGCATGGGCCTGCCCCTGCCGGTAGCCGGTTGAGCAGTGCCTGCAATGCGTTCACCGTCGCGGACATCTGTCCGGCCCGTTCGCCGAGTGCGTCGGCCAGGGTGGACTGCAAAGCGGCGACCTCATCATCGTCCGGCCAGCGTTCCAGCAATGGCTGCAACCGTGCCCGGGCAATGTACAGGTTGCCCTCGTCAAGGAGTGCCTGCACCTGCGCCATCGGTACCTGTCGCCCGGACAGCTCGGCCAGGGTGGCTGGCGGCAGCAGGGATTTTTCCGTGGCTTCGCCCAGCGCCATGCGTGCGCCGGTCACGTCGCCGTCTGCCAGCAGCGCTTCTATGCGCGCGGCGGTCTCGCTGAACGCCTGGTTGCCCCCTGGTGCCAGCGTGGCCAGCAGGCAGCCGTCAGCCAGCCGTATTTCAACGCGCCAGTTGTCGTCACGGCGAAAGCCCAGGCGTTTACTCGACCAGGTGCGCCAGCGGTCGGCGCCAATGGTCAGGGTCACCGAGGCCGCCTCCTGGTTGTCGTGGAACCAGGTGTGGGTGATGCGCTCGCCGCGTGCATCGGTTACTTCGGTGAAGGCGTAGAGTGCAGAGTCATCCGCTGAGACGCTTGTTACCGGCGGCCCGACAGGCTCGCGCCCGGAGATGCCCCGCACCAGCAGGGCGCGCTCAAGGGTTGCGCCATTGCAGGCAGCGGCAGCCGGCGTAGCCAGCCAGTTGATTGCCGCCGCAAGAATAATGCCGGTGTTGAGGAAGAGACGCATACAGCCCCCGTCGCAAAACCCGTATCATAGGCGGCCTGACGTTCCAGGCAAAAGGAGAATCCATGAACGCCACCCAGATCCGGCTCCCCGTCTTGCTCGCCATCGCTGCACTGATTGTCATTATTGCCGGGCTGCGCGCGGCTGCCGATCTGGTAGAGCCGATGTTGCTGGCCGTGTTTTTCTCCATCGTCTGTGCGCCGGCTGTGAGCCTGCTGGTACGTCGTGGCTGGCCGGAATGGGCGGCCGTTATCGTCGTGCTTTTGCTACTGCTGGGTGCGTTGCTGTTTGCGGCGATTGGTATCGGTGCATCTATCAATGGCTTCCTCGAGCAGTTACCGGCCTACCAGAGTGCCCTGGGTGAACGCATGGGTGGGCTGATTGCCCTGGTGCGTGACCTGGGCATCGACGTTGACCAGCAGGCGTTGCGGGAGCAGCTCGATCCCGGGCTGGTGATGGGCATGGCCGGTAAACTGGTGGGGCGATTCGGTTCCGCGCTGGGAAATGTGCTGCTGATCCTGTTGACGGTCACCTTCATCCTGCTGGAAGCGGCCCGGTTCCCGGCCAAGCTGCAGCGGGCCATGGGTGATGCCAACCGCAGTCTGGCGGTGTTCGAACGCTTCTCCGAGGGGGTCAAGCAGTACCTGGCGATCAAGTCCATGCTCAGTCTGGCCACTGGTGCGCTGGTGGCGCTGATGTTGTGGTTGCTGGACGTGGATTACCCGGTGCTATGGGGCGCGCTGGCCTTCCTGTTCAACTACATTCCCAATATCGGCTCATTCCTTGCTGCCATTCCTGCCTGCCTGCTGGCCTTCGTGATTCATGGCGCCGGGGTGGCAGCGGCAGCCGGCCTGGGATATGTGCTTATCAATATGGTCATTGGCAACGGTCTTGAGCCAAGGCTGATGGGACGAAGCCTGGGGCTGTCCACACTGGTGGTGTTCCTTTCCCTGGTGCTCTGGGGCTGGGTGCTTGGCCCGGTGGGGATGGTGCTGTCGGTGCCCCTGACCATGATTCTGCGCATTGCCCTGGACAGCAGTGAAAATACCCGCTGGCTTGCGGTGCTGCTCGGGCCCGAGGTGGACAGCCGTGATCAGTCCTCGCTGGAAGCAGAGCCTTCGTCAGGCGCATGAAAATACAGGAACAGTTCCTCGACCATCTCCGGGATGGCCCGTGCCAGCTGCCGGGCCATGCCTTCGTCCTGCCACAGGGCGTCCAGGGCCTCGTCGTCGTCGAGGCCTGAAAACAGCAGCATGGGCAGCAGGCGGTGGGCCATGGCCTCCTCGTCACCTGCGTACCAGCTCTCCTCGTCCAGCAGCACGCCACTGATGAAGCCAAAGCACCAGGCACAGAGGTCGTTGCCCTCATCGTCAAGGAACGGGTCCAGGCGGCAGGGAAGGGTGATGGATTCGCCGAACCCGAGCTGGCTCGCCAGGCGCTGGCGCAGTTGCTCCAGCTGTCCGGCCAGCTCCGGATCCATGCCGTCCTCTTCCAGGTTGGCCTGGTCCTGCCAGCCGTCAGTGACCGACGGCGCCACGGCCATGGCGGTGGCAAGCCCGTGTGCCTCGACAAATGAAAAAAGGCTGTCCGGTGAGCGAGACAGTGACGCGGAGAGCGCCTTGCGCAGGGACGGGTAATCGGCGGTTTCCTGGGCCATGGGTGCGATTCCGGTTGAGGCGCTGGCGCTACTGGAAGACGAGACGGTCGCGACCGTCCGCCTTGGCCTGGTAGAGCGCTTCATCAGCGCGCTGGATGATGGCGGCGGTGGTATCACCGGGGCGCGATTGTACGACACCTGCGGAAAGACTGACATGCAAATCCGGGTGCTCGGCAAATTGCTGGGCACCGAACTGCTGGCGCAGTCGCTCAAGCACGGTGCGGGTATCTTCCAGGCGGCCGTCCGGGAATACGATGACAAACTCCTCGCCGCCAAACCGGGCCACCAGGTCGGTGCGGCGCAATGATTCCCTTGCCAGCCGGGCAAAACTGCACAGCACCTCGTCGCCCACCGGATGGCCGTACTGGTCATTGATGCGTTTGAAGTGGTCGAGATCGATGATGGCCAGGTGCAGGTCGCTGCCGCTGCGCTGGCAGCGGTCAAGCTCCTCCTGAAGGCGCTCGAGGATGTAGCGGCGATTGTGCAGTCCGGTGAGTTCATCGCGGATAGCGACCTCGTGCAGCCTCGCCATGGCGTCCTGCAGTTGCTCGTGCGTGGTTTGCAGGGTGGTGTGGTTGTCCGCCAGCGAGGCCTTCTGTTCGCGAATCCGCAACTGCAGGTTGTAGATATAGCCGCCCACATAGACGAACCAGATCAGGCCAAGCAGCAGCACGGAGACATGACCAAAGCTGATCCCGAAGACCTGCTCTTCCCGGTAGTAAACCCATTCATAGCTGGTAAGGGCCATGAAGCAGGCCATCACGAATGCCGACATGGCAATCATGCGCACCCGGTCGAGGGAAAAGATGCCGAATGTCATTATCATGAAGTACACCGATAACATGGCACCGCGAATTTCGATGGCGTAACGCAGCAGTACGGTAATGGCGACGATGGCGACCACCATCTGCAACAGTGTCAGGCTGGGGTCACGAAAGCGGCGCGACCAGCGTGAGCGGATGGCAACGAAGATGGCCGCCTGGCACAGGAACAGGGAGCCGAAAATCATCCAGTGGGGGGTGTCATGCCGGAAGATGCCCAGCGCCATGCCGGAGAGGGTGCCGCCCCAGACCAGGAAAAAGGAATACACGGCCATCAGCTGGCGGCGCAGCCGGATGGTCATTGCTCGGTCATGTGTCGGTATGAGAAAGGACACGGGCGATCTCGT
Organism: Alcanivoracaceae bacterium; assembly: GCA_029212745.1. GTDB lineage: Bacteria > Pseudomonadota > Gammaproteobacteria > Pseudomonadales > Alcanivoracaceae > JARGOL01. Next base: position 373,617 of record JARGOL010000002.1, read on the forward strand.
TTGACTTGTTATTGTCGCCGGAAGGACGGCGCCTTCCTTTAGAGGGCAAAGCCTATAGCCATTCCAGAACAGTGACCAGTCCGTCACTTGCCGGTGTGCGGGACCTGTGACACGATTCAGACTTTCAAACGCCCGTTTGATTGTAGCAGAGGTAGAGCATGAGTGACGATTTGCCGTTTGACCTGTCGCTGAGCGAAGAGCAGCGCATCATGCGCGACAGCATCCAGCGTTTCGCTGCCCAGCAGATGCGCGAGCTGGCCCGTGACGCGGACGAAGCCGGGCAGGCGCCGGCAGGGTTCTACGACGCGTCCTGTGAACTGGGCCTGGCGCTGTTGCCTATACCTGAGGATGCCGGCGGTGCCGGCCAGCCCCGCGAGCCCATGTCCAATGTGCTTGCGGCTGAAGACCTGGGCTACGGCGACATGGGCCTGGCCCTGGGCACGCTGGCACCGCTGGGTTTCATCAATGCGGTCCTCGATTTCGGGACGCCCGAGCAGCAGCAGGCGTTCCTCGCGCCCCTGGCCAGCGAGACGTTCGTGCCGGCCAGTATTGCCCTGATGGAGGGCCGCGCCACATTCGAGCCGTCGGCGCTCCAGACCCGGGCCGTGGCGGACGGGGACGACTATCTGATCACGGGTGAGAAGCGGCTGGTGCCCCTGGGCTGCCAGGCCCGGCAATTTCTCGTGGTGGCGGCGTGCGATGAGGGCGCGCCGGCTGCCTTCGTGGTGCCCGCCGGCACCCCGGGCCTGTCCGCCGAGGCGAGCGACTACATGGGCCTGCGCAGTCTGGAAACAGCCACCGTGACCCTGGATGCGGTACGTGTGCCGGCCTCACACCGGTTGGCTGCGTTTGACCTCGAGCGTCTGGTGGATCTGTCGCGCCTGGGTATTGCCGCCCTGGCGGTGGGCTGCTGCCAGGCCGTGCTGGATTACTGTATCCCCTATGCCAACGAGCGCACCGCCTTCGGCGAGCCGATTGCCCGGCGACAGTCTGTTGCGTTCATGATCGCCAACATGGCGATTGAGCTGGAGGGCATGCGGCTACTGGTCTGGCGTGCCGCCAGCCGGGCACAGCAGGGGCTGCCGTTTCACCGTGAGGCCTATCTGGCCCGGGTGATGTGTGCAGAAAAGGCCATGGAAATCGGCACCAACGGGATACAGGTCTTCGGCGGCGCCGGGTTTATCCGCGATTATCCGCTGGAGATGTGGTATCGGAACCTGCGGGCCGTGGGCCTGCTTGAAGGCGCGGTAATGGTCTGAGGAGGCAGGAAAATGATCAATCTGGAAATCCCGAAGAAGCTGCAGCAGGTCCAGCAGATGGCGCACCAGTTATCCGCCACTGTTTTCCGGCCGATTTCGCGCAAGTATGACCGCATCGAGCACTGTGACACGCCGGAAGAGCTCAAGCCGGTGGCGCAGATGATGGCATCCATGCGGCCGTCCCGGGCCAAGGCAGCCGGGAAGGGGGCAAATGATGGCTCCAGCAGCAACGGCGCCAACCTGACCGGTATCGTTGGCATGGAGGAGATGTGCTGGGGCGACGTGGGACTGATGCTGTCCATTCCCGGTACGGGCCTGGGCAATGCGGCCATCCAGGCCGTCGGTACAGCGGAGCAGAAGGAGGCCTTTGGCTCGCTCTACTGCGCCATGGCGATCACAGAACCCGGTGCCGGGTCGGACTCGGCGGCGGTGAGTACCACGGCCGTGGAAGACGGCGATGAATGGGTGCTCAATGGCACAAAGATCTACTGCACCGCGGGCCAGCGCTGCGACGCGGTGGTGGTCTGGGCAACACTGGACAAGTCCCTGGGCAAGGCGGCGATCAAGTCGTTCATTGTTCCGCGTGACAACCCGGGCCTGAAACTGCTGCGGGTGGAAGACAAGATGGGGCTGCGTATTTCCGATACAGCGGCACTGAGCCTGGAAGACTGCCGTATTCCAAAGGCGAACATCCTCGGCTCGGCGGAAATTGCCAATACCGAGGCCGCGCGCAAGAAAGCGTTCGGTGGTGTCATGCAGACCTTCGACAACACCCGTCCGCAGGTGGCGGCCATGGCCCTTGGTGTAGCCCGGGCGGCGCTTGAGATTACCCGCGAAATACTCGAGCAGGAGGGCTTCAAGGGCGACTATGCACGCACGCTGTACAACTCTTCGGCGCTTGAGGCTGAAGTCTATCGCATGGAAGCGGACCTGGATGCGGCGCGGTTGATGACCTACAAGGCCGCCTGGATGGCGGACAATCGCCAGCCCAACTCCACCGATGCCTCCATGTGCAAGGCCAAGGCAGGCCGGGTGGGCAACCAGATCACCCTCAAGTGTGTGGAGATCTGTGGCGAGCTGGGTTACAGCGAAAACTACCTGCTCGAGAAGCTGGCGCGTGATTCCAAGATTATCGACATTTTCGAAGGCACCCAGCAGATCCAGCAGCTGATTGTGGCGCGCAACCTGCTCGGATTGTCGTCACGGGAACTCAAGTAAGGGCCGGGACCGGCCCAGGGAGGCCCCGCCGGCATGCCGACGGGGCCTTTTTTTATCCGTCGGGCGCGGCGCGCTGTTGGCCGGCCGCCGGGCCATGCTAGATTTGCCCTCCCGCGTGGCCGTTTCAGGAGCAAGTCATGTCATTTGCGGACAAGGTTGTCTGGATTACCGGTGCTTCCAGTGGTATCGGTGAGGCGTTGGCGCTGGAGTTCAGTCGCTATGGCGCCCGCGTGGTGTTGTCAGCGCGGCGCGAGGAGGCGCTGGAAGCGGTCCGGCAGAAACTGGTCTGGCCTGAAAATCACCTGGTTGTGCCGCTGGATGTCACTGAGCCGGAGCAGTTCAAACCGGCCCTGGACAAGGTGCTTGCCCATTACAGCAAGGTAGACGTGCTGGTGAACAACAGCGGCATCAGCCAGCGTTCCCTGGTGCGCGACACCAGCCTGGCGGTGGATCGCCGGGTCATGGATGTGAATTACTTCGGGCCGGTGGCCCTGACCAAGACCGTGATGCCGCATTTCGCCCAGCGCAGTGCCGGGCAGGTGGTGGTCATATCCAGCCTGGTGGGCGAGTTGCCGACACCGTACCGAAGCGCCTACTGTGCCTCCAAGCATGCCCTGCATGGCTGGTTCGAGGCCCTGCGCGCAGAAGAGTACGAGCGGGGGCTGCGCGTGACCATGGTGTTGCCCGGTTTCGTGCACACCAATGTGTCCGTCAATGCGGTGACGGCGGATGGCTCTGCCCACGGGCAGATGGACCGCTACCAGGAGAAGGGCATGCCGGCGGATGAATGTGCGGCCCGCATCGTCAGGGCCGTGCAGCAGGAGAAGGAGCAGGTTATCATTGCCGGCCGCGAGGGCCTGGGAATCTACCTGAAGCGTCTGTTCCCGTCGCTCTATCGCAAGATCATTCGTCGTATCAAGGTGACCTGATCCATGTCCGCCGCTTCGCAAAAACAGCCCGGTAACGCCAACGAGGGTGCCCGCCAGCGCGTGCGTTTCAACAAGCTGCAGAAGCGCCTGCGCCGCGAGGCCGGCCAGGCCATCGCCGACTTCAACATGATCCAGCAGGGTGACCGGGTGATGGTCTGCCTGTCGGGTGGCAAGGACTCCTACACCATGCTGGAGATCCTGCGCAGCCTGCAGCTGTCGGCGCCGGTGGATTTCGAGCTGGTGGCGGTGAACCTGGACCAGAAGCAGCCGGGCTTTCCCGAACACGTGCTGCCGCAATACCTTGAGCGTGAAGGGGTGCCTTACTACATCCTCGAGAAGGATACCTACTCCATCGTCAAGGAGAAGGTGCCGGAAGGTAAAACCACCTGCGCCCTGTGCTCACGCCTGCGCCGCGGCAGCCTGTACGGTTTTGCCGAGGAAATCGGCGCCAACAAGATTGCCCTTGGGCATCACCGGGACGACATCGTAGAGACGCTGTTCCTGAACATGTTTTTTGGCGGCAAGCTCAAGGCAATGCCACCAAAACTGCGCAGCGATGACGGCAAGCACATCGTCATCCGGCCGTTGGCATACTCCCGTGAAAAGGACATCGCACGCTTTGCCGAGATGAAACAATTCCCGATCATTCCCTGCAACCTGTGTGGCTCGCAGGAAAACCTCCAGCGCCAGGTGATCAAGGATATGCTCAGGGGCTGGGACCGGGACCATCCGGGCCGCATCGAGAATATTTTTGCGGCCGTGCAGAACGTGGCCCCGTCCCAGCTGGCGGATACCCGCCTGTTTGATTTCGAACGCCTCGAGGACGGCCAGTCGGCGACGAACCCCGGCGCTGCCCATCTGCTGGATGTGCTCAACCTGCACCATTGACCGGCAAGTCACGCCTGTGCGCTGGTGGCAGGCCGGGCAGACATGAATTGGTCGCCAGTTTCCGCTAGAATCGCGCCTTCCAAAAACGGCCCCCGGGCCGACTCATACTTCCGTATCGACCGATAGGGCAGGAGCAACATGACCGATCGCATCAAGAAAGGTGGACTGGAAATCTACACGGGTCTCTACAACCTGGTGGTGGACGAGATCATTCCCGGCACCGGCGTTGACGCCGAGCACTTCTGGAGCAGCCTGGAGAGCGTTATCGCCGATCTGGCGCCGCGCAACCGGGAGCTGCTGGCCAAACGCGATGCGATCCAGGCCAAGATGGACGAGTACTACAAGGCCAACCCGGGCCCGATCAAGGACATGGCCGCCTACAAGGCCTTCCTGACGGAGATCGGCTACCTGGTGGCTGAGGGCGACGCGTTTTCCGTAAGCACGCAGAACGTTGACCCGGAGATTGCCACGATTGCCGGTCCGCAGCTGGTAGTACCGGTGAAAAATGCCCGCTTTGCCCTGAACGCGGCCAATGCACGCTGGGGCAGCCTGTACGACGCCCTTTACGGCACCGACATGATCGCTGACGACGACGGTTGCGAGAAGGGCGGCGCGTACAACCCGAAACGGGGCGCCAAGGTGATCGAGTACGCCCGCGGTTTCCTCGACCAGGCAGCGCCGCTGGCCAGCGGCAGCCACGCTGACGCCCGCGGTTACAGCATTGTTGAAGGTGCGCTGGTGGTAAAGACCGCCGACGGCGAAACCGGCCTCAAGGATGCCGGCCAGCTGGTGGGCTATCTGGGCGATGCCGCCAGCCCGTCCGGCATCCTGCTGAAAAACAACGGCCTGCACCTGGAAATCCAGGTGGATGCCAGCCACCCGATTGGTGCCGAAGACCCGGCCCACGTCAAGGATGTGCTGCTCGAGTCGGCCATCACCACGATCCAGGACTGCGAGGACTCGGTTGCCGCCGTCGATGGCATCGACAAGGAAGAGGTCTATCGCAACTGGTTCGGCCTGATGACCGGCAAGCTGTCCGAGACCTTCGAGAAGGGCGGCAAGACCATGACGCGGGAAATGAACCCGGACCGCACCTACACCGGCCTTGACGGTGACACGGTCACGCTGCCGGGTCGCTCCTGCCTGCTGGTGCGTAACGTCGGCCACCTGATGACCACCGATGCGGTGCTGCACAACGGCGAGGAAGTGCCGGAAGGTATTCTCGACGGCATGATTACCGTGCTTGCCGGCCTGCACGATCTCAAGGACCTGAACACGCTGAAGAACAGCCGCCAGGGTTCCATGTATATCGTCAAGCCGAAGATGCACGGGCCGGAGGAAGTGGCCTTTGCCGTGGAGCTGTTCAGCCGTGTCGAGGATGCCCTGGGTCTGGCGCGAAATACGCTGAAGATCGGCATCATGGACGAGGAGCGCCGTACCACCGTCAACCTGAAGGAGTGTATTCGCCAGGCGAAAGAGCGGGTGATCTTCATCAACACCGGCTTCCTGGATCGCACCGGCGACGAGATGCACACCTCCATGGAGGCAGGCCCGATGGTGCGCAAGGAAACCATGAAGGGTCAGGCCTGGATCAAGGCCTACGAAGACTGGAACGTGGACATCGGTCTCGAGTGTGGCCTGAAGGGCCATGCCCAGATCGGCAAGGGCATGTGGCCAAAGCCGGACGAGATGAAGGAAATGATGGCGGCCAAGATTGGCCATCCGAAGGCCGGTGCCAATTGCGCCTGGGTGCCGTCACCCACGGCTGCCACCCTGCACGTGATGCATTATCACCAGGTCAACGTGGCCGACGTGCAGGACCAGCTGGCCAAGCGTGAGCGCGCCAGCCTCGATGACATCCTCACCATCCCGGTGGAAGCCAATCCGGACTGGTCTGATGCGGACAAGCGTCAGGAGCTGGACAATAATTGCCAGGGTATCCTTGGCTATGTGGTGCGCTGGATCGACCAGGGCGTGGGCTGTTCCAAGGTGCCTGACATCAATAATGTGGGCCTGATGGAAGACCGGGCCACCCTGCGGATCTCTTCGCAGCATGTGTGTAACTGGCTGCACCATGGCGTGGTCAGCAAGGACCAGGTCATGGAAGCGATGCAGCGCATGGCAAAGGTGGTGGATGAGCAGAATGCCAACGATCCGCTCTACCGGCCCATGGCGGCTGACTTTGATGGCTCCGTGGCGTTCCAGGCAGCCTGCGAGCTGGTGTTTGACGGTATTGCCCAGCCCAATGGCTATACCGAGCCGGTCCTGCACCGCCGCCGCAAGGAGGCCAAGGCCAGGTTTGGCGGCTGACAGGGCTGACGCCTGCACACAAAAAGACCCGGCGCTGCCGGGTTTTTTTGTGCCTGCCGGGTGCCCGACTACCCGGGCCACCGGTCCGTTTGGCCCCTAATGACGGTGTCAGCGGCTGGTTTCACCGCCGTTTACTGGTACATTCGTCGTAGAACAAGGCGCGCAGTGCCTGCTAAAGGCCGCCACACATAATAACGATAAAGGTAAAGGTGGAGCTCCATGCGTAATCTCTTTCGCGTCCTTTCCATTGCAGTCTTCCTGGCCCTTGGCGCCTGCGGCGGCGACAGCAGCAACGACGATGCCGCGCTGTTTGCGGCCGCGGCCCAGAAGGACAAGCCGGTGGAGGGCAGGGCGGTCAAAGGCGTCTTGCAGGGTGCCGCAGTGGCCCTGCGCGTGCAGGCGGGCGATTCACTGGTGGATTACGCCACTACCGTGACGGACGACGCCGGTGTCTTTGCCTTCGATACCTTCCCCGATGAGCCTTTCAAACTGGTGGTTTTCGCGCCCCTGGACGGCTCTGCACGCATGCTCTGTGATGCCAGCAGCGGGTGCGGCGACAGTGGCGGCCACCCGCTCGACACCAATGGCAACGGCGTGTTCGATTTTGGTGAGGCCATGCCTCTGCCGGCTGACTTTTCCATGATCGCCTGGTTCGCGGAGCCACCGGCCGATGGTGCCCTGGCAGTCACGCCACTGACCCACCTGGCGGCCACACTTGCCGAATCCTACCCGGGGCCCGTGGATGCGCGCGCCATTGCCGTGGCATCAGCGACGGTGGCGACGTTGTTCGACCTGCCAGCTGACTTTGCCACGCGTTGGCCGGTCAGCGTCAATGATGCGGATGAACTGGCGGGTGCTGGAGCGGCTGACATGCAGCATGCGCTGTTGGCTGCCGGGTTTGCCGAGCTGGCTACGGCCGGGGAAATGCAGGCAGTGCTGGATGCATACGCCTCGAGCCTGGCAGGATTCGGCGGTCAATTGCCGCTGTCCGGCGGCGAGGGCGACCTGCAGGCACTGGTTGAGGCGGCCGCCACGATGGCCCAGACCTTGCTGGGTGAAGGCGCGACCCTGTCCGAGACACTGGCCGGCCTGCAATCACTGGTGCAGCGCTGGTCCGGCACGCACACCCGTGTGGTGACCGACGTTGAGGTCGATGCCGATGATATGGCCCGCGCGCGGGTGGTGCTCGATGATCTGGACCACTACCTCAACCTGGCAAACATCAACGGCCAGGGCCAGTTCTTTGCCGACCAGGTGGGTCAGCTGGACTGGTTGTACACCCAGGCCTCACTGGACTTTGCTGAAACCACGATTGAAGCGGCTGGCCAGATCATTCTCGTTGCGCTGGTGGGAGACCTGATCGCCGAGCAGTACAACCTGGACGTGCTGGACCTGTCCTTGAACGACCTGTCTGTGCAGCTTGATGTGGACACCCGTGTGCTCACGGTGACACGGGATGACGGCAGTCACTTTGTCGATATATCAGTGAACATGGACGACATCATTGCCGGGGCTGAAGCCGGCGCCCTGACATACAGTCTGGACGGCCTGGTTGCCAATGATGTGGTCTCCGGAACCATGCAGGGGACCCTTGATATTGCCTTGTATGAGACGGACCTGCTGCCGGTGATCAACGTGGCACACCAGCTGATTCTGGAGAATCCGGACGTGTCCCAGCAGGATCTTACCGACGCGTTGCTGGCCTTGTTGTCCGAGTTGCATGGTCGCGCCACGGTGACCGGCGACATGGCGCTGTTCAAGACCGCAGATCCCGACTTCGCATTCAGCGTCAGCGGCAGTGCCTGGGGTGAAATCAATGTTCCGGCCGTTGATGAAGGCGGTGATGTGCTGGCGCTGGAAGTGAGTTATGGCGAGATTGTTTCCCCCTGGGGAGACAGCCTCTATTCCCTTGAGGGAGAAACGCCGGCCCTTGCAGTGGCGGTGGGCCAACACGGTGTTCTGGATGCACGTTTCGGCTTCGAGGCCTTCGGCATGCCGGCGATGGAAGTGGACGCCAGCGGGCGCCTGGACAACATCGGCAGCGTGTTTCAACAGCTGCTCGACAGTCTCGGGGCGCCGGGCGCGGAGGGCGACATCCTGGCGTTACTGGGCGCCCTGGATTACTCCATCCTCGACCTGTACGGGTCGGCGACACTGGATATCCCGGCAGACAACAAAACCTACCTGCTGGACCTGGATGGTTTCAGGGTAGACGCGTCCCTGCCCAATAGTGTGGAGCAGGGTATCCAATTCCACCTGACATCCATCAACGGTGGTTATCTTTACGCCGGTGACAGCCTGGTCGGCTCTGTGACCTTTGACTGGGCCAATACCGGGGTGACGCTGTTCCTTCTCGACGGTACGGTGCGCAGCTACTTCCTCGGCCCACTGGACGATCTCCTGCCAGCAGAGCTTCTCGCTGGCCTGCAAGGGTTGGCGGGGTAGGCCCACAGACTGGCATTCTCTGTAAACGGCGTTAAAGTGGGCGGCCCCAGGCCGCCCCGATGACCCATGCACGCCAACAGTTCACCGGTAATATCCTCCCAGACAGGCTGCCACCGCCAGCTTGAAGGTACCGTGCTGCGCCATCTTTCCAGTCCCTGGCAGAAGCCTGTCTCGAGGCATGGCGAGCAGGCCTTTGAGGCGGCTGCACGATGGCTTGAGCGTCAGGGCTGTGATGGGGTGATACTGGACTCAGGCTGTGGCACGGGACGTTCCAGCCTGGCGCTGGCTGAGCGCCATCCTGACCAGGCCGTGATCGGCCTGGACCAGTCGGCGCAGCGCATTGGCGTGCTGCCAAGGAGCCGCCAGTCGCTGCCCGCCAACCTGCTGCTGGTGCGGGCGGAATGCGCTGATTTCTGGCGTCTGGCCGAATCGGCAGCCTGGCCGCTGAGCCGGCATTACCTGCTTTACCCGAACCCCTGGCCCAAACCGGGCCACCTGAAGCGTCGCTGGCACGGACATCCGGTCTTTCCGGTGCTGATGCGATTGCCGGGCCGTCTGGTGCTGCGCAGCAACTGGCACGAGTACGTGGAGGAATTTGCCCACGCCGCGCGTCTGGCAGGCCGGCAGGGCGGGACCATGGCCCCGTACGTGCCCGTCGACCCGCTGTCTGATTTTGAACGCAAGTACCACGAGAGTGGGCATGAACTGCACCAATTCTGCCTGCCTGCGGAAATGTCGACCGGTTAATGTTTTTCCCGTTCGCGCTCTGGTACTTCTTTCTTACTCAGCGGCAGTACCACCGGCATCCACACGGGGACCAGGCAATGGGGGCAGATGTTCAGGGCGGGATCGGCAGCCAGGAAATCAATTTTGACGACGTACTTTCCACACGTCGGACGCCAGACGAGTACGTGCGTGTGCCCGAGAACCGCCGTGTGGATGCGACGCTGCTGCAGCGTTCGCGCGTGCGCGGGCAGTCGCGCCAGGCGGTGCTGTTCAACGGGCACTTCCTCGAGTGGGTGGAATACCGGGGCCGCCGGCCGCTACGCACCCGCGTCATCAACCTGGCGTTCGTGGCGCCGCAGCCCCGTCTGCGCCAGCATGTGGCCTGGTCCTGGTGGGTGGCTGCAGCCATGGTTGCCCTCGCCAGCGCGGCAGCATTCTGGTTCAGTGGGGCCGAGTCCGGCGCGGTGCTGGGTGGATTGGCCGTGATCGTGGCAATGGCCGCTGCCCGTCGCTGCCATCGGCGTCTGGTTTTCCGTACCCGCTATGGCGGTATCGCCGTGTTTGAACTGTACGCCGGTTGGCTGCGCCATGCTGCTACCGACCAGTTTGTCGCCCAGCTCCAGGACCGCTGCAGCGAAGCGGAACGGATCCTGCCGCGCTCGCGTGAGCGACTGGCAGCGGAGATGGCGGAGCACCGCAGGCTGATGAAGGCGGGCTGTCTCACCGAGGCGCGTTACGCCCTGGCGAAGAAACGCCTGTTTTCCCGCTTCAGCAAGCCTGTCGCGGCGCCTCCTGTACGGCGCTGACAGCGCCCCGACACATGTCCAGACATGCGCTGGCGCTAGAGATGCAGTTCGCGCAGGGCGGGCTCTGACTCGCTGTATTGCCACCAGTGATCGAACCCACGCAGTACCTTGCGTGCCTGTCCTGCCTCCTCGGTAAAAACATGCCCCTCGGCGGCAAGGGTATGGTCGGGACGCCAAAGCAGGTGGGAGCCGTCTACGGCCAGCCAGGCACAGTTTTCTTCGCGGTGGTCAGGTGCAGCGCGGCGCAACTGGATGTAGGAGGGAAAGCGTCGGGCCAGGTGGATCAGGCGGTGCCCGGCACGAATGGCGCGGGAGCTGTCGTAAAACAATACCCGGATACGGGTGAAGCGGCTGACCCGCGTGAGTCGTGCCAGCGCATCCAGGGTCGGTCCGCGATCAAGGAGCAGTGGATCAAGATCCGGGGCAAGCACGTCCACCGTGCGCCGGGCACGGCCCAGCACGTCATCGCAGGCCTGCAGCAGGCTGGCTGTGTCAGGGCAGGCTGAATGCACGACCCGGCTCCCGTTGTCAGTGGGTTTCCGCGGCGACTTCCTTGTACATCTGCCGGTGAGGAATGTCGGCTTCCATGAAAATGCCGCCGTTGACCACGAACCCGGCGCTCTCATAGAAGCTGGTGGCATGGGTCTGGGCGTGCAGGAACACTTCCGTCATGCCGGCGACCCGGGCCTCTTCTTCGGCGGTGGCCAGCAGGGCGGAGCCAATACCCTGGTTGCGGTAGGGCTCCAGCACGGAAAGGCGGCTGAGCTGGCCAGACGGCATCAGGCGAATGCAGCCGACAGCGGTGCCGTCGCTGCTGCGCGCCAGGAAATGAGTGGACTGGGCATCTTCGCCGTCCCACTCCAGCGTCTCCGGGACGCGTTGCTCGTCAATGAACACGCGGGTGCGGATCTCGCGCAGTTCCTGCTCCGCGTCCTGCCATGATGTTTTCTCGATGGCGATCGTCATTCAGCCGTTACTCCAGCCAGGCCAGCAGGCCCGCATCGATCCATTCATCCAGCAGCGCTTCCTGCGCTGCATCCAGTGTGCCCAGATCGTCGTCACTGTAGAGACGACGGGCGGCCAGGCGTTGCGCCAGGGCGAGGGCAGAGCCTGACAGGGCCTGGTACTCGCCGTTGAGCCAGACGCCGCCGGCATCATCCACCAGCAGCCGGGCAGCCCCGTGCCGCACCAGCGTCGCCGATGGCGACGACGCGGCAATGTGCCCGCAATCAATGGCGAAATCAAGGCCATCCGGCTGACGGGATTCGGACAGCAGGGCTGACAGTGCATTGCGGCGCACATTACTGTCCAGCAGGGTCAGGGCCTGGTCCACCAGCATCTGCTGGTCGTTCGCGCCCAGGCGCGTGTTGTCTTCCGGGCGTGTCCGGGCAGGGTCGGTAAACAGGCTGTCTGCGCCGCCTCGTGCCGCCTCGTCAGCGAGCCTGTCGAGCACGTCCACCAGTGCCGGGGCACGAAAACCCACCGACCAGGTCACGCAGTCACTGTCGCGGGCGGTGCCCCAGTGGCCCACGCCCGGTGGCAGGTAGAGCACGTCGCCCGGTGATGCCACGAAGGTCTGCTCCACGGGCATGCCGTCGATCAGCTTGAGCTGCGCATGATCCAGCAGCGGCGTTGTGGCATCGCAGGTGGGCCCGATGTGCCACTCCCGTGTGCCATGGGCCTGCAGCAGGAACACGTCGTAGCGGTCGAAGTGCGGGCCGACACTGCCGCCTTCGGCGGCATAGCTGATCATGATGTCTTCCAGCCGCCAGCCGGGCAGGAAATCGAAGCTGTCGAGCAGCAGGGAGACTTCTGTCAGGTAGTGATCCACCGACTGTACCAGCAGGGTCCAGTAGCGGGCCGGCAGCGTGTTGAAGTCGGCCTCCGAAAAAGGCCCGTTCTGGGCATTCCAGGGGCCATCGCCATGGCCGCTGATGATGCGTGACTCCACTACATCCTCGAGCGCCAGGGCAGCAAGCAGCTCCGCACTGGGATGCTCAAGGCCGCGCGCCGCGCCAGGCATGAACAGCGGCGCCTTTTGCCAGTGGCGGGCAAGGAAATCGCCCGCCGCCATGGGCAGCTTGAATTCAGGCAGCATAACGGGTCAGGCGCGCCTAGATGCTGCGAGCCTGGCTTTCGGCATTGCCCACGTAGGTGGCAGGGGTCAGTGCCAGCAGACGTTCCCTGGCATCGTCCGGGATATCGAGCCCGTTGATGAAGGTCTCCAGTGCCTCCTGGGTAATTGCCTTGCCGCGGGTCAGCTCCTTGAGTTTCTCGTAGGGCTTTTCGATGCCGTAGCGGCGCATGACGGTCTGGATGGGCTCGGCGAGTACTTCCCAGGCAGCGTCCAGGTCCGCCGCCAGGCGCTCACCATTGGCTTCCAGCTTGCTGATGCCCTTCAGGGTCGCTTCATAGGCGATCAGGCTGTGTGCCAGGCCGACACCGATATTGCGCAATACGGTGGAATCGGTGAGGTCGCGCTGCCAGCGTGACAGTGGCAGCTTGGTGGCCAGGTGGTCCATGAGGGCATTGGCGATGCCGAGGTTGCCCTCCGAATTCTCGAAGTCGATCGGATTGACCTTGTGCGGCATCGTGGATGAGCCGATTTCGCCCGCTACCGGGCGCTGCTTGAAGTAGCCCAGGGAGATGTAGCCCCAGATGTCGCGGTCGAAATCCAGCACGATGGTGTTGAAGCGCATCAGGGCGTGAAAAAATTCGGCAACGCAGTCATGCGGCTCGATCTGCGTGGTGTAGGGGTTCCATTCAAGCCCCAGGCTCTCCACGAATTCGCGCGCAAACGTGGGCCAGTCCACTTCAGGATAGGCGGCTATGTGGGCGTTGTAGTTGCCCACGGCGCCATTGATCTTGCCGAGCAGGGGGACCTGCTCGAACTGGCTGCGCTGACGGCGCAGGCGTGCCACCACGTTGGCCATTTCCTTGCCCACCGTCGTCGGCGACGCTGACTGCCCGTGGGTGCGGGACAGCATGGGCTGGTCGGCGAGCAGGTGAGCCAGCTTGCTGATGGCATTGATGACCCGGTCCATCACCGCAAGGATCTCGTCGCGTGCCTGTTTCAGCATCAGGCTGTAGGACAGGTTGTTGATGTCCTCGGAGGTGCAGGCGAAATGCACGAATTCACCAATGGCGCGCAGCTCCTCGTTGCGGTCGAGCTGTTCCTTGATGTAGTACTCCACCGCCTTGACGTCATGGTTGGTGGTGCGCTCGATTTCCTTGATCCGTTCCGCGCCGGCCATGTCGAAGCTCTGCGACACGTTGCGCAGGTTCCAGGCGGCATCGGTGCTGGGCAGGGGCACTTCCTTGATGGTCTTGTTGCGGGTCAGGGCTTCCAGCCAGTGGACTTCCACCCGGACCCGGTTGCGGATCAGGCCATATTCGCTGGTTATCTCGCGCAGGGCATCTGCCTTGCTGGCGTAACGGCCATCCACAGGGGAGATGGCGGTCAGGGGGTGAACAGTGCTGGACATGAATACGGCTCCCGGAAGCGGTAAAAAGCGGCGCAATGATAGCGCAATTCTTGGCAGTCTGCTCTGCCCGAAAAGGCGCTCATCAGGGCGAGATCTGGCGGCGAACCTGCTCGACCTGCTGCAGGTAACGGCGCCGGCCCAGCATCAGGCGCCAGCGACGACCGCCTTGCTGGTGCCAGAGAAAGGCAGCCCGGACACCGCCGAGAAACAGGGCACGGATGCGTGCCGCAACGCTGTCGTCCTGGAGATGGCGCGGGTTGCCCTGTACGCGGATGCGGAAACGCAGCGTGCCAAGGGTGTCCACGTAGATGCCCGCCAGACGCTGGCTGAACTCCGGGCCATGACGGTCAGGAAAGTGCGGCAGCTGCGCCTCGAGGGCTTCCAGGCGGTTTCGCAGCACCGACAGCATGGCGTTGTCGCGGCGCGCCAGGTTGGCAATCTGGATCAGGCCCAGGGCATATCCCAGCGCCCGGTTGTTGGCGCGCGGGCCCTTGCCGCCCAGTGCCTGGGACAGCAATTCCAGCCCCGGTGCCAGCTCTGCTGCGCGCGGGAAAACCTGGTCGAAAGAATCGGGGTCCAGTGCAGTAATGGCGTTCAGCAGCGGTGCCACCAGCTGTTCGTCCACACGGCCCTGGCTGGCCAGGCGGTCTGCTGCCAGCCCGGCCTGGAAGACGGCGGCCAGTGCCAGCACCTGTTCGGGATCAGGCTGTTTCACGTGCGCTCCTCGATAATGGCGCCACCCAGGCATACATCGCCATCGTACAGGACCAGCGACTGGCCCGGCGTGATGGCGCGCTGGGGCGTGCGAAAGCGTACCTGCAGACGGCCATCGTCACGCTGGCTGACCTCACAGGCCTGGTCGGGCTGGCGATAGCGGGTCTTTGCCGTCAGCTGTGCAGGCAGTTCCGGCGCAGCGCCGGCGACCCAGTCGGCGCCGGCGGCGACCAGTCCATCACTGAGTAACAGCGGATGATCGTGGCCCTGGACGGCAACCAGGACGTTGCGCGCCAGGTCTTTCTCTGCCACGTACCAGGGTTGCTCGTCAGCACCCGCCGTACCGCCGATACCCAGCCCCTGGCGCTGGCCGTAGGTATAGAACATCAGGCCGGTGTGCTCGCCGATGACGCGGCCCTCGGGTGTCTCGATCCTGCCCGGCTGGGCCGGCAGGTAGCGCTCGAGGAAATCACGGAACCGGCGCTCACCGATAAAGCAGATGCCGGTGGAGTCCTTCTTGCGCGAATTGGCAAAGCCATGGGCGTCGGCAATATCACGCACGGTACTTTTGGGCAGGTCGCCCAGGGGGAACAGTGTGCGGCTGAACTTGTCGCCGCCCACGGCATGGAGAAAATAGGTCTGGTCCTTGTTCTGGTCGTGGGCGCGCAGCAGGCGGGCCGGATGCGTGTGGTGGTCCACGCGTGCGTAGTGGCCGGTGGCAATGGCGTCCGCGCCCAGGGTCAGGGCGTGATCAAGAAAGGCCCGGAACTTGATTTCCTTGTTGCACAGGATGTCCGGATTGGGAGTGCGCCCGGCGCGGTATTCGGCCAGGAAATGCTCGAATACACGGTCCCAGTACTGGGCGGCAAAATTGGCGGTGTGCAGCTCAATGCCCAAAACCCCGGCCACCTGCATGGCATCGAGAAGATCCTCGCGGGCGGTACAGTACTCGGTGCCGTCGTCTTCCTCCCAGTTCTTCATGAACAGGCCTTCCACCTGGTAGCCCTGCTCCAGCAGCAGGGCGGCGGCCACGGAGGAATCGACACCGCCGGACATGCCGACAATAACGCGGGTCTGGCGCGGATCGTGATCAGCGGGGAGGGCGGTCGCGGTGTTCATCAGCCTTTCTGCAGTGGCCAGGGATGTTGGTAGAGGGTGTCCAGGGGCAATCGGCGGCCAGCCAGGTAGTCGTCGATACAACGCTCCACCAGTGGGCTGCGCAGGCTGTCCCGGCGTGCCGCAATGGTATCACGGTCGAGCCACAGGGCTTCAATGATGCCGTCGTCCAGTTTCTGGTGACGGTCGTGTCCAAGCGGCTGTGCGGCGAAGCAGAAGCGGTAATAGACGCCGGCACCGGGTCGGGGCCGGTAGACGTAAACGCCGGTAAACGCGGTCACTTCCACGCGCCACGCGGTTTCCTCCAGGGTTTCGCGGCAGGCGGCCTGGATCAGCGACTCGCCGGCTTCGACATGCCCGGCGGGCTGGTTGATCACTTTTTCACCGCCGGCCACTTCATGCACCAGCAGGAACCGGCCATCCTTTTCAACCAGCGTAGCTACGGTAATATGCGGCTGGAAACTGTTCATGTGCGTCCCGTCTGTCATCATGCGGGGGCAAGCATGCCGTATCCCGATTTCCCTGCCAAATCCAGGAGTGTTCATGGCCGGATTCAGCCATCTTGACGCCCAGGGCAATGCCAACATGGTGGATGTCTCCGCCAAGGATGTGACCCTGCGTGAAGCGCGGGCGCGCAGCCGGGTGGAAATGTCAGCGCAGACGCTGGCGCAGATCCTGTCCGGCTCGGCGAGCAAGGGCGATGTGCTCGCGGTGGCCCGTGTGGCGGGCATTCAGGCCGCCAAACGCACCTGGGAGCTGATCCCGTTGTGCCACAGCCTGCCCCTGGACAAGGTCGAGGTGCACTTCGAACAGCAGGGCGAGGGCGTGCTGGAAGTGTCTGCCCTGTGCCGCACGCGCGCCAGCACCGGGGTGGAAATGGAAGCATTGACGGCAGTGTCCGTGGCCGCCCTGACGGTCTACGACATGTGCAAGGCCGTGGACCGCGCCATGGTGATCCGGGATACCTGCCTGATCGAGAAAAGCGGTGGTCGCAGTGGCCACTACCGGAGAGATGATGATTGAAGTGCTGTTTTTCGCCGGCCTGCGCGAGGCGCTGGCCACCGACCGGCTGGAAGTGGCGGCCGAGCCCGGCCTGACAGCAGAGGAGCTGCTGGCGCAGCTGGCTGACCGTGGCGGCGCCTGGCAGCAGGCGCTGGCAGGAGACCGGCCGGTGATGGTGGCCATCAATGAAGAGCTGGTGTCAGCCACCGCCCTGCTGACTGACGGTGACACGGTGGCCTTTTTCCCGCCGGTCACCGGGGGCTGAGCGCCATGACGGCGGACACGGTCATCATTCTGGACGCGCCGCTGGAAGCGCGCCTGGTGGCGGCTGAAATGGCCATAGGGCCGGAAACGGGCGCCAGCGTCACTTTTTCCGGCCGGGTCCGTGGTGAACAGGAGCGCGTGCGTGCGCTCTACCTGGAGTGCTACCAGAGCATGGCCCGGCGTGCGCTGCATGGCATGATCCGCGCCGCGCGTGCGCGGTGGCAGCTGCATCAGGTGGTGATTGCCCATCGCATCGGTGAGGTGGCGGTGGGCGATCTCATCGTCCACGTGGCGGTCACGGCTGGCCACCGCCGGGAGGCGTTCCAGGCCTGTGAATACCTGATGGATTATCTCAAGACCGCCGCCCCTTTCTGGAAGAAGGCCCTCGCTGACGACGGCGATCATTGGGTCGAGGCCCGCGACCGTGACCAGCAGGCCTGGCGGCGCTGGCAGGAAGATGAACACTGATCTCGCGGTACTCGCCGGGTGACAGCCCTGTCACCGCCCAGTCGCCGATGCGGGAGCGCACCAGCCTCAGCGTCGGCAGCCCGACGGCGGCGGTCATGCGCCTGACCTGGCGGTTGCGCCCCTCACGGATGGTCAGTTCCAGCCAGCTGGTGGGCACGTTCTTGCGTTCGCGCACCGGCGGCTGGCGCGGCCACAGCGACGGTGGCGGCAGTTGTTGCACGCGGGCCGGCCGCGTCATGCCGTCCTTGAGTTCAACACCGCTGCGAAGTTGCCCCAGCTGGGCATCGTTGACGTGGCCTTCTACCTGGACAAGATAGGTTTTCTCCAGCTTGAAAGCCGGTGAGGCAATGCGTGCCTGCAGGGCACCATCATCGGTAAGCAGCAGCAGGCCCTCGGAGTCGCGGTCCAGGCGGCCGGCCGGGTAGACGCCGCTGACGGGAATGTAGTCGGCGAGGGTGGTGCGTCCGTCCCTGTCCGTGAATTGCGACAAAACGTCGAACGGTTTGTTGAAAAGAATCAGTCGTGACATGAACGGCATGATGCACTGAAAACGTCACCTTTTGTGCGCAAAATGGTCAGACAAGGCCCGAAATGCGGTGCTATACTGGCGCCCACATACCTACCGGGTTTTCGGTTTTTTCCTGAGGGAGTAGCTAGATGGGATACCAAAAGATCACGGTACCGGCAGATGGTGACAAAATCACCGTTAATGCGGACCTGTCCCTGAATGTACCCAACCATCCGATCATTCCATATATCGAGGGGGATGGTATTGGCGTTGATATTTCGCCAGTAATGAAGAAGGTCGTTGATGCAGCGATCCAGAAGTCCTACGGCTCCAAGCGTTCCATCGTCTGGATGGAAGTGTACAGCGGTGAGAAGGCGACCCGGGTCTATGGTCCGGATACCTGGATGCCTGAAGAGACCCTCGAAGCGCTGCGCGAGTTCATCGTCAGCATCAAGGGCCCGCTGACCACACCCGTGGGCGGGGGAATACGTTCCCTCAACGTGGCATTGCGCCAGGAGCTGGACCTGTACGTCTGTATGCGTCCGGTACGCTGGTTTGAGGGTGTGCCGAGCCCGGTCACGCACCCCGAACTCACGGACATGATCATTTTCCGCGAGAACTCCGAAGACATCTATGCCGGCATCGAGTGGGCTGCAGACAGTCCTGAAGCCACCAAGCTGATCCGCTTTTTGCGTGAGGAAATGGGCGTCAAGAAC
Source organism: Alcanivoracaceae bacterium (assembly GCA_029212745.1). Lineage (GTDB taxonomy): Bacteria > Pseudomonadota > Gammaproteobacteria > Pseudomonadales > Alcanivoracaceae > JARGOL01. The sequence goes on from JARGOL010000002.1 coordinate 392,471, forward strand.
ATCCGTTTCCCGGAAGGGTGCGGCATTGGCATCAAACCGGTGTCACGCGAAGGTACCCAGCGACTGGTTCGCAAGGCAATCCAGTACGCCATCGACAATGACAAGGATTCGGTGACGCTTGTCCACAAGGGCAACATCATGAAATACACCGAGGGTGCCTTCAAGGATTGGGGCTACCAGCTCGCCGGCGAGCGGTTCGGTGCCGAGCTGCTGGACGGCGGCCCGTGGATGACCTTCAAGAACCCGAAGACGGGCAGGGACATTGTCGTCAAGGATGTGATCGCGGATGCGTTCCTGCAGCAGATTCTCATGCGTCCGGCAGATTACAGCGTGATTGCGACGCTCAACCTGAACGGCGATTACATTTCGGATGCACTGGCGGCAGAAGTCGGTGGCATTGGCATTGCGCCCGGCGCCAACATTGGTGGATCGGTGGCCATGTTCGAGGCCACGCACGGTACCGCGCCCAAGTATGCCGGCCAGGACAAGGTCAATCCGGGTTCCCTGATCCTGTCCGCCGAAATGATGCTGCGCCACATGGGCTGGAACGAAGCGGCGGATTTGATTATCGCCGGCATGGAAGGGGCAATCGCTGCTAAAACAGTGACTTACGATTTCGAGCGATTGATGCCCGACGCCACATTGCTGAAATGTTCACAGTTCGGCGATGCGGTCATCGAGCATATGGGCCTGTAAGGCGCCGTTCAGTCGCCCGGCTCTGAGCCAGCCGTGGCCTCTTCCGATACCGGCATGAGGTTCACGGCATGGTAGCCCTTGTCGGCTTCCTGCACCTCGTACTGCACCGGCTGTCCGGCCTTGAGGCTGCGATAGCCGTCCATCTGGATGTAGGAGTAGTGGACAAAAAGGTCGTCCCCACCTTCATCTGGCCTGACAAAGCCGTATCCCTTGGCGTTGTTGAACCACTTCACTTTTCCCGTCGCCATGGCGTTACCCCTGCCTTCCTGCTGGCGTGATTCTTGTCATTGATTTTTTTCTTATGACCACCACTTCACTGTCTCTGGTGTACACTGGAAACAGTGTCAAAAAGGGTGATTCGTACAACTTTTAACCAGCCCGGGTGGGGTGTCAAGCCCCGTCGCCACGCCGACCACCGGTTGTCGTGGCACGCCAGTCGGCAGTCTTCACAGTTGCCGGGGAACGGGCAGGGCAGTAAAACGGTATTAACGCATGACAGTTTTCACGAACCAGTTTCCAGACAGCCGGTTCCAGGGCGGCGACGATGAGCCCGGCGGGCCGGAACGCCACCATGATCTGGTGGTCGAAGAAGTCAGGCCCAAGGTCAAGAAGCCGCCCATGTACAAGGTGGTGATGATGAACGACGACTACACACCGATGGACTTTGTCGTCGAGGTACTGGAAGGCTTTTTCAGCATGGACAGGGAGAAGGCCACGCGAGTGATGCTGACCGTGCACACTGAGGGAAAAGCGGTTTGCGGGATATTTACAAGGGATGTGGCAGAAACGAAGGCAGCCCAGGTGATCGACTATGCCCGGGAAAACAGCCATCCGCTGATGTGCCAGGTGGAAATGGCCTGAAGCGGGCAATGATTGCTCACAGATCAAGAGGTGGCCGCGATGTTAAGTAAAGAGCTGGAAGTGACCCTCAACGATGCGTTCCGCCATGCGCGCAGCCATCGCCATGAATTCATGACTGTTGAGCATTTGCTGCTGGCGCTGCTCGAAAACGATTCCGCCGTGGAGGTGCTGACGGCCTGCGGCGCCGACATAGACGAGCTGCGCGTGTCGCTGTCGCAGTTCATCGATGACACCACGCCCATGATCCCTGACGACGATCCCGACCGTGACACCCAGCCGACGCTGGGCTTCCAGCGGGTGCTGCAGCGTGCCGTGTTCCATGTGCAGAGTTCCGGCAAGCGCGAAGTGACAGGGGCCAATGTCCTGGTCGCCATATTCAGCGAGCAGGAAAGCCAGGCCGTGTATTTTCTTGGTGTACAGAATGTGCACCGGCTGGATGTGGTCAACTACATCAGCCATGGCATTTCCAAGATCAGCGAGGGCGACGATGCCCAGCCCGCTGCCGAAGAGCAGGCCGCCGACGAGGCCTCCGAGGGTGGCAGTGCCAGCCCGTTGGAGAGCTACGCGGTAAATCTCAACCAGCTGGCTGCCGAAGGGCGCATTGATCCGCTCATTGGCCGCAGCTTCGAAATCGAACGGGCGGCACAGATTCTCTGCCGTCGCCGCAAGAACAACCCGTTGCTGGTGGGTGAGCCCGGGGTGGGCAAGACCGCCATTGCCGAAGGGCTGGCCTGGATGATCACCGAAGAACAGGTGCCGGAGCCGCTGGCAGATGCGGTGGTCTACTCGCTGGACATGGGTGCATTGCTGGCCGGGACCAAATACCGGGGCGACTTCGAAAAGCGCTTCAAGGCACTGATCAACGAGCTGCGCAAGCAGGAAAACGCGGTGCTCTTCATTGACGAGATCCACACCATCATCGGCGCCGGCGCGGCCAGCGGCGGTGTCATGGATGCGTCCAACCTGCTCAAGCCGGCATTGGCCTCGGGCGAGATCAAGTGCATGGGTTCGACCACCTTCCAGGAGTACCGCGGCATCTTCGAGAAGGACAGGGCCCTGTCACGGCGATTCCAGAAGATTGATGTGGTGGAGCCCACCGTGGAGGAAACGGTGGGCATCCTGCGCGGACTGAAGTCGCGCTTTGAGCAACACCACAATGTGGAATATTCCGATGAGTCCCTGCGCGTGGCTGCCGAGCTTTCTGCGCGCTACATCAATGACCGTCACCTGCCGGACAAAGCCATCGACGTGATCGATGAGGTGGGTGCCTGGCAGCGGCTGCGCCCGGAAGATGAGCGCAAGCACACCATTGAGGTGGAGGACGTGGAGTCCATCGTTGCCAAGATTGCCCGCATTCCGCCCAAGTCCGTCTCTGCGTCAGACAAGCAGGTGCTGGCCAATCTGGAACGCGACCTGCGCATGACCGTGTTCGGGCAGGACGAGGCGATTACCGCCATGGCGGCTGCGATCAAGCTGTCACGAGCCGGATTGAAAGCGCCTGACAAGCCGGTGGGCAGTTTCATGTTTGCCGGCCCCACCGGGGTGGGCAAGACAGAAGTGTGCCGTCAGCTGGCCAATGCCATGGGCGTGGAGCTGGTGCGATTCGACATGTCCGAGTACATGGAGCGGCACACGGTAAGCCGACTGATTGGTGCGCCCCCGGGGTACGTTGGCTATGACCAGGGTGGCCTGCTGACCGAGGCCATTACCAAGACACCGCACTGCGTGCTGTTGCTGGATGAGATCGAGAAAGCGCATCCGGAAGTGTTCAACCTGCTTCTGCAGGTCATGGACCATGCCACCCTGACCGACAACAACGGTCGCAAGGCAGATTTCCGCAACGTGATCCTGATCATGACCACCAACGCTGGCGCCGAGGCAATGAGTCGGCCGTCCATCGGCTTTACCCAGCAGGATCACTCCTCTGACGGCATGGAAATCCTGAAAAAGGCGTTCACACCGGAGTTCCGCAACCGGCTTGATGCCATTATCCAGTTCAAGGCCCTGGACGCGCGCACCATCCTCAACGTGGTGGACAAGTTCCTGGTGGAACTGCAGGCGCAACTGGATGACCGTGGCGTGGTGCTGGACGTCAACGCCGATGCCCGCGCATGGCTGGCCGAGAAAGGCTATGACCCGGAAATGGGTGCGCGCCCCATGGCGCGCGTCATCCAGGAGCAATTGAAGAAGCCGCTGGCCGAGAAGCTGCTGTTTGGCGAACTGGCCGAACACGGTGGCACCGTGATTGTCGGGGTCGACGACCAGGGCCTGAGCATGGATGTGCGCGCCAATACACCGGAGCCCGTGTAACGGGTGAGCGCCAGTAGAGGAGAGTGGGCCGGGCCGGCGTCAGCCGGTCCCGGTTACTTCATGCGGAAGGTAATCCGACCCTTGCTCAGGTCGTAAGGTGACATTTCAACTTTTACACGGTCGCCGGTGAGGATGCGGATGTAGTGTTTGCGCATCTTGCCGGAGATGTGCGCAATCAGCACATGACCGTTGTCCAGTTTTACTCGGAACATGGTGTTAGGCAGGGTCTCGACGACCACGCCTTCCAGTTCTATCTGCTCTTCTTTCGCCATGCAGCTACTGTCCCTTCCGGGTCTCTGCTCAAAGGAGGCGCAATTTTGCCCGAAAAGACCGCGCCCTGCAAAGTGTCCTGACGGTTATTCCGGCGACCAGCGGCCGAGACGGTAGTGCTCAAGGGGCTGGAACTGGTCCTTGTAGTTCATCTTGTTGCAGTCGCGTATCCAGTATCCCAGGTAAAGGTAGGGCAGGCCGCGGTCGCGGGCATGCTCGATCTGCCAGAGAACCGCCAGTGTTCCCGGGCTGCGGTGGCCCTCATCCGGGTCAAAGAAGGTGTAGACCGCCGACAGGCCATCATCAAGAACGTCGACCACTGCCACGGCCACGAGCTGCTCGTCACGTCGAAACTCGAAGAAGCGGGTGTCACCCCAGCTGCACATCAGAAAACCGTTGAACTGCTCTTCCGACGGCGGGTACATGTCCCCGTCACCATGGCGGTGCTCGATGTAACGCGCATACAGGCGGTAGATTTCGCGCGTGAACCGGGCCGGACGGATTTCCAGCTGCAGGTCCTCATTGGCGCGCCAGATGCGACGGTGACGACGCCGGGTGGTGAAATCCGACGTGCGCACGCGCACCGGCACACAGGCACTGCAGCCATCACAGTAGGGCCGGTAGAGGTAATCGCCGCTGCGCCGGAACCCTTGCCGTGACAGGTCACTGTACAGGCGATTGGTGACGCGAGCCTGCGGATCCACAAACAGCGTCGACGCCTGACGGTCCTCCAGGTAGCTGCAGGCATGCGCCGGGGTGCGGAAAAATCTCAATGTCGCCAGATCGGTCATGTCTGCAGTCTGAATCGGCTCGCGTCATCCCAGTGTAAATGCCTCGACAAAGTCGTCAAAAGCGCGGATGGACAGGCGGTCCCAATGTGCGGGCCGGGGGCGGGCGTCGCCGAGCCGCGCAATGAACGTCTGGCGGGGCATGTTGGAGGCGCCCAGTCGCTGCAGGTGGGCGGTTTCCACCTGGCAGTCCACCTGGTCGATGCCGAGGGCGGGACTGAGCGCGCAAAGCAGAGCCAGCGCGGCCTTGGAGGCGTCGCTGGCATGGCTGAACATGGACTCGCCGAAGAAAGTGCTGCCCAGGCAGATGCCATACAGGCCGCCCACCAGCTCGTCGCGCTGCCAGACCTCGACGCTGTGCGCGTGGCCTGCCAGATGCATGGCGTTGTAGGCGCGCGACATCGCCGGCACGATCCAGGTGCCGGTTTCGCCGTGGCGCGGCGTGCTTGCGCAGGCGTCCAGGACGGCGGGGAAGGCGTGATCCAGGGAAAAGCGGAAATCGCCACGGCGCAGCCGTTTTGCCAGGCTGCGCTGGCAGTGGAAGTCAGCCGGGTCCAGCACCAGACGGGGGTCCGGGCTCCACCAGAGAATCGGGTCGCCGTCAGAAAACCAGGGAAAGATGCCCCGGGCATAGGCCCGGAGCAGGGTGTCGCAACTGAGGTCCCCGCCTGCGGCCAGCAGGCCATCCGGTTCCGCCAGTGCCTGGGACACCGGCGGAAACGGGTCACCCGGGGCCAGCAGGGGCAGGGCGGTCACGCTCAGTCGTTCAGGCTGTCGAGGTACTTCTCCGCATCCAGGGCCGCCATGCAGCCTGCGCCGGCGGAGGTGATGGCCTGGCGGTAGACATGGTCGGCCACATCACCGGCGGCAAACACGCCGTCGACACTGGTGGCGGTGGCGTTGCCTTCGGTGCCACTGCGGATTTTCAGGTAGCCGTCGTGCATGTCCAGCTTGCCCTCGAAAATCTGGGTGTTGGGCTGGTGGCCGATGGCAATGAACACACCCTGGACGTCGACATCGGTGGTGCTATCGTCCTTGGTGGAGCGCAAGCGCATGCCGGTGACGCCACTGTCGTCGCCAAGCACTTCGTCGAGGGTGTGGTCCCACATGATGGTGACGTTTTCCTTGGCGAACAGCTTGTCCTGCAGAATCTTCTCGGAGCGCAGGCTGTCACGACGGTGTACGAGCACCACTTCGCTGGCGATATTGGACAGGTACAAGGCCTCTTCCACGGCCGTGTTGCCGCCGCCAATCACGGCCACCTTCTGGTTGCGGTAGAAGAAGCCGTCACAGGTGGCACAGGCTGATACGCCGCGGCCCTTGAATGCTTCTTCTGATTCAAGGCCCAGGTACTTGGCAGAAGCGCCGGTGGCAATGATGAGTGCATCACAGGTGTAGGTGGCATTGTCGCCATTCAGGGTGAAGGGGCGACTGGACACATCGACGCTGTTGATGTGGTCATACAGGACCTCGGTGTCAAAGCGCTCGGCGTGCTGCTGCATGCGAACCATCAGGTCCGGACCGGTCAGGCCCTCCGGGTCGCCCGGCCAGTTGTCCACTTCCGTGGTCGTGGTCAGTTGTCCGCCGGGCTGGATGCCGGCGATCACGACAGGCTTGAGGTTGGCGCGAGCAGCGTAGACAGCTGCGCTGTAGCCAGCCGGACCGGAACCGAGAATTACCAGGTGATGGTGCTGCGTGTCGCTCATTAACCTTTCCCTCCACGGGCGTAAACTTCGAGTGGCGCAGCAGCCTCCGGGGCCGCTGCTGTGACGCCGGAAAAGTACACTAAAGCCGACAGGTGGTGAAGAGCCGGCGGCGGCGGCCGTGTCCTGCCCGGGGCCGGCGGGCGCGGGCAGCGGGGGCGCGCCCGGGCCGCAAATCATGCGCCAAGTCATTGGCGGATATACAGATTTTCGCCGCCGACTGTGGCGCGGAAGGGTGCGCAACAGGCCTGGTCATGGCCTGATACTATCCGCAGTATGGCCAGATTCTATCGAAAGCATGCCGGCGACAGGCAAAAAGTATGTCGGTGATCACGGTTGCCAGTCTCCCGATGCGGGAGGACAATGCGCGCAGCCCACGCCGGGCGCCCGGGGCGCGGCGTGGCGGTGCCGGGGCGGGCCATTGCGGGCTGGCGCCGGGGCCATGTTTGGCATTAGAATCTATAACAAATTCATAAAGTTAAAGAGAAAACTTTGAGTAAATCACGAGCAGCAGCCTCTGCCCCGGACACGCCGGTCTGGCAACGTACCCTTCAGCGTGGGCTGATGGAGGGGCTGGTACTGGCACTGATCGCCCTGTCGGCCTATCTGTTGCTTGCCCTGGCGACATTCAGCCCGGACGACCGTGGCTGGTTCAAGGAAGGTTCGCCCTCCGCGCCGGTGACCAACGCCGGCGGTGTCTTCGGGGCCTATTCAGCAGACATCCTGTTTGGCCTGTTCGGGTACCTGGCGTTCCTGTTTCCGCTGCTGGTGGCGTTCTGGGCATTCCGGGTGCTGCGCGAGCGCCATGCCGGCCTGACCGGTTCCTGGCCCATGTTCAGTGTGCGCCTGGCCGGCTTCCTGTTCACCATGGTGGCGGGCACCGGGCTGGCACACATGCACCTGGCCGGCAACGGCAGCGTGCTGCCTGCGGATGCCGGCGGCATTCTCGGCAAGGAGATGGGCCTTGCTGCCCTGGGCGTGTTCAACCCGCTGGGCGGCACGCTGATGCTGGTGACCCTGTTCCTGATCGGCGTGACCATCTTCACTGATATCAGCTGGATAAGGCTGTCTGAACGGATTGGTGCCGTGACGCTGGCGTTCTTCGAGAAGGTGCCGGGCTGGATTCGCCACTGGCGCCGCCAGCGCGTGGCCCGTAAACAGACCCGCGAAGTGCAGACCCAGCGCAAGGCCGTGATCGACGAAGCCCGGAAAAAGGCGGCCACCCGCAAACCGCCGGAAATTGCCAAGCCGGTGCAGAAGGTGGAGAAGAGCGCCCGGGTGCAGAAAGAGCGCCAGCAGCCCCTTTTTACGGCGCAGGTCAGTGGCGAATTGCCGCAGCTGGCCCTGCTTGATGGTGTTGATGACGATGCCCGCGGTGGCTTTTCCGAGGAAGCGCTGGAGGGGATGTCCCGGCTGCTGGAAATCAAGCTGAAGGATTTCAATATCGAGGCCGAGGTGGTGGCCGTGCAGCCCGGCCCGGTGATTACGCGCTTCGAGATACAGCCCGCGCCGGGCATCAAGGTCAGCAAGATATCCAACCTGGCCAAGGACCTGGCACGCTCCCTCGCCGTGGTATCTGTTCGCGTGGTCGAAGTGATCCCGGGCAAGACCACCGTCGGCATCGAGATTCCCAACGAGCAACGGGAGATGATCCGCTTTACCGAGGCGGTGTCATCAAAGGCCTTTGACGAAAACAGCTCGCCGCTGGTGATGGCGCTGGGCAAGGATATCAGTGGCCAGCCGGTGGTGGCGGACCTGGCCAAGATGCCGCACCTGCTGGTGGCCGGCACCACCGGCTCGGGCAAGTCTGTGGGCCTGAATGCCATGCTGCTGTCGGTGTTGTTCAAGGCAGCGCCTGATGAAGTGCGCATGATCCTGATTGACCCGAAGATGCTGGAACTGGCGGTCTATGACGGCATTCCCCACCTGCTGACACCGGTGGTGACGGACATGAAGGACGCCGCCGCGGCACTGCGGTGGGGTGTGGCGGAAATGGAGCGGCGCTACAAGCTGATGGCGTCGCTGGGTGTGCGCAATATCGCCGGTTACAACCGCAAGGTCGTGGAAGCCGAGAAGCGTGGCGAGCCGATCAAGGACCCGATGTGGAAACCGGACGATCCCATGAATGTGGACGAGCCGGCACCCTTGCTGGAAAAACTGCCGTACATCGTCATTGTCGTGGACGAGTTCGCCGACATGATGATGATCGTCGGCAAGAAAGTGGAAGAGCTGATCGCCCGTATCGCCCAGAAAGCCCGGGCAGCGGGGATCCACCTGATACTTGCCACACAGCGGCCGTCGGTAGATGTCATCACTGGCCTGATCAAGGCCAATGTACCGTCGCGCATGGCATTCCAGGTGTCATCCAAGATCGATTCGCGCACCGTGCTCGACCAGGGCGGGGCAGAACAGCTGCTCGGCCATGGTGACATGCTTTATTTGCCTGCCGGCACCAGTGTGCCGGAACGAGTGCACGGCGCGTTTGTCTCAGATGAGGAGGTGCACCGCGTCTGCGATGACTGGCGCAAGCGCGGCGAGCCGAATTACCTTGAGGAAGTGCTGGAAGGCGGCACGGCTGACGGCGGTGCAGGTATTCCCGGCTTCGACGAAGGCGGCGACGATGCCGAGCAGGATGCCCTGTATGACGAGGCCGTGGCCTACGTGCTGCAGTCCCGGCGGGCGTCCATTTCCTCGGTACAGCGCAAGCTCAAGATTGGCTACAACCGGGCCGCCCGGTTGGTGGAAGCCATGGAAATGGCCGGGGTGGTCAGTGCGCCCGGGCATAATGGCCAGCGCGAAGTCGTGGCGCCGGGCCCGCAGGACTAACACGGAAGGACAACTATGCAGTTTCTGACCAGGGTGGGCCTGCTGGCTTGCCTGTTGATGCCGCCGCTGGCGTCTGCCAGTGATGAAGCCACCACAGCGCTGGTGCGGACCCTGGCTGACATCCAGTCAGTACAGGCACGCTTCGAGCAGACCATCCTCGATGCGGCAGGGGACTCCCTGCAGGAGGCCACCGGCAGCATGATGCTGGCGCGCGGCAACCGTTTCCGCTGGCAGACAGAACAACCCTTCGAGCAACTGGCGGTCTCCGACGGCACCACGGTGTGGGTTTATGACCGCGACCTGGAGCAGGTGATCGTCAAGCCGATCGAACTGGACAGCGCCAACACCCCGGCGCTCCTGTTTGCCGGCGACCCGGGCAAGGTGGCCCAGGCGTTCACCGTGCGCGAACTGGAATCCGATGGCGGCCTGACAAGCTGGCGCCTGTCGCCACGCTCGGATGAAGCGCTGTTCACCGAGCTGGACATTACCTTCGAGAACGGTGCGCCCGTACACATGCGCATGGAAGACGCACTTGGCCAGCAGACCGGCATCGTCTTTCGCGACGCACGCATCAACGGCACCGTCGACGCGGCGGCGTTCCTGTTCGAGCCACCGCCGGGCACCGACGTCATCCAGCAGGGACCATGAACGACCTGTTCAGCGAAGCGGGGGCCAACCCGGCCGGGCAGCCGCTCGCCGCACGCATGCGGCCACAGTCGCTGGATGAGTACTGCGGGCAGTCCCACCTGGTGGGGGAGGGCAAGCCGCTGCGCCGTGCGGTGGAGGCCCGGCAGCTCCATTCGATGATTCTCTGGGGCCCGCCCGGGACGGGCAAGACCACCCTGGCCCTGATTCTTGCCAATGCCGTGGATGCCCGCTTCGTATCCCTGTCTGCCGTGCTCGCCGGCGTCAAGGACATCCGCGCCGCTGTGGAAGAGGCAAGGGTGCAGCGCGGGCAGGGTGTCAGGACGGTGCTGTTCGTGGATGAGGTGCATCGTTTCAACAAGAGTCAGCAGGATGCTTTCCTGCCGCATGTGGAAGACGGCACTGTGATCTTTGTCGGCGCCACCACGGAAAACCCGTCGTTTGAACTGAATAACGCCTTGCTCTCCCGCGCGCGGGTGTACCGCTTGCGCAGCATTGACCACGACGACCTGGCCCGGTTGCTGGAGCGCGCGCTGGAGCGCGACGACATGGCCCATGTCAGCCTGTCCGGCGCCGTCCGGGAGCGGCTGTTGGCCCAGGCCGATGGCGATGCACGGCGGTTGCTGAATGTGCTGGAACAGATCGCCGATCTGGCGGAACCGGGTGAGCCTTTCCCGGAAGACGCCCTGGCCGACCTGCTGCGCGACGGCGTACGCCGTTTTGACAAGGGCGGCGACGCGTTTTACGAGCAAATCAGTGCACTGCACAAGTCCGTGCGCGGCTCGGACCCGGATGCGGCCCTGTACTGGCTGGTGCGCATGCTCGACGGCGGCTGCGATGCCCTGTACCTGGCCCGGCGACTGGTGCGCATGGCCAGTGAAGACATCGGCAATGCTGACCCGCGGGCGTTGCGGCTGTGCCTGGATGCCTGGGATGTGCAGGAGCGGCTGGGCAGCCCGGAGGGCGAACTTACCCTCGCCCAGGCGGTGGTCTACTTGGCAGTGGCGCCGAAGAGCAACGCTGTCTACAGTGCCTATAATGCCATGCGCCGGTTCGTTGCCCAGCGTCCCAGTGACAATGTCCCCATGCATCTGCGTAACGCGCCGACCGGCATGATGAAGAAGGAAGGCTACGGCGACGATTACCGCTATGCCCACGACTACCCGGATGCGTTTGTCCCCGGCGAAGACTATTTTCCGGATGATGTGCCGGCGCAGACGTTCTACCAGCCCGTGCCCCGGGGCCTGGAAATTAGGATTGGTGAAAAGCTGGCCGATTTACGCGAGCGTAACCGTAAAAGCGGCTGGAAACGCCGCACGGAGGAGTCCTGATCATGGCTACATCAGCCTCTCACCTGTTTGCCGTGGCTGTGGGTGGCGCCGTTGGTGCCAGCCTGCGCTACCTGGTCAGTGTGGCCTGGCTGGGCATTCCCGCCATGCCCGCCTGGCCGTGGGCCACGTTCTTCGTCAATGTGCTGGGCTCCCTGTTGTTCGGCCTGCTGGCAGTGGGCCTGGCGGCGGCCACCGCTGCCAATGAGCATTTGCGCTTTGCCTTGATGACCGGCCTGCTCGGGGCGTTCACCACCTACAGCACCTTCTCGTTCGAAATGGTGCGCATGCTGCAGACCCGCGCCTTCGGGCTGGCACTTGGCTACGGCTCAGGTACCATTGCCGCCTGCGTCGTCGCCGCAGGCCTGGGGCTGTGGCTTGGTCGATTGGTATTTGAATAGTTCAGGAACCTGTCATGCTTGATATTCGCGCGTTGCGCAGCAATGGGGCCGCCATCCGGGATGCGCTGGCCCGCCGTGGTGTTGAACTGGACCTGCAGGCGTTCGAGACCCTTGATGGTGAACGCAAGCAGGCGGACATCCGCAGCCAGGAATTGCAGGCCCGTCGCAAGTCGGCATCACGTGAGATCGGCAACCTGGTGCAGTCCGGCATCAGTGTCGATGAGGCAAAGGCCCGGGTTGCCGAGACGCTCAAGGAAATTGACGAGCAGCTCGACCAGGAAGTGGCCCGTGCCCAGGCGATCCACCAGCAGATCGAAGAGATGCTGATGGGCGTGCCCAATCCGCCCCAGGATGTGGTGCCGGACGGGCTTTCCGAGGACGACAATGTCGAGATTCGTCGCTGGGGCGAGCCGCGTTCGTTTGAATTCGATGTCCGCGACCATGTTGACGTGGGGGAAGGGCTGGCCGGCGGCCACCTGGATTTTGATGCGGCCAGCAAACTCTCCGGCGCCCGTTTTGCCGTCATGACGGGTGGACTGGCACGCATGCACCGGGCGCTGGTGGACCTGATGCTGGACCTGCACACCAGCAGCCATGGCTACCAGGAGATCTATGTGCCTTACCTGGTGGGCCCCGACGCCTTGCGTGGCACCGGCCAGTTACCGAAATTCGAGGAAGACCTGTTTCGCATTGCCGGTGAGCGCGAGCTGTACCTGATTCCTACTGCCGAAGTGCCGGTGACAAACATGGCAGCCGGGGAGATTCTCGACGCCGATGCACTGCCGCGCCGGTTTGTCTGCCACACGCCCTGTTTCCGCAGTGAAGCCGGCAGTCACGGGCGCGATACCCGTGGCATGATCCGCCAGCACCAGTTCGAGAAGGTGGAGCTGGTACAGATGGTGCGCCCGGACCAGTCAACGCAGGCACTTGAAGAGCTGACCGCCCATGCGGAGGCCGTTTTGCAGGCCCTGGCGTTGCCGTACCGGGTGGTGGACCTGTGCGCCGGTGATCTCGGCTTCAGCGCCTCGCGCACCTTTGATATCGAAGTCTGGCTGCCCAGCCAGCAAACCTACCGCGAGATATCCTCGTGCTCGAATTTCCTCGATTTCCAGGCCCGGCGCATGCAGGCGCGCTGGCGTAATCCGGAGACCGGCAAGCCGGAACCGCTGCATACGATTAATGGCTCCGGACTGGCCGTGGGGCGCACCCTGGTGGCAATTCTCGAGAACTACCAGAATGCGGATGGCTCTGTGACCGTGCCAGAGGCGCTGCGGCCCTATATGCGTGGTCTGGAGACACTGGAGGCGCGCTGATGGAATTCCTGCCCGTTTCCTGGCGGCTGACGGACCAGCCGGCGCTGGTGGTGGGCGGCGGTGACATCGCCCTGCGCAAGGCAAGCCTGCTGGCGCGGGCCGGTGCGCGCCTGCGCGTGGTGGCACCGCAGGTCAACGCGGAATTGCAGACGCTGGTCGCCGACAGTGGCGGGGAGTGCTGCTGTCGCGAATACCGCAGCAGTGACCTCGACGGTGTGGTCCTGGCCATCGGGGCAACCGATGACAACGCCACCAATGAGCAGCTGCATCACGACGCTGTCTCCCGGCAGATTCCCGTCAACGTGGTGGATAATCCGCCGCTGTGCACTTTCATTTTTCCCGCCATTGTCGACCGCAGCCCGTTGCTGATCAGTATCAGCAGCGGCGGCGCCTCGCCAGTGCTGGCGCGCTGGGTGCGCAGCCGCATCGAGACTTTGCTGCCGGCACGCCTTGGCGAGGTGGCGGCGCTGATGGGGCGCTATCGCAAGCAGCTGGCGGAAAAACTGCCGGAGTTTGGCGCCCGGCGCACGTTCTGGGAGGGGCTGCTGGAGGGCACCTTCATGGAGCGCGTCCTGGCTGGACGTGGCGAGCAGGCTGAGGCGCAGCTGGCCGATGCCGTGGCCCAGGCGGATCGTGCCACGCTGGCGCGCGGTGAGGTGTTCCTGGTTGGTGCCGGCCCGGGAGATGCGGACCTGATGACGTTCCGTGGCCTGCGCCTGTTGCAGAAAGCCGACGTGGTGCTCTACGACCGCCTTGTGTCGCCGGGCGTGTTGGAGCTTGCCCGCCGCGATGCGGAAAAAGTGTATGTCGGCAAGCGCCGGGACAAGCACACGCTGCCACAGGACAACATCAATGACCTGCTGGTGCACTACGCCAGTCAGGGCCTGAAAGTGTGCCGCCTGAAGGGTGGCGATCCTTTCATATTTGGTCGTGGTGGCGAAGAAATCGAAAAGATTGCTGCGGCGGGGATCGATTTCCAGGTGGTGCCGGGCATCACCGCTGCCAGCGGTTGTGCCGCGTACGCGGGCATTCCGCTGACGCACCGTGATCACGCCTGGTCGGTGCGTTTCGTCACCGGTCACCGCAAGGCGGATGGCGATGCGCTGTCCTGGGCGGACCTGGTGTGCCCGGGGGAAACCCTGGTGTTCTACATGGGCCTGGTGGGGCTCGCCGAGATCTGTGCGCAATTGCAGGCCCATGGCATGCGTGCCGACATGCCGGCGGCGCTGGTGTCGCGTGGTACCACGGCCGAGCAGCAGGTCATCACCGGCACGGTATCCACCCTGGCCGACCAGGTGGCCGAACAGCACATCCATGCGCCCACGCTGATCATCATCGGTGATGTGGTAACGCTGCATCCGCGTTATCGCTGGTTCGAGGGTGGGGATCAGTAGACGCGTTCACGGTTGAAACGGCAGCCGGGCCCGGTCACGCCGCTGCCAAAGGGCCTCGGCGGCCTGCCGGAATGCTGTCGGGTCAGAACCGCCGGCCTCGGCCATCAGTGCCACCGCCAGGGTGCCAATAACCGCCTGCGTGCCATAGTCGTCTGCGGCTGTTTCAGCCTGCTGCCAGAGCTGGTCGATCTGCTCAGGTGCCACGCCGGTCGGGCTTACCCGTCGTAGCGAGGCGGGCACCTGGCTCTCGCAGGTGTCGCCGCGGAAGATGCTCACCACACGGTTGCTGGCGTCCGGACGCCACTCCGGATCGCCGCCTTCTCCCTTGATCACCACTGTTCTGTGCTCATCGCACAGGCGCGCCGCGCCGGCGTGCAGGTCCAGGTACGCCGGATGGAAAATGGACTGCAGCGACACCGGCGCGCCGGCCGGATTAAGGCCGCGAGTGAGGGAGTTGATCGGTGAGCGCAGTCCCAATTCGGACCGCAGGCCGAGCAGCCTGTGCAGCGCGGGCGAGAACAGTGACAGTGGCGCATAGGCGATGCCGTGTTGCTGCAGTGCCTCTTCGAGCTGCGCCAGCGTGGTCGGAACGGGCCAGCCACGTTGGCGCAGCAGCTGGTCGGTATACAGGCGCCCCGGCGTGTGCTCAGGGCCGCCGTGCAGCATGACGCGACGGCCATTGCACGCCAGCAGCCAGGCGGCGAGCAGGTGCCAGGGGCTGTGCTTCTTCTTGCCGGCGTAGCAGGGCCAGTCCAGGTCAACCGCCAGTGGCGCCGGCAGTAGCGGGGCAATCCGTTGGCGCGACGCATCCAGGAAGCCAGCCAGTTCCTCCGGCGTTTCTTCCTTGACGCGCATGCTCATCAGGAAGGCGCCGGTCTGCAGATCGGTGGCGCCGCCATCGAGTATCATGCCCATGGCGGCGGCGGCCTCTTCCCGTGTCAGGTCGCGGCGTGCCCGTTTGCCACGGGCCAGTGTGCGTACATAGTGCGCGAAAGGGTGCTCCTGCTCAGTCATCATCGAACCACGTAATGATTTGCTGGCGTGACACCTGCTGCGCCAGCGCAGCCTCATCCATGTCCACGCCGAGCCGGTAGCAGCGGTCGGCGCCGTGCAGACGGACAAGTTCCTCATGCAGGGCCGCCGTTTCGGGATAGGTCACCACCATGTCTGCGGCGCCAAGCGTATCCAGCAGGTGCGACCACTGCGTGCCTTTGTGGGTCATCCCGACGAGGTGCAACACATCAGTCTCCGATTACGGTGGCGGCGCCTTCCAGCACAGCCTGTGCCTGTGCCCGGCTCACCGGATGAAACCCGCCCTGGCTGCTGTCGCCGAGGGACTCAAGGGAAACCGTGCCATAGCCGGGCAGGTCTGCCAGCAACTGCGCCACATCCGCATCGTTGATGTCGAGCAGACGCTCTGGCGGGGCCAGCGCCAGTACCGTGACCGGCAGCGCAAACACGGCAAGGGCGGCCGCCATCTCCAGCAGTTCGCGGCTGGCGCCGGCGTCATGGCGATGACGTAGCAGGAGTACCACGGGTTTGTGCATCAGAAGCTGACCAGGTTTTCGCAATCTTGCAGGGCGCTGGCCAGCTGTCCGAGGCCGGCGGTTTCGACGCCGTCGGCAAGGCGGCTGGTCGGCTGGTCGAGCCCGCGGCGCGCTACGGAGCCCGAGCATGCGGTGGCGGGCAGCTGGTGGTCCTTGATCAAAGTTTGCCAGATGTTGGCGGCACCGAGAGCGTCCTTTTGCGGGTCAGTCCCGGCGTGGCACAGCTGCACGCCATCCCCGTGGAAGAACACCCGGCCAATGGTCTCGCCATTGCGCAGCAACGCCCGCGCCAGCTCTGCTGAACGCAAAGAGGCCCGACTGGCGGGCCCCTTTGATACCAGGATGGTAATTGCCATCAGTCGTCGCCAGACAGGGCACTCAGGATGTGAAGCAGGCTCATGAACAGGTTGTACAGGGATACAAACAGGGTCACGGTGGCCATGATGTAGTTGGTTTCGCCGCCATGCACGATGGCGCTGGTCTGCCACATGATCAGCAGGGATGAGAGCAGCACGAAGGCGCCAGACACGGCCAGGGACAGTGCCGGCATGTCGAAGATCATGGCGCCGAGGCCACACAGGAAGGCCACCAGGATGCCAATCATCAGGAAGTTGGTCAGGAAGCTGAAATCCTTGCGCGAGAACAGGGCAATGGCAGACATGGCCACGAAGATGGTGGCCGTGGCGCCCAGGGCCAGGGTGACGATCTCCATGCCGCCCTGGACGCTGGCAAACATGCTGATGATCGGGCCGGTGGTGAAACCGAGCCAGCCAGTGATGGCGAACACACCGAGAATGCCGAGGGCACTGTTACGGAAAATGTTGGTGAAAATCAGCGCGCCGAAATAGACACCCAGCGTCAGCCACGGATTCACATAGCCGATGTTGGCAGACATGGCGAACCAGGCCATACCCGCAGAGAACGCAAGGGAAATACCCAGCAGCATGTAGGTATTTCGCAGCACACGGGCCGCCATTTCGCCACGTGGGGCGGCCACTTCCGCTGTGGGTGAGGCGTAGTGCAGTTCTTCGCGCATTGGTTTCTCCATTGATTCCAGATGCCTGTGATAATAGGTGCACGGGGGCTAATTTCAAGTGAATTCGGCCCGACTTTCGCCGCCTTCCCATTGACTGTAGCCGGCCCTCGGGTATCATGCCGTCTGCCACGGAGGGGTGGCAGAGTGGTCGAATGCAGCGGTCTTGAAAACCGCCGGGGTTTAACGACTCCCGTGGGTTCGAATCCCACCCCCTCCGCCAGAAATAAAAAAGGGCTCCCGACAGGGGGCCCTTTTTTATTTCCGGAGGCGGGTGTTGAGTCGCAGCCACCGTTCGACCGAACGAAGCACCGCTTCGTGAGGCACGCCGCAGGCGCCCCGAAGGGGTGAGCAGCGCCCAAAGGCGCTGCGAATCATCCCACCCCGCCAGCGGGCACCATGGGTCGGCGAAAGCAGGGGGCCCTTTTTTATTTCCCCAGGCGGGTGTTGAGTCGCACCTACCCGTTCGACCGAACGAAGCACCGCTTCGTGAGGCACGCCGCAGGCGCCCCGAAGGGGTGAGCAGCGCCAGAGGCGCTGCGAATCATCCCACCCGGCCCGCTCGCGAGACACAGGCGGGTATGTCGCCTCATCGATAATGGCAGCTCGCCATCAGGTCCTGACCATGCCGTTCATCTCCGAAATCACCTACGTCAGCGTGTGCCATTCGCGCACTGTACGCCCGCGGCGAGCCGATAGTCTGGGCGGGGTTCACTGTTGTCGCTGCGAGGGATAACCTAGGTATCCAGAAGGCCGTATGCAGTAGTGGGGCGTCAAGGACGACTGCAGGAGACAAAGAATGACAAAAGTACTGGTTGTTGATGATCACGAACTGGTTCGTACCGGTATTTCCCGCATGCTTGATGATGTGGCCGGTTTCAGCGTGATCGGTGAGGCTGCCAGCGGCGAAGAGGCCGTGCGCATGGCGCGTGAGCTGGAGCCTGACGTGGTGCTCATGGACGTGAAAATGCCTGGCATTGGCGGCCTGGAAGCAACACGCAAGATGCTGCGCCGTGATGACGGTATCAAGGTGATCGCGGTGACGGTCTGCGAAGAAGAGCCGTTCCCGTCCCGCCTGATGAAAGCCGGGGCTGCTGGGTACCTGTCCAAGGGGGCGGACCTGGAGGAAATGGTGCGGGCCATCAAGGTGGTGTCTGCCGGGCAGCGCTATATCAGCCCGCAGATTGCCCAGGCCATGGCGCTGCGCCCGTTCAACAGTGGCGACACATCGCCCATGGACCTGCTCTCCGAGCGCGAGTTGCAGATCATGATGATGATCGTCAATTGCCACAAGGTGCAGGCGATTTCAGACAAGCTCTGCCTGTCGCCGAAAACCGTCAACACCTACCGCTATCGTATATTCGACAAGCTGGGCATCTCCAGTGACGTGGAAATGACCCTGCTGGCCATGCGCTGGGGACTGGTGGATGAGGGGCCCGCCACGGAGGTGGTCGCCCAGTAGCACGCAGCTATCAATTGCGCAGAGGGCCGGGAGGCCGCGACGGCCTCCCGGTGACACCTCACTCGGCGCGGTACAGGATGACCATGCCGGGCCTTGTCATGGCGGCGTCCATGTAGCCGATATAGTTACGGCTGCTGGATGACAGCAGGATCGCCAGTTCATCTTCACCAGAAACGATCTTGGGCGGATTGCCGCGACCGGTGAATGTCAGTCGCGCCCAGTGTGATCGCATCTGTGATGCCGATTTTCCCAGCACCTTGCGGTAGAAGGCTTCCCGGGCCGGATCATCTGCGGGCAGGTCCAGGGGCACCACCGCCACGCCATCCACGGTGCTTCGTTTGCCGGAGAAAATCTGGCGCACGTCGGCCTGGTTCAGTGAGGTAATGCCAAGGCTGTCCGATGCCACCACAACCACTTCGGCTGACGCGGCCACAGGCAACGCGAGAAGGCAGGAGAGCAGGAGATAGGTAAATGCTTTCATGTCTGGCTCCTCGTCTCAAAAGACCATCTGGGCGGCAAGGCGGAAGACCAGCGGGGTGTCATCCCGGTCCGGGACGCTGTTGAACAGCGAGCCCGTCTGGTGAGCTGGTAGCCCGCCCGGCAGCAGCGGGTTGGGAGGAATCGCCGCGGCGGACTGGGCGTCATCACCCAGGTCGTAGAAACGGCTCACCTCTGCCTTCAGGGCCAGGTTGGTGGCCACGTCGGCGCGCACGCCAACGGTCCAGCTTTTCTGGTGGCTGGCGAGGCCGTTGTAGAGGAAACGCCCGACCGGGTCGTTGCGGACATCGTTGTAGCCATCGTCATCCACTTCCGCCCAGGTGACATGGGGCATGAAACGTCCGAAGCGGTAGCCAAGGGTGGCGTAGCTGCCGGTATTGGCCGGGAACCAGCGATTGGCAATGCTCAGCTGGGTCTGTTCGGCCATGAACAGCAGTGCGCCGTTGTCATACTGGAAACCGGCGCTGGAGAAATAGCCGTAATCGTTGTCGATGTCGTAGGCGGACTTGCCCGGCAGGATGTCGACATTGGCCTCTGCACCGACATAGCTCAGCCAGGTACTCAGGTTGCCAAGAGATGAGGTCAGGTTGATGCCGGTGATGTCACGCATCCGGAACGTGGCGTTGGTGCCGTTGATGCCGACGTCGATATCCAGGGTGCCGTGAAACACGTTCACCGCGTGGGCCATATTGCCGGTCTGGAAGCGGGTGGTCAGGTCAACGCCTTCCATACTCCGTACCGGGGCAATGTCATAGGCTTCCCGTGGCAGTTCTATCCAGGGCAGGGCATAGCCGACATTCTGGTACTGGCTGTGCATATACAGGGGAATCACCAGTCGACCGGCGCGGGCTTCGGTGGCGTCAGTGAACTGGTAGGTGATGTAGGCCCATTCGGTCTGGGCGTCAAAATCGTCGGCGCCGTCGGCATACAGCTGGATGGTGCCGCTGACCCGGTCGCTGACGTTGGCCTGGACCTGAATGCCGGCGGAGGTGAGCCGGTCGTATGTGACCTCCTCATCCAGGCCTGCATAAGTGGGCGGTGACAGTTCTTCGGTGGGCCCGGCGCCGGAAACGACATTGTCGGTCAGGTTGTTGGTGGCAGCGGCGCCGGCGTTGATAAAGCCGCCCACTTTCAGGTCGACGTCCGAGACGCTGGTACGGCTGGATGACTGCCTCTCAAGCTGCTCCAGACGCCTCTCCAGTTCCGCCACAGTGGCAGACTGTGCCAGGGCAGGCAGCAGGGAGACGCAGGCGCCCAGCATGGCTAGGGTTTTTTTCATGATGACTGGCCCTCATGTGATTATTGTTCGTTAGAATCCGTTCTAACGCCTGAGGCGGGCCGTCCCTGGTCTTCACGTGATATTGACGTGACATCACCGTTATAGAGCATCCGCAATTTGCCGACAACGCCGATTGCCCCTTGTATTGACCGAATCAGCCAGACACGGAGCCAGTATTGTCAGCCAACTTTGATGCGCGCAGCTTCCTTGCCCAGTGTAGTACCCGGCCGGGCGTCTACCGGATGCTGGATGCTGACGGTCAGGTGCTGTACGTGGGCAAGGCCCGGGACCTGAAGGCGCGCCTGTCCAGTTATTTCCGCAGTTCAGGCCTGGCCCCCAAGACCCGCGCCCTGGTGGCCCGGATAAACAGCATTTCCACCACCGTGACGCAAAGCGAGGTGGAGGCCTTGCTGCTGGAGCAGGGCCTGATCAAGGAACTGAAACCGCCCTATAACGTGCTGCTCAGGGACGACAAGTCGTATCCCTTCATCCAGCTCACGGACAGGGAGCGCTGGCCACGGATCGGCTTCCATCGCGGTACCCGACGCAAGGGCGTGCGCTATTTCGGGCCGTACCCGAGTAGCGGCGCCGTGCGGGAAACCCTGGCCCTGGTAGAAAAGGTGTTCCAGTTGCGCAACTGCCGGGACAGCTTTTTCCGCAATCGCACCCGTCCCTGCCTGCAACACCAGATCAATCGCTGCACCGCGCCATGCGTGGGTTACGTGACCGAGGCGCAGTACCGGGCCCAGGTGGACATGGCCACCGCCTTTCTCGAGGGGCGGGACCAGCAGATTACCGATCGCCTGACCCGGGAGATGGAGCAGGCGTCGGCAGAACTGGCGTTCGAGCGCGCCGCTGGCCTGCGTGACCAGATTACCGCTATCCGCCATATCCAGGAGCGCCAGTATGTGGATACCGGGCGCGGCAACGTGGATGTGGTTGCCCTGGCGTCGGCGCCCGGGCTGGTGGTCATTGAGGTGCTGTTCATTCGCCAGGGCCGGGTGCTGGGCAATCGCAGCTGGGTGCCGAACATGGGCGCGGAGGATGAGGCCGGGGTTATGCGTGCGTTCCTGGAGCAGTATTACCTGGGCGAGCACCCGGGTGAGCTGCCCGGAGAAGTGCTGCTGGCCGCTGATGTGGGAGATACTGAGGCGCTGGCTGAAGCCATCCGGCAGAAACGGGGCAAGCGGGCCCGTTTTGCCAGCCGGGTCCGTGGCGAGCGCCAGGCGTGGATGCGCATGGCCACAGAAAATGCCCGCCAGTCCCTTGTCCACCGCCTGGCGGCCCGGGAATCCCTGGAGCAACGCTACCTGGCGCTGGCAGCCTTGCTCGGTGAGGACACGCCGCCGGCCCGGATCGAGTGCTTCGATATCAGCCATACCGGCGGTGAGCGGGCCGTGGCTTCCTGTGTGGTTTTCGGCCCGGAAGGCCCGCGCCGCGCTGATTACCGCCGCTTCAACGTGGAGCCGGAATCTGGCGGCGACGACTACGCCGCCCTGGCGGAGGCCGTTTCCCGACGTTACCGCCGGGTGCAGAAGGAACAAGGGGAGTTGCCCGGGCTGTTGCTGATTGACGGGGGCAAGGGGCAGGTTGGGCGCATTGCCTCGGTCCTTGAAGAGCTTGGCCTCACCGACCAGTTACCGCTGCTGGGCATTGCCAAGGGCCCCAGCCGCAAGGCAGGGCTGGAGGTATTGTGGCGTGCCGACGGCACACAACTGGCCCCGGCGGCGGATAATCCCGGGCTGCACCTGCTCCAGCACGTGCGTGACGAGGCCCACCGGTTCGCCATTGCCGGTCACCGCGGGCGACGCTCACGACCCCGGTCGGCATCAACCCTGGAAGAAATACCCGGCGTGGGCGCGAAACGGCGCAAGGCCCTGCTGACCCATTTCGGCGGCCTGGCCCAGCTCAGGGACGCCCCGGCCGAGGCCATCGCCCAGGTGCCCGGCGTCAGTCCGGCGCTGGCGCAGACCGTATACGACTGGCTTCACGAAGGGTGAGGGTGGGGCGCTGTTCAGGTATACTCCGGCTTTCGAAGTACAGGTGACCTGAGCCGCTGATGTCCACTCCTGCAAGTCCGCTTAACCTGCCCAATATCATGACCCTGACCCGCCTTGCGGCCATTCCGGTGCTGGTGCTGGTGTTCTTCCTGCCGTTTCGCTGGAGTGACCTGTGTGCCGCCGGCCTGTTCCTGGCCGCCGGTATCACGGACATGGTGGATGGCTATCTGGCGCGCAAGCTGGACCAGACCAGCCGCTTCGGCGCTTTCCTTGACCCGGTGGCAGACAAGCTGATCGTGGCCACGGCCCTGGTCATGCTGGTCCAGGTGCACGCCAACCTGTGGCTGGCGGTGCCGGCCATCGTCATTATCAGCCGGGAAATCACTGTCTCGGCCCTGCGCGAATGGATGGCCGAGATCGGCAAACGCGGCCGGGTGGCGGTTAGTGCCATCGGCAAGGTGAAGACCGTGGCCCAGATTGCCGCCATAACCGCATTGCTGGCCGACAAGCCTGCGTTTACCGAGCTCGGTGACCCGATCATGACGCCTTTCCTGTGGCTGGCCTACGGCCTACTGTACGTGGCGACCGGCCTGACCCTGTGGTCGATGGTGGCGTACCTGAAGGCGGCCTGGCCGGAACTCTGGCCACCGCGCAAATAACAGGCAATCAGGCCGCGGACGCTTGACAGGGAAGGGGCGGCGGGTAGAATGCCATTCCGCTGCCAGGGCAGCACAGTTTCAAAGCGGGAATAGCTCAGTTGGTAGAGCACAACCTTGCCAAGGTTGGGGTCGCGAGTTCGAATCTCGTTTCCCGCTCCAGTTTCGAGACCTCGGCGCGTCCGAGGTTTTTTGTTTCGGCGCGGTGGCAGAGTGGTTATGCAGCGGACTGCAACTCCGTGTACGCCGGTTCGATTCCGACCCGCGCCTCCAAATTCCCTGTCATGTCACCCGCCCGGATGGCGAAACTGGTAGACGCAAGGGACTTAAAATCCCTCGGTGGCAACACCGTGCCGGTTCGATTCCGGCTCCGGGCACCATTTCTTCCCCGCCCGGCGCCCCTCAGCAAGGCAAAAAACTGCAAAAAATCCTTGTAACCTCCATGAGTTAGCGTTACTCCTTGAAGCAGATTATTGCCGTCAACAGTCACGGTCTGCTAGATTGATGCCTTCTATACGCATTTATTCGTATCCGGGCGCTAGCGTCATAACGATAAGAGTCCCTGACTCAAAGAAAAACAAGGTGGTCCAGAGATGAACTGGCTCAAGAACCTGTCCGTGCGGCTGAAGATCATCGCCGTCGCGGGCCTCGGCATTCTCGCCTTCCTTGGTTACTTTGCCTACAGCTATACGGTTGGCAACGCCAGCATCCGCGAGCTCAAGCAGATCGAGACGGTGGACTTCGTCGTACTCGAGGCGGCCTCACAGAACAACCTCACCCTGTACACCGTGCGGGATTCCCTTGTTCGGGCCATTGAAACCCAGGATGCCGACGCGCTTGGTGAAGCCGTTCGCCTGGCTGACCAGGCCGTTCTCAATCTGCGCGGCATGGCGGAGCTTGATTCGGAACTGGAGGCGCCAATTGAAGAGTTGGTACAGGCTTTCTCGCTCTACTACGAGAGTGCTCGCTCCGTCGCCCAGGACATGATCGCCGGCAATATTGATGACGAAGGCTTCTACGAGCGCCTTGGCGAAGTGGCCGACCTGCGAGACCAGTTCGAGATCCTGCTGGAGGAGTTCCAGGAAGAGCGTTACTCGGCGTTCTACGACAGCCTCAACAATACCCGCGAGAACACCGCCAACACCCAGCTGATCGGCATCATTGTTGTGTCTTCGGCGCTGTTGTTGCTGGCGCTGATTACCTGGCGGGTTACCCGCAGCATTATCATCCCCCTTGATCACGCCGTTGAAGCGTCCGGCAGTATTGCCAATGGCGACTGGGACAAGGAAATTGTGGTTGACCGGGCCGACGAGACTGGCCGTTTGCTCAGCGCCATCCGCCGCATGCGCGACACACTGCGTGACAGGCACCTGGAAGACCGTCGCCAGGAGCGGCTCAAGACACGCCTGGCCGAGTTGAACGACCGCATGCGGGGCGACATGACGTTGCAGCAGTTGGGCAACAATATGCTGACCTACCTGGTGCCGGTGATGGAATCCCAGGTGGGCGCGTTCTATGTCTTTGATGAAGATGACGAGCTGCTCACGTTGAACAGCTCCTACGCCATGCAACGCCGCAAGAACCTGGCCAACGAATTCCGGCTTGGTGAATCGCTGGTGGGGCAGTGTGCGCTGGAGAAAAAGCAGATACTGCTGTCGGAAGTGCCGGAGGATTACATCAGCATCGCCTCTGCCACCGGCAAGGCGACGCCACGCAACATCATCGTCACTCCCATCGTCCATGAGGACGAGCTCAAGGGTGTGCTGGAAATCGGTGCGTTCCGCGAGTTCGATGATGAGGACCTGCGCTTCCTGGAAGAGGGCGTCCATGCCATAGCGGTGTCAGTTCACACCGCCCGCAGCCGGGTGCGGCTGGCAGATGCGCTGGAGCAGGCCCAGAAGGCCGCCCAGGAAATGGAAAGCCAGAAGCAGGAGCTGGCGCGCATAAACGATGATCTCGAAGAACAGGCCATGGAGCTTGCTGCCTCCGAGTCCCGTTTGCAGCAGCAGCAGGAAGAGTTGCGCGCCATCAATGAAGAGCTGGAGGCACAAACGCAGGCCCTCAGGGCATCAGAGGAGAGCCTGCAGGCCCAGCAAGAGGAGCTGCGGGTAACCAACGAGGAGCTGGAGGCGCAGGCCAAACTGCTGTCGGAACAGAAAGCGGAGATGGCCAAGAAGAACGAGGATCTCCAGATCCTGCAGAAAGAACTGCAGGACAAGATCAAGGAACTGGAGATGTCCTCCAAGTACAAGTCCGAGTTCCTGTCTACCATGTCGCATGAGCTGCGCACGCCCCTGAACAGTATCCTCATTCTTTCCAATGCGTTGGCGCAGAACAAGAAAGGCAACCTGGAAGCGAAGCAGATTGAGCATGCACAGGTCATCCACAGCGCCGGTTCCGACCTGCTCACCCTGATCAACGACATCCTCGATATCTCCAAGATCGAGGAAGGCAAGATGGATGTGGTCATTGATGACCTGGACATCGAGGAAGTGGGCGAGCATTTCCGCAAGCACTTCTCTCATCTTGCCGAAAACCGGGGCCTGTACTTCAAGGTGGAGTTCGGCGACAACCTGCCGGAACGGCTTTACACCGATCGCCAGCGCATGGAGCAGATCATCAAAAACCTGCTTTCCAATGCCATGAAATTCACCGAGCAGGGTGGCGTTACCCTGACCATCGAGGTGCCGGAGGAAGACCAGCTGCCATCCCGGGCGCTGGTGCCAGGCCAGACGTTACGTCTGGCGGTCAGCGATACCGGCATTGGTATCCCTGAAGAAAAGCAGAAGCTCATATTCGAGGCATTCCAGCAGGCAGACGGCACCACTAGTCGCAAGTACGGCGGTACCGGCCTTGGCCTCACCATTTCCCGGGAGCTGGCGCGCCTGCTGGGCGGTGACCTGGGGATTCGCAGTGATGGTGCCGGGCAAGGTTCCACCTTCGATCTTTACCTGCCCTTTGGCGACCCGGATTCAGTCTGGAAAGACGACAGCGAGAATGCCGCGGAGCCTGTAGCCGCCCCGGCAGCAACCCCCATGGTTGCCGAGCAGCCCCCTGCGGCCCAGGAAGGCGGGGCGCCGGAGGAGAATTTTGTCGTCAAGGAAAAATCCGTACTGATCATCGAGGATGACGATGCCTTCGCATCTGTGTTGGTGGATCTGGCCGGTGACTATGGTCTGGAAGCGCACATTTGTCCCGACGGTGAAACCGGCCTTGAATATGCCAGTCATTACCGGCCCAGCGCCATCATCCTTGACATTGGCCTGCCAGGCATCGACGGCTGGGAGGTCATGGAAAAGCTCAAGGCCGATCCTCGCACCAAGGATATCCCCGTGCATTTCCTCTCGGGCAAGGACGAGAAGAAGAAGGCGCTGGAGCTGGGTGCCATCGATTTCCTAACCAAGCCGGTCAACCAGGACCAGATATCGGATGCCTTCACCAAGATCGAGCAGGCCATCGAGAAGAACGTGCGACGCATGTTGGTGGTGGAGGACAGCGAGCTGCAACACGAAAGCATCCGTGAGCTGTTCGACGAGAAAGGGGTGGAGATCACCCCTGTCCACTCGGGCCAGGAGGCTCTTGCCGCGCTCAAGGACAAGGTCTACGACTGCATGATTCTCGACCTGACGTTGCCTGATATGTCCGGGTTCGACCTCCTTGAGATCATCAATGGTGATGACCAGTATGATTCCGTGCCAGTGATCATCTATACCGGCAAGGAGCTGAGCCGCGATGAAGAAGCCCAGCTGCGGAAATACGCCGACCGCATCATTCTGAAAACGGAGCGCTCCTCGGAGCGTTTGCTGAATGAGGCGTCACTCTTCCTGCACTGGCTGGAGTCGACACTGCCGCAGTCCAAGGGTGGTCCCTCGAATCAGTCCCTGGAGCACCGCGATGACATCTTCGAGGGCAAGAAGCTGCTCCTGGTAGATGATGACATGCGCAATATCTATGCGTTGTCGGCCCAGCTTGAGGAGCTCGGGTTTGATATCACCATTGCCAACAACGGGCGTGAGGCGGTGGATACCCTGAATGACAATCCGGAGATGGATATCGTGCTCATGGATATCATGATGCCGGAGATGGACGGGTACGAGGCCATGAGCCTGATTCGAGAGCAGGATCGCTTCGCCAAGTTGCCGATGCTGGCCTTGACGGCAAAAGCGATGAAGGACGACCGGGCAAAATGTATCGAGGCAGGGGCTAATGACTACTGCTCGAAACCTATTGATATGGCAAAGCTTACATCCCTGATGCGGGTGTGGCTGCATAAGTGAGGCACATGCAGGTGGCAGAAAAGCTGCAGCACATTAGTGACGAACAGGAAACGATCGAGGATATCGAGATTCGTCTCTTGCTGGAGGCGATTTATCATATGTATGGATACGACTTTCGCTCCTACAGCAAGGCTTCCATTCGCCGCCGCATTGCCCACCGACTGGACCTGTCCGGCTTGCCGTCCATCATGGCCATGACCGACAAGGTGCTTCGTGACCGGGCCTTCTTTGTTACGCTGCTGAACGACCTGACCGTCAATGTCACGGAAATGTACCGTGACCCTCCGTTTTACAAGCGCTTCCGGGAAGAAGTGGTGCCCATCCTCAAGACCTTTCCGTTCATCAAGGTCTGGCATGCGGGCTGCTCAACCGGCGAGGAGATATACAGCATGGCCATCCTCCTGGAGGAGGAGGGCCTTTATGATCGCACCCAGATCTATGCCACGGATATCGACAAGAATGTGCTTGCGGTGGCCAAGAAAGGCATCTACTCCATTGCCGCTATTCGCCAGTATGGCGACAATTACCAACGAGCAGGAGGGCGTGCCAGTCTTTCGGACTACTACACCTGCAAGTATGATGGCGTGATCATTGATCAGCGGCTGAAGCGAAACATCGTCTTCGCTGATCATGATCTGGCAACCGATCAGGTTTTCGGTGAGATGAATGTCATCGTTTGCCGAAATGTGCTGATTTATTTTGATCGTGATCTGCAAAAGCGGGTGTTTCGGCTTTTTGCGGACAGCCTGGATCTGGGCGGCGTGTTGTGCCTGGGTACCAAAGAGAGTCTGCAGTTCTCCGGACTGGAGTCGGAGTTCGAGCCGATAGACAGTGGAATGAAGATATTTCGACGTAAGCAGGTGTCGCTATGAATGACACAACAATCATTCAGAAGATACTGATGGTGGACGACCAGCCGGCCAACCTGGTGTCACTGGAGGCACTACTGGAGGATACCGGCCGCGAGCTCATCAAGGCCCATAACGGCCCTGACGCGCTCAAGATTCTGCTCAAAGAGGATATTTCCCTTGTCCTGCTTGATGTGCAGATGCCGGGTATGGATGGTTTTGAGGTGGCGGAATTGATGCGGCAACGCAAGGACACCCAGAATATCCCCATTATTTTCGTTACCGCCATCAGTAAGGAAGACAAGTATGTCTTCAAGGGCTATCAGGTAGGTGCAGTCGACTATCTCTTCAAGCCTCTTGATCCCATGATTCTGCAGAGCAAGGTCAACTTCTTCCTGCAGCTGGACCGGCAGCGCCGGGAACTGCAGCTGAAGCTGAAGCAGGCCCAGGCGCACAGGGCTGCCTATGAGGCTGCAAAGACGCAGAATCAGGGAAAGTCAGACAAGGACTGAGTAAATTATGCACCATCGGCAAAGGATTCAGGCCGTGGTGCTGGGCGCGTCCTGGGGTGGAATCGAGGCGTCCATCAAGGTACTGGAGCGGTTGCCGGCAAATTTGCCCGTTCCTGTATTCCTGGCCCAGCATCTGCGGGTATCTACCGAAAACCGGTTGCCGAAAGTACTGGGCCAGAAAGTAGAGATAGATGTGGTGTCCCCGGAAGACAAGACAGACATATGCCCCTCGCGGGTGTTTGTCGCTCCGCCGGGGTATCACATGCTGGTTGAGGACAATGCACAAGTGGGGCTCGCCATGTACTGGCCTGTGCATTACTCAAGGCCATCAATTGACGAGCTGTTTTTCTCTGCCGGTCATGTATACGGTGAGGGCACGCTGGCGGTGCTGTTAACTGGCGCCAATGAGGACGGTGCCGCAGGCATCGAGTACATTGCCAGGAGAGGAGGGGTCACAGTGGCGCAGAATCCACAAACAGCGGAGGCGCCTGTGATGCCGCAGTCGGCGATCGATACTGGGTGCGTCCAGCATGTACTGGACGTTGAACGGATTGGCGATTTTATCGTCGAGCAGGTTTTTGGTCTCACGCAATGATCAAGCAGAATATTCTCCTTGTAGATGACCATCGCGAAAATCTGATCGCGCTGGAGGCGATTCTTGAGTCGCCAAACCGTAACCTGGTTATGGTCACTTCAGGAAACGAAGCCCTGCAGATGGCGCTGAAAAAGGATTTCTCGCTCGTCCTGCTGGACGTTCAGATGCCTGAAATGGACGGTTTTGAAGTCGCGGAGCTCCTGCGCAAGAACCGAAAGACCCGCAATATTCCGATCATTTTTGTTACTGCAATCAGCAAGGAGAGCAAGTACGTGTTTCGCGGCTACGAGTGTGGTGCCGTGGACTACCTGTTCAAGCCGCTGGATCAGGACATTCTCATCGCCAAAGTGGAAGTGTTCCTCGACCTTGATATGCAGCGCCGCAAGCTGCAGCAGGCCGTGGTCCAGATGAAGCGTTTGAAAGACGAAAACGAACGACTTTTGAAAGCCATCGGTGAGGGCGTTGTTGGTACGGATGAAAAGGGCATTATCACCTTTTGTAATGACAGCGCCGCCACGCTGCTCGAAGCAGACCGGGATAAACTGGTGGGGCAGCCAGTGGACAAGCTGCTGTTTCGCAATGAAGAAGGAGCGGTGCGCTGGGACTGGAGCAACTCGCCAGTTATGGAGTGCTGCGCCGCCGGCCGGCGCTGGCAGAATGATACATCCCTGTACTGCCACGCCGGCAATGACCCCAAACTCCTTGAAATTACGGCATCAGCGGTTAATCAGCCGGAAGAAGAGTTCTCAGGATGCGTGCTTGTTGTCCGGGACATCACGGGAAGGGGGATGTCGGAGGCCGAGCAGCTGGCCCGTGAGCAGCGCCGCTTCCCACGCAAGAAAATGTACAAGGAAATGGTATTGTTCGATCGCGCCACTGGTGGCAATGTGGGCCGCCTTCTGAACGTCAGCGTTGACGGGTTCAAGCTGTCAACCCGCCAGGAAATCAAGGAAGGGCAGGAGTTTCAGCTCAGTGTGGTGCTTCCGGAGCAGATCCGGGGGGTCAATACCCTGAGCTTTTCGGCACGGAACATCTGGAGCAAGCAGCAGTCTACAGCAGGTGAGTTCAACGCCGGTTTCCAGTTCCTGGAGCTGAATGACACCGGGCGTGAGGTGATCGAAGCCCTTATGGAGAAATACTGACACCATGGATGCCCTGCAGGAACCAATGCTGCCAGAGGATGAGGAGCTGGACCTTTCGCTGTCCGGCTTGTTGCCATACGGGTTCGCGCGGCGCTTCGGGATTCTTATCCGGCCGTCGGATGATGGCAGCGAACTGGTTTGTCGCCTGCCACTGGATGGCGCCGCACTGGCGGAGGTACGGCGCTGGCACGATGACCTGCCGGCGCCGCGTTTTGTCGATGCAGCGGGCTTTGAAACCGCCCTTGCCATTGCCTACGAGCAGCAGCGGGGCGCCGCCGCTGAAGCGGCAGATGACCTGGCCGAGCTGGACCTGACCTCGCTCGCCGAGGCCGTCCCGGAAACCGCCGACCTGCTTGAGCAGGAAGATGATGCGCCGATTATCCGCTTGATCAATGCCTTGCTGCAGGAGGCGATCCGGGAGAACGCCTCGGATATCCATATCGAGACATTCGAGAAACGCCTGATCGTCCGTATGCGGGTCGATGGTGTCCTGCGTGAAGTGCTGACACCGCGGCGGGAGCTGGCGCCATTGCTGGTCAGCCGGATCAAGGTCATGGCGCGCCTTGATATTGCCGAGAAGCGTGTGCCGCAGGATGGCCGTATTTCATTGCGCCTGGGCGGCCGTGATGTGGATGTCCGGGTCTCTACCATGCCCTCCAGCAACGGCGAACGGGTGGTACTGCGACTGCTCGACAAGCAGGCCGGGCGCCTGGACCTGTCGCACCTGGGGATGGGCGCGGAAACCCTGGGGCCGCTGAAGGACCTGATCTACAAGCCGCATGGCATCATCCTGGTCACAGGTCCCACCGGTTCCGGTAAAACCACTACCCTTTACGCCTCGCTGACCGACCTGAATGACAGTTCGCGCAATATCCTCACGGTGGAGGACCCGATCGAATACCAGCTTGAGGGTATCGGCCAGACCCAGGTGAACCCGAAGGTGGACATGACGTTTGCCCGCGGGCTGCGCGCCATCCTGCGCCAGGACCCGGATGTCGTGATGGTGGGTGAGATCCGTGACCTGGAAACGGCTGAAATCGGCGTTCAGGCCTCCCTGACCGGCCACCTGGTGCTCAGCACGCTACACACCAATTCAGCCGTTGGCGCCGTGACGCGTTTGCAGGATATGGGCATCGAGCCGTTCCTGCTTTCATCCTCCCTTCTGGGCGTGCTGGCGCAGCGGCTGGTTCGCCTGCTGTGCCCCGACTGCAAGCAGCCCGCTGACCTGACTGATGGCGAGCGTCGCCTGATGGGCCTGTCTGACGGCGAGTCGGTGACGGTCTACCGGCCTGCCGGGTGTGAGCACTGCAACCAGCTTGGATACCGTGGTCGTACCGGCATCTATGAACTGGTGGTGGTTGATGACACCATGCGCCAGCTGATCCACGACAAGGCCTCGGAACAGTCCCTGGAGCGACAGGCCAGGACCTTCACGCCGAGTATCCGCACGGATGGATGGCGCAAGGTGATGCTGGGCGATACCAGTATCGAGGAAGTGCTGCGCGTAACGCGCGAAAACTGACCGTCTACGGTGCCTGTCCATGCCCGCATTTGAATACCGCTCCCTCGACCAGAATGGCAAGGTCAAGAAAGGCGTTGTAGAGGCTGACAGCGCCCGTCAGGCGCGCCAGCAGATCAAGGGGCGTGGCTGGGTGCCGCTTGAGGTGTCCGCCAGCCGCGAAAACAAGCAACCCAAGGGCCTGGCCGATCGTCTCAGCCTCACCGGCCGGCTCAAGCTGGCTGAACAGGCACTGGTGACGCGACAGCTGGCAACGCTGATTCGCGGTGGCCTGCCGGTGGAGCAGGCACTGGCAGCGGTGGCCCGGCAGACAGAACAGCCGCGGGTGGAGCGTATAATCCTGGGTGTCCGCTCGCGGGTCATGGAGGGTTTTGGCCTGGCAGCCAGCATGGCCGAGTTTCCCCGCGCGTTTCCGGAGCTGTATCGCGCCACCGTGGCAGCCGGCGAGCAGAGTGGCCATCTTGAACAAGTGCTCGAGCAACTGTCCGATTATCTTGAGACTCGCCAGGATACCGGCCGCTCGGTGAGCCAGGCGATGGTCTACCCGGCGTTCATCATGGGCTTTTCGGTGCTGGTCATCATCTTCCTGATGTCCTTTGTGGTGCCGAAAATGGCCGAAGTTTTCAACAATATGGACCAGCAGCTGCCCCTGCTGACACGCATTACCATCGGTGCGTCAGAGTTTGTACAGAACTGGCTCTGGCTGATCGTGCTGCTCGCCGTAGTGGCGGTGGTGGCGTTCCTGCGCGCCATGCGCCAGCCCGCCTTCCGCAAACGTGTGCATATACAGCTGTTAGCTATTCCGGTGGTTGGCGCGTTGATCCGCACGGCAGACAGCGCCCGCCTCGCCGGCACACTGGCGATTCTTTCGCGCAGTGGGGTGCCCCTGGTAGAGGCACTGGGCATTTGTACCCAGGTGGTGGGGAATATCGCTATCCGGGAATCCGTGGCGGACGCCACACGCCAGGTTCGCGAGGGCGGCTCCCTGAGCAAGGCGCTTGAGCGCAGTGGCTGGTTTTCACCCATGCTGGTGCAGATGATCGCCAGCGGGGAGCAATCCGGCGAGCTGGAGCAGATGCTTCTGCGCGCGGCGGATTACCAGGAGCGCAACCTGGCCAGCTCGGTCCAGGCCATGGTCAATCTGCTCGGCCCGGTCATGTTGCTGGCCATGGCTGGCGTGGTAATGCTGGTAGTATTGTCAGTGATTCTGCCGATGCTGAATCTCAATTCATTCGCAACCTGAAAAAGGTTTGAAGATATGCGTACTAATGGACTGTCAGTGATGCGCCAGCGTGGTTTTACCCTGCTGGAAATCATGGTGGTAGTAATCATCATTGGCCTTTTGGCGGCTATCGTGGCGCCCAACGTGATTGGCCAGAGTGACAAGGCGCGTGTGGAAATAGCGCGCACCAACATGGCTGCACTGGGCAGTGCCCTTGATCTCTACAAGCTGGACAACGGCAAGTACCCGACCACCGAGCAGGGCCTGCAGGCTCTGGTCGAGGCGCCCACGGACGCGAAAAACTGGACCGAACCCTACATCAAGAAGGAGCCGGTGGATCCCTGGCAGAATGAGTATGTGTATATCAGCCCGGGTCTGGATGGCCCCTATGACCTCTACTCGCTCGGCGCAGACGGCCAGGAAGGCGGCGAGGGCGTCAATGCTGACATCAGTCTCAACGAGTCGCGCTAGTCCCGGCAGGCTGTGCAGGCAGGGCGGTTTTTCCCTGCTGGAATTGCTGGTGGTGGTGGTCCTGTTGGGCATGCTGATGATGGTCATGGTGCCGCGCCTGATACGCGACGATACCGGCCGGCAGTTGCAGCAGGAATCAGCACGTATCAGCGACATGGTCAGTCAGCTCACCGAGCAGGCACTTTTCCGCGGTGACCTGCTGGCCCTGCGCCTGGAAACGGATGCTGTGGAGCCGCTTCGGTATGACTGGCAGGAGGAGGCGTTCGTTGCATTTGAAACCGGGCCGTTGCGCCGCCATGGGCTGCCCGAAGGCGTCAGCCTGGAGTGGGACACGGTGGCGCCGGCAGACGATGGGCAACCGAGCCTTGCGGATGCAGCCGAGGTGATCCTGGACGATGGGGAGGAGCCCGGCGAAGAGCCTGAGCCGTTGCCGCAGGTCTTTTTCTTTCCCAGCGGCGAAGTGTCGCCGATTACATTGCGCCTGTACGCCCCCGACACGGTGTTCGAGGAAGAGCTGCATATCACCAGCATCGGCACCAGCGAGTCTGACCGGGATGGACGTGAGTTCGGGGACCAGGAGCAGGCCGAGGAAGCCCTTCAATGACCAGGAAGAGCGGACCACAGACCGGCTTTACACTCATCGAGGTGCTTGTCGCCATCAGCGTCATGGCATTGCTGATGGCAGGCATCGCCAACACGGTGGGCAGCAGTGCCAATGGCTACGGCCGGGTCAACGAGAAGTTCCTGGCCTGGATGGTGGCATCGGACAAGCTGGTGGAACTTCAGGTCTACAACCAGTTCCCCGCAACCGGCACCCAGGACAGTACGGTGGAGCGCTTTGACCGTCGCTGGCGAGTGCGCACCACTGTCACTGAGGGGCCGTACCCGGATACCCGCCGTGTCGATATCAGCGTCGGCCCGGAGGCCGGTTTCGGCGAGGATGCCAGAGTCGTCCTCGAGCAGGCCACCCTGGTGGGAAAGCCCTATGACCGTACCTAGCAGGCGAAAGCTGGCGAGTGGCTTCACGCTGCTCGAGGTGCTGGTGGTCACCTTCCTGTTCAGTCTCGTCTTCATATTTGCGCTACGCATTGTTTCCGTTTCCCTGGATGACGCAGACAGGCTCGAGGACCATGGCCAGCGTCTCACCGCCCAGCAGCGCGCAATTACCTTCCTGACCATGGATTTCGAGCAGGCCATTGCGCGCCCGGTGCGGGATGCCTATGGCACCGAGGAGCCGGCCATGATGTCACTGCCCGACGGCGGGGTTGCCTTCACCCGGCTCGGCTGGGCCAATCCGTTTGACCTGCGCCCGCGCAGCCAGCTGCAGCGCGTCAGCTATGTGTTGGTGGACGGCGAACTGCGCCGCTATCACCGGCCCCTGCTGGACGCCACAACCGGTGTGGAAGAGGAGAAGGTCGTCCTGCTGGATGGCGTAGAGTCATTTACGGTGCGCTACCTGGAGCGCAGCAGCACAACGGATGAGCTTGAGTGGGCACAGTTCTGGCCGCCTGACAGCAGTGCGCAGACGGCCATGTTGCTGCAACCGCTGCCAGCCAGCGTCGAGGTGGATATCACCCTGGAGAACGGCTACAGCCTGCACCGGTACTTCCGCATGGTGGTGAACCCATGGTTGTAGGGCAGCGCGGCGTAATCCTGGTTGTGGTTTTGCTGGTGCTGGCCGTGGTCGCCGCCATCAGCACGGAGATCATATATCGGGCCATGCAGACCACCCAGCGCACCAATAACCTGTTGCAGTGGGACAAGCGTTACCAGTACGCCATGGCCGCCGAACAGGTGGCCCTGCAGGCATTGATCGACGACCTGGAAGATGACGACAAGGATGGTACCTTCCTCGATGACTGTGTTGACGAAAAGTGGGCCATCAAGCTCCCGCCGACGCCATACCACGACGCTTTCATTGCCGCTTCTGTCCAGGATCTGCAGGGCCGTTTCAACCTCAATAGCCGGGTGGTCGATAATGCAGGCGCCGGGGAAGCGGATATGAGCCAGCGCGATGCGCTGTTCAGGCTGCTCGGTTCGCTGATGGACGACGCAACCGCCGCGCCGGCACTGGCGGACGAGATGGTGGACTGGCTCGACAGCGACCTGCTGGTGACCGGCGCCAACGGGGCGGAGGATGCTGAGTACCGGAACCGGCGCACGCCGAACATGCCGATCCTGCACGAATCTGAAATGCGGGCGCTGCGGTCGTTCCCGGCCACCCAGCAGAGCAACCCCTTTTTCTGGAGCTACTTTACAGCGCTGCCGGCAGGCGCGCGCCTGAACGTGAACACCGCTCCGCAACCCGTGCTGGAGGCGGTGCTGGGGCAGGGATCTGCGGCTGCCACGGATATCGTCAAGAATCGCCAGGAGGGCCCGTACGGTGACGTGGCAGATGTGCTTTCCCTGCCGGCCATACAGGCGCTGCCTGAGGACCAGAGGAAAACGCTGGCTGACCGGCTGGTGGTGGCGTCGGAATACTTCCAGGTGGTGGTGGACGTGCGCGTTGAAGACACGGTGTCACGTCTGGTAACACGCATCCACCGGCCACAGCAGGGGCAGACCCGGGTTTTTTCCCGCGCCGTGATCCCGATACTGGGCCCGCTGGAGCCGCAATGTCACCCGCAGTACCAGTCGGCCGGGCAATCTGGCGGTCCCGGCATCACCCCGGGTGGCGTTGGCGCGGCCGGCTCGTAAGGCTGGGCAACGGCCTCGAACCGCCACGCAAACGCCAGTAAACTAGGCGCCATTACTGACACGAGGACGATACGTGCCCGAATTGCTAGTCATTGCCCCGCCGGGCGCCGTCAGGCCCGATCCCGATGCCACGCAGCGTTGGTGGTTCGTTGACACGGACGGCGACGCGTTCAGCGGTAATCTTGCTGATCTCGCCGAGCGGGCGGAGGGTGAGCCAGTGGTTGTCGTGCTGTCTGCGGCAGATGTGCTGGTGTCCCGGGTAACCCTGGCCAAGAAGCAGGCCCGTCATATTGCCCGGGTAGTACCTTTCCTGCTGGAAGACCAGTTGCTGGTGGCCCCGGAAGGGCAATGGTTTTCCTGGGGCGAGGGTGACGCGGGGGAGTACCCGGTGGCGGCCATCGACAGGGAGGCCCTGTCGACACTGCTGGGACGGTTGCGTGATGCCGGGCTCAGCGTGAAGAGCATGCGCATTGATGCGCTGGAACTGGGCGATACGGGGCCCGGCCTGGTGTCCCTGGAGGATGGTTTGACGCTGGTTCTGGTGTCGCCGTCCTCGGCGCTGGTACTGCCGGATGCGCATCTTGATGCCTATGTGGGCGAACAGGCGCCCCTGGGTGACCTGAGGCCGGTCCTGGCGCCCGCCGAGTACCGTGATGCATTGCGTCAGCGGGTTGCGGGAAAGCCGGCTGTGGAATTGCTGCATGGCCCTTTCCGGGTGCGACAGCGCCCGCGCGCCAATCAGGCAAAACCCGTGGACACGGCATGGCGCACGTTTGCCTTGTTCGTGGCGGCCACCGTGGTAGTCGGCTTGCTGCTGGTTGCCTTCCAGGGCTTCCAGTACCGCAGCGCCGCTGATGATCTGCGTGCCCGCGCCAGTGCCTCCTACGAGGACCTGTTCCCCGGCGATCGTGCCACCGCCAAGCTGGAGCGACAGTTCCAGCGCCGCCTGCAAATGGCTGGAGGTGGCGCCACTGACGGCGGGTTCCTGGCATTGATGGAGCCGGTGGGCGAGGCCATCAGTAGCGTGCGCGACAAGGGCGTGTCACCGCGCAGCATCCAGTACAGCGAGCGTGACGGTAATCTGGTCCTCGAGCTGTCCGCGCCCGACTACGAGATGCTGCAGACATTGCAATCCGACATTGAAAACCGTGGCCTGGCGGCAGAAATCGCCAACTACCGAAACCAGGGCAAGCAGGTCACGGCGTTATTGAAGGTGCAGGGCTCATGAATAGCTCACAAAAAGCATTGCTGCAGCGAGGACGCCACCTGGTGGACACCGCCCAGGCCTGGTATGGCTCTCGCGAGAGTCGCGAGCAGCGGGCGTTGCAGGTGCTGGCACTGGCGTTGGTGCTGTTCATACTTTACTTCCTCATTGTCATGCCCGTGTTCCACTATCGTGCTGATGCCCGTGCCCGTTTTGAAAACAACGCCCAGCTTTACCAGTGGATAGAGGCAAACCGTCCGGCCATGCAGGCTGCCGCACAGAATGCGCCGGTGTCGGCAGCCGCCGGGGACTGGGTCGCACGCGTCAATGCAGCGGCGTCCCAGGCTGGGATAGCGCTGAAAGGAGCAAGTCCTGAAGGGGACAACGCGGTCCGTGTACAGATGGAAGACCAGCCGTTCGCCGCTGTGGTTGGCTGGCTGGATACCATGCAACGCGACTATGGCGGACAGATCCGCTCGATCAACATTACCCCGGGCGGCGCCTCTGGCACCGTGAGCTTGCGTGCCACCCTCCAGGGGGCCCTTTGAGGCGTGCGCTGCCACTGCTGCTGGGCCTGCTTGCCGCAGCCCACGCAGGCGCCGAGCCCGAGGGGCCTGCACCGGTAAACGACCAGCCTGTCATGGCGCTGGCAGCGCAAACGGTGGCCCTTGATACCCCGGTGGCGATCGACCGGCTCAGTGTGCACACCTTCAGGGATGGTCGTCTCGTCCCGGTGCCGTTCCAGATTGATGAAATGGATGTCCATGGCATGGTCTGGTTCCCCGACAGTGGCTTCGAGCTGGAAGGCCGCCGGGGAATATTCGATGCCAGTGACCAGCTCCTGTTCATGCTCTCCGATGCCAGCCCGACACCGCTTCCGGAGCGGCAGGCGGGAGGCGGCCCGGTCCGCGAGCTGGTGTTGCAGGATGGCGCCGGCCAGAAACGCTACGTCTACCTCATGATTGACAACGACGAGCGCAGTGAGCGTTTTTATGTGCTGCATGACCCGTCCAGCGGTGTTACCCGCACCGACAGCTACCTGCTCACCACTGACCCGGACAACGAACTGAACTGGCAGTTTCTCGGCTACGAGGGTTACCGGGGCCCGCCGGATGCCTCCATCATTGATAACCTGCGTATGTTGATGTCCGGCGGCGTGCTGGTGCGTTTCGCTCGCATGACGCTGGATAACGACAATTTGCAGCCCAGGCAAACCGGCTTCCGGATCGGGCCGATACGTTCGGTACTGCATCTGGAGACGCGGATTGTCTTTGGCGGGCTGCCGATGATGAAGATGCATGTGCAGGCGATGCGATATGCCAACCATTTCGAGGCCCATACCTACGCCCGGATTCCGGGCATCTACCGCGCCACGGTCAAGCAGCCTCGGGTGTCCGTGTCCATAGACGGCAATGCCCATCAGGGTGCGCTGGTGCGGACGGCCCTGGGCGGGTCGGCCCGGGGCACTGTCGATGGCAAGCTCGATGACCAGGAACGCATGATGCTGGAGCGCGGGCTGACGTCCGACCAGGGCTGGATCCTGTTCGATTCAAGGCGCGGCTTCGCCCTGATGACCATGCTCAATGTGCCGGAAAGCCTCGAGGGCATCCCGCTCAAACTGATCTACCGTGATGAGAAAAGCTCGGACAGGGAAGGGCGGTTCCCCGGCAACCTTCCAGAACTGGGATACACGCTGGAAGGATGGCCGCCGGAAGACGAGCTGCGTTTTTCCTTGCAGGTGTTCTTCGACAGCTCACTGGAAGGTGTTAATCCCGCCGATTACGCCAATACGCGCACCGGCAGGACCATTGGCGTGACGGTCAATCCTCCGGCACTTCCATGACGGGAAGGTCGAGCTTGCCGCTGACCCGTGCCTGACTCCACCAGTACGAAGGGTTGAAGAAGTACTGCCAGGTATACCCGTAAACAACCAGGCCAACCCGGTCGCCCGGCGCCAGCGGAGTGCTTATCGCCGGCAACTCTTCATCGTAGAAACCCTTTTTTGGCAGCGGCGTCAGCTGTTCGCTGACCACATGGACCCGGCGGCGGTTGGCATGCTGAACACCGACCCCGACAAAGACCCGCGTGCTGAACTTGCTGGCGGTGCCATCCAGGCGCAGATCAATCCGCGGAACGCCTGACAGCACCTCGTTCTCGTGGGCGATGTACACGGGGATGAATTTCGGCCGACCGAACCCGCCGTTGGGTTCCAGGAAGCGACGGTCCGCACCGGACATGAACATGGCGCGCAGTACATCACCGGTGACGTCCGCCGGGATCATGAAGCCATCAAACATGCCGGCCCAGGGAATGTGCACCTTGCTCTTGGGAATCGGGTAGGACTCGGACACCTCCGGGAAGTCGTGCTCAGCGAGACCCGACTCGTAATCCAGGGTGACGCAGGTGTCTGGCACCACGGGCGCCTCGCCCTTCAGTTTCTCATCCCACCAGTCAACCACAGTATCGACCAGGGTGGCCTGATAGTCCCCGCACGCCACCTCTTCATCAGTGTTGAAGAACGGTTTGCCGGACCACTTCTGTACTGGCCAGGGCAGGATGTGACCACCCTGGATGGCCATCACCCGGGCATCGCGGCCGCCGTTTTCCCAGCAGTCCTGGTTTTTCAGGGCTTCCTGCAAGGGGAAAACCGTATCCCGGAAACCCTGCACAAACAGGGCATCGGCTTTTGGTGCGTCGCCGCGGTCACAGAAGAATGCCGGGCTTCGCTCGTACATCAGGTCGGTGGCATCATCACTGACGGTACCGCTGAACGCACTGCGCATGGGCTTCTTCAGGGTAAAACCGGTGTCGAAACGGCTGCTGAAGGCGCCCAGGAAGAACATGTAGGCGCCCCAGGCTGTTTTCTGGTGCTTGTGCGGGGCGAGGGCATTCAGGTCATGCCAGGTGGCAACCGGCACCAGGGCCTGAAGACGGTCGTCCTGGAATGCCGCCAGTGTCTGGGCGCCGCCGCCGTAGGATTCGCCGATCATGCCGATGGCAGGCTTGCCGTCCGGCAGGTGCCTGATGGCAGGCAGGTGCTCCAGGGACCAGTCGATGACCGTGGAGACATCCTTCACCTCCTTGTCAGGCGCCATAAATTCGACGTTGCCGCCGCTACCGCCCCAGCCACGCTGCTCGTAGAAGACCACCCAGTAGCCCTGGCGCCACGCTTCGATGGCGGCTTCACCGGTGATCATGGTCTTGCCGTAAATGGAAAACGGACGCTTGGCACGAAAGCCGGCATAGCCGTGAGTGGTGACGATCAACGGTGCCGTCTCTCCGGGCTCGATGGCAGGCTGGTAGACTGTGGCGGCCAGTTCTATACCATCATGGGTCTTGATGCGGACGTGGTAACGATCCTGTTCGATCGCTGCTGTCGCCGGGCCGGGTGCAGCCGGCGGCAGATCAGTAGTTGCACACCCCGTGGCCAGAATCAGCCAAAACGAAACAAGCGCGAGTCTCATGAGCGCTTAACCTCTCGTTATTATCATTTGGTCTTGTTGTAATTGGCGTCGGTATTATGAACAAGCAGTCCACCGAATACCATGCTGCCCGTGCTTTTGCCTGGCTGCTATATGTCATTGCCGCCATCTGGCTGGCCATTTCTGCCAGCTGGTGGGCGTTCTCCCGCGCTGATTACGGCTACCCGTTCTGGTATGAACAGATGGCCATCAGCCAGCACATTGATACCTATGCCCCACAGCATCCGGTGAAACGCGGCTTTGCTCAATTGCCCCCGGAACAACACCACCGGGCGTTTGCGCAAATCGTCGAGGCGGTGCACCGTCGTGGCACACAGCTTGAAGATATCCACTTCGTCGCCCCGGGGTACCCGGTCCAGCGTCTGCTGACAACCGCAGAGGTCCGCCATCTGGAGGATGTGCGCCGGCTGCTGGCGATGGCCGCCTGGGCAACGGTCCTGGTCGTGCCGGCCTGGCTGCTCGCCGCGCTGGTGCTGGCGCGTCGCGGGTTGCCCGGACGCGCGGCACGGATCACGGCGGTGGCGCTGCTGTCCGGCGCCGCCATCGTACCGTTGCTGGTCTGGGGGCCCAAGGCGGTGTTCTACCAGCTTCATGTGGCGCTGTTTCCAGCCGATAACCAGTGGTTTTTCTACTGGCAGGAGTCGTTGATGAGCACCCTGATGAAGGCACCCGTGCTGTTTGCGGGGATTGCCGTCGAAATTACCCTGCTGGCTTTGCTATTGTTGCCGTTGCTTTATTGCGGCGGTCTGCTTCTGGCCCGTCGTCTGCTGGAGAAAAAGTGACCGCCATCGAACGTGCTCAGCCTGATCATCCTGAACTGCCGTACCCGCCCGCCTGGTGGGTGCGACGAGAGGCTGTCGAGGACAGCGCTGACGACCTGGTGGAGAGGCTCGCAGCCCTGGCCGGGGAGGGCGAACATTATTGGGTGTTGCACCAGGGGCCGGCAAATCCGCAGTCAGTCCGGCAGGTGCTGGCCAACCTGGACACAGACGCCGCGCTGGCGGCTGCCTTGCGGCAGTTGTTCAGTCATCCCAACGGACCCGCCTCGGTGCTGGTCCAGTGCCTGCCGCGACAGGTGGCGGCGGGGCTGCTGTTTACCCGTCACCCGATGCGACCGGACCTGACCCATGTGGTGGTGGAGGGCCGTGCTGGCGAGGGCGGTGAGCCGGAACGCCTGATCTTGCATGAGGATGGCCGGCTCGCTTTCCACAGCGGCCGCAGCGAGATGTTCAGCGACAGCATTGGCTCGAAACGGTTCATTGCCTTTGCCAACGGCCTGAAGGAGGCCTTTGATGCGCCAAGGGCGGGTGAGTGGGTGTGGGATGGCGAGCAGCTGTGGTTGATCCAGGCCTTGCCGGTGGGCACCTTGCCGGCGCCGGAAGAGGCCTGGACCCGCCGGGCCGGGCTGGGGCTGGCCAACCAGGCAATTTCCCCGCTCTGGTACACGGTATTCGGCCGCTGGCTGAAAACGGCATTCTGGCGCCCGCTGGGGGCAAAGGCAGGCTGGCAGAGCCTGGATAACATCGAGCCATACCGGCGCCAGCACAGCCACCTTTACACCAACAGCCAGTTTCTGCGGGCACTGCAGGAATGGCAGGGCGACTGGTCCCTGGCCTGGGCCCTGCCACCGGCCTGGCGGCCCCGGAACGCGCCCGCACCACGGCTCCCGGGCAAGGCGAAAGCCATTGCCCTGGCTGCACGCAGTGCGTTCTGGCAATGGCGGCTGGGCCGGCTCATTGCCAGCGCGCCGGGCCAGGAGGACGACGCCCTTTGGTTGCGCCTGATGCGCCTGGACCGTCTGGGAGAGTCCCTGACGGCGCTGGAAGGAGAGCTCGTTTACCAGCGACTGCCTGCCGTGGCGGCCGCGCTGGAAGCAGACATCGCCCCCGCCCGTGATGACCTTGAGCGGATGTCCGTTCTGCTGGGTCTCAGTGAGGCCGGGAACCAGGACACAGAAAGCGCGGCCCGGCAGTTGCCACTGGCATGCGCCGGCGCAGATCCGGTGTGGCCACGTTTTGCCGAGCAACCGGCGGATCTGGGCATTCTGCTTGAGCAGCTCACCCAGCTGCCGTCCGGACGTCGTGACGCCGTTCGAGCAGCGCTGGAAAACGATGCCGTGCCGCCGTTCTGGCTGCGCCTGCGCCGGCAGGTGCTCAATCAGCGTGTGCTGCTCGCCGGGGCCATGCGTGAGCTGCTGGGCCAGATGGCGCAGCGGCTGGTGGCGCGCAAGTTGTTGCGCCATCCCGATGATGTGCACTTCCTGTATTTCGACGAACTCTGGCAATGCTGGCAGGGACAGGCGCGCAAGGGCCTTGCGGAGCTCATCGGTGAGCGCAAGGTGCGTTACCTGTCGGATGCCCATGCCGGGCCTGCAGACTGGGTGCTCGACCAGGTTGGCTATGGCGCGTCGAGTCTCGGACAGACCGCTGTTTCTGCGCTGGTGAATGGCTATGGGCTGGTGCCGGGTCACTGCCGCGGTCGGGTGCAACGCCTGAGCTCCGGCTGGCAGCTTAACCAGGTGCGCGCCGGGGATGTGCTGGTGATTGACCAGTCCGACCCGGGCTGGCTGCCCTGGGTGGCACTGGCAGGCGCGGTGATCTTCTGTCATCGGGATGCGACCGACGATGCCGTCCGGTGGGTGCGTTCTCTCGGCATTCCCGCGGTCTGGGGGGTGGACGATGCCTTGCACAGCCTGGTGGACGACGTCATCGCCAACGTCGATGGCGACTCCGGCGTGGTGACCTGGGAAGGAGAGGTTGACGTACCGGCAGAATCTGACGCATAAATGTCCCGGGCATAACCACAATATTTCAAGGGTCTTGGTTCATGAGCAAACCGTCCGGTCCCCCCCAGTCCACCGATGAATTACCGTTCGTAGCTCCCTGTCGCCACATTCCGCTGGATGCGCCGTTGCTCTGGTTTCGGCTTGGCTGGCAGGATCTCAAGGCCGCTCCAAGGCAAAGCCTGACCTACGGGTTGGCAATGGTAGTGCTGAGCTACCTGATCAGTGGCTTTGCCTGGTGGTGGGGCAACCTGGGACTTTACCTGGGGCTGGTCTCGGGGTTCGTGTTTGTCGGCCCCTGGTTGGCCCTGACCCTGTATTCAATCAGCATTCATGTCGAACGCGGCGACCCGATTACATTGCGCCAGGGCATGCATGACGCCGGCGCGCAGGTGGGAAATGCCATGGTGTTTGCCGTTCTGCTGACCGTGGTTTTCCTGGTCTGGGCGCGGGCCGCAACTGTCCTGCACGTTTTTTTCCCGGAACTGGCAGACCCCACCTGGCGGGATCTGGCTGTCTTTCTCAGCATCGGCAGTGCAGTGGGTGCGGTCTTCTGTGCCATCATTTTTGCGGCCAGCGCGTTCTCGTTGCCCATGCTGATGGACCGGGAGGTGGACTCCGTGACGGCCGTGGTTACCAGCGTCAACGCGGTACTGCGCAACAAGCCGGCCATGGCGGTGTGGGCGGGCATGATCGGCCTGTGTGTCCTGGCCGGACTGCTGACCGCGTACCTGGCCTTTGCCGTGCTGTTGCCCCTGCTCGGTCATGCCACCTGGCACGCCTACCGCTACGCCATCGACAGCAGCCAGTGGCCGCGCGCGGCGCTCACGGCCGCGAGGGAGCGCCGCGCCGGGGCAGCCAACGATACCTGAGGATGCGACGTCAGTTGTTGTAGCCGAGGATGTGGGGCATGACGCGTTCCAGCGCGGCCCGCTCCATGTTCTTGCGCGCGGCGTAGTCGTCCATCTGGTCACGACCCACCTTGCCGATGCCGAAGTAACGTGCCTCGGGATGGCTGAAATACCAGCCAGACACGGCGGCAGCGGGAAACATGGCGTAGCTTTCCGTGAGCGACAGGCCGATGCGCTCGTCCGGCTGCAGCAGCTGCCAGAGCAGTGCTTTCTCGGTGTGATCCGGGCAGGCCGGGTAACCCGGGGCAGGGCGAATACCCTGGTAGCGTTCGCGGATCATGTCGTCATTGCTGAGGTTTTCC
The DNA here is from genome assembly GCA_029212745.1 of Alcanivoracaceae bacterium. Lineage (GTDB taxonomy): Bacteria > Pseudomonadota > Gammaproteobacteria > Pseudomonadales > Alcanivoracaceae > JARGOL01. The sequence goes on from JARGOL010000002.1 coordinate 437,445, forward strand.
GACGCCCCGTAACCCCAGAATTCCTTGCGCACACGTTCATGCATGCGCTCCGCGAGCGCTTCGGCCAGGCGATCTGCCAGGGCCTTGAGCATGATGCTGTTGTAGTCATCATGGTCGGCCTCAAACCGCGCCAAGTGCTCCTCGATGCCGAGGCCCGCCGTGACGGCGAAACCACCGAGCCAGTCCTTTCTGGACGAATCCCCCGGCGCCACAAAGTCACTGAGGCAATAATCAGGCTTGTCACTGTTATTGCGGTCCAGCTGCTGGCGCAGGTGGTGTACCCGCATCAGCTCCTTGCCCGTGTCATCGTAGAGCTGGATGTCATCGCCGACGCTGTTGGCGGGCCAGAACCCGATCACCGCACGGGCAGTCAGCCAATGCTCGGCAACGATGGTCTTGAGCATGGCCTGGGCGTCGCGGTACAGGCGCTGCGCCTCGGTGCCCACCACCTTGTCTTCCAGAATATCCGGGAACTTGCCGGCCAGCTGCCAGGTCCGGAAAAACGGGGTCCAGTCGATGCGTTTGACCAGCTCCTTGAGCGGGTAATCTTCAAACACCTTGATACCTTTCAGGGCCGGCTCGGGCGGCTGGTAGTTATCCCAGTCCAGCCTGGCGGCATGCTGGCGCGCCTGGTCAATGGATGCCAGTTTGCGATCCGTCTGCTGGCTGAGCCGGTCTTCGCGTAACTTGCCATATTCGGCTTTCAACTTTTCGGCATACGCCGGCCGGTGTTCCTTTGACAGCAGTTGGCTGGCGACACCGACAGCACGGGAGGCATCGGGCACGTACACCACCGGATGCGGATAGGCCGGGTCGATCTTCACCGCCGTATGGATACGGCTGGTGGTGGCGCCGCCAATGAGCAGCGGGATATCAAAGTCCAGCCGCTTCATTTCTGCTGCCACATTGACCATCTCATCCAGGGACGGGGTGATCAGCCCTGACAGTCCAATGATGTCGGCATTCTGTTTGCGCGCCTCATCCAGGATCTTCTCGGCCGGCACCATGACGCCGAGGTCGATGACCTCGTAGCCGTTGCACTGCAGCACCACGCCGACAATGTTCTTGCCGATGTCATGCACGTCGCCCTTGACGGTGGCCAGCAGGATACGCCCGGCAGTTTCTGTGCTGCCAGTCTCCAGCTTTTCCTGCTCCATGAACGGCAGCAGGTACGCCACCGCCTTTTTCATGACACGCGCTGACTTGACCACCTGCGGCAAAAACATCTTGCCTTCGCCGAACAGGTCACCCACCACGTTCATGCCGTCCATCAACGGCCCCTCGATCACGTGCAGGGGGCGCTGGGCATTCTGGCGGGCCAGCTCAGTGTCTTCGTCAATGTAGTCGGCGATACCCTTGACCAGGGCGTGCTGCAGGCGTTTCTCCACCGGCCATTCGCGCCACGCCAGGTCTTCTTGGCGCTTTTCACCGGCGCCACTGCCGCGATACTTCTCGGCAATATCCAGCATCCGCTCAGTGCCGTCTTCCCGGCGATTCAGGACGATATCTTTCACCGCCTCACGGAGTTCATCGGGGATGTCTTCGTAAATGGCCAGTTGCCCCGCATTGACGATACCCATGTCCATGCCAGCCTTGATGGCGTGGTAAAGGAATGAGGCATGTATCGCCTCGCGCACGGGGTCATTGCCGCGGAAGGAGAAGGACACGTTGGACACGCCACCGGACACCAGGGCGTGGGGCAGGGTGCGCTTGATCTCTGCCACTGCTTCGATGAAATCGACGGCGTAGTTGTCGTGCTCCTCAATGCCGGTGGCGATGGCAAAGATATTCGGGTCGAAGATGATGTCTTCTGCCGGGAATCCGGCAGACTCGGTGAGAAGACGGTAGGCGCGGGCGCAGATTTCCACCTTGCGCTGGCGCGTATCGGCCTGTCCGTCCTCGTCGAAGGCCATGACGATCACGGCCGCGCCGTAGCGCCGCACCAGCCGTGCCTGGTCCAGGAATGCCTGCTCACCTTCCTTCAGGGAAATGGAGTTGACGATGCCTTTACCCTGGATGCACTTCAGGCCCGCTTCGATGACCTCCCACTTGGAGGAATCGATCATCACCGGCACCCGCGAAATCTCCGGTTCGGCGGCCATCAGGTTGAGGAAGCGCACCATGCATTCGGCGGAATCGAGCAGGCCTTCATCCATATTTATGTCGATGATCTGTGCGCCAGCCTCTACCTGCTGGCGCGCCACCTCCAGCGCAGTATCGAAATCACCGTCCTTGATCAGGCGCAGGAATCGGCGTGAGCCGGTCACATTGGTACGCTCGCCGACGTTGACGAACAGGCTTTCGGCGGTAATGTTGAGCGGCTCCAGTCCACTCAGGCGGCATGCCGGTATGTGCTCGGGCAGGGCGCGCGGCGAATGGCCCTCGACGGCCCTGGCAATGGCGCCGATATGTTCCGGCGTGGTGCCGCAGCAGCCGCCAATCAGGTTGAGGAATCCCTTTTCAGCCCAGTCGCCGATTTCCCGGGCCATAACCGCCGGTGACTGGTCGTATTCACCCATTTCGTTGGGCAGGCCGGCGTTCGGGTGGGCGCTGACAAAGCCCTCGCTGATGCGTGACAGCTCCGCCATATAGGGCCGCAGTTCCTGGGCGCCAAGGGCACAGTTCAGCCCGATGGTGAGCGGACGGGCGTGGCGCAAGGAATTGTAGAACGCTTCTGTGGTCTGGCCGGTGAGTGTGCGGCCTGAGGCGTCGGTGATGGTGCCGGAGATCATCAGTGGCAGGTCGATGCCGTGCTCATGACAGTAGCTGTCTACCGCGAATACGGCGGCCTTGGCATTGAGGGTATCGAAGATGGTTTCAACAAGTACCAGGTCAACGCCGCCTTCCACCAGGCCGTCCAGGGCCTCCAGGTAGGCGTCAACCAGCTGGTCAAAACTGACCGCGCGAAAGCCGGGGTCGTTGACGTCCGGGCTGATGCTCGCGGTGCGGTTTGTCGGCCCCAGGACGCCGGCAACAAAGCGTGGCTTGTCCGGCGTGCGCTTGCTGGCCGCGTCCGCCGCCTCGCGCGCAACCCGGGCGGCATGGACGTTGATCTCCCGGGCCAGGGACTGCATGTCATAATCGGCCATCGCCACAGACGTGGCGTTGAATGAATTCGTTTCGATGATGTCCGCGCCGGCATCCAGGTAGCCGGTATGCAGTTCACGGATGCGATCCGGCTGGGTGATGCATAGCAGGTCGTTATTGCCCTTGAGGTCGCAGTGCCAGTCCGCAAAACGCTCGCCCCGGTAGGCGGCCTCGTCAAAGCCGCACTGCTGGATCATGGTGCCCATGCCGCCATCCAGGATCAGAATACGTTTCTCCATGAGGGCGCTCAATTTCGCGCGGACACTGTCTGTCATGATTTCTCCGGCCTGGTCTGGGGAGGCGCATTATAGCCACCATGGCGCCGTATTCCCATGCGCAGGCGGACAGATAAACGATGGTTAATGATCCCGGGACGTTGCTGTATACTCGCGCTTTTCAAGGAGGCTCCGAAATGCGCGCAAATATCGTCATCCTGCTGTTGCTGGCCAGCTTTGCCATCGCCTGGCGCCTGGTGCCCCATGACTGGAATATCACACCAATGGCAGCCCTGGCGCTGTTTGCCGGTGCCCGACTGCGCCAGCCCCTGGCCGGGATGGCGCTGGCCCTTGTGGCCATGTTCGCCAGCGACCTGGTGCTGGGTTTCTACCCGGGCTTTGAGTGGGTATATGCGGGCATGCTCGCAGCAGTGGTGGTGGGCAGCAGCCTCAAGGGGCGCTCGCTGACCTGGTTTGCCGGCGGTGCGGTGGTGACATCACTGCTGTTTTTTGCCCTCAGCAACCTCGGCGTATGGCTCTCCGGCACCCTTTATCCGCTCACCGCCACGGGCCTGCTGGCCTGCTTCACCGCGGCCCTGCCATTCCTGCTCAAATCGCTGGTCGGTAACCTGTTGTTCACCGGGCTCTTCTACGCTGTCTTCACGGCATCTGACGCACGCTCACGCGTTGCTGACGGAGTGTCAGCCTCGGGCCAGGCAGCCCGCTAGGGCCCGGTCCGGGTAAAAATGGATAAAACCCGCCTTTCAGGCTATTAATTCGTTTCGTGGACTGGGGCATCATATTGCCTCAAATCACCCAAAGGACGTCTGTTATGGATAATCTGATCGACAGTTTTCAGCAGTTTGGCACTGAAAACCTGGTGCATTACGCACAGAATATTGTCGCAGCACTGCTCATATTCTTCATCGGCAAGTGGATTGCCGGTCGTATCGCAGGCTTGGTCAAGACGGGTGCCGCCAAGCGTATCGATGGTACCGTCGCCAACTTCATCGGCAATCTCCTGCATATCGTGCTGGTGGCCTTTGTCGTCATCGCCGCGCTGGATGAACTCGGCGTCGAAACCACGTCACTGGTGGCCATTCTGGGTGCCGCCGGCCTGGCGGTCGGCCTTGCCCTCAAGGATTCGCTGGGCAACTTTGCTGCCGGCGTCATGCTGATCCTGTTCCGCCCGTTCAAGGTGGGTGACTATGTGGAAGCGGGCGGCGCAGCAGGCTCGATCAAGGAAATCCGGATTTTTGCCACCGTGATGAACACCCCGGATAACAAGATCATCACCGTGCCGAACGGCTCCATCATGGGCGGCAACATCGTCAACTACTCCGAAATGCCGACCCGGCGTGTGGACATGGTGGTGGGCGTGGGTTATGGCTCTGACCTTGGCAAGGTCAAATCTGTACTCCAGTCCATTCTCGACGCTGACGAGCGCATTCTCAAAGATCCCGCGCCAGTGATTGCCGTGTCCGAACTGGCAGACAGCTCCATCAATCTGCTGGTGCGCCCCTGGGTCAACAGTGCCGATTACTGGGCGGTGAAATGGGACACCACGGAAACCGTCAAGAAGCGCTTTGACGAGGAAGGCATCGAGATCCCGTTCCCGCAGATGGATGTGCACCTGGACAAGTAAGTCCGCTTTACATACTGATCAGAACACAAGGTTTTTATATGCGACTGAAAGCACTTGCGGCGGCCTCACTGGCCGCCGCGTCATTGTCCGCAATTCCGGCGGCAGCGCTGGCAGAAGAAGGCTCTGATGCGGCTGTGGAAGAGGAAGCGAGCCCATGGACTGGCGAAATTGCAGCGGGCATAGAGATGAAGCGGGGTAACACCCGTTCCAATTCCTACTCATCGAACATCAATGCCGAGCGTGACAGCCATTACTGGCGCCATACCTTCAAGGCAGAAGCAACAAACGAAGAGCAGTACGACGACAACAAGAAGGCCTACGAGCGTTCGGCTGAGCGTTACTTCGGCTCCTACAAGCTGGACCGGAAGCTGGGCTATGACAGCCCCAACTACCTGTTCAATATTGGCACCTACGAGAAGGACAACTTTTCCGGGTTCCAGTACCAATGGAGCTACGCGCTGGGTCTTGGTCGACGCTTCATCGATAACGAAAAGCACACGCTGGATGGCGAGGCCGGCCCGGGTTACCGCCAGTCCTGTGTGGAGCCCCAGGACGGCTACCGTCACTGCGACGACAAGGAAGAGCAGGGCATTCTCCGTGTTGCCATGAAGTACCGCTGGCAGATCAGTGAATCCGCGCGCTTCACCGAAGAAATCAGCAGCGAGATCGGCACGGACAGCACGTCCTCCCGCGCCGAATCCGTACTCACTTCGAAGATCAACGCGAGTTTCTCGCTGCGGGTGCGCCATCTGGTGACCCATGAGAGCAAGGTGCCGGCTGGCAAGAAAGAAGCTGACCACGAGTTCAGCGTAGGACTTGCCTACACGTTCTGATCGGTTGTAATCGCACGCCAGAAAAGGGAGGCTCCGGCCTCCCTTTTTTTGTGGCTCCGCCAGCGAGCCTGTGCTGCAGGAGCGGCGTGTACGCCGCGAAAAAGTTGGCCCCAGGCCCAGGTCTCTGATCCGCACAGATTCACTGTGGTATTGGCGGCGCACACGCCGCTTCTGCAAGGGTAAAAGACTGGCCGGAAGCCTTGCCGGAAACAGGTGCCCGCAGGGTTTAGCCAGCAAGCACGCAAAAAAAAAGGGGCCGAAGCCCCTTTTTGTTTTTTGCTGTACCGGTCAGCCTTCCTTGATGGCGGTGGTGATATCAAGGATGGCCTGCTTGCCATCGCCGAACAGCATCAGGGTGTTGTCCTTGGCGAACAGCGGGTTGGGCAGGCCGGCAAAACCGGCAGACAGGGAGCGCTTGACCACGACAACGGTCTTGGCCTTGTCGACGTTAAGGATCGGCATGCCGTAAATGGGGCTGCCTTTGTCCTCACGCGCCAGCGGGTTGGTCACGTCGTTGGCACCAATAACGATGGCCACGTCGGTCTGCTCAAAGGTCGGGTTGATGGTGTCCATGTCCTTGAGCTTGTCGTAGGACACCTCGGCTTCAGCCAGCAACACATTCATGTGGCCGGGCATGCGGCCCGCCACAGGGTGAATGGCGTACTCGACCTCTGAGCCGTTGGCCTCCAGCGAGTCCGCCAGGTCACGGACAGCATGCTGGGCCTGCGCCATGGCCATGCCAAAGCCGGGCACGATGACCACGCGCTGCGCGGTTTCCAGGATCATGGCCACTTCGTCCGGGGACGAGGACTTCACCTTGCCAGCGTAGACCTCATCCGCGTCCATAGCCTCACCGGCCTCTGCCATGACACCAAACAGCACATTGGTCAGGGAGCGGTTCATGGCCTTACACATGATCTGCGTCAGGATCAGGCCGGACGCACCGACAAGGGAACCGGTGATGATCAGTGCGCTGTTGCCCATGACAAAACCGGCTGCCGATGCGGCGATACCGGAATAGGAGTTGAGCAGGGCGATAACCACCGGCATGTCAGCACCGCCGATGGGCAGCACCAGGAACAGGCCGAGCACGGCAGCGGCAGCCACCAGGCCCCAGAACACCATGTCATTGCCCGGCTGGTACACCATGTAGCCAATGGCACCGATGGAACCGGCCACCAGCAGGAAGTTGACGAACTTCATGCCCGGGAAGCCCATGGGTTTGCCGTCGATCAGCTCCTGCAGTTTGGCAAACGCCACCAGGGAGCCGGTCATGGTTACGGCACCAATCAGTACAGCCGCCCCGGTGGCGATGATGCCCACCAGGCCATCGACGCCTTTCAGGTACTCTGCGGAGGCAACCGCAAAGGACGCGCCGCCACCGAAGCCGTTCAGCAACGCCACCATTTGCGGCATGCTGGTCATCTGCACCCGGGTTGCCAACAGCGCGCCAACCACGGAGCCGACAATCACGCCAGCAATGATGACTTCGAAGGTCACGATCTTCTGGCTCAGCAGGGTCACCACACAGGCCACCAGCATGCCCATGGCAGCGAGCTGGTTACCGCGGACAGCGGTCTTCGGCTTGGTCAGGCCCTTGATGCCCAGAATAAACAGCGATGCCGCTACCAGGTAGGCAACATCGATCCACGCTTGAGAGATCTGCATTGCTTACTTCCTCTTGAACATCGCCAGCATGCGGTTGGTGACCATGAAGCCGCCAACCACGTTGATTGTTGCCAGTACCACGGCCACGAAACCGAAGCCCTGTACCAGTTGGTTGTCACCGTGCCCGGCGGCGAGCAGGGCGCCCACCAGGGTGATGCCGGAGATGGCATTCGAGCCAGACATCAGCGGTGTGTGCAGTGTCGGGGGAACCTTGGTGATAAGCTCGAACCCCAGGAAGATGGCCAGGATGAACAAGGCCAGCATTGCGATGAATTCCATAGTGCGTCTCCTCAGGAGGCCTGTTCGTCAGCGTCTGCTTCCGGCTTCGCCAGCGGCTCGAGTTCCAGCAGCTCGCGCATGCGCGCCTGCGGCACATCACCGTTATGGGCAACGACGGTGTCCTGCACGATCTGGTCTTCGAAATCCAGGTTCATCTGGCCTTCGTCGGTGATCAGCAGGGCAAGCAGGTTCTCGATGTTCTTGCCAAACATCTGGCTGGCGTGATGCGCCACACTGGACGGCACGTTTTCGGGGCCCACAATGGTGACACCATGCTCGACAACCGTCTTGCCTTGCTGGGTCAGCTCGCAGTTGCCGCCACGCTCGGCCGCCAGATCAATGATCACTGCGCCGGGCTTCATGGCCTTGACCATGTCTGCGGTCACCAGGATCGGCGACTTGGCGCCAGGTACGGCGGCGGTGGTGATCACTACGTCCATTTCCTTGATGACTTCTGTCATCAACTCGCGCTGGCGCTTGAGGAAATCTTCACCCTGCGCCTTGGCATAGCCGCCAGAGCCTTCTGCCGCTGATGTATCCAGGTCCAGTTCCACCGGCTTGGCGCCAACGGAAAGGATCTGCTCACGGGCCGCCGGGCGGACATCATAGGCCTCGACAATGGCGCCGAGTCGCTTGGCCGTGGCACACGCCTGCAGGCCAGCCACACCCACGCCCATGATGAACACGCGCGAGGCATTGAGAGTGCCGGCAGCAGTCATGTTCATCGGGAACATGCGGTTGGAGGTGGCAGCGGCGGTGAGCACCGCCTTGTAACCCGCAATCATGGCCATGGAAGACAGGACATCCATGGCCTGGGCTCGGGTAATCCGGGGAACGAGCTCCAGTGCCACACCGGTGACCTTGTTGGCGGCCAGGGTGGATGCAAAGGAAGGATTGGCGAGCGGGTCCATCATGCCGATGACCACCTGGCCTTCATGATAGGCAGCCAGGTCCTGGTCGCCATTCTGGGTATTACTGCCCGGGGTCTGGACCTGGAGCAACACGTCAGCCTTGAACACCGCATCACGCTCGGCAATTTCAGCGCCAGCGTCCGTGTAGGCCGCATCTGGATAGCCCGCTGCCTCGCCGGCACCGGATTCAAGCAGGATCTTAAGGTCCTGCTTCTTCTTGAGTAGAGTTCCGACGTTTGCCGGAGTCAGAGCCACCCGGGTTTCACCCGGACAGATCTCCTTGGGAACACCGATGATCACCTGCGTTACCCCCGTTCTGGTTCGCTGGTTGGGCGCTTCAGGCCAGGATCGCTGGCCCGCGTTTTCATGGATGGCCGGAGGGTCTTGGGGACCCAGCCGGCCGGCAGGGTGCTAACCTTATTGTGGAGTTGTCGACAACGCAAATAGGAATCGACTTTTGGGCCGATAAGCGGTCAATAATTGACCAAAACGGTCAGGTATTGGCCCCGTCTGCCGCGTTCAGCGCAGCCACCCGGGCCAGGTCCTCCTCCTCGTGCATGGGCAGGAAGGGCTCGAGGATAGTGTTGCCACGCACTTCGGCCTCGATCACATGCAGGAAGGTATAGGCCCCGAGCAGTTTGCGCGCCAGGAAGATGAATTCCTTGGGCGGCACATCAAAGTGCACGGAAAGGGCGTTGCGACTGGCACGTGCCACCATCCGCGATGGCAGGTCGCTCGCCCCCCAGAGATATTCACCCCGTTCGTTGAGCACATGGTCCGGGGGCGGGAAGCGCTCGGGGTCCTGCAGCACCTCTACCGCCTCGAAGCACATGCTGGCGAAATCATCCAGCAGCCGGCCGGGCGTGCCACGGGACAGAAACCCGAGGGCATGCAGGGCAGCCACAATCCGGTCACGGTCATGGTGCCAGGCGCCGCGGATCATCTCGCGCCCGGGACCAAGGGTGTCATTGTCGAAGTCACGAATGGCGCCGAAATCCAGCAACACAATCTGGTCCTGGCGGTGGTCAGGGTCGATACGCAGCAGGTAATTGCCGAAATTGGGGTCGGTCTGCATCTTGTTCCATTCGAAAACCTCACGGCAGCACAGCTCCATGATGGCGCGGCCGATGAAATTACGCCGCTCCTGGCTCAGCTCGATCACGGCCGGGTCGGATACGCCGATACCGTGCTCGAAAGACATGCAGAGAATGTTCTGGGTGCAGTATTCGGGCACCACCTCCGGCACCACAAAACGCGGGTCATCCGCCAGTGCTTCGCGGAAATGCCGGGTAGTGGCGGCTTCCAGGTCATAGTCCACTTCCCGGGCCAGCATGGCGCGCACTTCGTCGAGCCACTCATTGAACTGTTCCGTAATAGGCACCAGGCGGCTCACCCGCAGCAGCTGGACAATGGCGCGAAGGTCGGAATCGATGGCGTCGGCCACGCCCGGATACTGGATTTTCAGCACCAGCTCACGGCCATCGCTCTTGCGCACGGCGCGGTGAACCTGTCCCAGGGACGCAGCGCCCAGCGGCTCGTGGTCAACCTCCAGCTCGGCCAGCCGGATTTCCCCCAGTTGCCGGCGCAGGTGTTTTTCAATCGTGTCCCAGTGCAACGCGGTGGTGCTGTTCTCCAGCGTGTGCAGGGCGGCGGTGACCTCCTCGGGCAAAAAGTGCTCGCCAAACAGGGCCATCATCTGGCCGATCTTCACCACGGACCCTTTCAGCTTGCCCAGTTCCCGCGCCAGCTCCATGGCTTGCCCGGACAGGATTTCCTTGCGCCGCCGCTGGCGATCTTCTGGTGAAGAAAACAGCGTGCCCGCCGTCAGGGTGGCGTAGCGCGCTCCCGCCATGAACCCGGCGCGGGCCATGGAAAAACGACGTTCGAGGGATCCGGTCTTGACGCGCTTGACGGTTTTACGGCTCATGAACTGCATTGCCAGTAGCTGCGGGGAGGGGCATTCTAGCCGAAATTTACCGGGGAGGGGGCCCATGGCCGACAACTGGATACTGCTGCGTGGCCTGATTCGCGAAAGCCGGCACTGGGAAGACTTTGTGCAGACATTCCAGGCCCGGTTTCCGGGCGACACTGTCATCGCCGTGGACCTGCCCGGCAATGGCACACGCTGGCAGGAGCGCAGCCCCGCCTGTATCGAGGACATGGTGGCCAGCCTGCGCACATCCCTCAGTGACAGGGGGCTGCAGCCGCCCTTCAATGTGCTGGCCCTGTCCCTGGGCGCGATGACGGCGATCAGCTGGCTCAATGATTACCCCGGGGAAGTGGGCCGGGCGGTCTTGCTGAATACCAGCGTGGCGCGCTTCAGTCCCTTCTGGCAGCGCCTGCAGGCTGCCAATTACTGGCGCATTCTCCGTCACGGCCTGTTTGCCCGCACGGCGTTGCGCAAGGAGCAGATGATTCTGTCCATCACCAGCAACCTGCGCACCGAAACGGAGCGCGCACAAATCGCAGCGCGCTGGGCGGGATATGCGTCTGAACGGCCGGTGAGCCGGGGCAACGCCCTGCGCCAGATTGTTGCGGCGGCGCGCTTCAGCGCGCCTGCAACGCTGCCCGCCACAGTGCCGGTGCTGGTGCTCAACGGCGGCGGCGACCGGCTGGTGTCGCCGGCGTGCTCTGCCGCCCTGGCCAGTGGCTGGGGCCTGCCCATGTCTGTACATCCCCGGGCCGGTCATGACCTCACCCTGGATGACGGCCCGTGGGCGGCTGATCAGGTCAGGCAGTGGATGACGCCCTGACACGGCAGCCTTGACCGGTCCCGCCGTGCGGGGTAAGTTCTTCAGAACTGGCGAGTTCTGAAGCCTTCCGGGCACGTTCCCGCCAACGTCCCATCCACAACAACAAGAAGGGCATCCCGATGGCAACGCCTGAAGAGCTTGCGCGCATGGAAGCGGGCCCCCAGACCCCCAGCGAGATTATCTGGTTCGACCGCTACTCCCACGCCAACCTGCAGAAGTGGCGCCGGGTCCAGGACCCCGAGGCGGATGCCTGCACTGCCGAAATGGCCTTTACCCGGCCCACCGGCCTGCTCACGGAAGTGGAACGCCGGGCACGGGAGGAGGGCGGCGTGTTCCAGGCGTTCCTGGATCACTGCTATCAGGTGCCGGAATGGGTGGATTTCGACATGATGGAGCTGGGCATCCGCATGTACCGGCGCCACAGCGTCCTGCAGGGGCTGGTACTGATGTGTTCCAGCCTGGTGGAGGGCTACGCCCACAACAAGCCGGCGCAGGTACTGGTGTCCACCGGCCGGCTGCAGAAGGACGTCAGCCGGCGCATTTACGAGACCGGCCAGATGCTGCACAACATGGTGGGGCCCGACGGCATCCGTCCTGGCAGCGTCGGCCATCGCACCCTGATGGAGGTGCGCCTGTTGCACTCCGCCGTGCGCCAGTTCCTGGCCCGGGACCCGTCCCGGTTCGATGTGGAAAAGTACGACCTGCCGATCAACCAGGAAGACATGGCCGGCACGGTGCTGGAGTTTGATTTCATGGTGGTGCGTGGCATGAAGCGACTGGGGGTTCACATCACCCGGGAACAGCACGAAGCCATGCATTACCTCTGGCGCTACGCAGGCTATGTGCTGGGCGTCCGTGAAGAGCTGCTGACAACCACGCTGGAAGAGCAGCAGGTGCTGGCCTTGCAACTGACCACGCACCTCTACAATCCCACCCGGGATAGCGAGGCACTGGCCAAGGCCCTGCTGCGTGACATGTCCAACAAGCCACCGTTCCACCTTCCCTATGAGGGATTGCTGGCCCTGAGTCGCTACCTGATTGGCGACACGGTGGCCGACGACCTGAATATCAACAGCACCATGCCGGCGGCCGTGGCGGTGCAGATGATCAAGGGACTGACCAGCACGGTCAGTCGCGTCACACCGTTTTTGCCGGATGCGGTATTGCGGCGAATGGAGAGCCTCAATTTCGAGATTGGTCGGCGGACGCTGTCAGCTGGCCTGGGGGACAATCCGGCCAACTGGGGCTTCAAGGCCATGGCGTAACAAAAAAAGGCCGCATTAGCGGCCTTTTTCCTGATGATCCCGAGTGGGGCTAGAAGCTGCCGGCCACCGGGGTCTTGTCTTCCCGTTCCAGGGCCAGGGCTTCACTGCTTGTCGATGTTGCCAGGCCAATCAGGTCAGCCAGGACCTCGCCAGTTTCCTCGAGGTAGGGGTCCGGCCGGTCGTCATCTTCACCTGCCACCCGGGCCGCGACCCGTTCTTCTTCCAGCTCCTTCAATCGCGCCATGGACGCCAGCGGTTTCTCGCCGCGTGCCGCACGCAGGCGATTCTCGATGGCCAGACGCTGCTCTTCAAAGGTGTCCTGCACCGCCTTGCGCGCGGCAAGTCGCAGCGGCAGCGCCTTGCGCTGACGTTGTTCCGCGGCCAGTGCCAGCTGTTCGCGCACGTAGTCGAACTCCGGGTTGTCATCAATCCGGTCATGGTGACGCTTGGTCAGGGTCTCGATGTACGGCGAAAGATCCGCCATCGGCGAGAACCGGGCGGCACGAATCTGGTCCCAGGGCAGGGCGTTCGGCAGGGCGCTTTCGCCGATCTCTTCCTTGTTGACCAAAAACGGCATGGTGATGTCAGGAATGATGCCGCGATGCTGGTTACTGGCACCGGACACCCGATAGAACTTGGCCTGGGTCATTTTCAGCTGGCCATGGTCCAGGGACATGAGCGTTTGTACCGTGCCCTTGCCGAAGGTGTCGTCGCCCACGATCAGCGCCCGCCCGTAATCCTGCATGGCGCCGGCAAAGATCTCGGACGCAGAGGCGCTGTAACGATTGACCATTACCGCCATGGGTCCGTTGTAGAGCGTGCCGGGGTACTGGTCCGGCAGCACCGAGACCTCACCGTTGGCATCACGTACCTGCACGGTGGGGCCATGGGCAATAAACAGGGATACCAGCTGGGTGGCCTCCTGCAGGGAGCCGCCACCGTTATCACGCAGGTCGATGATCATGCCGTCCACATCCTCGCGGTGCAGGCTCATGATCAGCCGGGCAACGTCCCGCGTGGTGCTGGTGTAATCCGGGTCGCCGGCGTGGTAGGCGTCGAAATCGATATAGAACGCCGGAATGGTGATGACTCCCAGGCGCAGGGTTTCCTCGCCACGCGGCACTTCGATGATCTTGCTCTGGGCGGCCTGGTCTTCCAGCACCACCCGGTTGCGTTCGATGCTGATGGTGCGCGTCTTGTGCTCGCTGGCGCTGTCAGAGGGAATGATTTCCAGGCGAACCACAGTGCCCTTGGGGCCACGGATAAGGTTGACCACCTCGTCCAGGCGCCAGCCGATGATATTGACCATGTCCTCGTCACCCTGGGCGACGCCGACAATGCGATCAGCCGGTTGCACCTTGCCGCTCTTTGCCGCCGGGCCGCCGGGCACCAGGCGCACCACCTTGGTGTACTCTTCTTCCGCCTGCAGGACAGCACCAATGCCCTCCAGGGAGCGGCTCATACTGATGGAGAAGTTTTCCGAATTGTGAGGCGTAAAGTAGGTGGTATGCGGGTCGAACGTCTCTGTCAGGGCGTTGATGTAGACCTGGAACACGTCCTCGGGCGTATTCTGTTCCAGTCGCGTGATCTGGCTGCTGTAACGGCGCTTGAGCCCGTCGACAATGTCGTCGTCAGATTCGCCATCCAGGCGCTGGACCAGCACCGCATCTTCCAGTCGTTGGCGCCACAGGTCATTGGCATGGGCCTGGTCTTCGGGCCAGGCTGCATCAGAGCGGTCCAGCACCAGCGACTCATCATCTTCCAGGTCAAGCTCATCAATGCCCGCCTCAATCAGGCTGTTGACGTAACTCATGCGCTCGTGAACGCGCTGCTGGTAGACGTCATAAATGGCATAGCCTGCCGTCAGGTTGCCATCTTCAAGCTGGTCATCCAGCTTGTGACGCCAGCGGGCAAACCGGTCGATGTCGTCCTGGACAAAGTACAGCCGGTTGGGGTCAAGCGCATCCAGGTAGCGGGCCAGCAGGGTCTCTGACAGATCGTTGTTGAGCGACACGGACCGGTAGTGCTGGCCCAGTCGCCGCAGGATTTCCTCTGCGGTATGCTCGTGGACAGAGTCGGGCGCCAGCTCGGTGTCACTCGGTTTGGCGGAGCTGCTGGTTGACCAGCAGCCGGCCAGTCCGAACAACAAACCGGCGGTGACGGCGGCAAAGGCAAACCTGTGCATGCGGGGCAAATATTTCAACGTCAACTTCCTGCTTCTATCAGACTGTCTCCAGTATAGACATTCGGCGCCAGATTGCATGACGGATAATGCCGGCGGGAGACGTCAATGAACCGGTTATTTACCGGCATGATACTGCTCGCCCTGGTGGCGGCGCTGGGCGGCACGCTATTTGGTGGCGCCGATCTTCTGACAACCACCTCGTCGGCAATGTTCCGCAGCGCCGAGCTGGCTGTCGAGGTCAGCCTCGGCCTGATCGGCGTGCTCACGCTCTGGTCAGGCCTGTTCCTGGTGGCGGAGCGCAGTGGACTGACTGACCGCCTGGCGCGCCTGCTGACACCGCTGATGACGCGCCTGATGCCGGGCACGGCGTCACATCCACAGAGCATCGGCCCGGTGACGCTGAACATGTCCGCCAATATGCTCGGGCTCGACAATGCCGCCACACCACTGGGGCTGAAAGCGATGGAGTCGCTGGAGCGACACAATCCGCGCCCCGGGACGGCCAGCAACGACCAGATCATGTTCCTGGTGCTGAACACCTCATCGGTAACCCTGGTGCCGGTTACCGTGTTCATGTACCGGGCCCAGCAGGGCGCTGCCGATCCGGCCGACATCTACCTGCCGCTCCTGATGAGCACCACCGTATCGACGTTTTTTGGCGTCTGGTTCACCGCGCGCCGCCAGGGTATCAGCCTGCGCCAGCCACTGATCGTCGCGGTCGCACTTGTCTGGCTGGCGTTGCTGGGCATTCTCGCCGGCGCTGTATCGGTGCTCGACAGTGACCGGGCGGCGGCACTGTCGAGCCTGACCGGCAATGGCCTGCTGCTTGCCGTCGTGGCGGCATTCCTGTTGGCCGGCCTGCGGGCGGGGCAGGACGTCTACAGTACCTTCATCGAGGGGGCCCGGGAGGGCTTCCACATGGCCGTGCGCATCATTCCGTACCTGGTTGCCATGCTGGTGGCCATCGGCATGCTGCGGGCCGCGGGGGTGCTGGACCTGCTGCTCGAGGCTATACGCACGGCGGTTGCTTTTACGGGTGCAGATACCCGTTTTGTCGATGCCTTGCCGGTGGCCTTCCTGAAACCGCTCAGTGGCAGTGGCGCCCGGGCGATGATGCTTGAAGTGATGCAGACCCACGGGGTCGATTCACTGGCAGGTCGCATGGCCGCGGTCATGCAGGGCAGCACGGAAACCACCTTTTACGTGCTCGCGGTCTACTTCGGCAGTACCGGCATCAATCGCGTGCGCCATGCGATCAGCTGTGGCGTGGCCGCCGACCTTGCAGGACTGGTGACGGCAGTACTGGTCAGCTATCTGTTTTTCGGCTGAACGATAGCATTGACCAATGTTATGATTAGGGCACCATGGTCAGGTAAGCTGGTCATTCAAAAGGATTTCAGCCGCGACGGGCCCCTTGCCGGCTGTTTGGAAAATGACAAAAATGAATAAACGCGCTCACATTCGTCGACCCGTCACCATGCCCGTGCGCTTGGCCATAGACAGCATCGGTGACGTGGAGGCCACGGTTCAGGACTTTTGTCTCGGCGGCATGCTGGTGCAACTCAGCGCTGTCAATGCCCGTTACGCAGCGGCGCTGGCCGTAGGCGATGCCGTGGTCGTACTGGTCAAGGTGGCGGGCATGCGGGGTGAGCGTGAAGTGCGCCTGAGCGCCCGTATCGCCCGCAATCAGGGTGATCATCTGGGTATTTCCTTCCAGGATCCCGATGCCACTGCGCTTCTGGCGGTACAGAACCACGTGCGTGAACTGCGCGAGCGCGATGCCGAAGAGGGCGCCCAGCCGCCTGCAGACAACAGTGCCCAGGCCGAACGCGGGCTGGCTGTCATTCGCCAGGTGGTGGACGGGTTTGCTGTCGCCCACATGGAAAAGTTCTTTCCGGATGCCCACGAGGCCCTGCTGGAAGCGGCTGAAACGGCGCACACCAACCAGGCCCAGCAGCCCTATTTCGAAGCGGGCAAGACATTGAAGGCACAGCACGAGTCGCTGTCGCGAAACTTCCTGCAAAACCTGCATGCCACCCTTGAAAAGGTGGTCAATGGCGAAATGCTTGCCGATGACGGCATGAAGGGCGGCGGTGACAGTCGACTCTCCCTGGTCGACAAGGACAGCTTTGAAGACTGGCTGACGCTGAAGGTGATGGCGTCGCGGGCCGAGGGCAAGTTCCATGAGGAACTGCTGCACCTGCAGTTGCGACTGGACCAGCTGTTCGGTATCTCCCTGAGCGCGCGGCGTAACCCCCTGCACCCGGCGGTCATTTGCTCGGCCTTCGGTGATGCCCTTCGGCGTCTGCCCCTGCGCGCCAAGACCGACAAGGTCATCCTCTCTGCCTTCGACGAGGCCGTCGTCAACCACCTGGACACGCTCTACAAGCAGGCCAATGAGTTGCTGGCCGAAGAGGGCGTGCTGGCCGACCTGGATGTGGCGCGCTATATCAGTGAGCGATTTGGCTACGCCACACAGCCTGCCGAGCTGCCGGAGACCGCCGCCGAGGCGCCACCAGCCGCTGGTACCACCAGGCCAGGGCCGGGAGCGCCCGCCCGTGACGCCGGCCCGGCCCAGTCGGCGCCGGCTGCCAGCGAGCCAACGCTATCCGCTGATGCCGAACCAGCAGCGACAGCACCGGCGCAGGCTGGTGAGGCGGCTGAACAACCGTCGGCACCGTCCGTGCCGGCGCACCGGCCCGCCAACCGCGGTGCCAGCCTGGCCTCACGCCAGTTTGCCCTGCAACAACACATTGCCCGGCATGCCTACGATACAGTGCAGAAGCTTCTCAGCGTCAAGGCCATGCAGGCTGCCCAGGCGCGAAGCCAGGCGCAGGACGAGGCCGGTGCCGCGGATGCCGCCATTCCAACCCTGACGGCAGCCGATGTGGACGCCCCGCTGGCACAGTTGCAGGCCGCCGGCGGCGGTGCGCCCGATGTGCCACTGGAGACACGCATTGCCGAGGCGGTGCAGGGCGACGGCGAAGCAACACAGCTGGGCAGTGAACTGCGGGCGGCGATAGAACTGATCCACCACCTGTTCCAGGGCATGGTCAGCAACCCGGCGCTGAGCGAACTGACGCGCACCTCCATCAGCCGGCTGGAAGTGCCGTTCCTGCGCCTGCTGCTGACCGATGATTCGTTCCTGGCCCAGGAGCATCACCCGGCACGCCAGGTCCTCAACCGGATGGCCCACCTGGGTGTACGCGGCACCGCCAACCTGGAGCAGCACGAACAGGCGATCAGTCAGGAAGTGGACGACATCCTTTCGTCAGAATCCAATGATATCAATACGTTCCGCTCATCTCTTGAGAAACTGGATGATCTGCGGAGCCGTCAGGAAAGCCTCTACATCCGTAACCTGAAACGGGTTACGGAGGCGTGCGAGGGCAAGCAGAAGCTGGTCCAGGCCCGACGTGAAGTGAACAAGGCGCTGGAGCGACGCATCGGCGGCAAGCAGGTGCCCCGCGCGGTGCTCGGCCTTATAGACGCCGGCTGGCGCCAGCTGCTGACCCAGATCCTCCTGCGCCACGGACGTGACAGCAAGGAATGGCACCAGAACCTGGGCATTATTGACCGCCTGATCACGGCCGCCACCAAGGTGCCGCCCCAGTCCGAGCTGTCCGACGTCCTGGCGGGCATCAAGCAGGGCCTGGGCGAAGTGGACCCGTCCCAGATACAGAACGCGCGGCTGATCGGCGACCTGCGTGACCTGCTGTCCATCAAGGTGCGCCGGCACCAGGATCCGGCGCTGGTGGATGTGCCCGTGGGGGCTGTGGATGAGGAGGGCGAACATGAGGCCCGCAACGAAATTCATGCCCGCTGGATGAAACGGGCGCGCCGTCATGGCCCCGGCGACTGGTTCACCGCCCACCAGGATGGCGACGAGACGTCACTGAAGCTGGCCTGGGTGGATGGCGAGGGCACCACCTTCGTGTTCGTCAATCACCAGGGCATGAAGATTCTCGAGTACTCCCTGGAGGACTTTGCCGACCACCTGTCCAACGGCACCCTGGTGCCCCTGGACAGCCTTGAGGCCCCGGCGGTGGACCGTGGCCTTGAGCACATGGTCCAGCGGGTCTATGACCAGATGAGCCACCAGGCCACCCATGACGAGCTGTCCGGGCTGCTCAACCGGCGTGAATTCGAGCGCCGGCTGCGTGTCGGGCTGAGTGAGCCCAGCGAGCATGGCAGCTCACTGATTCACATGGACCTGGATCAGTTCAAGGTCATCAACAACATGAGCGGCCCCGAAGCCGGCGACGAGATGATCCGCCAGGTGGCCAACCTGCTGCATGAACTGTTTCCCGGCGCGCTGGTGGCGCGCATGGGTGGCGACGAGTTTGCCATCTGGTTGAATGATGTCTCTGAAGAAGCCGGCATCCGGGCTGCAGACACGGTGCTTGAGCGAATCGGGGCGCAGCGTTTCATCTGTGGCGGCCGACCACAGAGCATCAGCGCCAGTTTCGGCGTCGCCCACCGCAAGAGCCCGGAGATCACTGCGGCTGAGCTCACCCGCAGTGCCGACACCGCCTGCCATGCGGCCAAGGAAGCCGGGCGCAACCGGGTCCAGCATTACCGCGCCGATGACAAGGAGCTGATGCGCCGGGACGACATCATGGCCTGGGTAACCCGTCTCAATGACGCCATGGATGAAAACCGGGTGGTATTGCGTTGCCAGCGGATCGAACGCACCGATGCCAGTGGCAAGCCGTCTTACGAGGTCCTGATTGCGATCACCGGTGACGAGGGTGAAATGATCGCGCCGTCCGAATTCCTGCGCGCGGCGGAGCAGTACAACCGCATGCACACCCTGGACCGCTGGGTGCTGGGCAACGTGTTCCGCTGGATGCATGCCAACAGTGCCGTGGTCCAGCAGCTCGATCACCTGTCCATCAATCTCTCCGGGCACAGCATGAACGACGCCAACCTGGGCGAGTACCTGTTTGACCTGTTCGAGCGCTACCCGGTGCCGCGAGATCGCCTGTGTTTCGAGGTCACGGAAACGGCAGCCATTGCCAATCTGGAAGACGCCATTGATTTCATCACCGAGCTGCAGGACATGGGATGCCGTTTCAGTCTCGACGACTTTGGCTCGGGCCTGGCCTCCTACGGTCACCTGAAGAGCCTGCCGGTGGACTACATCAAGATCGACGGCAGTTTCATCCGCAACGTCGCCAATGACGATGCCGACCTCGCCCTGGTGCGCTCCATCAACGAGATGGGACACCTGATGGGCAAGCAGACCATTGCGGAATACGTGGAAAACGACGAGATTCGCGACTGCATGGCACAGATTGGTGTCGACTACGTGCAGGGCTATGGCGTTGAGAAGCCGCGACCGCTGGACACGCTGGTCACGGACCTGGCCGCACCAGCCTGAAGGTCAGGTTGATGCGCCAGTCATGCACTTTTCGTGAGCGCGGCAGGGCGTGCTGCCAGCCTTCCTGGACCCCGGGAGACATCAGTAACAGCTGGTCATGGGCCAGCTGCAGTTCATGCCGGCGGTTGAGGCTATCGCGGCTGCGCAGGCAGAAACGGCGGCTGCAGCCAAGACTGTAGGACGCAATCCAGGGCTCAGGGCCCAGCTCATCCTCATCATCACTGTGCCAGCCCATGGCATCGCTGCCGTCACGGTAAAGATTCAGCAGTACGCTGTTGAAACGTGTGTTGCACATCGCTTCCACCTTGCGCCGCAGCTCCGCCACGCCCGGGTGCCAGGGCTCTGGCTCCAGCTGCAGGCCGGAATAGCGGTAGCGCGCGCCGGGATCACCCATCCACACCTGCAGGCGAGGCACGGTATGCCACTTGCCGAACAGGTGAATGCGCGGCTGCTCCCAGGCAAGATCCTTGTGCAGACTGGCGGCCAGCTGCGTGGCCGCCGGCTCGCCCAGTACCGCCGGCCAGACCGTCAATGACCCGGGCTTCAAGTGCGTCTCCAGCGCCTGCAACTTGCCTGGTGTAGCCGGAAACAAGGGTTGCTGGCCGCCGGTGTCAGCCATGCTTGAGCCGATAACAACCATCCTCGGGTGACTCTGCCCGACCATCCTCCACCAGCTTGATCAGGTGGGCATGCAGGGAAAACTCGGCAACCGGATGCAGGAAGGCGGGGACGTCCTGGTAAACCTGTGCGACCAGGTCTGCCGGCGTACACACGGATGTGCGGGAAAGCGCATCAAGCACCTTGTCCTCACGCTGGAGACGGTGCGCAATAGTGCTGGCAATGGCCTGGGCAGGATCGGCAATCAGGTCACCGTGGCCTGGGGCAATGGCACGGAGGGTTTCGCCCTGCAATTTGCGCAGGGAATCCAGGTAGGCACTCATGGAGCCCGCAGGCGGCGCAATCACCACCGTGGAGCCATTGATCAGGTGGTCACCGCTGAACAGCAGCCCTTCCTGCTGATGCAGGAAGCACAGGTGGTTGCTGACATGGCCAGGCGTTGCGATCACCTTGAGGGCAGCGCCGCCAAGATCCAGCACCTGGCCGTCAACGAGCACCTCGTCAGGCTGCCAGCTGTGATCCTGAAGGGCGTCATCCAGCGGCGCCGGGCCGAGGACCCTGACCGGAAACCGCTCCTTCACCAGTGCGGTGCAGGGGGAGTGATCGCGATGGGTGTGGGTGCACAGCACAGCGGTCACCGGGCGACCGATCTCGGCACTGGCAGCGGCCAGGTTATCCACATGGCGGCTGTCTTCCGGGCCCGGATCGAGCACCCAGAGGCCATCGCCAGCGGCGATCAGGTAGGTATTGGTCCCGGGGCCGCTCATCATGCCCGGGTTCAGTGCCAGAAGCCGCCAGATGCCGCTGCCAACCGGTACCGCCTTGCCGGGCGTCAATGCAAACATGGGAAGCCTCCGTCAGCAGATGGTGTGTCGTCGCAGGCAAGGGTAGTGGCTGGCACCCTGTATTGCCATGGCATCAACGGTACACCTGCACCTGCTCGACAGTAACCTGCCAGACCGGCTCCAGACCGTCAGGCAGGGGCGGATAGGGCAGGATACGGTTGAACGGGTAGCTGCCGCCTGGCGGCAGGTGCATGGGCATGTCCACGCGGTTGTTACCCCATTCCTCACAGGCGCCGTCTTCCAGCGGCGGCATGCAGCCGAGCAGCTGTACGTCGAACACCATCTGGCGGGTGTTTGCTTCGCCATGATTGCTGGCCACCAGCTCCAACCGGTAGCCCACCTCCACACGGTGCGCAGCGCGCACCGCCACGCTGACAGAATCAGGCGCGGCGAGAGCAGGGGGACGGACCAGCTGGAATACCATGGCGGCCAGCCCCACCAGGGCCAGAACGGCAATGCTGGCGCTGACCCGGACAAACAGCCGGTGACCGACACGATGACTGGCTACCAGTGCGGTAATGGCGGCAAACAGAACAGCCAGTGCGACAAGTATCTGGAACATGGTGGTAACTCCTCGCGCAAAGCGGTCACGCCCGCGTTGCGGTATCACCGGCACGCTGGACAAGCGCGTACTGTCCCGCGCTTCACACCGGGCTATGGTAGCATTTTCTCCCGTGAGGCTGGCGTAGCCAATTCGTGGCCGTGCTCCGGCGCAGAACAGTTTATCTGGAGGTTTTATGTTGCTGCTGATTTCTCCCGCCAAGACGCTGGATTACGACAGCGAGATGCCGAAGGCGCGGAGCACACAACCGCGTCTGCTGGACGACAGCGAAGTACTGATTGACGATTTGCGCCAACTCTCACCGGCCGCTGTCAGCAGCCTCATGGGCATCAGCGAGAAGCTTGGCAAACTCAATGCAGACCGGTTCCGGCAATGGCAGCGCCCGTTCGACAGCAGCAATGCGCGCCCGGCGCTGTTCGCGTTCAAGGGAGACGTGTACACCGGGCTGGACGCCTATGCGCTGGACGGAAATACCTTGTCTGAGGCACAGAAACACCTGCGCATCCTGTCCGGGCTTTATGGCGTGCTGCGCCCCCTGGACCTGATGCAGCCCTACCGCCTGGAAATGGGCACGCGTTTTGGCAACCCGCGCGGCAAGGACCTGTATGCGTTCTGGAAGGACACGGTGACGCCTGTGCTGCGCAAGGACCTCAAGGCATCCGGCTCGGACGTGGTCGTCAACCTGGCCTCCAACGAGTACTTCAAGGCGGTGGACACAAAGGCGCTGGGCGCACGTATCGTCACGCCGGTGTTCCAGGACGAGAAGAACGGCAAGTACAAGATCATCAGTTTTTATGCCAAGAAGGCCAGGGGGCTGATGGCCGCCTGGATCCTGCAGAACAGGGTCTATGACGTGGACGGGCTGAGTCGCTTCAATGTGGCCGGCTACCGTTTTTCCGCGGCCGACTCGCAGGGCGACACGCTGGTTTTCCGGCGCACCGAGAAGGCTGCCAGTGCCGCCTGAACCGCTCCGGCAAAGCGGTTGGGACGCAAAAAAAGGGGCCAACGGCCCCTTTCATGCGTCGACGTCAACCCGGACCGTCAGTCCTTGTCGTCGTCTTCGAATTCGCTACGGGCGGCGAAGAAGCCGGTTTTCAGGCCGTCCCAGGCAATTTCGATACCATCTTTCAAGTCTTCCAGCGCACGTTCCGAGGACTCTTCCAGTTCCTTGAGCTTGTGCTCCAGCTCGCTGCGGCTACGTTTGAAATCGCTGATGCGCTCGCGCGCCTTGTCCTGCAGGTCATGGCCAAGATCCGCCACTCGGTGCTCAAAACGATCCAGCTGATAATCCCAGTCTTCCAGCTGTTGGCGGATACGCTCGGCAAACCCTTTCTCTGATGACATGTTCCACTCCTTGTTTGGCGCTCCGCACGGCACATTGCCGCCCGGGCTCTGGAAATTATCGGCGTTTCATTCTGGCAGTGATTGACCTGCATCAAGCGGCGGCGCATCCGACCAACTGGAGACAAACCCCGGCGGCTTGATCACCAGTACATCGCCGTGGGTGTGCTGCAGCATACGCTGCGCAGTGGGACCGGCAAATAGCCGATGCAGGGCATTGTGGCGCGTCGCACCCATGACCAGGATGCCCCCATGCTGATCAGTGTACTCTGCAAGGGCAGGGCCCGGCGGGCCTTCCAGCAGGGCGCCCTGAGCCGGAGACAGGCCGTGCTGTTCGCAAAACTCGTGCAGGCGTTGCTGGTAAAACTGCTTTAGTGCATCCGCATCGCCAAGGGTCACCGGCAGGGCATCTCCGGCCAGCATGACCAGGGTTTCATCCGGGTATTCCACCACATTAACCAGTGTCAATTGCTCGCCGAAATCCGTGGACAGCCGTCGGGCGCTGGCGACAACGGCTTCATTGATACTGTTCTCGGCGCCGGGATCACGATCCAGGTCGATGGCGGCGGCCACAGGCTGGCGTCCGGACCAGGCCTCATCGCCGACACAGAGTACTGCGCAGGGGGCCTGCTGGATCAATTGCCAGTGCAGCGGCGCAAAGAACAGCCGACGCAGGCCGCTGGTGCGCTGGGCGTGAATAACAACCATATCGGGCTGCTCTGTGCGCAGCAGGCGCGCCAGCGCAGAGGCGTCATCGGACTCCCAGAACAGCGCTGTGGTGGAGGCGGGTGCGTCCAGTTCTTCAAGCAACGTCTGCAGACGATGCTGCCAGGCGGTCATGACGCTGTCGCGGGCACGGGCCAGACGTTCGCCATCGGCACCCACTGCCGCTTCCAGTGCGCGGTCGCGCGCATTCACATACAGCACCAGCGGCTGACCACGTTTGCTGGCCAGCCAGCAGGCTTTCTCGAGTGCCGGCTGGGGTGCGTTCAGCAGGGGGTCCAGGACAACAACGACAGGCTGGCTCATGGCGTCAGGCGCGGCGCTGTGTTTCGGCGCGACCCACATTGCACAGGGCACCGCGGTCGAGAATTTCCACTTCACGGCCCTCGGCGCGGATCAGACTGTTCTGCTGGAAGCGGGTAAAGATGCGGCTCACGGTTTCCACGGCAAGGCCAAGGTAATTGGCGATATCGTAGCGCGACATGGGCAGCCGGAAGGACGAGGCCGACAGGCCCCGGCGCTGGTGACGTGCGGAAATGGACAGCAGCAAATGGGCGACGCGGTCGTCTGCCGCTTTCTTGCTGAGCAGCATGTGCAGTTCACGATCAGCCTGGATTTCGCGACTCATCAGGGCAAAGAAATGATGCTGCAGGGACGGGATGCGCTGGGAGAGCTGCTCGAGTTTGTCGAACGGAATCTCGCAGACGCTGGCGGTTTCCAGGGCCTTTACAGAGGACATGTGGTGAGCCGTGCTGATCCCGTCCATGCCGACAATCTCGCCGGGCAGGTAAAAGCCGGTCACCTGTTCGTCACCTTCCTCGGACAGGGAGTAGCTTTTCAGCGCACCGGAGCGCACGGCATACACGCTTTCGAACGTGTCCGACGCCCGATACAGGTGCTCGCCGCGCTTGAGCGGGCGACCCCGCTTCATGATCTGTTCCAGCTCTGACAACTGATCCGAGGACACAGCCAGCGGCAGGCACACCGGATTCAGGCTACATTCGTTGCAGGATACATGCTGGGACACAGGCAAATTCCCCTGTCTGGTTACGAGGGTCAGGCTGGGATTCATTCTAGGCTCCAAATTGCACTGTTTCCACCACCGGCGGGACGGATTTATGTATACCGTGCCGGGTATCAGGGATCAGATGATCCGGCTGTAGCGCTCACCCGCACTCTGGCCAAAGGTACGGTCAAACAGCATGGCGACGGCCCTGACCAGCAGGCGCCCCTGCTGCGTCACCGTCAGCGTCGGCCCGTCGCGCACGACCAGGCCGTCTGCCTCCAGTCGCTTGAGCTGCATCAGCTCATCAGCAAAGTAGCGCTGGGCATCGATCTGCCAGCGCTCGCCGAATGCATCCAGGTCAACAACGAGATCGCACAACAGGCGGTTGATCAGGTCAGCACGGATGCCGTCATCGTCACTGAGCAGGTAACCGCGTTCCAGCGGCAGCACGTTGTCGTCCAGGTCGGCCTGCCAGCGATCAATGGTTTTCCAGTTCTGCACGTACAGGTTGCCAACCCGGCTGATGGCCGACATGCCACAGGCGATGATGTCGCTGTCACCGCGCACGGTGTAGCCCTGGAAGTTGCGGTGCAGGGTGCCTTGCTCCTGGGCCTGGGCCAGCTCATCCGAGGGCAGGGCAAAATGGTCCATGCCGATCAGCCGGTAGCCGGCGTCCTCCAGCATGCTGCCTGCGCGGGCGAACATGCGCAGTTTTTCCTCGGGTGCGGGCAGTGCCAGTTCGTTGATCTGCTTCTGCACCTTGAACCGGGCCGGTAGGTGCGCGTAGTTGTAGAGCGAGATGCGATCCGGACGCAGGGTTACCAGCTGGTCTATGGTACGCGCCAGGCTGGATTCGGATTGCCACGGCAGGCCGTAGATCAGGTCGGTATTGACGGAGCGGAAGTCAAAGTCACGCAGCCAGTCGAACACGTCGCGGATCTGCTCGTAAGGCTGCATGCGGTTGACCGCCTGCTGCACGCGGGGGTCGAGATCCTGCACACCCAGACTGACACGGCTGAAACCCAGGCCGCG
Source organism: Alcanivoracaceae bacterium (assembly GCA_029212745.1). Classification (GTDB taxonomy): domain Bacteria; phylum Pseudomonadota; class Gammaproteobacteria; order Pseudomonadales; family Alcanivoracaceae; genus JARGOL01. The sequence continues at coordinate 463,796 of JARGOL010000002.1, forward strand.
CAGCAGGCTGATACGGTTTGCCGACACCGTGCGCGGATCAATCTCGATGGCGTATTCGCCATCATCGTCACCCAGCATGTGGAAGTGGCGGGCGGTGTGGTAGACCAGCTCGGTGATTTCGGCATCGCTGAGGTAAGTGGGCGTGCCGCCGCCCCAGTGGATCTGCTGCATGGGGCGCGAAGTGTCCAGCATGCTGGCCCGCAGCGTGATTTCCTTTTTCAGCCGCTGAAGGTATTCGCTGGCACGCCGGTGATCGGCCGTGACCACGCGGTTACAGGCGCAGTAGTAACACACCGACCGGCAGAACGGGATATGCAGGTACAGTGACAGGGGCCGCCGCGCGTCGTTGCCCTCGGCAATGGCATTGGCGTAGTCGTCTGCCGTGACTTCCTCGTGGAAGCTCAGGGCAGACGGGTAGGATGTGTAGCGCGGCCCCTGGGTGCCATAGCGGCGCATCAAGTCAGTATTCCAGTTGCTCATAGCAGGCTCTCTACCAGATTGAGCGCAGTATGAACGGGCCTTGCTGCACCGCCTTTGATGCAGGTCAATGGTGGTGAGAGTGGGGCATCGCCGAAGCACCGTTCTGCGGTGACGGGGCGCTGTGGTGGCCGTGCCCGGCCGGGCCAAGGGCATGCCAGAACAGCCAGGCCGCAAACAGGAACGCCAGCAGGGCGCCGGCGCGGCGCAACCAGGGGCTGCGCGCCATGTTGAAACGGGTTCCCAGCATGCCAACGCCGGCTACCGGCACCACCGTAACGGCACCGAATACCAGCATCACCAGGGCACCCTGCACCGGGCTGCCTGAAACGGCGGCCAGGGCCAGTGCGCTATAGACCAGGCCGCACGGCATCAAGCCCCACACCAGACCCACCAGCAGCGCCCGGGGCGCACTGGTCACCGGCATCAGGTGGCGCAACAGCGGTTGCAGGCGGCGCCAGATCACCAGCCCGGCTTTCTCCAGCAGCCGGATGCCCAGCTCGCGGCCAAGCAGGAACAGGCCGATCAGCACCATCACCGCCGCAGCCAACAGCCAGGGCAGGCGTTGCCCGCCGGGTAGCTGGCTCATCAATGCCTCACCGCCGGCCGCCACCAGTACGCCCAGCACCAGATAGGAGACAATACGACCGCTGGCAAACAGCAGTTGCCAGCGAGCCAGTGCCAGATTGCCCCGGCGGCGCGCCTCGGGCACCGCCAGCGATACATTGATGCTTACCGCACCGCACATGCCGACACAGTGACCGGCGCCGGCAAATGCCAGCAGGAATGCCGCCACCAGCGTTTCAGCGAACGTCATGGTCGGGCTCCCCGGCATCATCCTGTGGATCGGGGGCATCCGGGTCTGCTTTTTCGGCAGACGGGTGCTGGCGCGATTGCTGGTCATCAAAAAGGATGCGCCATTGCGGGCTGTCCAGGTCATCGAACTGACCCCGGCGCAGGGCCCAGACAAAGGCGCCAATGCCAAGGGCAACCAGCAGAAACGCCAGCGGCACCAGCAAAATCACGATTTCCACAGCATCAACCTCCCGGCGTTGACGGTAACGATCAGCGAGCTTGCTGACATGCCGATGGCGGCCAGCCAGGGCGGCACCAGGCCGGCCATGGCAAAGGGGATGGCCACCAGGTTGTAGCCGATGGCCCAACCGATGTTCTGCCGCAGCGTACGCTGTGCCCGGCATGCCAGGGAAACACTGGCACTGACCCCGGAGAGCGCCGGACGAAGCAGGAACACGCTGGCTGCCTCGCGGGCGAGGGCGGCACTGTCAGCCACGGCCATGGACACATCGGCCTGGACCAGCGCCGGTGCATCATTGACGCCGTCACCCACCATCAGCAGCGCACCGGGCTGGTGACGCAACTGGTTGACCCAGTCGGCCTTGTCCCGGGGCCGGAGTCCGGACTGCCATTGCTGGATGCCCAGCTCATTGGCGACGCCAGCCACCACCGAGGCACTGTCACCGGAGGCGATAATCGGTTCAATGCCCCGTGACCGGCACCAGGAAACCAGCGCCTTGCCGTCAGCGCGCAGGGGATCGCTGAGATCCACGCTCATCACGGCCGTGTCGTTGCGGAACAGGGTGATCGAGGTGAAACCGTCGCGCGCCAGGGGCGGCGGGCTGGCTGCCGCACGCCATTGCTGGCCGACGTATTCGCCCGAGACGCTGTCATGGGCCAGCGTCACATGTGTGACCGGCGCCGGTGACGCCAGCTCAGCCAGGGGCCTGGCCAGCGGGTGTGTCGCGTTCTGCTCCAGCCCGGCCAGCACCGCGCGCAGGTTTTCGGGCGCGCTGGCGTTATGCTCGCGCACTGCCTGTACAACGAAATTGCCTTCGGTAAGGGTGCCGGTCTTGTCCAGCATCACCCGTCGCACCGTGGGTAGCTTGAGGAATGCGGCCGGATCGGCCACCAGGATGCCCTGGTCGAGGCCTCGCCCGACGGTGGCCGCCAGGGTCAGGGGCGCGGCCAGTGCCAACGCACACGGACAGGTCACCACAAGCACGGCCAGGGCGATCTCCAGCGCCCGCACCGGGCCGGAGGACCAGTGCAGCAACAAGGCCACCACTGACAGGCACAGCACCGCCAGCACGAACCGGCCGGCCAGTCTGGCCATCAGCTGGTTACTGCGTTCACGGCGATCCTGCGCCTGCGCCACCAGCTGGCCAATACGGGCAAGCATGCTGTCGGCGGCGCGGCCATCGGCCAGCACTTCCAGAAGGCCACTTTCCACCCGCGCCCCGGCCACCACCGCATCGCCGGCGCTGATCGCCGTCGGCATGGCTTCACCCGTAAGCACGGCTTGCTGCAGGGCCGCCTGGCCGGCGCGTACCCGGCCGTCCACCGGCACCGTTTCTCCCTGGCGCACCTGCAGGCAATCCCCGGCGACGATGGTGGATGCCGGCACGGGTGTCAGCTGGCCATCACGGCCGATACGCCGGACCACCAATGGCAGTGCCTCCTGCAGACGCACCAGGCGCCGGCCGACCCGGCGGCGCTGGCGCCGTTCGATCCAGCGGCTCACCAGCAGGAAGAACACGAACATGGCCAGTGACTCGAAATAGACATGCTCACCGCCGACGACGGTGGCCCATATCGAGCCCGCCCAGCCCACCAGCAGGGCCAGGGATACCGGCGTATCCATGGTCACCCGGCGCACCGTGGCGGCACGCCATGCGCCGGCAAGAAAGGGCCAGCCACTGAAGAACACCACCGGTGTTGCCACCAGCAGGCCGGCATAGCGGAAGAAGTCGCGGTAAACCGGCTCGATACCATCCAGCGCGCCCATGTACAGCGCTGTGGCGTACATCATTGCCTGCATGGCCCCCAGACCGGCCACCAGCAACCGCACCAGCAACAGGCGGTCAGCCCGTACCTGCTCGGCATCCTGGGCCTGGTTGAGGGGCAGTCGGGGTGTGTAGCCGAGTGCGCGCAGCCGCTCCGCCATGGCAGCGACCACACTGTTGTCACCTTGCCAGCGGATAGTGGCCCGCAAGGTGGCCAGGTTGAGCCGGACACGTTCCACGCCGGGAATCTCGCCCAGCGCTTTTTCGATCAGCCAGACACAGGCAGCACAATGCACGCCCTCAATGGACAGGGTAATTTCGCGCGCGTCGCCGACGGTGCTGATGAAGGGCGTGATCAGGTGATCAATACGGAACAGGGCAAGGTCCACGTCCTCGCCCGGACTGGGAGGCTCGGGGCGTTCGTCACCGCGAAAGCGGTAATAGTCATCCAGGCCCAGCCCGTGGATGGTTTCTATGGCGGCAGCACAGCCGGCACAGCATGCCGGTTTCTCGCCATCGGGCGTGCGGGCGGTGAAGGTGGCGCCCCGCAGGGGCTCGTTGCAATGCCAGCACAGTGCGGACAACTCAGCCTCCGGCACTGAGGGTAAAGCGTCCATTGCGGATGATGACGCCCATGCTGTAGAGCTGCCAGTTGCCGTCTCCCGGCGACACCGTTACCACCCAGCGTCCATCTGGCAGGTCGCCGTCGCCACGGTAGGTGCCATCAGGCTGGTGAGCCAGTGGAAAAATGCGGTCCTGGGCGGCCAGCGTCGGATGCCGGAGTGCCAGGGTCAGTGTGGCAGGTGGCGGGAAGGGGGTGTCGCTGCTCAGGCGGGCCTGCAATGCGTCACCCTGTGCCGACGCGGCCAGCGTTATGCCCAGCCGCGCGGCCAGGTTCTCCTCGTCCATGCTGCGGTTGATGGCGCGGCCGTCCTTGTACCAGGAATCCGCCACCACGTCGTCCGCATTCTTCACCGCGATGATTACCAGGGCGATGCCGCCGACCACGGACGTGGCCGGCAGCAGGATCAGGAACCAGGGCCAGAATTGCCGGTACCAGGGACGCTCATCACTGGGCGGGGGCGATAAATCGTGACTCATGCTCTGTCCTGATGGATTCGTCGGTGCGGGATTGCAGGGTAAACCATACCGGCTGTGTCTCAACCACCTGCAGGAACGGGTCGAAGCCCAGGGTCACGCCAACGGTCTGGGTTTCACCAGCGTTCATGGTCACTTCCTCAGGCCCGCTCCAGACCAGTCCTTCCGGCCCGCGGAAACCGAGCTGGTAGGTCTGGGCCTGCTGGCTCATGTTGTGCAGTTCCAGCCGGTAACTGTTCTGGATGTGGCCATTGCTGGCCGTGCGGTAAAGCTTGGTACGGTCACGGATGACGTCCAGGTCAGCCGGTACGCGGCTGGCCAGTGCCACCATGAACACCACGCCCATCAGTGCCAGCATGACGCCGTAGCCAATCATGCGCGGCCGGAAGACATGCGTCTTGCCGCCTTCCAGCGCATGCTCGGTGGTGTAGCGGATCAATCCACGCGGCCGGTTGATCTTGTCCATCACCAGGTCACAGGCATCAATGCAGGCAGCACAGGTAATGCACTCGTACTGGAGACCATCGCGGATGTCGATGCCGGTGGGGCAGACCTGGACGCACAGGCCGCAGTCGATACAATCGCCGGCGGCGTCCTGGTCGCGACTCTTGGCTCCGCGGGTGCGCGGCTCACCACGGCGCTCGTCATAGCTGACAATCAGGGTGTCACGATCAAACATGACACTCTGGAAGCGGGCGTAGGGGCACATGTACTTGCACACCTGCTCGCGCATCCAGCCCGCATTCATGTAGGTGGCACCGGTAAAAAAGGCAATCCAGAAAAATTCCCAGAAACCGAGGTCAAAACTGAACACACGCACGGTCAGTTCGGTAATCGGAGAAAAGTAGCCCACGAACGTCAGGCCGGTGGCGAAAGCGAGGGCCAGCCAGAGCACATGCTTGCTGCCGCGCCGGAACAGCTTGGTCGGGCTCCAGGGGGCGGCATCCAGCTTCAGGCGGGCATTGCGGTCACCCTCGAGCCATTCCTCGATCTTGGTGAAGAAGCGGGTCCAGGTGGTTTGCGGGCAGACGTAACCGCAATAGACACGACCGGCGAGCACGGTAAAGAAGAACAGCGAGAACGCGCCCAGGATCAGCAGCCAGGACAGGAAGACAAAATCCTGCGGCCAGAAACTGAACCCAAAAATGTGGAACTGGCGGGCGGGCAGGTCAAACAGGATGGCCTGGCGGTCATCCCAGCGCAGCCATGGACCGAGCAGGTAAATTCCCATGGTTGTCCAGACCGTCATGTTGCGGATCTGCTCAAAACGGCCATGAATGGATTTGGGGTGAATCCGTTCGCGTTTCTCGTAAAGACTGATCTCGACGCTGTCGTCGTCACGGGGCGTGACGTCCACCGCCTGGATACGTTGCGAATCGTTCATACTGGACTCCAGCAGCAGCCATTCATCAGGCATCAGTCCTGGCCGGGAAAGCGGGCGAGACACGCGGCCCCTGCCTGCCGGGCGGCGCAAAAAACCCTTCGGATAAAGGGGTTCAAGCCTGACTGCAGTATAACAGCTCCGGGAATGGGCCGGGTGTGGCAAGCCGCCACACCCGGAGGTACGTCAGGACGTACCGGTTACTCGCCGTCGGCGTTATCCGCGTTGCGGGACAGGCCGTAGACGTACGCTGTCAGCACGTGAATCTGCTCGGGGCTGAGCAGGTCCTGTTGCGCGGGCATCTTGCCGGCGCGACCGTTACGGATGGCGTATTCGATGTCCTTGAGGGTGTTGCCATACAGCCAGGTGTTGTCCGTCAGGTTGGGTGCACCCATCATCTGGTTGCCCGTGCCGTCAGCCCCATGACAGGCCGCGCACATGGCAAATTTCGGCTTGGCACGTGCAATGGCTTCCGCCTTGGCTGGATCATCAGCCAGCTGCGGGCGTGACAGGCTGGCCACATACAGGGCCATGTCGCTGACTGCTTCGTCCGTACCACCGATGGCGGCCGCCATGGGCGGCATCATGCCCTGGCGCCCGTTGACCAGCGTCTGCTTGATGGCATCGGGGCTGCCGCCATACAGCCAGTCGTCGTCGGTGAGGTTCGGGTAGCCGCGGGCCCCGCGCGCATCCGCGCCATGGCACACGGCACAGTTGTTGGCAAACAACCGGGCACCCACACCCATTACCTCGTCATACTTGATCAGTTCCTCGACAGGTTCGGCGGCGTACTGGGCAAACAGGGGCGCTGTTCGCGCTTCCACCAGCTCCACTTCTTCCTGCCACTGCTTGTGCGACGACCAGCCCAGGGTGCCCTCGTAGTTACCCATGCCCGGGTAGAGCACCAGGTAAACAATGGCAAAGCCCAGCGTCAGCCAGAACAGGATCAGCCACCAGCGCGGCAGGGGCGTATTACGCTCCTCGATGCCATCGAAGTTGTGGCCGGTGGTTTCCTTCGCGGCCTCGGAGGCACTCATCTTGCGGTTGGCCCACAACAGCACGGCACAGCCACCGATGTTGAGCGCCACAATGACGATCACATACCAACTCCAGAAATCACTCATGTCGGCCGGCCTCCTGGTTGTATTCGCGTTGCCCGTCGAAGGGCAGTTGCGCAGCACTGTCGTAACGGTGTTTACGTCCCGGCAGGTAGACCCAGACCACCATGGCGATAAAGGTCACGAAAAAAATGATTGTCAGGACACTGTGGAAATCGATTACGTCCATGATTACCTCCGTGTCCGCTCGGTGCCGAGCTGCTGCAGGTAAGCCACCAGGGCGTCTTCTTCAGTTGCCTCGGACCATTTACCTTCGATGTTGGCCATCTGCTCAGCGATGTCCTCATCAGTGTAGGGCACACCGAACATGTCCTTGAACACATGCAGGGTGGTCTCGGTATCGCTCCAGTCCACCGGCGTCTCGTGCAGCCATGGGTAACCGGGCATATTCGATTCCGGCACCACGTCGCGGGGATTACGCAGGTGGGCGCGGTGCCAGTCGTCACTGTAGCGCTGGCCAACGCGGGCCAGGTCCGGACCGGTACGTTTGGAACCCCACACATGCGGATGCTCCCAGACGTCCTCGCCAGCCACGGAGTAGGGGCCGTAGCGCTCGGTCTCCGCGCGCAGTGGACGCACCATCTGGGTGTGGCAGACGTTGCAGCCTTCGCGGATGTAAATGTCCTTGCCCTCCAGCTCCAGCGCCGTGTACGGGCGCAGGGTCTTGAGCGGCTCGGTGGTGGCCTGCTGCCAGAACAGCGGCACGATCTCTGCCAGGCCCCCGAAGCTAACCGCCACCAGGGTCAGGACGATCATCAGGCCGACATTCTTCTCGACTTTCTCATGTCTGTTCGCCATGTCGACTCTCCTCAGGCAGCCACGTTCTGTTGGTCTTGGTCATCCTTCTCTTCCCGGATCGTCTTGTAGACGTTGTAGGCCATCAGGCACATACCCAGGAAGAAGATGGTGCCGCCCAGCAGGCGAACCACGTAGTACGGGAAACGCTCCTGCATTTCCTGCACGAAGGAGTAGGTCAGGGTGCCGTCGGCGTTGACCGCCCGCCACATCAGCCCCTGCATCAGGCCCGAGATCCACATGGAGGCGATATACAGCACCGTGCCGATGGTGGAGAGCCAGAAGTGGGTGTAAATCCAGCCAATGGAGTACATGGCGCGGCGGTTGAACACGCGCGGTACCAGCACGTAGAGGGAACCCATGGTGATCATTGCCACCCAGCCCAGGGCACCGGAGTGCACGTGACCAATGGTCCAGTCGGTGTTGTGCGACAGCGCGTTGACGGTCTTGATGGACATCATCGGGCCTTCGAAGGTGGACATGCCATAGAACGACAGCGCCACGATCAGGAAGCGGATGATCGGGTCGGTGCGCAACTTATACCAAGCACCGGAGAGGGTCATCATGCCGTTGATCATGCCGCCCCAGCTGGGTGCCAGCAGCACAATGGAAAACACCATGCCCAGGGACTGGGCCCAGTCAGGCAGGGAGGAGTAGTGCAGGTGGTGCGGGCCGGCCCACATGTAGACTGCCACCAGTGCCCAGAAGTGGACGATGGAGAGGCGGTAGGAGTACACCGGGCGCTGTGCCTGCACTGGAATGAAGTAGTACATCATGCCGAGGAAGCCCGCGGTCAGGAAAAAGCCCACCGCATTGTGTCCGTACCACCACTGCACCATGGCATCGATGG
>JARGOL010000007.1 GCA_029212745.1 Alcanivoracaceae bacterium
ACCCTGGTGGGCCCACCACTCCTTTCAGTCGCGCTGGGCCTCAACGGACTATCCCGGCCACACATCACAGATGTGCAGTCGTCTGATCAGGCGTTGAAATACTGCCCGAAGCGGGTATCGCGGAAATGCGCGGCCAGCTCGCTGTAGTTGGCCAGCTCCTGTTCAGGGGGGATCTGCGCAATCTTCTTCAGTCGGGGCCCATCCACTTCCATCGGTGACACGCCAAGGAAATCGAAAACGTCACGCATGCAGCCGGAAAAATCGCTGCAAATGCGGCCATAATCCAGTTCCAGCATGGCGTGACTCTTTTCCATCTGCTCAAGTTGTGCCGGCATGGTCAGGAAGCGTGTCAGCAGCGCCTCTGCCTGGTCAGGTGGCACCACAAAACGGTGCTGCGGCACATCCTGGCCCGTGTTGTGCCAGTGACGGGTCAGGCTGGCACGCACAAACGAACAGAGAATCTCCAACGGATTCTGCCGCGTGGTACGGATCAGCTTGATATCCGTATTCTCCAGCAGGTAGTCCCAGGCATCGCTGTTAGGCCCGGAGATGGCCTGGTCATGCATCAGCTTGAAACCGATCGCCTTGTGCGGCACCGCCTGGCCATAAAGCTGCTCCAGATAGGCGCGCCCGCTGCCATAAAGGCTGCACGGACTCAACGGATGATCCGGCGCCTGACTGATCCGCCAACCAGCACTGAGTGTCTCTCGCCGGGCTTCACCCTGACGAACTTCCGGCTGGTTGTTCAGCACCTCACCATAAAACAGGATCTCCGGATGACTGATGATTGAGCCGGCCACCACAGTGGTACCGGTTCTCGGAAATCCCGTGAAAACAAACCGTGTCATCACTTGCCCCAGTTACTTGCCTGATTGCACCGACTGCTTGACCCAGTGATCAAATGCCTCATACAGATCAGCACAGGCACCCTCCCAGCGAGATGGTTCATGCTGGCGGAACAGCCGCATGCCCGGGTACCAGGGGCAATCTGTGCGGCCCAGCTGCCAGCGCCAATCTGAGAACCAGCGCAGCATCAACCACACCGGAACGCCGAGAGCACCAGCCTGGTGGGCTATAGCCGTATCAATGGTGATCAAAAGATCCATTTCCTGGAGCAGTGCACTGGAATCGTAGAAATCAGTGATGTCTCCGCCCAGGTCACGCACCAGCCAGCCGGTGGCAGCATCAAAGATGTCCTGACGCTTCTCTCCCAGCTGGAAACTGTAGAAAGAGACCTCCTTGTGACGCAGCAACGGCACATAATGCCGGTACGGCATGGAACGGTCCGGCTCCGGTTTACCGGCCCAGACCAACCCCACCTTCAGCTGCGTATCGGGACGCATGGGTAGCGTCCGCTTGTCCGCCCCGGCCACGTCAAAGTACGGCACCGGGTCCTTGTACAGCTCTTCTTCCGGGAGATTGAGCACAGCCGGAATACTGGTGGCCAACTGCCACAGGTCATATTCGGGCAGTACATCCTCGGTGGAAACGATCTCCACCTCCGGGAACGACTGACGCACCTGCCGAATGAGCTCGGGCGGCAACTGGAGGATCACCTTCGCACCCATTGCTTCCAGGCGCGGCACAAAACGGATGAACTGTATGACATCGCCAAAACGCTGCTCGTAGGCAAGGATGATGCGTTGCCCTTCCAGCGACTGACCTTCCCATTTGGTGCCATGGAGAATCGGTGTAATCACCCCGGGCAGGTAATAGCGCCATTCGTACCCTGCCCAGGCTTCCTGGAAATTGCCCAGCCCCATGAAACACAACGCCCGGAACCAGCGGCTCACATGGCGGGTGTCACGTATGCCCTCATCGGCATCAGCGGGCTCTTCGATGGCCAGCAACTGATCAAAGTAGGCAATGCCTTTTTCCAGGTCATTCAGCTCCCACGCGATCTTTCCGAGCTTCATCAGCGCACCGATGTTGTAGGCATCGGGCGTCAGGGACCAGGAAGCCTCCAGCCACGGGACTGCCTCTTCAAGGAGCTCCTGCTTCATCAGGTGGTCGGCAATGTGATTCTTTATCACATGGTGATCGGGCTTGATCTCATCCGCCCGACGAAGCATGGCCACCGCCAGGTCGTGGTTGCCCTTGTCGCCGAACAACGTGCCAAGGTGAAAGTAGGCAGGCCAGTGCTTGGGCGCAAAGAAAACAACCTTGGTATACCCCTGCAGGGCCTCTTCGATATTGCCACTCTCACGGGCTTTTTCGGCCTGGGCGAAAACGGCGGCGACTTCAGAAAGGGCTTGGTTAGACATGGTTTTCAAGGTTCCAATGGACGGTGACGCCCGTCATGTTATCCAGCGACTCGCAATGTCCGGCCTTTGCGGCACGCGGCAATCGACACCAAAGGCAAAGCTGTTTGTTCCCGAGTCTAGCGGCCCTCTCCAATGAAGCAAAGCCAGAGGGCGGGAAACGGCAAGACTGAAACAAGAAAGGCACCCGAAGGTGCCTTTCTCTGGCTCTAGTCCAACTGACCGATCAGAACTTCCAGTTCACTTTCAGTGAGCTGTACTCGTCACTGTAGTCCTCACGGCCTTCATAGTCATAGCTGAGCGTGACTTCTGCAGAATCGCCAACCGCATACTCCGCACCAACACCCAGGTTGTACACCGTATCATCCGGTGTCATCGCCTTGGTGGTGAAGAAGCTGCCGCCACCGGCGAAGGAGCTGGTCACTTCGGTTGGATCAGCCTGGGCATCGTGTCCGTAAGACACCTCACCCACCAGGGTCAGCTTGTCAGTGATGTCCTGGTTGGCGATCGCACCGACGGCGAAGATCAGCTCTTCCGCATCTGCGCCACGTACTGTGAGGTTAAATCCGTCTGCACCGGTTTCAGTGTAGGACTCGACATCAACCCGGCTGTAGTCGACGCCGATGTAAGGAGCAATCCGCGTGCTATCGCCCAGCTCAATTTCGCGGATCACTTCTGCACTGGCGTGGAAGAAATCACCGTCATAGGACGCGGTAGCGACATCGCCTGTGAAGATTCGGCGGCTGGTGTCGTTATCCGTCTGGCCTACGCCCAGCTTCATGTTCATGCTGGTCACGTCGCTGAAGCTGTAAGTGCTGTAGAGCATGGCCAGCACGGTGTCAGCGTCCACTTCCTGGCGGCCGGAGTTGACGCCGATATCGCTCTCCAGGTCACTCTCCACGAAGGCTGCCGCGGCACCGATGCGCCATGCAGAGCCCACTTCCGTGTCCGCACCCAGGGCGAAGCCGCTGCTGTCCATATCATACCCGGACACACCGTCGCGCTCGTCCTGCTCGGTGGTACCGTCAAAGACGCTGATCCAGACGTTCTTGCTCAGCATCATTTCATCACCGGAGGCGATACCGCTGGCGCCCATCTGGCGAGAGCGCACCGCTGAAGCAGCACCACTGCCTGCACCAATACTTGCCTGCGCCAGGCCACCGCTCAGGGCCGGCAGGGCACTTTCAACAGCATCAGCCAGACCCGCTGCCGAGGAAGGCGTACCGAATCCGCCAGCCAATCCACCGCTTGGGTCGCTGGCCATGGCCTTGTCGATTACCAGCGCCACCGGCAGTCCCGCACTGAAGCCAGCGCTGCGCATGGCGGCTTCCACGCTGGTCAGGCCCGTATCCGTCACCTCAAGATCAACCGTGTCACCGTCAATCACTGCACTGAAGGACAGTGACAGCACGTTGTCGGTCAGGTTGAAGCGCGACGCATTCAATGTGTCTGCATCAATGATGTCGGTAATCGTGTCACCGTCCACGAGGGTGTGCGCAGGATCTACCGTCAGGGCCAGGTTGGTCCCTTTGGCAAAATTGGCGATGCCGTCTGCGTAGAAAGTGCCGTAGGTACCGGTGTCCATGACACCAAAGACCAGGGTGCCATCAGCGGACTGGTTGTAGGTACTGTACACCTCGGAGTCATAGTAACGCGTGTCAATCAAACCGCTGTTGTAGACCGGCGCGCCATCAAGGAAGACACCGCCGTAAATTTCACCGGTGTTGACGATCTTGCCCGCCACAGAGCTGTCGTACACATACAGGCCCGCATAATCTTCACCAGCTATAATGACGCCCGAGTTGACCACATCACCAACCACCTGTGAGTCGCTGATGTACACGCCCTGGTAATAGTCTTCGTCGGTAACTTCAATCAGGCCCGTGTTACTGAACCCGCCCACCAGCGTGGAGTCGTAGACGTAAACACCACGCTCATCGGCATAGATCTTGCCGCTGTTACTGATGGCGCCACCAATGCCACTGCCGTGGGCATAGATGCCGATGTAATCAGCGGTGATCTTGCCGGAATTGGTGATGCCGCCACCAACGGTGCTGTCCTGCACGTAGATGCCCGCATAGCCACCGGTCAGGTCACCCGAGTTGATGATGTTGCCACCAACCGAGGAGCCGTTATTCACATAGATGCCGGTGTATTCAGCTTTCAGGGTGCCGGAGTTGATGATATCGCCACCTACGACGGAATCGGTCACGTAGATGCCGTGGTAGCCGGTGCTTTCCAGGTAGCCGGAATTGAGGATGCTGCCACCGACAGAGCTCCCCTCATTGACGTAAATACCACCATCGTCGGAGACCAGTGTGCCCGTGTTGATGATGTCACCACCCACGGTGGAATCGTGGATATAGATGCCTCGCTCTTCGGCAAACAACGTCCCGGAGTTGATGATGCTGCCACCCACAGAGGCCTCATCCATCACGTAGATACCCATGTAGTTCGCGTCAATCGTGCCGGAGTTGACGATGTCGCCGCCAACTGCGGAGGTTGCCACGTAAATGCCATGGTAATCATCGCTGATCAAGACACCGGAGTTGATAATGTCACCGGTGACATTGGACAGGTCCGCCACATAGATGCCGCCATAGCCTGCATCAATGGTGCCGGAGTTGATGATGCTGCCGCCGACCACAGAATCCTGCACGTAGATGCCCCGGTATTCGGTCACCATGGTGCCACTGTTGATGATGTCGCCGCCGACGCCAGAATCGTGGATATACACGCCCGTATCGCCATCGATCAGGCCGGAGTTGATGATGCTGCCACCTACGGCAGCCGCATCGGTTACGTAGATGCCATCGTAGTTGGTGACGAGAGTACCGGAGTTGATGATGTCCCCACCCACAAGCGCGGAGGCTACGTAGATGCCGTGGTAATCGTAACTCTCAAGATAGCCGGAATTAACGATGTCACCACCCACGCTGGATCCGTCCAGCACGTAGATACCGGCATAGTCGGCAATGAGGGTGCCTGAGTTGATGATGCTGCCCTGCACATTGGATGCATCACCGACGTAGATGCCCCGGTACCCTGCATACAACGTCCCGGAGTTAACGATGTCGCCACCCACCTGGGAGCCGCGAACATAGATACCCTGGTACTCTGCATCAAGGGTCCCGGAATTGACGATGTCGCCACCGATCTCGGAAGTGGCCACATAGATGCCGTGGTAGCCGGCCTGCAACGTACCGGAGTTGACAATATCCCCGCCGATGGAGCTTTCACGCACGTAAATGCCGGCATCGTCGGCATCAATCCAGCCGGAGTTGCGCACATCGCCGCCAACGGACGCGCCGCCTACGTACAGGCCCTTGTATTCATCAGCAATGATTGTGCCGGTGTTGACCAGGTCTCCGCCCACGGAGGAGCCGTCACCCACGTAGATACCGGCATCAGCATCAATCGTGCCGGAGTTGACCACGTCACCTTTGACAGACGAGCCGTCCCAGAGGTAGATGCCGCGGTAGCCGCCATCGATAACGCCCGAGTTCTCGACACGGCCGCCCACCGACGTGCTGTGCAGGTAGATCGCGGTGTCGCCGGTGCTGATGGTGCCCGTATTCAGGACATTGCCACCGATGCTGCTGTTGTAGGTATAGATACCCGATTCGCTGGAATTGATGACCCCGGAGTTGACCAGGTTGCCGCCAACCTCACCATTCAGGTAGATGCCTTTATCGCTGGCGGTAATGGTGCCGGAGTTGGTCACGCTGGTGCCACCGAAGGTGTAAATGCCGGTGTCACCGCTAATGATGGTGCCGCTGTTCACGATCTTGCTGTTGCTGCTGTACACGTACATGCCGTGCCAGCTGGCATCGATCAGGCCGCTGTTGATGATGCCACCGCTGACCTTGCCGAACGCATAGATGCCCAGGCCACTGGTGGCCGTGATGGTCCCTTCGTTGGTGAGACCACCCAGGGAGACGTTTTCTGCCCAGACGCCGTCGTCGGCGACCGTAATGGAGCCCGTTTCGGTAATACGGAGGCTGTCACCGTCATCCAGCGTACAGGTGGCGGATTCGGCCCCGTCTATGACGTTGGAGCCATCGACACAGGAGCCGCTGCCGGCAATGGCCTGGGCCGCGAAGGGCGACAGGCAGGCGAGCGTGATGGCACGGCTGAGACGGTTCCGGGTGAAGCGGACGTTCTTTTTCATGGTGTTCCCCTTGGGCTCCCTGCCAGCCATTCCGGCCAGGGATTTTCCTTAATCTTTTCAGTGGGTTGTGCATATAACACGCACGCCTTGCTCATTCCCTGTTTCCCCTGAGCAAGGACGCAGCGCACCGACCCACTGGCGACCAAGTCACATATTTGCATCAAAATCACGTCAAGGGCAACAACAAATTCATGCCGCAACGGTCCTTTTGATTGAAAGCGGCGCTAGCCGGATAGTCGTAGAAAGACAGGCCCACCAGACGCACAGGCGACTGCACGAAACACCGTGCCGCTCCGGCGCCCCGGCGGCGGGTGAGGGCGAAGCGCGCGTCTGGCAATGTAAAGGTGATTGGTTACAATGACCGACGATCACATGCGCGCAGTTCACTACAACGAGATACACCATCATGTCAGACCGGACGGATCGCTCAGCGGCACCGGGCATACAGGCCTCCGGGTCGTCGCCCCTGCTCCCCTATTCCGGGTCTCCCCTCGCCGACCCCAAGAACAACGAGCACGTACCCAATACCGTCAGCTATGCCTGCAACCACGACCGCAGCGGCAAGGTACAGTACCGTTTCAACGCCCTTGGGTTTCGCGGTGAGCAGTACAACGAAAACGCGCGCTACCACATCTTCGTGTGCGGCCCGAGCGAGGCCTTCGGTCTGGGACTGAACGAGGAAGACACCTGGTTTCACCAGTTCAAGCTGCTGTTCGCGCAGGAAAAGGACGTCTCTCCGGCAGAGGTCAATCTGCTCAATTTCTCGCAGATCGGCGCCTCCATGGACTATATCGCCCGGGTGGTGGTCAGCCAGTGCAACCGGGTCAAGCCGGACCTGATGCTCTGTGCCCTGAGCCCGTCCAGTCGCACGGAGTACTTCAGCGACGAAGAAGGCCGCTATTTCACGGATCGCGCCATTACCTTCAACCCGAGCATGTACAACCTGCTTTCCAACCATGACGAAAATGACTTTTTCCGCCAGCGCACAGCCAGGCTGGACGAGGAAGACAGGGAAGAACTACTGGATGCCGTGGAAGGTTTCTACTCCTACTACACCAACCGGGTGGGCCTGATAAACCGCCTCAAGAACATCATGCTGATCCAGCAATTCTGTGACGCCCGGGGCATACCCAACCTGATCTGGACTCTGCACCGCTTCGCCTTGCAGACCGAGCTGAACCAGCCCCTGCCTGACTCCATCCAGTCACTGGCCGAGTGCATCGATTTCAGCCGCATCTATACCCACGGCATCCTGCACCCACAGCACCAACGCGCCGCTGACGGCGTCCATCCCGGGCCTGACGTCAACAAGGGCGTGGCCTATCACATGTGGCAGTTCTACAAGAACCTGCCCGACAGCAAGCGAGCCTGAGAGAGGCAGCGGCAGGATACCCTCATGACACATGCCATTGATTTCCGGCTGGGCGAACACGAAGACCTGCCGCCCCTGAGCGAGGCGCTTGGCCGCCCACCCGGCGACGGCACAATCGGAACCATCAAGGCGTTCCAGACACTGCTGGATATCGACCAGCGCCCGGAATCTTTACCGCTGGCATTACAGATTGCATCCAACGCCCTGGCAGCTGCCGCCGGCGGCGCTCACCTGGCCGGACTGGCCCACCGCGACGGGCCGGCTCTGGATACCGCATCCCTGACGCAGGCGCTGGACGCCGCACGCTCGGCACTGGACGCCCCGGCGAGACTGCGCCTGGATGGCCAGCCGGACGCCAGCCTTGCCGCAAGAAACGCGCCGCTTGAACGCATCAATGGCGCCTGGCTTCAACATGTCATGCGCGTGGCCACCGCCGACTCGGACGTCGGCTGCACGCTTGCCTGCCTGTATGCCGTGCAGACCATGAGCTACCCGCAGGATCCAGCGCTTCGCGACGTGCCGGCACCGGGTGCCCTGTTGCGGGCGATGGCCAGTGTCAGGTCATCACGCCCCCAAAGCATTGCAATGATCGCCAGCCAGACAGCAGAGGACGCCCTCAAACTGCCGCTACTGCTGCTTGCCCTGGCGCAGTTTCCGCGTACCTTCCTGCCCGAGCTGCTTGGCCTCAATTACGCCTGGCACCTGCTGGGAGCCCAGGCGGCGGTGGAGGACATCGCCATTTCTGCCGCGCTCGGCGAGATTCCCGCCGATGTTCACCAGTCACTGCAGGCAAGGCGCAGCGTGATGCAAGAGACATCCCTGCATGCCATCGACCAGCTGGTAGCCCAGGTAGACGACGGCGACCGTCCCGACGTCATGGCGCGCCTGTGGCAAGGGGCCGAACTGCTGACCCAGGCCTGGCAGCGCTGGCTTGACCATGGCGCACAAACCCTGGAAGCGGATCAGCCAAGTGCTGGCGATGCCATGATCGAACTGATTCGAGACAAGGCATCTTGCGCGATGGGTTACCACCGCGACAAGCGCCTGGGCGATACGCCCATAGACACTCTGCTCGATGCCAGCCAGCACAGCGCCGAAGAAGTTGTCCAGCGGCTGGCACACTCCGGCTATGTAAAAGCGGGCAAACCTGATGCCAGCAGCTTCGCCACCCGGCTGCTGGATTTCGGCGGCCCCATGTCCGGCGTCTTTGACGAGAAGGAACGCCAGGTAGTGCGCCGCTGGATCGAAAGCCTGGGCGGCAATGAAGAGTCCGGCGCGCCAACCGGCACGGCATCTGCCGCACCATCGAGCAGCTATCCGTGCTGGACACGGGCAGGCTACCTGGAAGAAAGCACCCACGAATATGGCAACCGGCCCTGTTCGCCGCGGGAGCTCTATTACAAGATCGTCAACATCGAATATTTTCCGGATGTCCTACCCGTTGCTGAGCAGTACCTGGTTGATCACCTGTCCGCTGCACTGCGCACGCTGACAAGCGGTGAGCGGCCCATTCCCGCCATGCAGTACAGTCACGACACCCTGCGCGACTGGGTGTTCCACAAGCACCGGGAACAGATCGACGCCTATGAGCCGCTTACCGGCGAGCCCCCTGTTTCCCGCGAGGCATTCATCGCTTCCACCACCAGCCTGGCGCCGCTGCTGCTGATCGACGGTGGCTGGCTGCAAGGCGCCAGCCATGTGAATACCCTGCACTCTCCGGTCGGCCAGCGGCTTTTCAAGATCTTCTATGAAGAGATCGGGGAGGGCAGCGCCGCACTTCACCATGCCAATATCTACCGTGAGCTGTTGCAGTCCATGGGCGTTGAGCTGCCAGGGGTCGCGGATCTGGATTTCGCCCTGTCCGACCATTTCGATGACAGTGCCTTCGAAGTGCCCATCCTGTGGCTGAGCCTGTCCTGCTTCTCACGGCATTATTTTCCCGAGTTGCTGGGCATCAACCTGGCGGTGGAACTGGCCGGCCTGGGCGCCAACTACATGCAGGCCCACGACATCCTCAAGTATTACGGCTACCCGACCACCTTTGTCGATTTCCATAACTCCACGGACAACGCCTCTGTGGGCCACGCCGCCCTGTCCATGGAAGCGGTGATGGCCTATATGGATGACGTGGCCGAACGCGAGGGCCCCGACAACCTGGACCGACACTGGCACCGGATATGGGCGGGCATGCGATTGACCCTCCCGAACAGCAATGATTTCTACTGGCGGCCAGCGACGCGCGGCACCGATGCGCCGGTGGACCCGGCATCCACCCTGCCTCCCCCCATCTTTGCCGTAGACGCATCCGCGCACAAATGACAGCAGCACGGACCGCTTTCACCACGTTGCTGCTACTTGCAGCAATGCTCTGCGCGGGCTGCCAAAGCGCCCTTCCAGATGGCGCACAACGACAAGCCAGGGCAGACAGCATTGCCCACCAGGCCGGCTGGCGTGCCGCCGAGATGCATGCCGGGGATTTCAGGCTGATGAGCTATCAGCCCGGTGTCCGTGTGCAGGCAGACTTGCTGACTGTCTATATCGAGGGGGACGGGCTGCCGTGGTCGAGCAGGTCGCGGCCCTCTGCGGACCCGACACCGCTGCAACCCATGGGACTCCAGCTCGCCGTGCGCGACCCTGGCGCCGCCGCCTACCTGGCAAGGCCCTGCCAGTATCTCGTCCAGACAGATCCAGCCTGTGAGGCCCGGCTCTGGACAGGCGCACGCTTTTCCGACGCAGTCATTGCATCCACCAGCGCCGCCGTGGACCAGCTCAAAGCGCGATCTTCAGCGCACCGTATCCGGCTGGTTGGCTACTCCGGGGGCGGTGCTGTCGCGGTACTGGTCGCCGCAAGGCGTGAGGATGTGGTATCGCTGATCACGGTGGCCGGCAATCTTGATCACACCGCATGGACGCAGCTGCACCGCGTCAGCCCCCTGAGCGACTCCCTCAATGCCGCCAATCAGTGGCAGGCAGTAGCAGACATTCCCCAACGCCATTTTGTCGGCGGAAAGGATCGTATTGTCCCGCCGATTATTGCAGACTCGTACGTCTCGAGATTCCCGGCAGACAAACGCCCGGAGATCGTACGCGTCGACGCATTCAGCCATGGCTGCTGCTGGAAAGATGCCTGGCCAGACCTGATTGAGGACACCGACATGCCGGGGGGAAGATAAACCCCGAGGCTTGAAGGACTATTGCAGAACAACGATGAAGATACTTGGAATTTCCGCTTTCTATCATGACAGTGCCGCCGCGATCATTGATCACGGCGAAGTCGTTGCTGCCGCCCAGGAAGAGCGCTTCTCCCGCAAGAAGCAGGACCCCCGCTTTCCGCATAACGCCATCACCTGGTGTTTGGCAGAGGCTGGCATCGAGCTTGCGGATCTGGACGCCATTGTTTTTTACGACAAGCCGCTGATGAAATTTCAGCGCCTGGTCAAGACTTATCTCTCCCATGCACCCAGTGGTCTCCAGTCGTTCATGGCCGCCATGCCGGTCTGGCTCAAGGACAAGATCCATTTCAAGCGCATGCTGCGGGAGAATCTTGCCCTGGTCGGCAACTGTGAGCCTGGCCAGATTCGCAATCTGAAGTTCGCCGGACACCATGAAAGCCATGCGGCGTCTGCTTTTTTCCCAAGCCCCTTTGAAAGAGCCGCGGTGATCTGTATTGATGGCGTGGGTGAATGGGCCACCACATCTATCTGGCGCGGAGAGGGCGCACGACTCACGCCCGAGTACGAAATTGATTTCCCGCATTCGCTTGGTTTGCTCTATGCCGCGTTTACCGCTTATACGGGCTTCAAGGTCAACTCCGGCGAATACAAGCTGATGGGGCTGGCACCGTATGGCGAGCCGCGCTACGTGGACCTGATCAAGGAACACCTGATCGATATCCGCGAAGACGGATCCTTCAGGCTGGACATGTCCTATTTCGGCTATACCACCGGCCTGACCATGACCAGTGAAAAGTTTGACGCACTGTTCGGTGGACCGCCGCGTACGGCGGAATCGGAAATCACCCAGCGTGAGATGGACCTTGCTGCGTCGATACAGGTGGTGACCGAAGAGGTGGTCCTGAAGCTGGCGGCCCATGCACGCAAGACGCTTGGCCTGGAAAATGTCTGCCTGGCCGGTGGCGTCGCGCTGAACTGTGTTTCCAATGGGCGCCTGCTGCGCGAGGGCATATTCAGTGACATGTGGATACAGCCGGCCGCCGGTGACGCGGGCGGTGCCATTGGCGCAGCACTCGCTTACTGGCACACGGCGCTGGGCAAGCCCCGGAACATGGATTCCACTCGTATGGATGCCATGCAAGGCTCTTACCTGGGCCCGCGCTTTTCCAACGATGATATCTGCCAGCGCCTTGATGCCCTTGATGCCGTTTACGAAAAGGTTGATGACAGTGAACTCATGTCGCGGCTGGCGCATATCCTCGAGAAGGAGAATGTGGTGGGCTGGTTCCAGGGCCGGATGGAATTTGGCCCACGGGCGCTGGGAGGGCGATCCATCATTGGCGACCCGCGCAGCAAGGCCATGCAGTCCGTCATGAACCTGAAGATCAAGTACCGCGAATCATTCCGCCCCTTCGCGCCAGCGATTCTCGCCGAGCATGTCTCGGAATGGTTCGAACACGACAATATCAGCCCTTACATGCTTATCGTCGCACCGGTAAAAGAAAGCATTCGGCGCCAGGCAGGCCCGGAGACAGAGGGTCTTTTTGGCATCGACAAACTGAAGGTGCCACGTTCCAGTATCCCCGCTGTCACCCATGTGGACTACTCTGCGCGCATACAGACTGTGCACGAACAGACAAATCCACGTTTCCACCAGCTCCTCAATGCGTTCAACCAGCTTACCGGATGCCCGATTCTGGTGAACACGTCGTTCAACGTACGGGGCGAACCAATTGTGTGCACACCGGAGGACGCCTATCGCTGCTTCATGCGCACAGAAATGGATTACCTGGTACTGGAAAACATCATTCTGGAAAAAAAGAAACAACCAGAGCCAGAAGATGACGATGACTGGAGAGAGGAATTCGAGCTTGACTAGCCAACGCGGGGAAGAGAATGACTGATCAACGCCCATCACTGGCGTCGCTGCTTCTGGAACGACTACTCAGGCCAGTCCTCGGTCTGGCAGGCAGACTCCTGCTGATGTTTTTTTTCTTCTGCCTGGTGACACCCACAGGACTGCTGTTGCGTATTCTGGGCTATGACCCATTGCGCCTGCGCGATAGTGGAAAATCGACGTCATTTTATGAAGCCAGCAGACAACCTCCCAGTGACCACATGGACCGGCCGTACTGACCAGGCTCTCGCATGCACGCATCGACCTCACTGAAGCAGCATCTTCTCTCCCTTCTTGCCGGCCAGCAGGCAGATGCAGCACGGCAGGTGCTCGCAGATGCCGACCTGGACAGTATCCGCACGGCAGAGGACCTGTCCCTGCTGGCTTACCAGTTTCGCAAGATCAATGACCGCGCCAGTGCATCAAGACTGTCACTGCGGGCGACCAACGCAAAACCGCAAGACCCGGAGCTGGCGCTGCTGGCAGCAGCCGACCTGGTGCGCACCGGTCAAACGGAAACTGCGGAGACACTGATACAGAAACTGCCAGAGCCGTTGAAGCGCAACGCCGGGGTGCTCATGCTGGCCAGCGCCATTCACTACCAGCGCCACCAGTTTGATCAATGCCTTGAGGTAACCGCTGAAATCTTACGGCAACACCCCAATTATGCCGCTGCCCATCTGGAGCGCGCCCATGCGCTGCTGATGCTGGGCCGCTGGCAGGAAGGCTGGCAGGAATACCAGTGGCGCTTCCGGCTGAAAGCAGCACGGCAAAGCATGCCGCGTTTCAGAATGCCTCTCTGGCAGGGCCAGGCCGACACACCACACCTGCTGCTGGTGGCCGACCAGGGCTATGGCGATTGCTTCCAGTTTTCCCGGTATCTGCCCCTGGCCGCCCAACGCTGCCAGAAGATCACGCTGATGCGCAGCGAACCGTTGGCGCGACTATTTGATGCCAGCCCACATATCCACCAGTCCTTCTCAAGCTGGGATGACACACCCCTGACCAGCGCCTACTGCGCACTGTCGGACCTGCCTGCCATCTTCGGCACCACACCGGAAACGATACCGTCCTGCGAGGGGATACTGCACGCACAGCCGCAGGACATACGCACCTGGCAGACGCGTCTCGCCAGTAACGAGGGGGGCCTGCGAATCGGCCTGGCCTGGAGCGGCCGGGTGGAGTTCGAGGACAATTTCCTGCGCGCACCGCAACTCGAGGCGTTGACGCCGTTGCTCTCGCTACCCGGCGTAACCGCATACTCCCTCCAGGTTGGCGCACCAGCCAGACAGGCCCGGGAACACCCGCTGATCGACCTGTCCAAAGACCTGGACGACTTCAGCACCACTGCTGCGGTCATGGAGTGCCTGGATCTGGTGGTGACGGCTGACACGTCGGTAGCCCACCTGGCCGGCACACTGGGACGCCCCACCTGCGTGCTGCTGGCACAGGCGCCGGATTGGCGCTGGGGTAGCTCAGGCAGTCACTGCCCCTGGTACCCGGGCATGCGCCTGGCCAGGCAACCCGCCAGCAATGACTGGCACACGCCAGTGGAAGAGATCGTGGCACTGCTGCAGTCCGCCCTGGCGGCGGACGCCCCGAGAGAAGCGGTGCAACGCTTGTGCGCCGCTCCGGGCTGATCAGTGGCGCGTGCCGGAACCCTCGCGCCGGGCATCCCCCTCAAGCTGCTTGAGACGCTGCTCTGCGGCGCTGGCACGGGCCTGGAATGACTGGGCCTGAGCCCGGGTATTGAACAGCCTCGCCTGCATGTCTGCCAGCTCCCTCTCCACATGCAGGACCTGTTGCCGGGCGCGGACAGCGTCACGCATCAGCACCGGATCGGCAGTTTCCCGCAGGGCAGCCGCCTGCCTGATACGCTGTTCGGTACGCTCGGCGAGCACGTCCACCACTGCGGCGTTGCGGCGACTCGCCAGCAGCCGCTCATGCACCACCTTCTCGATATCAGTGAAGAACGCCACTTCTGTCTCGCCATACACCGCGCGCGGCAGTTCGCAGTCCCTGAATGACAGACCGGGGATGCCAAGTTCTTCCAGCGCCCCCGCTGCCCAGTCCTGATACGTCTCACTGGCAGCCAGCTGGTCCATGTCCAGATTCAGGTCACAATGCGGCAATGCTTCCATGACCGCATGGCACCAAAGCGAGTAGAACAGGGTGTAACTGCCCGCCGGGTTCAGTCGCCGGTTGATGAAATAGTTCTCTCGCCCGGACACCGGTACATCCTTCAATGGCGGTATCCCGATATCGGGCTTCAGGCCCTCAAGAAAATGGGGTGTCCCCGGCGCCCCTGCGATGAAAAGGTTCCGCGAATTGAAGTAGGGATCGCTACGGTAGGACCACCACTGGTCCCACGGATTGCGCTCAAGAAACACATGGGCGCCGCCCATCTCCGCTCGCAGCAAGGCAACGCGCCCGGCGGTCCGGCAACACTGGAACACCGGCCTGCCCTGTGCCCCCGACTGCAAGGCGCGGAAATAGCGAATCAACGCCTGGCGCGCATCGTCATCGGCGAAGAAATAGTGGTCGTAGGAAAAACCCGGCCGAAACAGGGACACCACATCCTCTGTGACAGGGTGGAACTCGTAACAGTGTGGCTTTTCCATCTGCGGGTGACGCAAATGCTGTCTCGCCTGCTCGGAACCGACCAGAAAGCCGCCCTCCCGCCTGGCGTTATGCACCAGCTTTTCGTTGAGCGGCTCCTGGTAACACCAGTAGTCGCCCGCAGCCCGGCGAAAGGCATTGAACATGTAGGTACTGCCGGCACGAAACAGGGAGTGCACGAACACGGGCGGTTGAGGCGACTTTTCCATTCAGAAAGGCTTCCAGCATGGGCCACCAGGCAGGTGGCAGAGATCGGTCCCTTTGCTGCGGGGCCAGCGCCGAGCGGCACCTTGCGTACCTGTGCCGCCCCCGCCATGCCCGCGATCAGCCGGGTGCAAACGTGCCCGCGTTACCGGGCACTCAGAATACCGGGTAGATATTGGGATCGTTCTTCTTCAGCTTTTCCAGCTTCTTGCGCAGTTTGTCATTGGCTGCGCCACGCTTGCCTCCGGCTTTCTCGGGGGATACGCCGGTTGGCCGGGGTTCGTTGGGCTTCCTGTTTTCCTTGTCCGCGTCCGACATGGCGGGCTCCTGCTGAATTTGCTTAATGCCTGCTTTTGCACGCGCCAGCCTGACGCGTCCTGATGGCTGAATATAGCCGCTAAAACGCCTGATCGCCAGCTTTGCATGACATGCGCGCAACCGCTAACTGATTGTTTTATAGCGGTTTCGACAGGAGACGCGCCACTGATGGCTGACATCCGCACGGTCCTCGCCGGCAAGCGAAATGTGGCATTTTTCGATCTTGGCCCTTATTCTTGCGCGGCGAGAATCAGGGCCAGACTACATGCTGTTCAATTCCCACATATTCCTTTTCGGCTTCCTGCCGGTCTGCCTGCTGGTATTTTTCTGGTTGGGTAACCGGGGCCGGCTTGAGGCGGCCATGGCCTGGCTGGTAATCGCCTCCCTGTTTTTCTACGGTTGGTGGAACCCGGTGTACCTGGTGCTGCTGGGCGCCTCCATCGGTGTCAATTTCCATCTCGGCAGGCACATCAGCCTCGGGCGCGGGCGCCACCTGGGGAAATTCCTGCTGCTGGCCGGCGTGACCTTCAACCTGGGCCTGCTGGCCTACTTCAAGTACATGAATTTCCTGGTAGACAGCGTCAACGTACTGGCTGGCACCGATTTCTACCTGGAGAAGATCGTCCTGCCACTGGCCATTTCCTTCTTCACCTTCCAGCAGATTGCCTACCTGGTGGACGCTTACCAGCAGGAGACGCACGAGTACAGCTTCCTGCATTACTGCCTTTTTGTGACTTTCTTCCCACAACTGATTGCCGGCCCCATCGTCCATCACCGGGAGATGCTGTCCCAGTTCCAGCGCCCGGAGGTATTCCGCCCGGTGGCCGAGAACATCTCCGTGGGCCTGACCATTTTTGCCATCGGGCTGTTCAAGAAGGTCGTACTGGCGGACACCATGGCGCCTTATGCCATCACCGTATTTGGCGTTGCCGACCAGGGCGGCACACTCAGCCTCCTCGACGCCTGGGCCGGGCTGATGGCGTACTTTTTCCAGCTCTACTTTGATTTCAGCGGCTACTCTGACATGGCGATCGGGCTGGCGCGCCTTTTCGGTATCCGCCTGCCGATGAACTTCAACTCGCCTTACAAGGCGACCAACATGGCGGAGCTCTGGCGCCGCTGGCACATCACCCTGACACGATTCCTGACCCAATACGTGTATATAACAGCCGGCGGCAGCCGCAAGGGTTACTCCCGCTACCTGTTCAATCTGTGGCTGACGATGTTTCTTGCCGGCGTCTGGCACGGTGCTGGCGCCAATTATGTTGTCTTCGGCGTCATCCAGGGCTCGTATATGGCAATCCACGGCTACTGGAAAGATGCCAAGACCCGCCTGCCATTGCATGTCGTAGATGCTCGGGTGCGAACGTTCGTGGCCTGGTTCCTGACCATACTTTTCTGGCTACTGGCGCTCGCCATTTTCAGGGCCAGCACCCTGTCCGGCGGGGCAGAAGTGCTTCGCGCCATGTTTGATTTCAATAATGTGGCTGCCGTACTGGTTGAGGATGACATCGTCCAGCCGATGATTCTGATGGCGATCATTACCTGGCTGCTACCCAATACCCAGCAGATCATGCACCGCTATAACCCGGTCATTGAGAGAGTCAGCTGGGAGCCACGCTGGCGCTGGCAGGCCGCTCTTGTCTGGGAGCCGTCCCGAAAGGCTGCGCTGTTTGCAGCCGGACTGGCTGTCGCCGCGCTGCTGATGCTTGACCGCATCAGCGAGTTCCTCTACTTCCAGTTCTGACAGCGGAGATTCACTGATGAAACATGCTGTCTACATCCGGCTTGTCCTCGCGACCATACTGATACCGCTGGTGCTGATCTCTGCCATCAACCTTGTGGTTGATCCCCTGAATGTTTATCGGCTGGTATCCGTAGAGGGGTTCAATCAGATAAAACCACGGGCCCAGCGCTTCGAACGCCTGGCCAAGCCACTCCAGCTTCAGCGTTACAACCCGGAGCTGCTTATTCTGGGCACCTCGCGCGCCGCCTACGGCCTGGACCCTGAGAGTCCCTGGCTGAAGCGCAATGACCGCCCGGCATTCAACGCCGGTGTGATGGGGGCCACGCTGCTGGATATGGTGCCCATAGCACGTCATGCCGCGCTCACCACGCAGGTAAAAGAACTGGTTGTCGATATCGACTTCTTCATGTTCAACGCCTACAACAACACCCCCTGGATGTTTCCCCATGTCGTCAAGAAGTCACCCGGCGACATTGGCTACCTGCCCGCCCAGTGGCTTTCCACGTTGCCATCCTGGGATATCCTTGATGCCAGCCGTGCCACCCTGACCGGCCAGGACGAGTACAACCGCCTGGGGCCCCTGGGGCTGATGGACAATGAACAGAAAGTGGCCCAGTACCTGCGCAAGGGACAGGGCCTGGCGCCTGTATTTGATGCCATCGAACTGGACTATGCCCAGGCCATCTGGTCTCCCTGCGCAAACAATGCCTACCAGTACACAAACGGTTTTACCGGCTATAACACCTGGCAGCAGCTCGACAAGCTGCTGCTGATCGCTGCCGAGAATGACCTGTCACTGACACTGTTCACCCAACCGGTCCATGCGCGGATATGGGTCCTGATGCAGGAAACCGGTTTCTGGGCCACCTACGAGCAGTGGCAGCGGGATCTTGCTGCCCATGTAGAGGCGTTCCGTCAGAAGCACCCGGACGCAGACATCAAGTTATGGACATTCTCATTCTTCAACGACATTACCAGCGAACCCTATCCGCCGGCTGGCGACACAACGTCTGCGATGCAGAACTTCGTTGATCCCGCCCATTACCGGACCCAGATTGGCGAGAAGGTTCTGGAAACCCTTGCTGCTGGAGAGCCTGTGCCCGGGTTTGGTGTGCCGATGACAAGCGCCATGCTGCCCGCCCACCAGGCCATGATCCGGCGTGCCCGCGATGCCTATCGGCAAGCCCACCCTGAAGCAGTGGCGGCCACGCGCAAACACAGTGCTGAAGGACTGGCCTACAGGGAGGCCCACGGGATCCAGTGCCCCCGGTAAGATCACTGCTATCATCATGGCCAGACCGGTGTGCGGTGCCGGCAATGTCGCCGACTGGCTGGGGAGGCAAACAGAATGCGAAAACTGATGAAGAGCCTGCGCCTTCTGATACTCAAGGTGCGACTACGCTGGCACGGCGTCCAGTACGGAAAGAAGGTACGCGGCAACCATATCGTCATCAATAACCACGGAACCATCCGGCTGGCCAGGAACGTGGCCATCATGTCCTGGCCGGAAGGCATGTCCTGCACCAGCGGTCTGCATACCCATCTTCCCGACGCCATTATCGAGATCGGCGAGCGCACCAAAATGAACGGCACGCATATCCATGCGCGCGAGAAAGTCATCATCGGCGACTGGTGCTTGATGGGTCCTGGCACCATCATCATAGACAATGATTCCCATCCGCCGGTACTTGACCGCAGTGAGCGCCGCGGGCCACCTGCCAGCGCACCGGTGATCATTGGCGAAAATGTCTGGATAGGCATGCGCAGCCTGATCACCAAGGGCGTCACCATCGGTGATAACGCCATTGTCGCTGCACACAGCGTGGTCACGCGTGACGTCCCGGCGAACACCTTGGTGGGCGGCAATCCGGCCCGGGTTATTCGCCAGCTGGAACAGTGACCAGGTCGACGCTGCCAGCGTCCGCTGCCAGCGCCTGCACTGCGGGATGCGCGAGGAGCATCCGGCCCACCCACTGAGCACCAGCACGGGTGAAATGGGTGCGGTCCTGGGAAATAAACTGCTTTCTCGGGGTGAACACCGGCACACGGCCCTCACTGTCTGCAAGAACAGCCATCGGATTGACAAATTCCAGTGCGGGATACTCGGCCGCGGCAGAGCCGACAACGTCATTGGCGGCCCGCACGCGCGCCAGGGGCATGGCGCGATACTGGTAGCGGCGCCTTTCCGGAAGCAACATGATGGCGTTGTTGTTCCAGCCAAAGTTTTTCGCCCCGAATACAATGGCCGTCTTGCCCTGTTCGGCAAGGTAGTCGGCAGCCGCCGGGACACAGCCTGCGTCATCCACATGCAAGGTGGCAGCCAGCACAATATGATCGGCTTCCCGGATCAGATTCTCGAGTACCCCAGACAGCGACGTCTGGAATGCGCAAAGCCCGGGACCGTAACGATAGACAACATCCGCCCGGGAAAAATAATCGTTCTCCCTGCCCGCATTGATGAAGTCCCTGCCGAAGCTGTCTCCCATGACCAGCACTTTGACCGCTGCATCGCTTGCGAACACGTCGGCCTGCAGTGCATAGGGGCCTTCGTTATAAGCGGCATTGAGCCCGCTGCCAATCTGGTTGTTGCCATTGTCGTCCATCAGCTCAGGCCAGCGGGAAATCATCCCGGAAGAGGCATGCAGATAGAGCCCGACTGACAGGAGAACGACAGAGGAAACAGCCGCACTGGCGAACAGGGGGATTCTGCCGATGCGTTTTCGATTGCGAAACGGTGCCTCCACATAACGCCATGAGAACCAGCCAAGTACACAGGAGCTGGCCAGGAACGCGGCGACCTTGAGAGCGCCAGGTTCCGCCAGACTGGATATACGCATGAAGGCAAGCATCGGCTGGTGCCAGAGGTAAAGGCTGTAACTCATCAGGCCGACCAGCACCATCGGCCGCAGGGAAAGGACCCGTGCGGCAAGTGTGCCAGTAGAGCCATAGACGATAAATAGCACCGTGCCCAGAACCGGCACCAGGGCATAGACGCCGGGAAAGGGTGTTCCGCTGTCGTACAACACGACACTGGCGAGGATCAGTACCAGACCCGCCAGGGCCAGGGGTCCATTGGCGAATGTTTTGCCGGGGTGCTTGAGGAAGTGGATCGCCACCAACGCGCCCGCCATCAGCTCCCAGGCGCGGAACGGGATCAGGTAGAAAGCCGCCTGGGGCCAAAAACGGGAAGCCATCTCTGCGGCAGCCAGGCTGGCTATGGCCACCAGCGCCAACGCGGCGAACAGGTGCCGGCGGCCGTAGCGCCACAGCAGCGCCAACAAGGCAGGAAAGACGATGTAATACTGCTCCTCCACCGCCAGGCTCCAGGTGTGCAGCAGCGGCTTGAATTCCGCCTCCAGCTGGAAATAGTCAGAGGTAATCCACAACAGGATATTGTTGGAAAAAAGCGTGGTGGAAACGAGGGACTGGCCAAAATTCTCCAGGTCATCCGGCAGCATCAGGTACCAGGCTGCCGGGATGGAGCAGAACATGACAAAGTACAGTGCCGGCAGGATTCGTCTGATACGCCGGTCGTAGAACCCCAGCAGGGAAAACCGCCCGTCGGCCCGTTCTTCAAGCAGGATGGTGGTGATCAGGTAACCGGAAATCACGAAGAAGACATCGACGCCGACAAACCCGCCCGAAAACCCCGACACGCCGGCATGAAACAGCATGACCGGAAGCACTGCCACCGCCCGGAGACCATCGATTTCCTTCCTGTACTGCATGCTGCGGCCACATCACTCTGATCGTGCGCGGATTATAGACATTCACCCGCCCGCCCGACAGTCACCCCCGGCTGTCCGGCCGGTCATCAGTTGGCCGGCGTCTCCGGTCCCCGGACACCCGGCACACGGGTACACCAGCCCGGCGGCCATGTAGAATAGGCAGACAAACAACGGGAGGAGCAAGCGCATGGCCAAAGTACTGGTGATTGAGGACAGCGCCACGGAGAGACACGGCATCAAGGAAGCGCTGGAATCGGCCGGGCACACCGTGATCGAGTGCGATAATGGCGAAGACGGTGTGGCACGCAGCAAGGAAGAACAACCAGACCTGATCCTGATGGACATCGTCATGCCGGGCATGAATGGCTTCCAGGCCACCCGCGCCATCACCCGCGACGACGCCACCAAGGATATTCCGGTCATCATCGTCACCACCAAGTCCCAGGAGACCGACCGTCTGTGGGGCGAACGCCAGGGCGCCATTGATTACCTGACCAAGCCGGTGAAAGCCGATGATCTGCTTGCGGTGGTCAGCAAACACCTTCCGGGCTGAGTGCGCCTGTCAGGCGCCCGCGGTGGCGGGTGCCTGTTCCAGTGAAACCTCGGCAATGTAATCAGCCAGGTTGAAGTCCGCCAGCATGCGACGCATTTCAAACGTGCTCCAGGGAAAACCGATGGAGTTCCTGCCATTGGCATCGATGTAATAGGACGAGCAACCGCCTGTGTTCCAGACCGTCGACTGCAGGTCCGCCTGTACGCGCTTGTTATAGCCCTGCTGCACCCGAGGCTTCACCTCAATGCTGTCCAGACCGCGCTGTCGCATGGCCCGCAAGGCCCTGATCACGTATTCCAGCTGTGCCTCGATAACAATAAATGCCGAATTGTGGCCGATGGCCAGGTTCGGCCCGAGAATCAGGAAGAAATTGGGAAACCCCTGGATCGTGGTGCCACGATACGCCTGCGGACTGCCCTGCCAGTGATCATCCAGCGATTTCCCGTCTGCATCACGAACGCAACGCGCCACCGGCACATCAGACACATGAAAGCCCGTGCCGAGAATGATGACGTCCACCTCTCGCTCACTGCCATCTGCCCCCACCACGGTGTTCCCGCGTATCTCCCGAACGCCGGTGGGCAGCACCTCGACGTTATCCTGGCTGACCGCCGGATAGTAGTTGTTGGACATCAGGATACGCTTGCAGCCAAGGGTGTAATCCGGGGTCAATGCCGCGCGCAGCGCCGGGTCAGCGACCTGGCGACCCAGGTGCCAGCGCGCCAGGCGCTCGATGACCTTGAGCACCGCCGTTTGCCGGAAGCCAATACCGAACGCCTCGAAACCGCCGTATAGCATCTTGCGCCAGGCGGAAAGTACCGGGCGCAAGGCAAACAGCCCGCGCTCCAGCCCGGTCAGGGTGTGATCCGGCTTCGGCAGGATCCATTGCGGTGTACGCTGGAAAAGCACCAGCTCGGACGCCAGTGGCTGGATCTCCGGCACAAACTGGATCGCCGAGGCACCGGTGCCGATGACCGCAATGCGCTTGCCACGCAGGTCACACTGGTGGTCCCAGCGGGACGAGTGGAATACGGGCCCATCAAAGTGAGCCAGACCCGGCAGGTCCGGGAGGATCGGTTCGTGCAGGTAGCCGACGCAGGAAATCACCTTGCTCGCCAGCACCGGGCCGCGAGAGGTCTGTACTCGCCAAGCCTTGCGATCCGGCTGCCACTGCATCTCCATCACATCAATACCGAAACGGATATGTGCGGTGACATCGTGGTTCTCCGCCACCTGGCGTACGTAGTCGAGTATTTCGGCCTGCCCGGCGAAGGTGCGCGTCCAGTCCGGATTCTGGGCAAAAGAGTAGGAATACAGCGCCGACGGCACGTCACAGGCGCACCCCGGGTAGGTATTGTCCCGCCAGGTCCCACCCAGGTCCTCATGCTTCTCCAGCACCAGAAAATCGTTGAAACCGTCAGCCATCAACCGGATGGCCGCGCCGATACCACTGACGCCCGCCCCAATGACCAGGGTGTCCACAAAACCGGGCAACGCCTGGCCCGCTGTATTTTTTGCCACCACCATCTCCTCGTTTTCTGTCGCCGCCAGGCACGCTTGCCCGCCCGAACTCCACATACGATGCCGTATGTGAGAGAGTGTGTCGACATACGCCATCGTATGTCAATATGGGGCACCGGCTGATCGGGCCAATCGCGCCCACGACCACAGGAACAGATCATGGCTGAGAGCCGCAATGGGCGCTCACGCGCCGAAGCAAAAAGGGCATCACGGGAAGCATTGATTCAGGCCGGCATGGAACTGATGCCAGCGCGCGGCCTGGATGTCAGCCTGGATGAACTGTGCCAGCATGCCGGCTATACGCGCGGCGCCTTCTATGTGCATTTCGACAACCGCGATGACCTGATCCTTGAAGTGATGACCCGCGTGGGCGAACGGATGATGGACACCCTGCTCGGGGATCGCGACGAAGCCCGGCCTGCAGACCTGTTTACCGTGGCCAGCCGTTTTCTGCCGGCCCTGTTCAACGGCGACTACCCGCTCACACGCCACGGCGGCATGCGCCCCTACCAGCTGCTGGACGCCTGTCACCGCTCGGAGCGGATTCAGGCGCGTTACCTCAAGCTGGCACAGCAGAGCATTGAGCGCCTGGCCCAGAATATTGTCGAGAGCCAGCGCAAAGGCGCCATCCGCCCGGAGCTGGACGCGGCGCAATTGTCTGCCCTGATCGTGGCCATGGTGATCGGCATCCACACCATGTACGACCTGGAGTTTCCGGTGGACTTCCAGGCCGGCCTGCAAACGTTCCTGACACTGGTGACGCCGCAACATGCCTGAATTCAATGGTCACACCACTGGTGAAGCCGGCGCCGCCGTTGCCCTGGCGATGCATGCACCTGCGCAAGGCACCCGATGTCGCGGCTGATCGTGGCACTGGCGCTGTCCCTCGCCGCCCACCTGGCGCTGCTGCTGATTCCCCCGGCAGCACAAACCGAACGACCCGGCACGCCTTTGTCGGTGCGCGTTCAGATGCCAGCGCTGGCAGACGGGCCCGTATCGCTGACAGCGCCACCGCAGCGGCCGGCGCCAGCCCAGCCGACACCCGGACCGGACAACGCCGAGGCACAACCGGCAACCACGAGGGCGTCGCCGCAAAGCACGGTGCAAACGCCGCCCGATACAGCCATTGCGTCTTCGCATTCTGCGCCGCTTTCCACATCACAAGCACGCACAGCCAGTGAAGCGGCGCCCCAGGCGCAGGGGCAGCGGTGGCTGGAACAGTTGCGCCAGCGAATTGAGGAGATCAGCCGCTACCCTTCGCGGGCACGGCTGCTGGGACAGGAAGGCACGGTTATCCTTTCTTTCCGGGTCAACGAGGATGGCAGCGTCAGCGACGCCGGCATCAGCCAGCCATCACGGTTTTCCATCCTTGACCAGGCAGCGCTGGCGGCGCTGCAGGAATCACCCATGCCGTTGCCACCTGTCGGCCTGGCAGGCAGCCTGGTCACGGTGCCCGTGAGCTACCAGTTGCAGCGCAGCAGCGGATCGAATGCTGGCAAGCCCTGATCGGCGCCCCCCTGATTGCAAAAAGGTGTAAATCGCCGGCACTATTTCTATAGCCAACGTCTAACATTTAGATGTCACTTTGCTATATTCAAGGCTATGAGGACTCTATCGTTGCGTAAATGGATGCTTGCCACGGTGCTCCTGACCAGTACTTCCGGTCTCGCGGCTGCCGATGACCCTGAGGATGTCCTGCTTGAACAGGTCTATGCCGGCGGGGGAAAGACGCTGTATTGCGAAACGGAATTCACCCGTTCCTCACGCCTGAAAGTGGATTTCATCTATCCGGAAAAACAACTGCTGCGTGAGTTCGGCTGCATTACCAGCCGCCAGTGCTCATCCAAGGATGGCTACGCCGACGTAGCTGGCGACCTGCACAATCTGTATCCCGTGGAGCGCTCGGTGGAACTGGATCGTCGCGGCACCAAGTTTGCTGACTTGCCCGATAACGTGGAAACGTCCGAGTGTGGGTACCAGCTGTCGTTCCAGACGTTTGATCCGCCCAAGAGTGCCCGCGGGAATATTGCCCGCGCCTACGTGTACATGCACAAACAGCATGACCTGCCCCTGGCCGGCAACATGGAGATGTATCAGCGCTGGAACAAGGAAGATCCGCCGGACGATGCAGAGCGCGCGCGCAACAGCGCCATCTTCCGCATCCAGGGTAATCGCAACCCTTACATCGATGACCCGTCCCTGATTGACCGAATGACAGGCAACAGCGGACGTTTCTGACAAACAAAAAAAGCCCGGCAATCGCCGGGCTTTTTTGTCACTTCGGCAGTGGATCAGAACGCCGCTTCATCCATTGCCATCATCACCTCACTGCCAGCACGCATCTGCGCCGCCAGCGCATGCGCCTTCGGCAACAAACGCTGGAAATAGAAGCGACCGGTAAGCAGCTTGGCGTCACGGTGCGGATAGTCCGTGCAGTCACTGGCCGTCGCCATCATCCGCGCCCACAACCAGGCATAGATAACGTAGCCGAACACATCCAGATACTCGCAGGCGCTCGCCGAGATCGCATCCGCATCGCTACCGGCGTTATTGAGCAGGTCAGCCGTCAGGTCATCCAGCAACTGCAATGCATCACGCAGTGCCGGCAGTACGTCTGCGATCCCGGCATTGCCCTCGTTCGCATCTACCCACCCGCGGGCATCCGCAAGAAAAGCCTGCACCGACTTGCCACCGTTGCGGGCAACCTTGCGACCCGCCAGGTCAAGCGCCTGGATGCCGTTGGTGCCTTCGTAGATCTGGGCGATACGTGCATCACGCACGAACTGCTCCATGCCCCATTCACGCACATAGCCGTGGCCGCCAAACACCTGCTGGCCAATGATGCAGGTTTCCAGCCCACGGTCGCTGAAGAATGCCTTGGCCACCGGCGTCAGCAACGCGACACGGTCTTCGGCAGCACTGCGCGCGGCAGCGTCTTCGGAGAACTTGGCCGTATCCAGCTGCAGACCCACGTAGGCTGCCAACGCCCGGGCGCCTTCGTTGAGGGCGCGCATGGTCAACAGCATGCGACGCACGTCACCGTGGTGAATAATCGGGTCCGCCGGGCCCGACGCGTTCTGCACACCGGATGCGGCGCGACCCTGGAGACGGTCCTTGGCGTACTCCACCGCGCTCTGGTAACTGACGTCGCCGAGACCAACGCCCTGCAGGCCAATGGAGATGCGCTCGTAATTCATCATGGTAAACATGGCAGCAAGGCCCTGGTTCGGCTCGCCCACCATCCAGCCGCGGGCGTCGTCGAAGTTCATGACGCAGGTCGCGCTGCCCTTGATGCCCATCTTGTGCTCGATGGAGCCGCACTGGACGCCGTTGCGCTCACCCGGGTTCTGGTTGTCATCCAGCAGGAACTTTGGCACCAGGAACAGGGAAATGCCCTTCGAGCCCGCAGGCGCGTCCGGCAACTTGGCCAGCACCAGGTGAATGATGTTATCCGTCAGGTCGTGCTCACCACCGGTGATGAAGATCTTGGTGCCCGTGATGTTATACGAGCCATCATCATTGGGTACCGCCTTGGTACGCATGATGCCCAGGTCGGTGCCGCAATGCGGCTCGGTCAGGCACATGGTGCCGGCCCACTCACCGGAGTACATCTTCGGCAGGTAGGTCTCTTTCATCTCCTGCGTGGCATGCGCATCCAGGCACAAAGTCGCGCCATTGGAAAGCAGCGGATAGAGCGCGAACGAGGTGTTGGTGGCGTGGATCATTTCCTCAAACAACACCGCCAGGGACTTGGGCATGCCCTGGCCACCAAACGCCGGGTTTCCGGACAGTGCCGTCCAGCCCATCTCGCGGTAGGTGTTGTAGGCATCCTTGAAGCCTTCAGGCGTGGTCACCACACCGTCGTTCCAGGTACAGCCCTGCTCATCACCCTGGCGGTTCAGTGGCAGCAGCACACCTTCCACCATCTTGCCGGCCTCCTCGAGAATGGCATCGGCCAGGTCACGGGTAACCTCGGCAGTGGCAGGCATGGAGGCCCAGAGTTTGTCGGCTTCGAATACGTCGTTGAGGACGAAGCGCATGTCGTCCAGTGGCGCCTTGTAGGTGGCCATAATGCTCTCCCGGGGAACAGAAAGTGGCGAAATTCTAGTCAGCTTGTGCTGGCGGGGACAGTCATTTCTGTGACTGGCCGTTCATACAAGCCTTTGATTAAAAAGAAATTTGCGTGAACCACCGGTCAAGCCGCACAGACAAAAAGGCCCGCATGACGCGGGCCTTTCTGCGCGGCATCAAGACCGGATCAGAACATGAAGTGATCCTGCTCGATGGCCATCAGGCACTCCAGACCACCCTCGATGGCGCCCTTGTGGGCCATCGTACGCGGCAGCAGACGCTTGAAGTAGAAGTCTGCGGTGGCGATCTTGCTCTTGTAGAACGCCTCTTCGGTCGTACCCGCCGCCAGTTTCTCATTGGCAGTCTTGACCATCTGGGTCCAGAAGAACGCCAGGCAGATGTAGCCGGAGTACATCAGGTAGTCGACGGAAGCGCCGCCCACCTCTTCCGGGTTCTGCATGGCCTTCATGCCGATGGCCTGGGTCAGGTCACCCCACTCCTTGTTGAGGCTGCCAAGCTTCTCGACAAACGGCTTGAGCTGCTCGTCGTCTGCGTTTGCCTCACAGAACTTGTGGATCACCTTGGTGAACACACGCAGGGCCTGGCCCTGGCTCATCAGGATCTTGCGACCCAGCAGGTCGAGCGCCTGGATGCCAGTGGTGCCCTCATAGATCGTGGAGATCTTGGCATCACGCAGATTCTGCTCAGCACCCCACTCGCGGATGAAGCCCGAACCACCACACACCTGGATGCCGTGGATGGCGGATTCAACACCCACCTCGGTGAGGAATGCCTTGGCGATCGGGGTGAGCAGCGCCATCATCGCGTCTGCCTGCTTGACCGCTTCCTCATCCTTGCTCTGGCGAACCACATCGCCCTGCATGGCCAGGTAGTAGATCATCGCACGGCCACCCTCGGCGAAGGCCTTGGTGGTCATGATCATGCGGCGCACATCGGGATGCACGATGACCGGGTCGGCCGGACCGTCCGGGTTCTTCGGGCCGGACAGGGACCGCATGGCCAGTCGCTCAGTGGCGAAGTCCATGGCGGCCTGGAAACCACGCTCGGCATGGGCAACACCCTGGATGGCGGTGCCGATGCGGGCAAAGTTCATAAACGTGAACATGCAGTTCAGGCCCTTGTTTTCCGGACCGATCAGGTAACCGGTGGCGCCGTCGAAATTCATCACGCAGGTGGCGTTGCCGTGGATACCCATCTTGTGCTCGATGGAGCCACAGGCCACGGCGTTCCGCTCACCCACGGAACCGTTACCGTCGGTGAAGAACTTCGGCACGATGAACAGGGAGATGCCCTTGGTCCCTTCAGGTGCACCCGGCAGACGCGCCAGGCAGATATGGATGATGTTGTCCGCCATATCGTGCTCACCGGCAGAGATCCAGATCTTGGTGCCGGTAATCTTGTAGGTGCCGTCAGGCTGCGGCTCGGCCTTGGTCTTCAGCTGGCCCAGGTCAGAGCCACAGTGGGGCTCGGTCAGGCACATGGTGCCAGTCCACTCACCACTGGTGAGTTTGGGCAGGTAGGTGGCCTTCTGCTCTTCGGTCCCGTGCTCCTCGAGGGTGGCAACAGCACCGTGGGACAGGCCGGGGTACATGCTCCAGGCCCAGTTGGCCGTGCCGGTCATTTCGGAAATGGCAATGCCACAGGAATTGGGCAGGCCCTGGCCGCCGTATTCCACATCACCATTGATCGACGGCCAGCCGCCCTCGACGTACTTCTGGTAGGCTTCCTTGAAACCCTTGGGGGTGGTCACGGTGCCGTTGTCGAAGGTACAGCCTTCCTCGTCACCGCTGCGGTAAATGGCATCCAGCTCGTTCATGGAGAACTTGGCGCCCTCTTCGAGGAACGCATCGATCATGGATGCATCGACGTCTTCCACGCCGAGCTGCTTGTAGTGATCTTCGATGTTGAGCACTTCGTGCATCACGAAACGCATATCACGAACGGGCGCTTTGTACGCTGCCATAACAAACCTCCGGAAAGAAATGCGCCTGGGC
Source organism: Alcanivoracaceae bacterium (assembly GCA_029212745.1). GTDB lineage: Bacteria > Pseudomonadota > Gammaproteobacteria > Pseudomonadales > Alcanivoracaceae > JARGOL01. The sequence goes on from JARGOL010000007.1 coordinate 29,651, forward strand.
AGAACCGCCTGCAGGCCACTTTTTGCGGGCCTAATACTAGCGCCCTGTCCACGCAAGGCCTAGCATCTCGCGTGACCAGCGGGTCAAACGGGCGTTTGAAACCAACGTTTCAGGGCCAGCTGTGGCATAATCCGACTCTCGTCGTGAAAAGGCAGTAAATATGCTCGACAAGGAACTTCTCGACATCCTCGTCTGCCCGGTCAGCAAGACCCCCCTGCGCTGGCTGGAACAGCAGAACGAACTGGCCAGCAAGGCCAGTGGCCTGGCTTATCCTGTGCGGGACGGCATCCCGGTACTGCTGGAGGAGGAAGCCCGCCAGCTGAGCGACGAGGAATTGCGCGCGCTGTGATCCGCCCCCTCGGCACCATCCTGCTGCTGGCCCTTGTCGCCGGTGGCGCAGCCCGGGCTGAAGACAGCACGGCCCTGACGGGACCTCAGGACACCAAGGAGGCCGACACGTGCCTGGCCAATGCGGTCCGCCAGGCGCCGGACGATACCGACGCCAGGACCCTGCGCGCCTGGTGCCAGGAACCCTCTCCGTCCCAGCGGCAACGCAACGAGGATGCCCTCCGGGCCCGGCTGGCGCTGGAAGAGTTCACGCAGTTCAACCCGTTTGTACTGACCCCGCACCGGCGCAACTACATCCTGCCCTTCACCCACTGGTCCAATCCGCAATGGAATGATCCGGAGCGGGAAGCCGCCAATGCGCCCCTGGACCACATGGAAGCAAAGCTGCAACTGTCGCTGAAACTGCCCATCAAGGATGACCTTTGGGGCGACTCCACCCTGTACGGTGCCTTTACCATGGAGTCCTTCTGGCAGGTCTATAACCACCGGCTGTCTCGCCCGTTCAGGGAAACCAACTACTCACCGGAGCTGTTCATCGCCACACCGCTGGACCGGCAACTGGGGCCACTGTCACTGGAACTGCTGGCGTATGGCTATGAGCACGAATCCAACGGCCAGGACGTACCCACTTCGCGCAGCTGGGACCGCCTGTTCGTCAATATCATCTTCAAGACCGGGGACTACTACTGGTCGCTGCGTCCCTGGTGGCGGTTCCCCGAAGAGGAAAAGGACTCGCCCCTGGACCGCACCGGCGACGACAACCCGGATATTGAGCGATACATGGGGCACTTCGAATTGACGCTGGCGCGCCCGTTTGGCAACCACGTTGCCGAGATCATGCTGCGCAACAACCTGCGTACCGACAACAAGGGTGCCGGACAGATCGAGTATTCGTTCCCCATTAACAGCCGGGTAAAAGGGATGCTGCAGGTATTCACCGGCTACGGCGACTCGCTGATCAATTACGATGACTACCAGACCCGCGTGGGTGTCGGCATCCTGCTCACCGACACCCTGTGATGCCAACAGGCATCAATACCAGGCACTCAACAGTACCTGCGTTACCTGGGCATCGAAGCTGTACAGCGGCTCAGCCCCCGGCGGCACACCAGTAACCCGGATATCACGGAAATCCTTGTAATCAAAACGATAGTCATCCACCGAAACACGGATGGCCATACGCTCAAGGAAGCGGCTGCGATTGCGGTAGAACTCCCAGGACAGCGCGACACCAAGAGAGGTTGAATCGAAGGTGCTCAGCTCCTTGTCACGGGCAAGAAAGTTCTGGGCATCCTGGAAGGGAAACAGGTCGCTGTAGAAGTCGGCTGCCGTCTGCTCATATTCCCGGTAGCGCAACTCAGCCTCCCAATGCTTGCCCACCGGCTGGACAAAACGGAACCCCCAGTCTGAGGATTCTATGCCCCAGGAATCTTCGAAACGCCGGTATTCTGCATGCAGTGCAGCACGCCATGGCAGATAGTGGCTGCTGCGCAACGCGGTGGCTTCGCTGGTGCGCGTGTTCGGGTAATTTTCCGCCTGGAAACTGTAACCGGTACCGGTTTCATAACGCACTGATCGGTATGGATTGTTCAGAAAGCCCTCGTCGGTAATCGCCTCGTGACTGAGGGCCGCCAGCCAGGTCTTTGTCAGCACCTGGGTCAGGCCAAAGCGGAAATGACGGCGCTTGGCTTCCTCCGAGAAGAACGGGTCGCCGGAGCGGCTGACATCATCATCCCCCTGGGCATAGCCGAAACTCACGGTGGTCAGGTCACCAAAAAAATCCTGGCTGGCACCGAAGCTGTATGTGCGGGCGCTGTAGTCACTTTCATCACTGGCGGTATAACCAAACGAGTAGATGGCTTTTCCGGAAAGCAGGCCAACGCCCACCGACTTCTGCTTGCGCTCTTCCTCATACGGGCTGGCGCTGGTGAGCACGTCAATGGAGGCCGCGGACACCTTGTCGACATAGTAGTTGGCGCTGACGGATACCTTTTCCTTGACCGACTTGCGCACCAGCACAGACGGCCCCTGAATGGTCATGCCGCCGCCCTCATAGCGGTGATAAAGCAAATCTGCACGGTCTTCCGGCAACACCGCCGCTGCCGACAGACCGGAAAGAAATATCAGGAACAGGGCTTTCAGTTGCACCCGCAGCCTCCCCCGGCGCCACCTTCCGCACCGCGAGCACCCTCGCGTGCCTGGCGCACGTGATGCTCATAACTGCCGGAAGCGGGATGTGGATTAAGGCTCATGATCGGGTCAGCCAGCCGGGCGCGCTCGTACGGCTTGACCCAGGGCTTCGGAGCGCAGCCTGACAGCAGAAAAATGATTGCCAAAAACGAGAGCAGCTTCATTCCAGCACCAGCGCCTTGACCTGCTCTTCATACCTGGCCTCATAACCGGGCTTGAAGCCACGGTGCAGGTAGCGCTGATTGCCGTCACGATCTATCAGCACCGTGCTCGGCATGGCATCGATGTCATACAGCGCACTGACCTTGCCTTGCGGGTCAAGAAGCACCGGGAAGGACACCTTGACCTGTTCGAGCAGATCTTTTGCTTTTTCGCTGTCCTCGTCCACATTTACACCGAGCAACACGAATCCGTAATCCTTGTACTCGCTGTACAGGTCATCCAGAAGCGGCATTTCCTGGCGGCAAGGCCCGCACCAGGATGCCCAGAAGTTGACCATGACCACATCGCCGCGCTTCTCCGACAGCTTGATGTTGCTGCCCGACAGGGATGGCAGGGTAAAATCAGGGGCCTCGCCCTGGAGCTCCGACGCGACGGCGGCCTGCCCCAGCAGTGTAATCGCTATGAGCAAAGTGGTTATAAGCTTCATGATTTTCTCCTGCCTCAGAAAAAGCCGCCCAGGCCAATAGTCCAGACGAGGTTCTGTGTTGTCTGGGCCTCACCGAAGAGATCCAGTTCGAAAATGTGATCCCGCATTTCGATGCGGGCGGAAAGCCAGTCGGAAAGAAGCAACCGGTAGCCGACGCCCGCATTCAATGTGAAGTGATCATCACCGGCAAACTCAGTACTTCCTGCACCACCGATGAAATAAAACGAATTATTGAAAGCGCGCCGGGAGCCCAGGAATGCCTCACCCGGCAAAACATTGTATCCCACAGAAAAATTGTAGGTGGTCAGTACCTTCTCTTCGTTCTCAAGCAGTACAACACCGGGGTTGAGCTGCTCAAAACTCGTGTCGCCTGCCTTGGAGCGTCCTGCGGCCGCTTCGAAAAAAAGGTCCTCCGAAACATGGAAGGCAAATCTCAGCCCGGAGTAACTGTTGACACCAAAGTCCTGCAGCGACATCAACCCGGTATACAGGCCAACCTCCAGGTTTTCGGAATCAATCTGTGCCTCGCGCACCTTGCGCCGCTCGATACGCGGATCAAGTAACGGGTCCTCTCCCGCAGAGACGCCCTCAACAGCACTCTCGGCGAATGCAGGGCCGGTGAACAGCACCAGGGCTGTCAGAATAAAACGCTGAATCCGGTTCGCCATGCTTCCAACTCGTCATTGTCGTTACTGTCGGTCAGGACGACATATGTCCTGTACTCGGCCCTGAATACAAACGTGCGCGTCAAATAAGCGCGCACACCCACACCGGCATGAACCTGCCGATTGCTTTCCACCTCCGGCGAGACCAGTACCGTGCGCGGCGTCACTTCGATATCTCCCGCTCCCACCAGCACATAGGGGGAGTAACGCCAGCGCGGGAACATGTGGTGCTGCAACCCCAGGCTCAACAGCCGTGTGGATGATCGGCTTCCGGTGGCCTCACTGAAAAGCAGGTCAGCCTGCAAATTCTCCGTAAACGAATAGCCCGCCGAAATAGTCAGTGAGGTGATGCCATCAATTTCGCCGATGGCAACACCAAATTCACCATGAGCGCGATAAAATTCACTCTGGTCAATTTCCTCAAGCGCCACATAATCGCCGGTGCCGTCCAGCGTTCTGGACAGCTGCTGACGAAACACCCAGCCGGTCTGTCCACGGGGCGTGCGCACCTTTATCCACTGGGTTCTTCGCTTGATTACTTCTATCCAATCGCCCTGGTCAACCACATGGAAGACCGGATAGCCGCGCCCTGGCCCGGAACGGACGTCCAGGTAGGGGTCCGCCACCTGCACAGAGATCTTCTCTGCAAAAGCGAGCGCCGGGAAAAGCAGACCCAGAAAGATCACCCAGCGCCATTGACCGGCTATTCGACTGTTCAAGCAAAACCCCTACTGCGGCACATCAAACGGGTTGTTGTAATTCTGTGCACCCATGTCCAGCCATTCGTGCAGCAGCCGCTGCTCTGCATCCGTCAGCATGCCTTCGTGACTCTGCCCAACAGCAAATACGGAAAAGAAACGGGACGCCAGGGCACTGCCCGGAACCATGGATGCCGTCACGGGCACGGTCACTTCCACCGGAATTGGCTGGTCATTGATATCGAGTACCAGGTTACCATCCGCATCGGTCTGGTAAACGATGTTACCGCCCTCGTCCAGCAGCGGTACCAGCCGGTCCACCAGGGCGCCATCGACCAGCTCCTGTTCGTTATCATCAATCAGCAGCTCCCGGTATGAGACCAGCTGGTCCTGGCTTTCAGGGGACACATCCCCCGACAGGCTCAGGTTGCCGGCGGCCACTCGCAGCGCATTCATGGCATCCCGGTTGCTGTGACAACCGGTACAGGCGTCCCCCAACCCGGCAGCACGCGGCAGTTCCCACAGTGGCTGGATATGGTCAGCGTAGTTGATCACGGTGGCGCACAGCGGTTGCCACGCCGTCACGCAGGCAGCATCCGCCGGCGAAGGCGTGTCCAGGTCCGCGTAAGGTACAGTCCAGTCCGGGTCAACCGGGCGAACATTCGGGTCTGTCCACGAGTCGGTGTATGAAAGATCCACGGAAGGCAGCTGGCTGTCCGGCTCCAGGCGCGACAGAACCTGGGCCATTGTGTCACCGGCATCTGCAAACAGCGCAGGCCGTGTGTTCGGAAATGGCAGCCCGGTAACCGGCGCCCCGGCATTGATGTTTGCCGGCTCTGCTTCCGGCCGCCCGTGAACCACCGGCGAATCCGGCTCATGACACCCCCCACAGGAGAATGTTTCACCGGGGCGCACGGTGATCCAGCTGCCGTGCTCGGCAAAAACCGATCGCGCCTGGCTGTCCACGAGCTGGATATCGAGGGGCACATTGGCCGGCACCGTCACCCGCACCGAGCCATCCGGCGCGACGGGCGCATAGCCCACCAGTTCCCGCATGCCCAGATCCGGGACAACACCAATATCGTCATTGTCTATCTCGCGAACATCGTCGTCAGGAATATGGACCCCTTTCAGAACACGCAGGAACAGGACACGACGGTCATCAGCTGTTACCAGCGCCGGGTCGGCATATTCCGCAAGCGTTGTCACACCCGGCGGCGGGGTTACCAACGGATTAAAGGTACCGGCAAAATCGTAGACACTGCGGATATCCAGCACCCCGGCACCCTCGTCATAGAGTGACTGGTCCAGCTCCACGCCGGGCGTCGCATCAGCAAGCACTCGCTCAATACGGCGTCCGCCCAGCACCAACACGTCGGAGATAATCCTGCCAGCACGGCCTGGCACCACGGGCCGGCGGGTGCCGCTGCCCGGATCAAACACCCACAGACCGAAAGCCGGCGCGCCTTCGGATACGGCTTCATTGAGCCAGGGATCCGCGCATGGCAGCAGTTGCCCTGCACCATCCCGAAGTCGACAGGGCGACCAGGCCGCCAGCAGGCGACCGCTGCCATCAGCCAGCGGTGTGACCGCAGCCATTCGCCCGAACGCTGACAGGCCCGCTTCTGCAGCCGCCGCAGGAAGCAGCAATGACTGTTCCGCACGGCCTCCCGGGCCGGACAGCGACTGGTTGCGATTGATGTAGTCGCGGAAGTCAATGGCCATGGGCACGCCATCCCAGCGCTCCGATTCCGGGTCCCTGACCATGACCAGCAAACGGCCATCATCCAGCAGGCGCGGCTGTGTCCAGGCAGAGGCATCAGCCACCGTGTCATGGCTGTCTGCCCCATACAGGATGCTGACAGCAGTACCATCCGGACGAAGCCGGTAGACATTCAGCTCATCCCGCCGTCCCTTTCCGTCCCAGCGAATATAGAGAAGTTCTCCACCCGGCAGCGCCAGCGGCCACAGATCATGGCTGGCATTGAAACTGATCTGCTCGATGTCGGCGCCATCGGGTGTCATCACATGGAGAGCAAACGCCGGCGCATCCCGCTCTTCCTCAAGTGGAACAAAAGGCTGCTTGCTCTCATCCAGCAGTCGCGCCTGGGTCTGGGTCTGTCGGGTGGATGCAAAAACGATACGGCCATCGGGGAGGAACGCGGGCGAAATGTCCTGGCCTTCCTCGGCCACAATATCAGAAGGTATCACCCGGGACGCGACCTTGCTGCGTACACTGTAACGCCAGATATTCCAGGTGGGCTGCTCGTCGTCGTCAAGATCAGGGTCTTCAGGCGCCCGCAGGGCGAACAGCAGCTGCTGGCCGTCGGCAGAGATATGCAGGTCCTTGATATCGATCGCACCATCAAACAGCGATGATGTCACATTGACCTCAGGCGCCGACGGTGAAGCAGCATCCCGGATCACAAGTGACGCTCCGGGGTAAAAACTGTCGGGATTGCGCAGCTCCAGCGGAAGCGGGTCGCCATTATCATCACGCGGCGTGACGCGCGTCACATAGGCCACGGGCACATCACCATAGGTGAGTCCCTGCTGATCGTCTGAATCACTGCCAACGCAACCGGCCAAAACTGTGGCTGACGTCACACAAAGGACGATCCTGGTCCAGATTCTTGTACTTGTGTACATGAAATTCACCCGCGCTCCCGCAGTCCGAGGCCTTTATAATGCGCCTGCAAGTATCATGCAAAGCAATTCCGTTTTCTGCGTTGGCCCTCACAGCAGTGGAACAAAAAAGTGCGCACACTTATTGCATGATCAGGTGCACTGGCCTGTCTTCCGGGCGGCAATGCACACGGGAGGCCGGCAGACGTAGACGGCAGACTAATAGTTTATTCGTAACAAAAACCTAATACACGGGGTTCAGGGATGACGTACCAAGCGGGCAAAACACAACACACCAGTATGGCAGCACTGACTGCCTTGCTGTGTGTGATGGTGCTGTCACCTGACGCAGCGGCCAACGACCGCGATCAGGCAAAGCGAATCCACGACCGTCTGGTTGGCACACCACCGTCGGAACTGCTGCTTGATGAAATGGAAAGCCTGGTCGCTGACGACAGAGCCGATGAAGCTGCCCTTCTTGCTACGCAACAGGATGATTTCTACAACACCACGCTGAAGAATTTTGTCACACCGTGGACCAACGAGGCACGCGACCCGTTCGCCCCGCTTAACGATTACACCACCACCGTCATTGGTGCGGTGATGGATGACCTGGATTTTCGGCGCGTACTCTATGACAACCTGCTGTATGTCGGCGATGCGGGCGCGCTTTCCACCGATGGTTATTCGGTGCCCGCACCGTCAGCAACAACCAACGACCATTTTGCCGCGCTGGAATCCCAGAACGTACCGCTGCAGGATTATCTTGTGCAGACCACACAAACGGCGGCTTACGGAACGCCGGCAGAGGCGGTGGCGGGTGTAATGACGTCACGTGCCGCAGCCAAGGCATTTTTTGTCGCCGGCACCAACCGCGCCATGATCCGCTTCACATTCATTAATCACATGTGTCGCGACCTCGAGCAGGTCAAGGACCTGTCGCGGCCCGCAGACCGGGTGCGCCAGGATGTCAGCCGCAGCCCCGGCGGAGACAGCCGCATCTACCTGAACAGTTGTGTCGGCTGCCATAGCGGCATGGACCCGCTGACCCAGGCGTTCGCCTACCATGAATGGAGCGGCGAGGAAGGCACCGAAGACGGCCAACTGCTGTATAACGGCCCCGGCATGACCGATCCTGAAACCGGCAGCCGGGTACAGGCAAAGAACCGCATCAACGCCAACAACTTCCCGTTTGGTTACGTCACCGAGGATGATGGCTGGATCAATTACTGGCGCGAAGGCCAGAATGCCAACCTTGGCTGGGATACCAGCTTGCCCGGCAACGGCAATGGCGCATCATCACTGGGCCGGGAACTCGCCCACAGCGACGCTTTCTCCGACTGCCAGGCGCGCAAGGTGTTCCGTACTGTCTGCCTGCGGGAACCTGCAGACAGCAACGATATCAACGCGGTGGCAACCATGAGCAGCGATTTTCAGTCAGGCGGCTACGTGCTGCGTGACCTGTTCACTGATGCCGCTGTCTACTGTGCCGGGGACTGAGGAGAAAGCCGATGAGAAAAATCAGTCTTTGCACAGCTTCCATTATCTGCCTCAGTGTTTTGATCAGTGGCTGCGGCGGCTCTTCCAGTGGTGCCGATGTGCAAGCCAACACACCGACAAACAGCGGCCCGGTACGGTATAGCGGACCGGTGCCCGCCAACGGTGATGTTGCCGCCTTCCAGCTGCACCTGTGGAGCAACGTGGTTGACAGTGAACGCTGCGGTGCCTGTCATGGTGCCGGCGGACAGTCACCCGCCTTTGCCCGCGCCGACAACATCAACCTGGCCTATTCCTCCGCAAACACCATTGTGTCATTGTCCAACCCCGCCAATTCGACAATGGTGTCCAAGGTCGCAAGCGGCCACAACTGCTGGCTGGAAAGTGACGCCGCCTGTGCAGACCTGCTTGCCACATGGATTGAGAACTGGGCCAACGCGAGCCTCGATGGTGATGCGCAAGCGCTGGAACTGGTGCCGCCCACAGACCGCGAACCCGGTTCCACGCGCGCGTTCCCGGCCACATCCTCTTTGTTCGATACCGAGGTCTACCAGCCCATCCTCGAGCCGTTCTGCACTGAGTGCCACTCTTCCGCGTCCGGCACCCCGATCACGCCCTACTTTGCGGACCCGGATGTGGACGCGGCCTACCTCGCTGCACAGCCGGTCCTCAACCTGGACTCCCCCGGCAGCTCCCGTGTGGTCCAGCGCCTGAGCGAAGACCAGCATAATTGCTGGACCGATGACTGCGACGCTGACGCGGCAGCACTTGCGGCAGCCATAGCCAGGATGGCCAACGGCATACCGCTGACGCCGCCCTCGGACGACCTGGTCATCAGCCGAGCCTTGCGACTCGAGGATGGCATCCCGGCCTCCAGTGGTGGCCGTTACCAGACCAACGAGATCGCCCGTTACGAATTCCGTGCCGGCACCGGCAGTACTGTATTTGACCGCAGCGGCCTGGAGCCGGCCATCAACCTGACCTTGTCCGGCGATACCGAGTGGGTCGGCGGCTGGGGCATCCGCTTCAGTGGCGGCAAGGCCCAGGCAACTACGCAGAGCAGCGCAAAACTGGCGTCCATGATTGCTGCCAGTGGTGAGTTCAGCCTCGAAGCCTGGGTGGTACCAGCCACACCGGCACAGGATATGGCCAATATCGTCAGCTACTCCGCGGGCGCCGACTCCCGCAACGTGACGCTGTCGCAGAACGGCGCCACCTATGAAGCCGCCCTGCGTCATGAGGGCACCGACGGCAACGGCATGCCTGTGCTGGCATCACCCGCAGATTCGCTGCAATCCACGCTACAGCATGTGGTCGTCACCTATGACGTGGAAGACGGCCGACGGATATATATCAATGGCCAGGACACCGGTGTGGTTGATCCCGTCGCGCCGGACCTGCTCACCAGCTGGAACGCCAACCACGCGCTCATCTTTGGCAACGAAGGCTCCAACGACCGGCCCTGGGGCGGGGTCCTGCGTTTTGTCGCATTCCATAACCGGGCACTGACACCGGCCCAGGTCGATACCAACTTTGCTGCCGGCGTGGGCGAGCGCTTTTACATGCTGTTCGGCATTGGCGACGTAATCGGTCTGGATGATTCCTATATCGGCTTCCTGGTATCGCGCTTCGACAACTATGGTTATCTGTTCGCCGAACCGTTTTTCATCAACCTGGACGAAAACATCACCACGCCACCCTCCATTCCCCTGCGCGGCATGCGGCTGGGTATCAATGGCCGTGAAGTGACCACCGCCCAGGTCTGGAGCGAGCTGAACACCACCATCGGTGGCGCCAGCTACGACACCGCTGGCCAGCCAATTTCCCCGTTGGGTACCATCCTGGCGGTGGACAATGGGCCCGACCAGGACGAGTTCTTCCTCAGCTTCGAACAACTTGCCAGCGACACCAATGTCTTCTCTGAGCCCGCCAGCACCCCTCTGGTGGTGGCACCGGCACCGGAACGGCCAGATGTGGGACTGCGTACATTCGACGAAATCAACGCCAGCATGAGTGCCCTGACCGGCATCGCGCGCACCCAGACGGATGTTGCCGATACGTTCCAGCGCATTCGCCAGCAATTGCCGGCGGAGGAAAATGCAGCCGGCTTCCTCACATCACACCAGATCGGCATCGCCCAGCTGGCCATTGAATACTGCAATGCCCTGGTGGATACCGAGTATGCCGACACACCCACCAGTAGCAGTTACTTCAACGGCCTCGACTATACCGAAGATGCCAATGCCATCAGTGATGCGGACTGGCGCAGCCTTGTCATCGACACGCTGGTTGAACGCATGATCGGTGCAGGGCTGGAAAGCCAGCCACTGCCTGCCGACGCCAGCGCAGAGCTGGAAAGCCTGCTGCTGTCGCTGGACGACAACAAGCCGGAGGGTGCCACCGACGGCCTGCCCGACGGTCTCGCCCGCTGTGGCGGCAGTTGCCCGGCCACCCAGACCCGTACTGCCGTCAAGGCCGCCTGTGCTGCCACCCTTGGCAGTGCCACCATGTTGCTACAGTGAGGGTCAGGATATGACCAGCAAAAAAGCCCTGCATGTTGATGCCCCCCTGGACGCGCTGGATCACGCAGCGCCCGTCACTCGCCGGGACTTCCTGGCGCGCGGCCTGGTGCGGGGCACCGGACTCGTCAGCTCACTGGGTGTCCTCAGCCTGTTTGGCAGCCCGCGCATGGCTGGCGCGGCCCTGGCCTCCGATCTTGAAGCCCTGAAAGCCAGTTGCGGCATCAACGTGTCCGGCGCGGGAAAAATCCCGTTTATCTGTTTTGACCTGGCAGGCGGCGCCAACATCGCCGGCTCCAACGTCCTGGTGGGCGGGCCGGCCGGCCAGGAGGATTTCCTCTCCACCGCCGGGTATTCGAAGCTGGGTCTGCCGGGGGATCGTGTCCCGGGCGCCAACCCCGGCATGATCGACCGCAGCATGGGCATCGCCTTTCACGCCGAATCAGCCTTCCTTCGCGGCATCCAGAGCACAGCATCCGCCGGGGCCATGGCCGGCACCAATGGCTGTGTCATTCCGGCACGCAGTGAGAACGATACCGGCAACAACCCGCATAATCCCCTTTATGGCATCTTCCAGGCTGGCGCTGACGGCGAATTGCTGTCGCTGATCGGCTCGCGCAATGCCGTCAGTGGTGGCAACTCCATGGCGCCAGCCAGCATGATTGATCCCGCGGTACGGCCTACCAAGGTGGACCGGCCGTCTGACGTCACCGGCCTGGTGGATACCGGCCAGCTGGTGGGCCTGCTGAACCAGTCCGACGCCACTGCGGTGATGGAATCCATTGCCCGCATCAGCCAGCAGAAACTTGACCGGGTCAACATGAAGATTACCGCCGAAGATGTGGTCAAGGACCTGATCCGGTGCGGCTATATCAAGGCAGCGGATGTCACCGACCGTTTCGGCAATCCAGGCTCCCTGGATCCACTGGCCGACCCGGATATTTTTGCCGGCGGCGGCATCTTCAACCAGCCCAATGACATCAACGACGGCGAGCTGCGCAAGACAGCCTCGATCATGAAACTGGTGGTTGAAGGCTATGCCGGCGCCGGCTGCGTGGCCATGGGAGGCTTCGATTACCACACCGGTGAGCGAGGCACCGGCGAGCGCCGCGACGAACGTGCCGGCCGCTGCATTGGTGGCTGCCTTGAATACGCTGCCCGCCGCGGCGTGCCGCTGATGGTATACGTGTTCAGTGATGGCTCCGTGGCTTCCAATGGACGCATCGATGACAGTGTCGACGGCCAGGGCAAAGGTGAATGGACCGGCGACAACTCGTCCACAGCAGCGTCGTTTTTCCTCGTCTACAATCCCACCGGCCGGCCGGTGCTGGCCGGTGGGTCCGCACAGGAGCAGGCGCAACACCAACAGCTGGGCTGGATGCGTCCTGATGCCTCTGTGGAAACGGCCGGCACGCCCGCGGCAAACAATGTAAACCTGCTGGTAGAAACGGTGCTGCTCAACTACATGGCATTGCACGATGATGTGTCCGGGTTCACGTCCACCTTCTCCGGCCACAGCCTGGGCAACGCCACCTCACTTGCCCGGCTGACCGCGTTCAATCCGATTGTAAGCGGCACCATAACGCCATGAGGCATGTGCCACGCCTGTCGCTGGCCGTCATGCTGCTGATGACCAGTGCCACGTCAGTGGCGCAATGGGCCAGTGACCAGTGGGATGTGATGGGCACTCGTGCTCATGTCGAGTTCTGGGAGCCGGACGGCGAACGGGCCACACGGCTGATCGATGCGGTCCATGCGGAGTTCGACCGGCTCAACGCGCTGCTGTCGCCGTGGATTCCGGACAGTGATATTGCGCGCATCAACAGCAGTACCCCGGCGGCGCCCGTCACTGTATCCGCCGAATGCTATCGCCTGCTGGAGACGGCGCTGGGCTATTCGACCCTCACGGACGGCGCGTTCGACATCACCTTTGCCGGCGTCGGTTCATTGTATGACTATCGCGCCGGTGTTCAGCCTGACGCCGGCACGGTGGCCAGCGCCTTGCCGAAGATCTCGTACACCAGCCTGGAACTGTTGCCGGACGACCGGGTCCGGTTCGCCCGTGACGGCATGAAGGTGGATCTGGGGGGCATCGCAAAGGGCTATGCCATAGACCGGGCCATCCAGCTCCTGCGCCAGGCGGGCATCGAACACGCATGGGTGAGCCTGGGCGGAGACAGCTATGTCCTCGGCGACCGTCGTGGCCGCCTGTGGCAGGTTGGCATTCGTCACCCACGCGACGAAACGGATGTCGCCATTACCCTTCCCGCCGAGGATGTTGCCATATCCACATCCGGCGATTACGAGCGTTATTTCATGGCAGGTGGCGAGCGGGTGCACCACATCCTCAACCCGGCCACCGGCCGCCCGGCCGGCGAGCTGGCCAGCGTGACGATCATCGCCGCTGAGGGCATTCAGGCAGATGCGCTCTCTACCAGTGTTTTCATCCTCGGGGTTGAAAAGGGGCTGACGCTGGTCAATGCCCTTGACGATGTCTCGGCGATCATCATCGACCGGCAGGGTAATGTCAGTTATTCAGACGACTTGCTGCCCGGCGCCTGACCAGACAGGTTTTGCTTCATACGTTCTTTCACCGCGCGGTGCTGCAGGTCGCCAAGGGCCGCCCAGCACTCGGCTGTGAAGAACTGCAGGCGCTCGCGGGTTTGTTGTACCTGTGTCAGCGCCAACCCCTCGATGACCCGCTGCAGTCGCGCCAGCAGCTGCCTGCCGCGCTGGTCCAGGGCACCCAGTTCGTTGTGCAGCCCGGCCAGAGCATGCCCCAGGTCAGTGACCCGGGAAATATCGCCTTCGGTAAGCCGTTTCACGTTCTCGCGCAACAGCAATGAACGTGCCAGCTCGTCGTCCAGCGCCTGCAGGCGCCGCTCATATTGCCAACGTCGCGGCTCGATACGGGACAGCACCTGCCATGTCACCAGCCCCTGGTAAAGCGCAAGCTGGTCCGCCTTTTCCGCCGGCAGCTTGCCTTCCCTCTTCCCGGCTTTCTCCCGGGCCAGTGCCAACTGCTCCAGCCACTGGCGCTCCTGTGGCAACGCCAGCACCTTGGCGTTCATGTCCTGGTAGGCCCTTGCCAGCCTTTCGCGCAGTGACTGCAGTGCCTGCTCGCTGCCGTGTGCATTGACCTCTGCCAGCAGCGCAAGGGCATCAGGGATATCGGAGCGGTGCTTGCGGATGTGCGCCGCCAGCAATTGGTCAAGGGCCGGAAGGCGCTGACTCCAACGTTGCACCAGGTGCACCTGTCGCTGCTGCTCATGATAGGCACGCCAGTACTTCTGGAAGGCATGACTGGCAAACAACGAACGGAAAGTGGCAAAACTGTCCACCCGTGCTGGCTCGAAAACAGGCAGCGGGTCCATTGCCGTGGACCAATGTCCGTCGCCGACCAGCTGCTGAAACCATTCACCGGAACGGATTTTCTGGTCCAGGGCCGAAAGGTAGGAAAAGTGATCCGTATAGGCACGAATGGACGCGCGATAGGCATCCCGGGCCCGCGGCAGGTCATTCAGTTTCTCGTACAGGAAAGGCAGCGCGAGTCCCGCCTCCTGCGCTTCCTCGAATTGCATGGACCGTTTGCTCAATGCCTGCAGTGAAGAAAGCGCCGTACGCGGCGAGTCACCTGCCAGCCAGGCCCTGCCATGAAGCAGCAGTGCCATTTCACTGTAGGGCCCGTCCAGGCGTGCGGCGCCCAGCAGGTGACGGGCACGCTCGCCCTGGCCGGTGCGCAGGTAATGGACACCCAGCGCCAGCATTGCCTTGTCCTTGAGGGCGTTTATCTCGGCATCACCCGGCGGCAGGTTGACCAGTTCCCAGAGCAGCCGGGTGCCCTGCTCACCCTCGCCCGCGTTGATGCGACTGACTGCCAGGTTATAGCGCAGGTACGCACTGACCGTGCCGGTCTCCAGGGCATCCAGTGTTTCGCGGGTATCCGCATAGCGGCCCAGCTTCATCAGGACACGCGTGCGCAGCGTCAGGAAATGTTGCTGCAGGTCATCCGGGGCGGATACAACCCGGGCATCCAGGATATCCAGGGCTTTCTGGTACTGACCACGGCGATAATAGATATCCGCCAGGTAGATCCATATGCGATTCGCCAGCGACTGGTCCACGGCTTCAGCCAGCAACGTATCGAACAGCCGCTCGGCTTCGCCTGGCATGGCGTAGTCCGCATACAGGGCGCCCAGAAGCACGCGTGCGCGTTCTGACTGCTGTGGCAGCGCACCGCGATCAAGGGCCACGAGGATGGCACTCATGGCGGCAAAGTTCTGCCGTTGGTAATAGTAGTAAAGGATGTCGCCGTAGGCGGGGTCTGTCACAGGGTGAGGGCGATCAATACGGTAAGCCCGCTCTGATCCGTCGTCCGCTATTGCCGGGACAACCTGGAGAAGGGCCAGCAAGGCGAGCCGTGCGCGCCATGACCAGATGCCGGCAACGGTTTTCTTCACTGCCACTGGCGGAACTCGAGCAGCGCTTGCTGTGAGGCCGTGTCATCTTTCAGTGTCAACTGGATGAAAAGCCGCCCGCTGCCCTTGTCAAAATTCAGGGTCCCTGCCCGCCGGTAGGGCCGGCCATTGGGACCAAGGCCGGTCACGAAAACGGTCAGTTCATGCTCACCATCCTTCACGTTGGCGGTGTGGACTTTCTGGATCGCGCCTGCCTTGAGGGCCTTCACTTCCTTTTCGGTGTACAGGTAACTGTCCACCGTCTCGCCGTCCAGTTTGATGGTGATGGAATCGGGCGTGAAAAAGCGCCCCACATCCAGACCGACAAAAACTGTGACCTGGGTGTCGGCAGGGAAAAGCAGTTCCTCCTCCATCAGCAACAGCCGCTTGTTGATCTCAAGGAGATCCTTGCGATAGGTGGCCATGTCCTCATCGAGGGAGGCTGCCATCATCGGCCCCGCCAGAAGCAGCATCAGGCATGCAGACAGAAGGTTCCGTTTCATTGATCCACTCCATGATCCCTGCGCCGGGCGGCCAGGCTGGCTGGCACCGGGATTCGTATCAAACAGGATGAAAAATATCACACTCCTGCGCGCCGTGGGGCCACCGAAGTCACAGACTCTGCAGTCAGTCACAGGCCGCCATCACCAGTGTCAGGAAATTTGACAGCGCCTTTCACCTGCCATTTTCACGGCAGCCGTCATGCTCCTTTCATGAACGCGCCCGAATCCCCATCCGATACCTGCCTGGTCACCGGTGCAAGCAGCGGTATCGGACTCGCCATATGCAACGAGCTGCTCGCCACCACCACCCTGTCGGTGCTGGCCGTGAGCCGTGGCGCACAATCCTGTGATGCCCTGGACCAACTGTCAGCGCGATTCCCGGGCCGGCTCAGCGCCTTGAACTGTGATCTTTGCAGCGATTCGCACCGCCAGGCCCTGGGTGAAAACATCGCTGCCGGCAATCTGGTCCGTGTCATCAATTGCGCAGGACTGCTTCACGACCATGACAGGGCACTGTGGCCGGAGAAACGTATCGAAGACGTCACCGCTGAGGGGCTTCATTCCCTGTTTTCTGTCAACGCTTACATGCCAATACTGTTGGCCCGGGACATGCTGGCGCTCATGCCAAAGGACCGTCCCTGTCTGTTTGCCAGCCTCTCTGCACGGGTAGGCAGCATTGGTGACAATGGCCTGGGTGGATGGTACGCCTACCGGGCAGCCAAGGCAGCGCAAAACCAGTTGCTTAAAACATTCGCGATCGAAATGGGGCGGCGGCGTCCCAACCTGTGCGTGCTGATGCTGCACCCCGGCACCACGGACACCCCCCTTTCCGCGCCGTTCCAGAAAAATGTCAGCAAAGAAAAGCTGTTTCCCGCCCACCGTGTTGCTCGCGCCCTGCTGGGATTGATGGATGCTGCGACACCCGGGGACAGCGGGCGATTCCTGGCCTGGGACGGACAGGACATTCCCTGGTAACGGCAATCAGCCGCTCTCGGCCAAAGGTGTGGAGAGGTCAGCCATGTTCACCCGGTTGCGGCCGCCCCGCTTGGCGGCGTAGAGGGCCTCGTCCGTGCGTTTCACCAGCACCCGGGGCTCGATGCCCGTAGCAGGCGTCACGGTCCCCAGGCCAGCACTGACAGTGACCGACACTTCCCCACCATCACCCAGGGGCAACGACAGACCGGCGATGTGACGCCGGAACATTTCCACCTTGTCGACAACCTCCGGGCCGGTGTGGGGCATGATCACGGCGAATTCCTCACCGCCATAGCGGGCCACCAGGTCAGCCGGCCGCCGGAACGTGGCAGCCAGTTCCCGCGCCAGTTCCCGCAACACCCGGTCACCGGCCTCATGACCATACTGGTCGTTGATGCGCTTGAAAAAGTCCACATCCAGCAACATCAATGTCAGAGGCTGCTTGTCCCGCATCGCGCGCTGCCATTCCTGGGCCAGGTAGTCATCAAACGCCCGCCGGTTGCTCAGGCGGGTGAGTGGATCCGTCACGCTCATCTGTGCCAGGCGCTGGTTGGCTTCACGCAGTTCCGCCGTGCGCTCATCCACCAGTTCAGCCACCAGTTCGCCACGGCGCTGCAGCAGCAACAGGTACCCGCACACGATCACTACCATCAGCGTGCCTACCAGCGCAGACGCCCAGGGCAGGACAGACAACTGCGCCTGCAGATACTGTGACGACGGTGACATGGTCAGCCGCCAACTGCGCCCGGCCACGTCCGGCACCGGTACCGAATACAGGGGGTGATCGCCATGCTTGCCAACAGTGGCCAGCTGCAGGGGGCGCTGCGGGTCAGTGATATCCTCGATGGTCAGGAATGTATAGAGACGCTTCTGCGGTGCAATGCGACTGGCAAGCGCTCGCGCCTCCACCACTGCGGCCACGTAACCGGTCAGTGCGGTTTCGCGCCCCTCACGCGTGTCCGGCCGGCCGAAATACACCGGCACAACCATGACCACGCCAGTTCCGCGGCGGGTGCGCAGCGCCAGTTCAACCGGCTCCGTTGCCACCAGATTGCCGCTGCGGGCAGCCCGTTGCAGCGCCTCAAGGCGGCGTGGATCGGAAGCCATGTCGACGCCCACAGCGCGCAGGTTGGTAAAACGCGGATAGACATAACTGACCGGGAAATAGGCCTGCCGTTCCGCGGCGGCGACCTCCCGGTCCGGCAGCGAAAAGTCGCGGATCCGGTAGCCCTCCAGATAGCGCTGCTGGCTGCGCTCATGGGCCACCCGTGCCGACAGTGGCACCTTGGGTATCCACTCCAGGGACAGGATATCGGGATTTCTCGCCAGCACGGCGGCGGCCACGTCCTCGAACACAAGCACGGGCAGGGAGTCCACGTAGCGCACCACTTCACGCAGGGTATAAAGCCCTTCGACGCCGGAAAGAAGCTCGCGCTGCAGGGCCTGGGCACGCACCTCGACGGAACGCTCGAAAGCACGGGACGCGGACTGGTGCTCGAGGTGATAGAGCCAGCCGGAAACAGTGGCAGTAATCAGCAGGCCAGCCACCGCCAACAGCGCGATAATGCTCCGCGACTGCAGCTGGCGTAGCAGCCATTGCGCTGTCTGACCGCCGTTCTCCCTCAGCACCCTTTCCTCCTGACCGGTCAGCCCCGAACTGGGACCGTGGCGATGGCAATATGCCATAGCCACCCCCGTTTTTCCCTTAAATGCGCGCTATTGTCCGGCACTCCTGTCCATCATGGGCAGGGCCGGCGGCTTGCTTTAGAATCGCCGGAAAGCCGCTGACACGAGCCCGCCCGATGAGCACCTCCCGACTGGATCACGCGCACAACCCCGGCACCGGCCAGCGCCTGCTGGCGGCTACACTGCGCCAGACCATGCGCCTGCTGATGAAGCCGGTATTTCACCCGCGCGTGCCGGTATCCGTGCTCAGGCCAGGACTGACTGCACTGGCATCAGTCAGCCGCCCGGCTGCCGGCGTCGAGCGCACCGCACAAGCGCTGGGCGGTGTCAGCGCGGAACGCCACGACCCGTCCACGGGGCCGGGCAGTCGGGCAATCCTCTATTTTCACGGTGGCGCCTACTGCGTCGGCTCGCCGCGCACCCACCGTGGGCTGGCCTCACACCTGGCTGCCGCCAGCGACGCCACTGTCTGGGTGCCTGATTACGCCCTGGCGCCGGAAGCCCCCTTCCCCGCCGCCCTGGACGATGCAGTGGCCTGCTACCGGGACCTGGTCGACAAGGGCCATGCCCCCGCCGACATCAGCATCGCCGGCGACTCCGCCGGTGGCGGACTGGCCCTGGCGCTGGCCATGCGCCTGCGCGATGACGGTGAGCCGATGCCATCACGGATGATGTTGATCTCCCCCTGGGCCGACCTGACCAACGCCGGCCAGCACGCCGCCACCCAGGTCCGGGGCGAAGTCATGCTGTCCTGGGGACAACTGGAGAAATCCGCCGACCTCTATGCGCACGAACGTCAACAGGAGCCCTACGTGTCTCCCCTGCTGGGTGATCTCCACGGCTTGCCCCCCTGCCTGATTGTGGTGGGCACGCGGGAAATCCTGCTATCCGACAGCGAGCGACTGCTGGATGCCTTCGAGACGGCGGGCGCGGAGGCCCATCTGGTGGTCTACGAAGGCCTGTGGCACGTCTTCCCGGCACACGCCGGCATGCTGGACAGCGCTGACGACGCCATCGCCCGCCTTGCCGCTTTCAGCAGGGGCCAGCATTTCCCGCCGGAAGCCGCCGACTGACGGGCCCATGGGGCCCGGCGCTCAGCCCGGCGGCCAGCTGAATGAGCGCCCGCCCAATACATGCACATGCAGGTGGAAAACGGTCTGGCTGGCCCCGGCGCCGTTATTCACATTAAGGCGGAAATCCTCCAGTCCCTCCTGTGCGGCCACCTCACGTGCCACCAGCAGCAGATGGCCGAGCAGCGCCTGATCCTCCGGCGTGGCATCGCTGAGCTTCGCAATGGGCTTTTTCGGGATCACCAGGAAGTGCACCGGGGCCTGCGGGCTGATATCCCGAAAGGCAAGCGCCTGCTCATCTTCGTAGATGATATCGGCCGGTATCTCACGGTCGATAATGCGGCTGAAAATCGTGTCACTCATGACGACATCCTCTCTGGGGCGAAGGAACTCCATGTTGCCCCAGGTCCCGCCACTGTCAATGCTGACCGACGCTAGAACCGGAGCAAGCAGGATGGCAAAAATGGGGCAGAGGTCTCTGTAAAGCCAGTCATAGCCCTGCCATAATGCCGGTCAATACCGGAATTGACGCATTGCTGGAGCCTATGGCCACCCTGTTTGTGGAAAATCTTACTGTGCTGGACTTTTCCTACCTGCACGCCAAGCGTGGCATGGTGGGCGAGTCCTGGGTCGTTGATCTGGAGCTCTCCGGCGAGCTCGACCAGCAAAGCATGGTGCTGGATTTCGGCCGCATCAAGAAGGCGGTCAAGAAAGCCCTGGACGAAACGGCCGATCATAAGCTGCTGGTTCCCGCCGAGGCAGACAACCTGGAAATCAGTCATCCGGAAGAGGGGCGCCTGACAGTCACATGGCGCTATGCCGCCGGCGAGATCCAGATGCGGGCACCTGTCTGCAGTGTGCTCTCGGTGCCGGGCGTGGAGCTCAGCAAAGGGGCTCTGACCCTTTACCTGATGGACGTTGTCCGTGACGCTGTGCCCGACTCGGTGGGCGAAGTGCTGGTCACCCTGCGCGAGGAGGAGACCGGGACGGCGCCGTTCTACCACTACTCCCATGGCCTCAAGAAACATGATGGCAACTGCCAGCGCATCGCCCATGGCCATCGGTCCCGTATCGAGATTTTCGAGAATGGCCGGCGTAGTCGTTATTGGGAAAAGCTGTGGGCCGATCGCTGGGAAGACATCTACCTGGGCACCGAGGAAGACCTGGACGGCACCTACTTCATTGAGGATATCCCTCACCACCGTTTCATCTACCAGGCAGCGCAGGGCCGCTTCGAACTGCTGATACCTGAAGATCACTGCTACCTGATCGACACGGACTCAACCGTGGAATGCCTGGCGGCACATATCGCCAGCGAACTCGAGCGTGAGGCACCGGGCAAGCACTTCCGCGTGCGCGCCTTCGAAGGGGTAGGCAAGGGTGCCGTGGCCGAAGCCGGCCAGATGCGCGTCTGACACCTTCATGCGTCGTCGCTGGCCAGGCTGGCTATCTTCTCCGACTCTTCCTGTATCAGCTTGCGCAGCCACCGGTGCGCCACGTTGTGGTGCAGTAACGGCGACCAGGCCATTTTCAGTTCGAACTCGGGGATATCAAACGGCGGGTCCTTGATCACCAGCGCCGGATTTTCCGCCTGCATTCTCGCCACGCGACTGGGCAACGTGGCCACCAGGTCGTTGTTGAGCGCCAGTAGCGCGGGCATCTGGTAGTGACGGGTGAAGATGGATATCTTGCGGCTTTTACCAAGCCGCATCAGCGCCTGGTCAATCCAGCCAAGCCCGCCAAGCTTTTCCGGATTCATGCCAAACCCGGCACCGAACCCGGTCTTTGACACCCAGATATGCTGGGCCGACAGATAAGCCGGCAGGTCGAAGTTGCCGGCAATGGGGTTCTGCCGGTTGAGCAGGCAGGAGAAAGAGTCTTCCCACAGTGTCACCTGATGGAACGACTGGGGAATTTCGTTGAACCGGTTGATTGCCATGTCCACCCGGCCCTGCTCCATATCCGCATAGCTGACGTCAGAGGGTGTCAGGAAATCGAGCACCAGACTGGGGGCCTCTTCCCGCAGGCGCCGCACGATATGGGGCACCAGTGTTGCCTCGGCATAGTCACTGGTCATGATGCGAAAAACACGACGGCTCTCTTCCGGACGAAACACCTCATCAGGGGTCAGCATGGCCTCGGTCTGGGCCAGCACCTGGCGCACCAGCGGCTGCAATTCCAGGGCACGCTCTGACGCGGTCATGCCATCACTGGTGCGGATCAACAGCGGATCGTTGAACAGTTCCCGCAGCCGGCGCAGGCCATTACTCATCGCGGGCTGTGTGATACCCAGCTGTTCAGCGGCGCGGGTTACGTTCTGCTCGCGCAACAGGACATCCAGGTACTTCAGCAGATTGAGGTCCACACGGGCGATATTCACAGATTTCTCCGTCCACAGGCCTGCATTTGGCGAACAGGGTCTGCAGTATGCCATGAACCGCCGCTGGCCCGGCATTCCATCCCCTGGAAGGCCCCGCTTACCGTCCCTCCCTTGACCCCGCGGTGCAGGCGTCGTTTACTGGGACGCTCGCGCTGGGCAGAGTATGAACGGCGCCAAATGATTGATATCAAAACAATATCATGTTGCCAGTGGAGGGTACGCCCGTGATAACCAAGAAGCACGCCTCACCCAGCAAGCAGGAAGTGGAGAAGTTCGTCGTCCGACTGCCCAAGGGCATGCGCGACCGTATTGCAGAGGTGTCACGCCTGAGCCGCCGAAGCATGAATTCGGAGATCGTGGCGCGCCTTGAGGACAGCCTCGGGGAAAGCTGGAATGAAAGCACCCCGGCAGCCCAGTCCGCCAGTCCGATACTGCGTGCTGTGGAAACGGCGGCGCAAAGCGGTGACCAGGAGAGCCTGCTGCTTGACGCCTTCCGACGCATGGATGAGGACAAGCGTGCTGCCCTGCTGGCACTGTTGCGCTGACAGCCACCCAGCCGGCCATCCCGCTTTCGCCAGGCAGCCCGGAAACGCCTGAACCAACGCCCCGGACAGATACATGATCAAGCCACGGTTCTGGATGCAGGCGCTCACCGGGCGCCTGGTGAAGTCGATTGTTGAAAGCGCCCACTACAGCCGTTTTAACGCGCCCATGGTTGGTGTGCTTGGGCTGGTGGGCTTTCCGCTGTACTACTACATCTGGCACGACCTTTTCCCCCAGCCTTACGAAAATCTCGAGCTGCGAATCGCCGGCATGCTGGTTTGCCTGCCACTGCTTTTCTACAACCTCTGGCCCGAGCGACTACAGCGACGTTTCGCCATCTACTGGCTGATGGTGCTGCTGTATACACTGCCGTTCTTCTTCACCTACATGCTGCTTCGCAACCAGATGTCCATCGTCTGGAGCATGTCAATCATGGCCGCCCTGTTCCTGCTGGTTCTGGCGGTGTACGACTGGCTCATGGTGGCAATTATTTCTGTCACCGGCTCCGCCGCTGCCTGGCTGGCCTACTACCTGACAGCGGACCAGATCATTCCTTTCAGTGACTACCTGCAGCAATTACCGATCTACCTGTTCGTCGTGGTCGCCGGGTCGATCTTCAATTACTCCGCACAGATGGTTAAGGAAGAAAAGCTGGATGCGTACGCTGCAGTGGGCAGAAATATTGCCCATGAATTACGCACCCCGTTGCTCGGCATGAAAGCAGCAACCACCGCCCTGCAACGCTACATGCCGGATCTGGAAAAGGCCTATCGCCTGGCGCGTGATGCAAACCTGCCAGTAACCCCCATACGCAACCAGCGCTTCGACCAGCTGGCTCAGGCAGCTGACCGCATCGATGACGAGATCGTGTACTCGAACACCATTATCGACATGCTTCTGCTCAGCGCCGGGCAGGCCAATATCAAGTCAGACGACTTCAGATTCTGCAGTATTGACCGGACCATTCGCCTTACCCTGAAACGCTATCCGTTCAAGTCAGAGCGGGAGCAGGCGCTGGTCCACTGGCAGCCGGGTGAAGACTTCGAGTACTTTGGTTCCGACCTTCTGGTCACACACATTCTTTTCAACCTGATCAAGAACGCCCTCCACAGTGTGATCAGCGCCGGCAAGGGTGATGTCACCATCTCATCAAAGCGCGGCCGTGATATGGACCAGCTCACGGTCCGGGACACCGGGCCCGGCATTCCTCCCAATGAAATACGCCATATCTTTGATCACTTCTACACGTCGAAGACTGTTGACCAGGGGTCGGGGGTTGGCCTGTCTTTCTGCCGTCATGTAATGGAAAGCTTCGGCGGCACCATTACTTGCCGCTCGAAAATGGGGCACTATACTGAGTTCGTCATGTCTTTCCCGTCGCGAAATCTATGATCAGGCAACGTATTCTTCCGTTCTATCACCCCACCAGTGTGTATCTGGTAGATGATAACCAGCGCTTTCTCGATAACTTCCTGCTGCAGCTGGATGAGTCGCTGGCGGTGGTCGCCATCAATTCCCCCGCCCAGGCACTTGAGCTGATCGAATCGCAGCATCTTCGTCCAGGCCTGGACCAGCGCTGCCTGTCCTATATCCAGAGCGATGCTGAACAGGCCATGTTGCGCCTGGACTTTGCTCTGATCGAACGCGAGATCAGTGATGCCCGGCGGTTTGCCGATATCTCGGTGGTAATCGTCGACTACGACATGCCCGAGATGACAGGACTGGAGTTCTGCTCCCGCATTACGGACCCGCGCATCAAGAAAGTGCTGCTGACCGGCGTGGCCGATGAAAAAATTGCCGTTCATGCGTTCAATGAAGGCTTGATCGATGCGTTCCTCATGAAGAGTGATCCGGAGGTCATCGACAAGGTCAGCAACACCATCAATGACCTGCAGACGCGTTACTTTTCCGAAGTATCCTCCCTTATTCAGCGAACATTGACGCTGAAGGCGCCAGAGGTTCTGTCAGATCCGGATTTTGTCGATATCTTCAGCAGTTTGTGCCGCAAGCACCGCATTGTGGAGTACTTCTACGTTGACGAACCCGCCGGCTTCCTTCTCGTGACGGATGACGGCTGCCTCATGCGACTGGTGATTGCTGACACCGGCAAACTCCAGCGCAGCGCCTTTGCCCTCAAGGGCCTTCACGCCCCTGACCACGTACTCAAGGACGTCACCACCGGCAAGGCCATTCCCTGGCTCTGGATTGAACCGGACGAATACGATGAAGATCCCTTCGACTGGTCTGATGTGCTGTTTCCTGCCAGCCCGATCAATACCGAGCGATCATGGTTCATGGCATTGATCCAGAACCCTCCCGCCGACATTGAGTACGACAGCGGCATATCCAGCTACTCTGCCTTCCTCGAGGAGATGGACAGCCGCTGAATCAGGCCACCTCGGCACGCACGCCCCGCTGCAGGCGCCGCGCGGATGCCCATTGGTGCATCCCCGTTGCTTCACCAGCGCGTGTACAGCCGAGGATGATGCGCTCCAGCTCATCGATGGTGAGACCGGCATTCACACTCAGGCGGATCATGGACCTGTTGCGTGCCGTCGCGGGAGCGCAAAAAACCGCGCCGAAAATATCCTCCCTCTCCAGCGCTTCACGCATACGCAACGTGGTGTACTCATCACCCGCTTCCAGGGCGATAATCTGGGATTGCGAATCCTCGACATTAAAGCCTGCGGCGGAAAGCCCCTGACGCAGATACTCGCTATTCCACCCCAGCACCCGGCGACGCCAGTCATCTTCAATGACCAGGTCCAGCGTTGCATTCAACCCCGCCACCTCGTGGCCGAGAAGACAGGAACTGAAAATCGCCGGGCGCGCAGTGAACCAGAAATAGTCAGGAAAATCGTCCGCACACAGGATAATGCCCGCCCGCCCGGCAAACGCCTTGGCCAGGCTCGCGGTAACAAAATCCACCTGTGACTGAAGGCCCAACTCCGCCACCAGACCACTTCCGCCGGGACCGTGGGTGCCCAGGGAGTGGGACTCATCCACGAGGATCATGCAGCCAGTCTGGCGTGCCAGCGCAACCATCTCGGCCACGGGCGCGAGGGCGCCACTGGTCGAGTAGACTGAATCAATACAGATAAGCCCCGGGCCATGGACACGTATCTGTCGCTCCAGATGGCCAACATTGTTGTGCCGGAAAGGGCAGGCGCGTGCCCCCGCACTCTGGATGCCTTCCCACAAGGACGCATGGGCCTTCATGTCAATGTACACCGGCGTGTTCTCGTTGGTGACCGCTTGCAACAGGCCAACATTGGCGGCGTAACCAGACTGGCAAAGAACGGCTGAAGGAAAGCCGGACCAGTCCGCCACGCGTTGTTCGAACTGGTGTTGCGAGCAGTCTTCACCAAGAAAGACACCGGACATGAGTACGTCCTGTTCACGGTCTTCAAGCATGCGTATTTGAGCGTGGCGAATATGTTCATGCCCGGCGAGTGCGAGATAGTCGTTGCTCATCAGCTGGATGCTGTTCACACCCGGTTGGCGGCCGCGCATGATGTGACGTCCCTTCCACTGTTCACGCCATCGATTGTTATAAAAACTGTTCATGCGCTGCTCAAGGACGGGAAGCACGGTGCGCGCTCCCTCGGCGGGTTGCAGCTGGCTTGCGGGTAATGCAGTCATGTCGGTCTCCGGAGACTAGGGGTTGGTACGTCATCCAGACCGGCGAGAACCTGATGGGCGATTTTTTACGGGCAGCATGGCACACTGGCGGTCAGTCCCGATGCCGCCGGGTACAGGGCGCAGGACTCACGCCAGGCCCCGGCAAGCGCCGGCCTGCGTACTTGCATATCTAACCGCGATTCAGTTGCCAGAAAATGCTGTCAGTTCAACGTCTAATCAATGGCAAAATACTGGCACGCCTCGCAACGCCTTGTATTGGAATGATTTTTCCGCGTGCGAACGAGGGCTCGACCCAGCACCCCGCAAGCGATATGGTGGCAATTGTCTATCAATCGTGCACCGTCAGTGCCGCGGCCAAGTCGCGGACAGCGCCCCTGCGCTGACGTCACACTCCATCAACCGGCGAGCATGAGGGAACATGCGATGGCGCTGGAAAAGGACAAGCAGCCGGAAAAACCGCTGCCCAGTGGAACGGACCTGCCAATACCCTGGCACCTCCAGCTGCCGGACGCACTTGAGCGCGATTTTCAGGCCTATTTTCTCGAGCATTCACGGCGCATCATCGCCGGCTCTTTCTTTATTGTTGCACTGTTGTTCGTCGCTGGCACGGGTGTCGAGTTCCTGGTGGAACCTGAGAACGTCAAACTGACGTGGCGGCCCCGGTTACTTTCCATTTTTGCCGCGGGCGGCGTCTGGATCGCGGCGCAATCGAGGGAACGCCATCAGTACCTGCAACCGGCCGTTGCCGTGTTCGCGGTCGCCCTCTCGATTACCAATAACTACCTGGGCGCCACCGTCGAGCACGCCCTGTCCTATTCCTATTACCTGATCAACCTGTTTGCGATCCTGCTAATGGGCTCCCTGTTCCGCATTACCATGCGCTGGACGTTACCAGTGAGCGGCTTGGTAATGCTGCTGGTGATCGTGTCCCTGCTCGGTTTCAGCCACCTGCCCGGGCCGGAAATACTGGTGGTCTTCTTCTTCGTCTTCAGCGGTGGGGTACTGTGCCTGATCGGGCAGTACTTCCATGAGCGACTGCAACGTCAGCACTTCCTGGCTGAGCGGGTGCTGGCACTGCACCGGAGTGAGCTTCATTCCGCCAACCAGGTACTGGAAAACCAGGCCACCGAGGATGCTTTGACTCAGACGGTCAACCGGCGTGGTATGGAAACCCGCCTCAGCAACCTGATCCGTGAATACCGCTCACAGGCGGCAGGGGAAGGCGGCCTGTTCCTGCTGCTTTTTGATATCGACTTTTTCAAGCACTACAACGACAGCTACGGCCATCTTGCCGGCGATGCCTGTCTGCGCAAGGTCTCCGCCACCACGAAACAACTGATCCAGAACAACCGGGATTTCGTCGCCCGTTACGGCGGTGAAGAGTTCGTCGTCGTGCTCACGGGCATCCAGCAGAACGACGCCCTGGTATTCGCGGAGAGAATGCGTTCCCGCATTGAGAAGATGGGCATTGAGCACAAGTCATCGCGGGCGTCTTCGGTGGTTACGATCAGCGTCGGCATGGCAGGCATGACCCCCGAAGTCAGCCGGTGCGACCAGTTTATCGCCCGGGCCGACGAAGCGCTTTACCACGCCAAGAGCCAGGGCCGTAACTGCGTCGTCGCCATCCATGAGAACGACGAACTGCGCACACTGTAACCCTGGCGGCTTACTGCTTGCGCTGTTTCACCACCATATCCTCGGATATGACGTCCCGACCGGTGCCGCCAAGAAACCATTGTGGATCCAGGCGTTCGGCAAACCAGTTGATTCGCCAGTCCAGATGCGCCCCGGTGGCGCGCCCTGACTTGCCTACTTCACCGATCAGCTGGCCCTGCGCGACCATGTCCCCCTCCTTCACATGAATACGGTGAAGATGAATGAACGTGGAGGACACCCCCAGGCCGTGGTCCAGCAGCAAGGTGCCGCCAGAGTAGAACATGTCCGGGTGCGCCAACGTCACCTTGCCGCCCGCTGGCGCGTACACCGGTGTTCCCACTGGCGCCGCCAGGTCAACACCGAAGTGAGGCCGTTTGGGCGTTCCGTTGTAGACACGCTGGCTGCCGTAGACACCCGTAATGGGCGCTGCAAGCGGCCAGGAGAAGGTATCCCGGAAAAAACTGAGGGATGAATCGGTGGCGCGTGCCTCGCGCACCAGGGCGGCTTCGGCCCGAATGCGCGCCAGCCGCTCCGGAGGCGGCGTCACAGTCTCCTGGGGAACGCCCTCGATGTATTGCACCGACCAGTCCCTCGGCGTGAGCTGAAGCACTCTTTCCAGACGCTCGCTCCCGGACTCGACAACAAGGGTGTGCTTGCCGCTGTCATCACGACCGAAGCCAAACACGAACCAGCCGTCACTATCGACCTTCAGTGGCTGCTCACCCAGCAGCACACGAGCGGACGGATCCGTCTTGCCGATCATCAGGCTGCCCGGGGCGGGCTCTCCGCGCAGCGCAAGGGGAACCTCGGCCAGCGCCGCTGAAGCGGCGAACAGCGAAAGCCCTGCAATCAGGCGCCCGATTCTGGAACACATCCGCATAGACAACTTACCTTTCAGAAATACGACGACACATCGGTCACATCCAGCTGCTCAGGATCAAGCACCTGGCCGGCATACTTTTCCCAGACACGACCACGCAGGAAAAGTTCATACAGGTCCGGATCGATGTGGTCGTCCTCCCGCATGCGTTTGAGAATCGACAGGGCCTGGGAGATCTTCATGGGATCCTTGTAAGGCCTGTCTTTTGCCGTCAGCGCCTCAAAGATATCAGCAATGGCCATCATCCTTGCCGGCACCGACATCTGCTCACGGGTCAACCCGCGCGGGAAACCCTTGCCATTCATTTTCTCGTGGTGGCCTCCGGCATACTCCGGCACCCGGCGCAACTTGCGCGGGAACGGCAGGGATTCCAGCATGTCGATGGTTACCTGCATATGATCGTTGATGACCTGCCGCTCTTCCGGCGTCAGCGTGCCACGCTCGATACACAGGTTATAGACCTCATCCTCAGTCAGAAGCGGCTGCTTGCAGCCCTCTGCATCCAGCCACTCGGTGGCAGCGATACGCCGCACACGCGCCTTGCTGTCATCGGCCATGAATTCGCCCCCCTTGTTGGCGGTACGAATAAACGCAAGGTCATCATCCAGCTCGCCAAGCTTCTCATCCAGGGCCGCCTCGAGTGCTTCACGCTGGTCCGGGGTGGCGACGATACGCTCCAGCGTATCGGCACGCAGCTGCTGCTTCAGTGATGCAAACCGGGTGGCAACGCCGTGGATGCGGTCACACAAGGTGTGCAGCTTGGTGGACTTGTCGAGTACCGAATCCGGTGTCGCAAGCTTGCCACAGTCATGCAGCCACGCCGCCACATGCAGCTCGTACCACTCATCTTCATTGAAGCTGAAATCGGCAAAGGCCTGGTCGTCCTCGCAGGCCGCACGGGCAATCATTTCGGTGAGCAGCGGCACCCGCTGGCAGTGACCGGAGGTATGCGGGCTCTTGGCGTCAATGGCCTTGGCGATTACCTTGATGAACGCATCCAGCAAGTCCTTCAGTTCCTGCACAAGAATCAGGTTGTTCAGGGCAATGGCGGCATAGCTTGCCAGGGCCCGTGCCAGCGGCTCGACATGCTCCGAGAACGGGATTACCTGCCGTGACTGCGGATGCCGGGCGTTGACCAGCTGCAGGACACCAATCACCTCGTTGAGATGATTCATCAAGGGGATGGTGAGAAAAGATGTGGAGCGGTAGCCATGACTCTCGTCAAATGTCTTGGTGCCGGAAAAGTCGAATTCCTGCGACTGGTAGGCATCCGGGATATTGATCACCTGTCCTGTCAGCGCCGCATGGGCCGCCACATGGTGGTGGTTTTCCGCACCGTCAGCTGTCCGCAGCGGGATCGGGGGAAGACTGACGGCCTCACCGGATGAACCGCCCTGGTTGATATGCAGGGTGTCGTTCCTGACCATCGCAAACTGCAGTTCTGGCGGCTTGTCTGCCTCATCGTGGAGCAGGTACAGAGAGCCACCATCGGCATGGGTGATGCCCTGTGCTTCTGTCAGGATACGCTCCAGCAAACGCCCGGTATTGGGCTCGCCGGAGAGCGCCACCAGCAGCTCTTTCTGGTCGTGCATGGCGCGCTGTTTCTGCACCGCAATAGCGGCAAACTGGGCCAGCAGCTGCACCACTGGCTCCAGCTCAGAGGCGAATGACACCACCTCTCCGGTATCCGGATCGCAGGCATTCAACAGCTGCAGAACCGCCACCAGCTCACCGAAATCCGTGGTCAGGGGTACGGTCAGTACCGAACGCGTGCGGTAGCCGAACTTTTCGTCAAAACTGCGGGTGCCCGAGAAATCGAACTCTGCCTCGGAATAGACATCGGCCACATTAACCAGCTTCCCGGTCAGGCCGGAATGACTGGCCACATTGTGGTGGTTCTGCTGGCCATCCCGGTACATGGGAATGGGCGGGTAACTCATGCTGCGGCCGCTGGAGCCGCCCAGGGTCAGGCCCAGGGTACGGTTGCGGACGATCGCGAACTCCAGACGCTGGGTCGTCCCATGCCCCTCCACCATGTAGAGGGTGCCGCCGTCCGCATGGGTAAGCACCCGCGCCTCCTCGAGAATGGTTTCGCAAAGGCGCGCGATATCGTGCTGGGCGGTGACCCGCTGGGCCACCTGCACCAGCCGTTTCAGGTGTTTCGGGGCAATCTTGTCGAGGGCATCCATGTATTTGCTCGTCCCGGGCCGTTTCCGGCGCTCAGTCAGGTCATCGGGTCACGCGGTCTCCCTGGGCCGGCAGGCAGAACAGGCAATTGCGCTTGCCCCGGGCCGTGCCAACAGGCCAAGGATAGGCATGAGTGCCACATGGATGCAAAAGCCGGGCCGGTCCTGCTTGAAGGCAGGGGGGCGATTGCCTACCATTCCCGGTCTTGTCCTACACAGCCCAAGCGAATCACACATGAGTGTCTCCTATCGCATGCCTGACGGCGCGGCCATGGCCTTCGACCAGCCCGCCAGCGGCCTCGACATTGCCGGCCAGATCAGCAAGAAGCTGGCCAAACAGGCCCTGGCTATCAAGGTGGACGGTGCGCTGACTGATATCTACCTGCCCGTGCCCGATGGCGCGGCCGTGGAAATCATCACCCGTGACCACGAGGACGCGCTGGAGCTTATCCGCCATGACGCCGCCCATGTGATGGCGGAGGCAGTACAGGAGCTGTTCCCCGGCACCCAGGTGACCATTGGGCCGACCATCGAGAATGGCTTCTATTACGACTTCTTCCGGGAAACCCCCTTCACCCCGGAAGACCTCGTTGCCATCGAAAAGCGCATGCAGGAGATCGTCCGCCGCAATGAGGACATTCGCCGCGAGGTCTGGGACCGGGACGAGGCCATCCAGTTCTTCCTCAACCAGGGGGAAACGTTCAAGGCAGAAATCATCCGCGACCTGCCGGCCGACCAGGAGGTCAGCCTGTATCGCCAGGGCGACTTCATCGACCTGTGCCGTGGCCCCCACCTGCCCGCCACCAGCAAGCTCGGTGACGGTTTCAAGCTGACAAAGGTCGCCGGCGCCTACTGGCGGGGCGACAGCAACAACCCCCAGCTTCAACGCATCTACGGCACCGCCTGGCGTGACAAGAAGGAACTCAACGCCCACCTCAAGCAGCTAGAGGAAGCCGCCAAGCGCGATCACCGCAAGCTGGGCAAGGAGATGGGACTGTTCCACCAGCAGGAAGAAGCGGTGGGCTCCATGTTCTGGCATCCGCGCGGCTGGCGCACCCGCCGTACCCTGGAAAACTACATTCGCGCCAAGATGGAGCGCAATGGCTACCAGGAAGTGAACACGCCGCAGATGATGGACCGCAAGCTGTGGGAACAATCGGGCCACTGGGACAAGTACGGCGACGACATGTTCACCATCTGCACCCACGATCACAAGGACCTGGCCTTCAAGCCCATGAACTGCCCCGGTCACGTGCAGATATTCAACCAGGGCCTGAAAAGCTACCGCGACCTGCCCATTCGCCTGGGCGAGTTCACCACCCTGTTCCGCAATGAGGCCCACGGCGCCCTGCACGGCCTGATGCGTGCTCGCACCTTCGGCCAGGATGACGCCCACATCTTCTGCACCGAAGAGCAGATCAACGGAGAGACCGCAGCGTTCATTACCATGCTGCAGGAAGTGTATGCGGACTTCGGTTTTACCGAGATCAAGGTGATGTTCTCTGACCGTCCGGATGTGCGTGCCGGCTCCGATGAAACCTGGGACAAGGCCGAGGCCGCGCTCAAGGCCGCTGTGGAAAGTGTCGGCCTGGACTACACACTCAATCCCGGCGAAGGTGCCTTTTATGGCCCCAAGCTGGAGTTCCAGCTGCGTGATGCCATTGGCCGTGACTGGCAGTGTGGCACGCTGCAGGTGGATTTCGTCCTGCCAGAGCGCCTTGATGCCGAGTATGTCGCTGAAGACAGCTCGCGTCAGCGACCCGTGATGCTGCACCGTGCCGTGCTCGGCTCACTGGAGCGCTTCCTGGGGATCGTTATCGAATCCACCGCAGGGCACCTGCCGTTCTGGCTGGCGCCCCAGCAGGTGGTGGTGGCCACCATCACCAACGCTGTGGACGCCTACGCCGAGCAGCTGGTGGCCGACCTGCAGGCGGCGGGCCTGCAGGCAGAAGCGGACCTGCGCAACGAGAAAATCGGCTACAAGGTGCGCGAGCACTCCCGGGCCAAGGTGCCGGTGATCCTGGTGATCGGGGAAAAGGAAGCTGCCGAAGGACTGGTGGCCATGCGCCGTCTCGGCAGCCAGGCCACGGACACCCTGTCCAGGGACGATGCCATCCGCCAGCTGGCGGACGATGCGCAGGTGCCGGCGTGAGCAAGGACTTCTTCAAGCAGCACGAGCGCGAGGACAGCGGCTTCACCCTGCCCCTGGAAGAACTGCTCGAGCAGCTGAATTTCAACGAAGCCGGCCTGGTGCCGGCCATCGCCCAGCAGCATGACAGTGGCGAGGTCCTGATGATGGCCTGGATGAGCCGGGAGGCGCTGGAGGAAACCCTGCGCAGCGGCCAGGTCTGTTACTACTCCCGGTCACGCGGCACCCTGTGGCGCAAGGGCGAGACCAGCGGCCAGCAACAGGCGCTGAAAAGCCTGCGCGTGGACTGTGACGGAGACACGCTGTTGCTGCAGGTGGAGCAGACCGGCGCCGCTTGCCATACCGGCCGGCGGGACTGCTTCTACTGGCGCGTGGATGGCGACCAGGTGGTACTCGACAAGGACACCCAGGCCAACCCGGACGACCTTTACGGGAAGCTTCCGGGGTGAGCGGCATGACACTGGACATATCCCTGCACAACACCCTGAGCGGCACGCGCGAAACCTTTGTGCCTCTGGACCCGGATCGCGTCACCCTGTATGTGTGCGGCCCCACCGTCTACAACTATGTGCATATCGGCAATGCCCGCCCGGTGGTAGCGTTTGATGTGCTGTTCCGCCTGTTACGCCATGTCTACGGCGATGACCATGTGCTGTACGCCCGCAACATCACCGATATTGATGACAAGATTATCAAGGCCGCGGCTGAAAACGGCGAAGCCATTGACGCGCTGAGTGCCCGCTTCGCCCGCGCCTTCGACGAAGACATGGCATCCCTGCACGCCCTGCCACCGTCAATCGTTCCCCATGCCACTGACCATGTGGACGAAATGATCGCCATGATCAGCACACTGATCGACAAGGGGCATGCCTACGAAGCTGAAGGCCATGTCCTGTTTGCCGTGCAGAGCATGGCGGACTACGGCCGTCTGTCCAAACGCTCCCTGGATGACATGATTGCCGGCGCGCGCGTGGAAGTGGCGCCTTACAAGAAATACCCCGGTGATTTCGTGCTCTGGAAGCCAAGCACTGATGACCAGCCTGGCTGGCAGTCGCCTTGGGGTCGCGGCCGACCGGGCTGGCACATAGAGTGCTCCGCCATGATCAACAAGCACCTTGGCAAGGTGATCGACATTCATGGCGGTGGCCAGGACCTGATCTTCCCTCACCATGAAAACGAGATCGCCCAGGGCTGCTGCGCCCATGGCACCGATTACGTGCGCTACTGGGTGCATAACGGCTATATCAATATCGATGGCGAGAAAATGTCCAAGTCACTGGGCAACTTCCGCCTGGTGCGGGAATTGCTCAAGCACTATGACGGCGAAATCCTGCGTTTTGCCCTGCTGTCCTCGCACTACCGGTCGCCACTCAATTTCAGCGAGGATCTGCTGGAGCAGGCCGAAGCCAGCCTCGATACGCTCTACTACGCCTTGCTGGGGCGCGGGGAAAATGTCACGCCCGCCGCGGATTTCTCCCTGCCAGCGGACCATCCGGTGCTGCTGGCCCTGGCAGAAGACCTGAACACCTCGGAAGCCATCAGCGCCCTGCATGCGATTGCCGGCCGGCTGAACAAGGCAGACATGGCAGACAAGCCGGCACTCAAGGCGGAGCTGCTGGCTGCAGCAGGCCTGCTCGGCCTGCTCTGGCACGATCCAACCGAATGGTTCCAGGGCAAGGGTAACGCCGAGGGCGCACTGGACAGTGCGGCCATTGATGCGCTGGTGGAAGAACGAAACGATGCGAAACGGGCAAAGAACTTCGCCCGCGCTGACGAGATTCGTGACCAGCTGGCCAGCCAGGGTATCGTTCTGGAAGACACCCGCGAGGGCACACGCTGGTCACGGCAATAACACGACGCCCGCTTCGCCGGATGCGGCCTCCTCCAGATAGTCTCCAAAGATCGCCTCAAGGTCGACCTTGTCTATGGCCGCATCGAGTCGCCGGCGCAATTCACTGCCGGCGTCATCACGGCGCACCGCCAACCCCGCATGAACATCCGCAAGATGGCGGAAATGGACCCCGGAAAGCCCCGCGTCCCTGATCGCCCGGCGCGCAGACACCGCCTCGAAAACCACAACCTGTACCCGACCGTGGGCCAGCATCTGCACCAGGTTGGGCAACGAGGCCTCGACAAACCGCTGGATCGGCACGCCGGTCAACTCGGCAAAGAAAGCCGCATTACCGAGGGGCGTGCCGATATAGATATCCTCGGTGTTCTCCAGGGCCAGCATGGCCGGATCACGGGCAAACAGGTCCGCCCCGGTGGCCACCTGCCAGTCCAGGTCCTGGGCATAGTGATAGAAATCCGGGCTTTCGAAGCCCACCGGTGTATGGCCAATCAGGCTGGCCTGGCCGTTTCGCAGCTGGTACTTGGCGCGACTGTAGGGCACCACCTCAATGGCAAAACGGAAGTCGCTGACCGCCTCCACCGCCCGCAGCAATTCGATGGTCAGGCCAGTGTCCTCGTCGACCACCAGCGGCGGCAATGGCTCCAGCCTTACCGCAACGGTTTCTGCATGGACCATTGCGGCCAGCAGCAGGAAAAAACAACCCAGCACTCTCATGGACCAAGGGTGACGCATCGCCACAAGAGTGGCAATTGAACGGCACAATGCTTATGCTTCAGGCGTACAAAAAACAACCATCTGGAAACGTTCATGCGCGCTTTGCTGCTGACACTGATCAAGGCATACCAACGCCTGCTCAGCCCCTGGCTGGGCAATCAGTGCCGTTTCCATCCCACCTGCTCCGAGTACGCTCGACAGGCGCTGGAAGACCACGGTGCCGGCCGCGGCAGCTGGCTGGCGGCACGCCGCCTGTTGCGCTGCCACCCGTGGCATCCCGGTGGCTTCGATCCGGTGCCCGGCCGCGAACACCTGTGCCCCGGCCGTGACTGCCATTCCGGGGAGGGCACCTGACATGTCGCCGCGCATGACGCACCTGTTACTGGTACTGGCGCTGCTCACGGGGCAGGGCTTTCTCGCCTATCACGGTCCTTCGCACATTACTGGCAACACGGACGTCTCCAGCGGCAGCGTACTGGCCCAGGACGATTGCCAACTGGGCGGCCAGGCGCACGCACCGGCGTTGCCAGGCACGAGTCTCATAGCCATTGCTCCCGCCGCCAGCCCGCAATGGCACCCGCTGACGGATCATTCGCACACCTTCAATAATGCACTGCGCCCCCTGGCGCGCGCCCCGCCCCTGCCTGCCTGACCCTGACAACCAACCTATCCCGTTTTGTTTTGCAGGCAGGAGATATCCATGCAAACGCGTATCTGCGCGCTCGCCCTGGCGGTGGCCGTTGCCGGCCCGTCACAGGCAGCCATTGAAAACCTGAAAGACTTCAACCCCGCGGCGTCTGTCATCCTTGACGGCGTTTACTACCACGACAACGTCAAAGGCGAAGGCCTCGAGATTGCCGAGGAGCACGACAGCGTGCTACACGGCCACGACCACGGTGGTGAGGATCACGACCATGAGCACGGCGGCCTCGACAAGGGCTTCAACCTGCGGGAAACCGAGGTAACCTTCTCCGGCGGCGTGGACCCGTATTTCGACGCCTGGTTTACCGCCGCCATCACCGATGGCGACATCGAAGTGGAGGAGGCCTGGGTGCGCACCCAGAACCTGCCCGCCGGCTTGCAGGTCAAGGCCGGTAAATTTCTCAGCGCCATCGGTTACGACAACGAGAAACACCTGCACGCCTGGCAGTTTGCTGACCAGAACCTGGCCCAGCTGAGCCTGTTTGGCGATCACGGCCTGGCCAGCACCGGCGCGCAGCTGACCTGGCTGGCGCCGACGCAGAACTTCCTGCAATTCGGTGTGGAAGTTGCCCAGGGTGACGAACTGGAAGAATTCGGCACCGCCCTGGATGAATATGATGAACTGGCAGAAGAAATCGCAGACGAGTTCCCGGGCTTCTATGACCCGGATGGCGACGGTGACCTCACTGCCCAGGAGCTGGGCCTGGATGAGGCCAACGGGCCTGAGCTGACCGTGGGTTTCGTGCGCTTCGGCCCGGACCTGGGTACCGACCACGCCCTGCAGCTGGGTGCCTCCATCGGTCACCACAGCCGCATGCAGTCGTTTCATGAAGAAGAGGACGCAGGCGAGGCGTTTGTCGCCGAAGGCGATGGCACGCTCTACGGCCTGCACGCGGTGTACAAGCGCTTTGCCACCGGCGCCTACGGCAAGGGTGGGCTGACCCTGCAGGCAGAATACTTCAGCTTCAGCTCGGACCAGGATGCCACCTACCACACGGATGTGGATGAGCTGGGCCTGCCGCTGGAGATGGAGCAGGATGCCGCTTATGTGCAAGCCGTTTACGGTTTTGCACCGCGCTGGTCATTCGGCCTGCGCAGTGCCGCTGCCGGGATTGGCGCCGAATTCACTGAAGGCACGGAAAAGGATGAGCTGCGCATCAGCCGCCAGCACAGCGCGGCGCTGACCTTCCGACCCAGCGAGTTCTCCTTCCTGCGCCTGCAGGGCAACCGCAACGACATCGGGCTTGAGGATCGCCGCAAGGGCTTCAACCAGATCATGCTGCAATACAACATCAGCCTGGGTGCCCACGGCGCTCACACCTTCTGATCGACCTGCGGGCCGGCACCGCCGGCCCGCACAGGAGATTCACCATGCGTTATCTGTTGATCACAATGTTTTTGCTGGCCAGCCTGCCTGCGCGGGCAGCACTTGAGGTGCTGGCCTGTGAGCCGGAATGGGGCGCCCTGGTAGAGGACCTGGCCGACGACCGGGCACGGATCACGGTGGCCACCAGTGCCACCCAGGACCCGCACCGGGTACAGGCCCGCCCGAGCCTGATCAGTGCAGCACGCCGGGCCGACCTGGTGGTCTGCACCGGCGCAGACCTGGAGGTGGGCTGGCTGCCGGTGCTGCTGAACAAGGGCGCCAACCCGCGCATCCGGCAGGCTCCGGGCCTGTTCTATGCCGCGGACCATGTCACTCTGGTCGACATTCCCGACTCTGTCAGTCGCAGCGACGGCGATGTCCATGCCGCCGGCAATCCCCACTTCTACATGGATCCCCGACGGGTGCTGGAGGTGGGAGCCGCACTGTCACAACGGCTCGCTGAACTGGACCCTGACAATTCAGAGGCCTACCAGGCCGCATGGGCGGCCATGCAGACAGAATGGCGTAACAGCCTGGCGACGCTGTCTGCGCGGGCCGCGCCCCTGCAGGGGATGGAGGTGGTCGTTCACCACAAGAACTTCCGTTACCTGGAAGAGTGGCTGGGCATAAAGGCGATCGCCTCACTGGAACCGCGTCCCGGGATCCCTCCGAGCCCGGGCACATTGCAGGGCGTTCTGGATACCGTGCGCAACAGCGCCGCAGAACTGGTGCTGTACACGCACTACAACGGCGATGACGCCGCCCGCTGGCTGGCGGATCACAGCACCCTGTGTGCCCTGGAACTGCCATTGACGGTCGGTGCCGAGCCAGGCACCGACACGCTGATGGCCTTCTACCACCGACTGGTGGACGAGATCAGCCGGGCACGACGAGAGTGCGCGCATGAATGACATGCTGACAATCCTTGGCCCGGCCATGGCCGCCGGCGCCCTGGTACTGCTGACCCATGTGGCGCTGGGCCGGCAGGTGCTGGCGCGTGGCATCATCTTCATTGACCTTGCCGTTGCCCAGGCCGCGGCCACCGGTGCCCTGCTGGCCACCAGCCTGCTCGATCATGCCGAGCCCTGGCTGCAGCAGACCTGCGCCCTGGTCGCGGCCTTGCTGATGACCCTGTTCCTGCACGAACTGGAAAAGCGGGCCGCCGCCATCCAGGAAGCTCTGATTGGCGGCAGCTTTGTGGTACTCGCCAGTAGTGCCGTACTGATTACCAGCCAGGACGCGCATGGCAGCGAGCACATCCAGAACCTGCTCGCCGGGCAGATTCTCTGGGTAGATAACCCCCAGCTCTGGGCCCTGGCCGGCAGCAGCGCAGTCGCACTACTGGGAATGATACTCGGCACCAACCCCCTGCTACGGTTCTACCTGCCTTTCGCCATTGCCATCACTGCTGCGGTGCAGGCGGTGGGCGTGTACCTGGTGTTCGCCAGCCTGATTTTCCCTGCACTGGCGGTACGGCTGCTGCCCACGAAACAGGCGCTGGCGTCCGGCTACCTGCTCGGTATCGGCGCCTACGCGGCAGGCCTGCTGGCAAGCCTGCAATGGGATCTGCCCACCGGACCGGTGATTGTTGTTTCGCTGGCGCTGGTGATGCTGGTCGCATCCCGGGCAATGAGCATCGCGGGCCGGGCACGCATTGGTTAGAATGCCTCCAGCATTGCTCACAGGATCCAGGAGAGATACATGAAGAAGTGGTTACCGGTCATCATCGCTGCACTGTTACCTGCGATGTCACATGCTGCAGGCTATGCCGGGGTGGACTACGTGTTCAGCACCATTGAGCCCGACGAGCGCATCGAAGACGCCGACGTCGAAGCGCTGCAGTTCAAGTTTGGCACCTGGTTCAATCCGGAGCAGACATTTGCCGGCGAGTTGCGCGCTGCATTGGGCACTGATGACGACCGCTATGGCCGCACCGGGGTGAAAGTGGAAATCGACCGCTACTACGGCGCCTACCTGCGCGGCCAGTTTCCGGACACCCTGCCTGTTCGCCCCTATGGCCTGCTTGGCGTGACCCGCGTGGAAACCACGGAGAAGGCCGGCATCAGCAGTGATGGCGAGAACTACACCGATATTTCCCTGGGTATTGGCGCCGACATGCGGGTGGCAAACAACGTGTTTGTATCACTGGAATACCTGCGCGCCATCGACCGTTCCGGCGACGAGATCAGCAACCTCAGCCTCGGCTTTGGTGGCCGTTTCTGACAGCGGACGGCAATAAAAAAAGCCGGGCAATGCCCGGCTTTTTTTATGTCCCGATAACCACCTTTCAGGGGATCGGCAAGTAACCGCCATTAATGTCCTTGGTAACGATGGCTACCGCATTGTGGGCATGCAGGCTTTCCAGGTGGTTCACGCGCAACCAGAAATCCTGGTATAGCTCATCGCCATTCAGCGCCTGCTTGAGACGGCGCGCGGCATCCTCGCAGAACATCAGGTTCTGGCCGTTCAGGCGGGCAAACTCCTGCTCGTCTTCACGTTTCACCGCCGTCTGCACCGGTGTCTTCAGCGCCCCTTCAATCAGGTCGATCAGTGCCGTGATGGGAAAGCCCTGCTCTTCGGCATGATCCAGCAGCACCCTGACCTGCGCGACAGACCGCTGGCTGTGCGGTGTGGCGCACACGCCCTGCTCGGTGCCGAGCCACTCGGCCACCTGTTCCGCACTGATGGTGCCGACATCACCGAACTGTTCACGGAAGGCGTCCTGGATCAGCTGGCGTGCCAGCGCCGCAGAGCACGGGCAGGTGGAGGAATACGGCACCTCCACACTCAGCTCGATACGCAGGTCATCGCCGTTCAGGGTGCCGGCAATGCTGACCGGGTAACTCTTCCAGCCTGAATAGTTGCTCTTCAGGGAAGGACGCCGCACGGAGTACTCGAAATCGAGCTGCACAAAGGCATGGCTGCTCAAGCCCTTGTGCGTATCCAGGAAGGTGCGCAACAGGGCATCAATGGAGCCGGCACTGACGGCGCAATCACCGAAGGTCTCTTCCAGGGTCAGGTACAGGCGGGACATGTGGATGCCACGGGCATCCGCGTCCTCCAGGTCCACGTACGCCTGGATGGAGGCAGCAATAGGACGCTCCCCGGCCAGCGTATCGCTGAGCCTGGCGGGCAGGTGGATTTCGCTCATGCCCACCCAGTCGAGGGTGGTCTGGATGTGGCGGCTCTTGCTGCTGGCCACATCCGGCATGCTGTGTGCAGCGTCTGTTTGATCGCGTTTCATCGCTACTCCGTCTTGCTGTGCCGATAACGCAGACTGGCCACGTCCGGTCAGGGGGCGGCAAGTCTAGCAGAAAACGGTCACAGAATAGACGCCCGGGCGGTGGGGTCATGTGAATGGCCGGCATAGCGCCGGCCTATCGGTCCAGCCTCAGGCAGCGCCTTCACCCAGCAGGGACAGGAACCGCGGGTCATCGCGCAGCGGCTCGAAGAAGGCTTCCTCCCGCGCCAGGTCGCGCAGGCTGTCCGCCGAGGCGATGGCCATGGCCAGGTCGTCCAGCGCCTGCTCATGTTCACCAAGCCCCATGTGCGCACAGGCCCTCTGGTACAGTGCTTGTGAGTCTTCACTATCGGCGGCAAGTACTTCGTCGCACAGGTTCAGCGCCCAGCGGTGCTCACCCAGCTCCAGCACGGCATCGGCCTTCCAGCCCATGGCCTCATGGTCCTCCGGTCGCAACTCCAGTATCTGGTCATAGATACCGATCTTGCCTTCCGGTGTCGTTTCCTTGCTCACCTTGAGCCACAGGCTGTGGATCTCGTTGGTGCGCTCGATCTCCTCCTGGTTGGCGGAAATGGTGCGCGACTTGCGCCGCAATTCCTTCTCCAGGTCCGCCAGGCGCTGCTCGTATTCGGCCGTCAGGCGGGACATCTCACGTTCCGCATAGACCCGGATATTGTCCTTCAGGTCGCGGATCGTGGACCAGCCCACCAGCGCCAGAATGGAGGCCGCACCGGCGATCAGGTAAAAGAAGTAGGTCACCGTGTTGGTGGCATACCCCATGGCCTTGTCAGCCACTTCCAGTTCCCGGTCAATGACGATGCGTTGCATCTCGGTGCGGTACTCCATCATGTCGGAGCGGATACTGCGCAGCTCAGAGAGGATCCAGTTTTCGCGGAATGCACCCAACGAATCCACCCGGTTTTCGCCCGCCGGTTGCGATCCCGGTGTCGGCTTGCTTTCCCCTTCCGCCAGCACCGGCCCGGCCACACTCACCAGCAGGACAAAAAGGACCGTAAAAAACCGCTTCATTGACGCTCTCCCCGCACACCTTTCATGACAAGCACATCCAGCCCCTTGCTGGCAGCGAACACCAGCCAGGCGGCAATCATTGCCGGCATGATCTCATAGATCGAGCCGGACAGACCCTGATCGCGCCACAAATAAACGGTGGCGATGCCGGTCAGCACCATGAGGATGGCGGTCGGCTGGGACGGCCGCGCACCAAAGACATAGACCACCAGCAACGGACCGAAGGCAGCCGCCAGCACGGCCCAGGCCACAATCACCAGGTTGAACACACTCTTGTCGCCATACAGGGCGATGACCAGGGCCAGCACGATCACCAGCAACGTGCTCATGCGCGTCAGCGTGTAGCTCTGGAACCGCTCGGATGGCAGGTCCCGGCTCAACGCCGCAGAGCAACTCAGCACCAGTGAATCAGCGGTGGAGATGGTGGCCGCAAACAGGCCCGCCAGCACCAGGCCGGCAGCCAGCGGATGCAGCAGGTCACGTGCCATGGTGGGCAATGCCAGTTCGGCATCGAAGCCGCTCTCCGGGATCAACAAACGGGCCAGCAGGCCGGCCGCATTGGCGAGGAAATAGAAGGCAGTGAACCATAGGTAGTAGTACAGCCGCGCCCGGTTCAGGTTACGGACATTATCCAGTGCCATGAAGCGCACCATGATGTGCGGCTGGCCGATCACGCCGAAGCCGGCGAACATCCAGCCCAGCACAAACAGGACCGGCCCGGACACACCGGAAAAGGCCAGGTCCGTCGGAAACCAGTTCATGTAGGTGTCGGATACCTGGTCAAGGCGCACAAGCGTCTCGCTGATACCGCCCTGCGAGGCGACTGCCGTCCAGACCATGACCGCCATGGCCACAATCATGACCACCGATTGCGCCGCATCTGTCCAGATGGAGGCGCGCAACCCGCCACTGAAACAGTAGAACAGCACCATTACCGCACCCAGAATGGCGCCGCTGGTGTAATCCCATTCGAACAGCACATGCATGGCCTTGCTGCCGGCATTGAACTGCGCCGCCGCGTAGGTGCCCAGGAACAATACGGAAATCAGCGCCACCAGGCGGCGGAGCAGCGGGTACTGCTGCCCCCACCAAGTGGCCAGGATTTCCGGGAAGGTCAGCGCCTGATGGGACTCCACCGCCTCACGCAGACGCCGATGGACCATCTGCGAGGCCATGAAATCGCCGGCGATCCAGCCGATCATCAGCCAGATGGCCGACAACCCGGTGCTGTAGGTGTAACCGATCACACCGATAAACATGTAACCACTGTTGTTGGTCGCCACGGCGGACAGGCCCGCCAGGGCCGGCTTGACCGAGCGGCCGGCCACCAGGTAGTCCTCACTCTGCTTCTGGCGTACCAGCACCGAGGAAAAACCGATCAACAGGAAAACAACGAGACAAAAGGCAAAACTGCCCAGCAACATGGCCTGGCTCCATTTATTTTGACATCTAAATGTTTTAACGCTAAAATACTGTACCAGATTAGGGCGTAAATGACTGAATAACCGGCCGTTTTTCAACCGCCACCGCGTAGTCGCGAGACGGCGCCCGTCTGCTTCACCTGCACTTTACGATCAGTTGCTTAGAGTTGAAACGGCATGGCAAGGCATGAAGACGTGCTTATCGCATTACGGCGCATCATCCGCGCCACCGACATGTATTCCCGGCGCCTGAGCAAGCAGGCGGGACTGACGGCTCCGCAGCTGCTGATTCTGCAGGCCATCAGGAACAACGGCGAAATGACCATGGGCGAGATCGCCAGTGAGGTGTCATTGAGCCAGGCTACCGTGACCACGATTCTCGACCGGCTCGAGAAACGGGAACTGACCACGCGGCAGCGGGGTGACACCGACAAGCGTCGGGTGTACGCCAAGCTGACCAGGGAAGGAATGAACATCCTCGAGCGCGCACCGACGCCGCTGCAGGAGGAGTTCATGGAGCGATTCGAGCAACTCGCCGAGTGGGAGCAAACGCTGATTCTGAGTTCCCTCCAGCGCGTCGCCTCGATGATGGATGCGGAAACCATTGATGCGTCCCCGGTGCTGGATGTCGGCGCGATAGACCGACACCAGCCAACAGTTGAACTGAATGCCCAGGGCAGCGCCAAGCAGCAAAAGTAATGCCGCGCCAGCCTTTTCGGCAGACGAACCACGACATACTGAAAGAGA
The DNA here is from genome assembly GCA_029212745.1 of Alcanivoracaceae bacterium. GTDB lineage: Bacteria > Pseudomonadota > Gammaproteobacteria > Pseudomonadales > Alcanivoracaceae > JARGOL01. The sequence continues at coordinate 74,041 of JARGOL010000007.1, forward strand.
CCAGGACCATGTTTACCGAAACCATTGAAGAGCCGGACAAGAAACCCGGCAAACTGGAGGACTACGTCTTTCGCAAGCCCGACGCCTCTGACGGCGCCAACGTGCACGAGCTGGTCGCGCGCAGCAAGCCGCTGCTGCCCAACTCCACCTACTGCAACCTTTTGCAATGCACGCACTTCGCAGACACCTGCGTGGTGGCCGAAACGGACGACGGCAAACTGGCCGGCTGGACATCTGCCTACATTCTGCCCAAGCAGCCGAACGTGCTGTTCGTCTGGCAGATCGCCGTCGACGAGAGCGCCCGCGGCAAGGGCCTGGCGCGCAAAATGCTTGCCGAGTTGCTCAATCGTGACGCGTGCGAGGACGTGCAGTTCATTGAAACGACAGTCACACCCGAGAACGATGCGGCCTGGAAAATGTTCAGTCGCTTCGCCTATCGCCGACGCTGGAAGACGGAGCAGTTCATCCTGTTTGATGGGCGCATCCACTTCTCCGGCGAACACACTGATGAGCACCTGCTGCGAATCGGCCCGTTCAACCGCGACCAGGTGGACGAGGTGCTGGACAGCTAGGATTCAAGCCGGCGGCGCATCACTCGACAAAAGAGGAAAGGTAACTGCATTGGCAGAAATACGGATAAGTCGATTTTTACTGCTCTCATCCATTTTCATGGGTGCCATCTCACCGGGACTTTCCCGCGATGGCGCCATTCTCCTTCACCTGCCAGATAACGAGGAAGCAACAGACCGATGATAGTACGTACCCTGGAAGAAGCCCGTAATTCCGAACGCCGGGTAACGGCAGAAAACGGAAACTGGGAGTCTGTGCGTTTGAGCCTGAAAGATGATGGCATGGGATTTTCATTCCATATCACCACGATCTTCGCAGGCACGGAGACCCACATCTGGTACCAGAACCATTTGGAGACCGTGTATTGCATCTCCGGTGAAGGTGAAGTGGAGACCGTTGCCGATGGCAAGGTCCACCCGATCAAGCCTGGCACCGTGTACATTCTCGACAAGAATGACGAGCACTATCTGCGTGCCAAGACGGACATGCAGCTGGCCTGCGCATTCAACCCTGCCCTGCATGGCAAGGAAGTGCACGATGAGAACGGCGTCTATGCGCTTGATGCGGATCCGGTTAGCGACTGATACAGTGGCTCACTGAAGACCGCGTGAGAAAAAGGCCGCTATTGCGGCCTTTTTCCGTTACAGCAGGCCCCGGTAACAGACAGGGCGCCCCATACAGCTGCCGTGCAAATGCGGTCCGGCGTCTGGCACGAATAGCGTTTGTCTCCATGACAGACACGGTGTCCGTGGTTAGGGTAGACAACATAGGCGCCGCGGCAGCGCTAGGCGTTATAATGGACCGTCAGGTACCGACGCCACCGTGGGGCCAATCGTGGATGGCCGCCACATGAACAGGCAGGAAATGGACTATGTTTAAACGACTCGCCAAGGTCAGCCTTGCCGGCCTGCTGTTTTGCGTGGCGGCATTGCTGGTCGCCCTGCACACCCATCCCGGCCTGGGGCGCTGGCAGTCCTATCTGGCTGGCGACAGCGACAGGACGCCGCGAGAAAATGCCCTGCGCATCAACTGGCTGGGCACGGCCACGGTACATATCACTGACGGCAAGACCCACCTGCTGACCGACGGCTTTTTCAGCCGGCCATCCGTTTTCGCGCTGGCCACCGGCCCAGTGGCGCCGGACGCCGAACGCATAGATGAGGCACTGGCAGATTATGGCATCGAGCATGTTGATGCCGTCCTGGTGCTGCACTCCCACTATGACCATGCCATGGACGCCCCACTGGTGGCCCGTCGCACCGGCGCCATCCTGACCGGCTCGGCATCCACAGCCAATGTTGGCCGCGGCATGGGCCTGGCCGAGCAGGCCATCGATACCGTGATTGATGGGGATACACGCACCTATGGCGATTTCAGGGTCACCTTTATCGCCTCTGACCATGTGCCGCAGAATGCGCTGGTGGACCGGGCTACCGGAATGAATGAGACCATCGATGCACCGCTTGAGCCGCCGGCATGGATAAACGCCTGGAAGGAAGGGGTTTCCTGGTCCGTACTGGTTGAGCACCCCAACGGCAACGTGCTGATCCAGGGCAGCGCCGGCTACCGCGATGGCCAGCTGGACGGTCGCCAGGCCGACCTCGCCCTGGTCTCAAGCACGGGGCTGTTCCGGCAGAGTGATGCGTTCCAGCGGGGATACGTGAAAAATACAGTGACGGCCAGTGGCGCCTCACTGGTGGTGCCGATCCACTGGGATGACTTCTTCGTTGCCTTGCGTCCGGCCGGTGAAACACCACCACTGCCCTGGATCATCGAGCACCTCAACGGCTCTTTCTCTGCCCTGGTCGACCCGATGGCAGAAACCAACAGCCGCTTCATGGTCGTCCGCCCCGGGGAGCCTTTCTGGTTCAGCAGCAGCCGTCCGTGACGGTCATGCCGCCTGGCCGCCTGACACACCCATGCGGCCAATGATGTCGTCCAGGGACTGCATGCGCCGGATGTCCTGGTACAGCAACTCCGCCTGCGGCCAGCGCCGGCGCAGGTAATTGCTCCACTGTTTGAGCCGCCCGGTGGTCTGCCGTTCGCTGCCTGAGGCTCGAATCTCTTCGGCAAAACCATGCAGCACGTCCAGCACCGCCGGCCATGCCGGCTGCCTGTCCGTCCCCAGCCTGAGGGCCAGGAACGGGTCTGCCACCGCGCCGCGGCCGATCATGAGATCATCACAACCGCTCTCCGCCAGACAGCGGCGGGCATCCGCCGGCGTCCATACCTCACCATTGGCAATCACAGGAATGGCCAGCGCCTCGCGCACCTCGCCGATGCGATCCCAGTAGGCCGGTGGCGTATAACCCTGCACCTTGGTGCGCCCATGCACCGTCAGCCAGGCTGCGCCGGCCTCCTCAACAGCAAGCGCATTGTCCCGGGCAAGACCATGATCATCATTGCCCAGACGCATCTTCACCGACACCGGGATCGTCGCTGGCACCGCTGCACGTACCGCTGCCACCACGCGCCCGACAAGCGCCGGCTCGTCCAGCAGGACAGCGCCGCCACGATGGCGGTTAACCGTTTTCGCCGGGCAACCGAAGTTGAGATCGATGGCCGGTGCGCCCAGCGCCGCGGCACGGGCGGCATTGTCCGCCATGCAGGCAGGATCGGAACCAAGCAACTGCACATGCACCGGCGTACCGCTGCGCGTTCGTGCGCCGGTGCGTAATTCCGGGCACCAGCGGTAGAACACCCGCGGCGGCAGCAATGAGCCACTGACACGCACGAACTCGGTCACACACCAGTCGTATCCGCCGATGTCTGTCAGGGCCTGGCGCACCCAGAAATCCGCCAGGCCCTCCATGGGAGCAAGAACAATTTTCATGCGCGCATTGTAGTGATTCCAACGGCCCGTGACAGACCGGCAGTCAGGAAGGTGACGACCACCAGTCGCGGCGATACACTGGCGCCATGCTGACGCACACCATTCGCCCCCGCTTCTGTGACACCGATGCCCTGGGCCACATCAACAACACGGTGATCCCGGTCTGGTTTCTCGAGGCCAGGGAGCCGGTGCTGCGAATGTTTGCGCCGGACGCAGACCTGCAGCGCGGCGGCATCGCCGTGGTGCGCGTTGAACTGGATTATCTGGCCGAGACCCGGTTTGGCGAAGATGTGTCCATTCACACGGTGGTCAGCCACATCGGCAACAGTTCATTCCGTCTCGCCCAGGAAGTGCACCAGGGCGGTACGGTGACGGCACGTGGGTTGACGACACTGGTGAATTTCGACGCCCGGAGCCGGCGCGCCGCGCCAATCCCGGATGACGCCAGGGCGGCATTGCAGGCGCACTGGCACGCGGCCTCCAACGAGGGGACACCGCAGGAATAAGGCCCCGCCGGCACGACGTAAACGCCACGCTATAGCTCAGGAGGTCGCAATCTCCTGTACGGAGTGACCGACGAGGGAGAAACACTATAGTGCCCCGTGGCCCGGGGTGGAATAGTGATTTTATGCCGTTTTGGAATGGATACGGCAGCCTTGGCCAAGCTGCCTAAAACCTCCGGAAAATCAGTGAGATACAAGGACAACATGCGGCACTGCAAAGTGCTGCCGGGTATGTAAGCACTCACTGCTACGGCGCGTGCGGAAGCCCTCGGCATTGCCCGTCACAGCAAGTACAATGCGCCCACACAGCGCGCCGGCCTCCGGCGCCCAGCGATGGAGAACCCTGGCCCATGGCACGCAAAGCGGCACCCCTGAACCTTGAGAAGTCCCTGGACTCCCTGGAGTCCCTGGTGGAACAGATGGAATCCGGGGACCTGTCCCTGGAGGACGCGCTTAAGGCGTTTGAACAGGGCATCAAACTGACCCGGGAGTGCCAACAGGCCCTCAAGGCGGCTGAACAGAAAGTGCGCATCCTCATGGAGGCAGACGAATCCGCCGAACCGGAACCGTTCGAGCCGGACGCCGAAAATGACTGAAACGCCTGCCCCGACGGCATTCATGCAGTCCTGCCGACAGCGCGTCGATGACCAGTTGCTGGCGTGTCTGCCAGGTGATGGAGAGGCCGGGGCGCCCCGCCTGAGCGAGGCCATGCGCTACGCCGTGACCGCCGGTGGCAAACGGATCCGCCCGATCCTCCTGTATGGCGCCTGTGACCTGTGCGGTGGCGCCCTGGAGCAGGCCGATGCGGCCGCCGCCGCCATCGAGCTGCTGCACACGTATTCACTGGTCCACGATGATCTGCCGGCCATGGACGACGACGACCTGCGCCGGGGCCAGCCCACCTGTCACCGCGCCTACGACGAGGCCACGGCCATCCTCGCCGGCGACACCCTGCACACGCTGGCCTTCGAGGTGCTTGCACGACAGGGCAAGTACAGCGACGGGCAGCGGGTCACGCTGATCAGCACCCTGTGCCAGGCGGCCGGCGCCGCCGGCATGGCTGCTGGCCAGATGCAGGACATGCAGGGCAATGGCCAGTTGCTGACCCTGCCGGCACTGGAGCGCATGCATCACCTGAAAACAGGCCGCCTGATTACTGCCGCCCTGCACATGGGTGCCATTGCCGCAGACTGCCGCGACGAGGCACTGATTGACGCCCTGATCCGCTACGGCGATGCCATTGGGCTTGCGTTCCAGATCCAGGACGACATCCTCGACGTCACCGCCGAAACGTCGTCGCTGGGCAAGCCACAGGGCTCTGACCTCAAGCACGGCAAGAGCACCTTTCCCGGGCTGATCGGCCTGGAAGACAGCATCAGCCGGGCAAAGCAGCTCTGTGACAACGCCTGCGAGGCGCTCGAACCCTGGTCCGGGGCCGCTGCCACCCTTCAGGCCATGGCCCGCTACATCATCGACCGACCCTATTGAACACTGCGCCACGCACGCCCGCGATGCCCGGCGGCAGGTACTGAACCTTCACCGCCCGGGCTGTATACTGGCGCCCTCTCAAGCAGGCAGACTCAGGCACATGCCCAAGACGTTCGACCAGATACCGCTGACGCCACCAGCCACGCCATTACTGGACTCGCTGGAGAACCCCGCTGCCCTGCGCGCGCTGGAGGAGTACCAGCTCGAGCAGGTTGCCGATGAACTGCGAGCCTCCCTGCTCTGGTCGGTGGGCCAGAGCGGTGGCCATTTCGGCGCAGGCCTGGGTGTGGTGGAACTGACCGTGGCGCTGCATTACCTGTACCAGACACCGTTTGATCGCCTGGTCTGGGACGTGGGCCACCAGTGCTACCCGCACAAGATTCTCACCGGCCGGCGCCAGCAACTCACCAGCATCCGACAGCAGGGCGGCCTGTCCGGGTTTCCCAAGCGTAGCGAATCGGAGTACGACACCTTCGGCGTGGGCCACTCATCCACCTCCATCAGCGCGGCGCTGGGCATGGCACTGGGCGCGCAGATGTCGGGCGAAGACCGCCGGGTGGTCGCCGTCATCGGCGATGGAGCCATGACGGCTGGCCAGGCATTCGAGGCCCTCAACCATGCCGCCCACACGCGCGCCAACATGCTGGTGATCCTCAACGACAACAACATGTCGATCAGTCACAACGTGGGCGGCCTGGCCACCCACTTTGCCCGGATCTGGTCCAGCAAGACCTATATCGCCTTGCGCGAGGGCGGCAAGAAGGTGCTGTCATCCGTGCCCAGTGCGTGGGACTTTGTCCGCCGCACGGAAGAGAGCATGAAGAACATGGTCAGCCCGGACGCGCTGTTCGAGTCCATCGGCTTCAACTACATCGGCCCCATGGACGGTCACAACCTGCGCGAGCTGGTGCAGACCATCGGCAACATGCGTGACCTGGAAGGGCCGCAACTGCTGCACATCTACACCACCAAGGGCAAGGGATTTGCACCGGCCGAAGCGGACCCGGTGGGCTATCACGCGATCAACAAGATCGAACCCAAGAAAACATCCGGGCCCGACGCACCCACTGCGCCGCAAGGGCCGAAGTACCAGGATGTGTTCGGCCAGTGGCTGTGCGACATGGCCGCCGAGGACCCACGCCTGGTCGCCATCACGCCGGCCATGTGCGAAGGCTCCGGCATGGTCGCGTTCAGCAAGCAGTTCCCGGAGCGCTTTCATGATGTCGCCATCTGTGAGCAACACGCCGTCACCCTGGCGGCGGGCCTGGCCTGTGAACGGCAGAAGCCGGTGGTCGCCATCTATTCCACCTTCCTGCAACGTGGCTACGACCAGCTGATTCATGATGTGGCCCTGCAGAACCTGGACGTCACCTTCGGCATTGATCGCGCCGGACTGGTGGGCGAGGACGGCGCCACCCACGGCGGTGTCTTCGATCTGGGCTACATGCGGTGTCTGCCCAACATGATCATTGCCGCACCCGCTGACGAAAACGAGTGCCGGCAGCTGCTCTACACCTGTTATGAGCATGAGGGGCCGTCCGCGGTGCGCTATCCGCGCGGCACCGGCCCGGGCGTGCCGATCGAGTCGCACATGCAGGCGCTGGTGCCCGGACAGGCGCGTCTGCTGCGTGAAGGCAGCCCGGAGGTGGCCATTCTCAGTTTTGGGGCCCTGCTGGGCGCCGCACGGGAAGCGGCGGACCGCCTCGATGCGACCCTGTATGACATGCGCTGGGTGAAACCGCTGGACCATGATGCCATCCGCCAGGCGGCCGGTCGGCACACCCTGCTGGTCACCCTGGAAGACCACCAGGTTATGACCGGCGCCGGCTCAGCCGTGAACGAGTTCCTGGCGACGGAATCGATCATGACGCCGATTCTGAACCTGGGCCTGCCGGATACGTTCATCCATCACGGCAAACGTGACGCCCTGCTGGCACAGCAGGGCCTGGATGCTGACGGCATCGTCCACAGCGCCCGCGAACGTCTTGCCGTCATCGCCGGCCCCGGCGCCAGCGTCAGGCGTTCAACGCCCTGACCTGCCGCAGTCGCCAGCAGTTACGACCAGCATTCTTGGCATCATAAAGGGCCTGGTCCGCGGCTTTCACCAGGTCCTCCGCCGTGGCATGCACGGTGGGAACAATGGTCGCCACGCCGGCGCTGAGGGTGACCACGTCAGACGCTTCGGACACCGCGTGAGGCAGTTCCAGCTGCCTTACCGCAGCAAGTATCCGACTCACCAGCTGTTCTGCCGCCGCCGCATCAGCGTCGGGGAACACCAGCGCAAATTCCTCGCCGCCATAGCGGGCGGCCAGGTCCTGGGGCCGCGCTGCCTGCCTCGACAAGGTCTGTGCAATGGTACGCAGGCACTGGTCACCGTCCTGGTGGCCGTAGTGATCGTTGTAGGCCTTGAAGAAGTCCACATCCAGCATCACCAGTGTCAGTGGCCGGTTGTCACGCAGACAGGCACGCCAGTGCTTTTCCAGCGTGGTATCAAAGTAGCGCCGGTTGGCCACGCCGGTGAGTCCATCGAGGAAGGAAAGCCGTTCCAGCTCCCCAGCCAGCACCTGGATACGCTGGTTGTCGAGCGCCAGCAGCCGTGTATGAAGAAATATCCGGCGCTCGCGCTGCTCATCGCGAAATCGCAGCACCATGCCCAGGGCACTGCCACCCCCGTAGGTGGCAATCCCCAGTTGCCACTGCATGTCCACGCCACTTAACCATGTCACCAGGAAGGCCGTGCCGCCCGCCAGTGTGGCGGCACTGACGGCATACCAGAAACGCAGGTTCAGGCCGAGGTAGACGATCACCATGACGTAGATGGTGCCCTCGTGGACCAGATGCTGGATGCCGCCAGCACCAAGCAAATGCGGATGCACCACGGCAACCGCCACGGCAACGGCTGCCAGCGATGCCACCACCTGCTGGTAGCGGGCATGAATCAACGTCGTGAAGGAAAGCAGCCAGGCGATAAGGATGAAGACCAGGAAGACACCGAAACTCACCGGCCAATAGCCAAGGCCGCGGCCACCGGTCAGCACCAGGGCGGCAATGCCCAGGGAGGCGTACAGCACGAAGATCGTGGTTGCCGTACTGGAAAATGCCGTCGCGGCCCGCTCATCATGCTGGCGACAGAAAGCCGTTTCCAGCGGCTCCGGCAGGGTCATCCACAGACCGCGCCGCCGGAGCTGCGAAAGAATGATTCGGTATTCCCGGTTACGGGCCTCATCGGCCAGCGAGTTCGTGCTGCCCGGGCTATCAGGCAAAACATCCATGCGCACAGAGATCTCGTTGTTGTTATGGCCCGATCACGACGCGGTGCAGGCACAGTAACTGGAACGCTAGCACATGTTCGTCGTGGGGTGTTACGTGATACCGATGCTGGCGCACCACCGTGCGGCGGACGGTCAGAGTCTGGCGATCAGTTGCAGGCTGCCGGCGGTGGCCAGCCAGGCATACACACCAGCCACCAGGTCATCCACCATGATACCGGTACCGCCATGCACACGACGGTCGAGCCAGCCGATGGGCCAGGGTTTGGCAATGTCGAACAGGCGAAAGAACAGGAAGCCGGCCAGGGCCGCCAATGGCGTCACAGGCATCAGGAACATGGTCACCAGGAAGCCGGCGATCTCGTCCCAGACGATGCCGCCGTGGTCATGCACCCCCATGTCCCGCGATGTCCGGCCGCACAGGTATGGGCCGACAGCGATCACGGCCAGGGTCACGGCCAGGTAGCCCCAGGTGCCGGCAGAGCTCGCCAACAACCACCACAGCGGCACGGCCACCAGGGTGCCAAAGGTGCCCGGCGCCTTCGGCGACAGGCCGGCACCAAAACCGAACGCCAGAAAATGTACGGGATTACGCATATTTGCTGGCGTCATCCGTCCTTCCTCCACTGTTTCATGCCGGCCATGCGGCCCAGCGCCGGGGGCGCGCGCAGCAGGTCGATGGCTTCATCAATGCCGCCTTCCAGGGCCCGGCGGAAAAGCGCCGTGCCTCGACGCCACGGACGGCGCCCGTCCAGCTGCGCCATGCCCAGCTGGTAGACAGCTTCCTTGAGGGAGCGCAGTGCCGGAGAGGCCCAGACGCGGTCGTCTGTCACCAGCAGCGTGTCCAGGTCGCCGAACGTTATCAGCTGCGGCTTGTGCGCGGGCCGGAATGCCTGCAGCGGCCGATGCCGGATCAGCGCATCAACATTGCGCGCCGCCCGCCGGCCCATGTCCATGGCATGGTAGGCCTGCGGGGAAATGCGCGCACCGTCGACATCGGCCACCGCATCCCCGACCACGAACACATTGGGATTGTGAATGCTCTGCAATGTCTTGCGCACCGGGGCAAACCCCGTGTCGTCCGCGAGGCCCGAATCAGCCAGTAGCGGATGGGCCCCAGCACCACCGGTCCATATCACCAGATCGGCCGGCAGCGTGCCGGTATCGCCCAGGCTGACCGAATCAGCGCTGACCCGGGTGACGTGCTCACCAAAACAGAAGCGCACGGTCGATGGGCACAACGCGCGCAGGTGTTCATCCACGCCCGCCGGCAGGGCCGGCAACAGGCGCGAGGCAGCGTCCACTACGGTCAGCGACAGGCCGGCATGATGACGGTAACGGCGCAGTATCTCGCCCAGTGCTTCGACCCCCTCGATGCCCCCGCCGACCAGGACCACATTCAGGGCATCGCCCCGCCCCAGCGTCTCCTGCAAACGCACGGCGATACGCCGGCACTGCAACACCGACTTGAACGGCATGGCATGCTCACTGGCACCGGGCACGCCGAAGGTGTTGTTGACGCCACCCACGGCAACAATGGCACGGGAAAAAAACTGCTCGCTGCCGTCATCCAGCGACAGGATGTGACGGCGCCAGTTGATGCCGGTCACGGCATGACGCTGGTACTGGTGGCCATAGCGATGCACCAGCGGCGCGCGCTGCAGCCGCAGGTTCTGGGGCCGCTTCAGGCCGGACAGCAACTCATGGATGTTCGGCAACCATTGCAGGCTCGCACCAGGGTCGTAAACCACCGCCTCGACGTGCCCGGCCAGGGCCCGTGCTGCCGCCATGCCCCCCATGTTGGCACCGATGATTGCCACCGGCTCACCGTTCCACATCACCCGTCTCCCTGTGATGAAAAGTGATTCCAGCCACTGCCCGGCAGGGACAGCAACTCGCCGTTCCCGTCGTGCAGGCGGATGCCTGGCTGTGCTGCCACACGGCCCAGTTCCAGGCAGCCCTGCGGCCGGTTGAACACCGGCGGCAATGTGAACAGCAGCAGGTAATCATCGCCGCCATGACACTGCAACGCCAGTCGCTCCTGCCGTGACAGGCCGGCAAAAAGGGGCGTATCCGGAAACCCGTCCACCCGCAGGTCCGCACCCAGGCCGCCGCTGGCATCCAGCAGATGGCCAAGGTCCGCCAGCACGCCATCCGAGACATCAATGCAGGCACTGGCAACACTGCGTAGCTTCTCGCCCAGGACCAGCTGGGGCAGCGGCCGGCACAGCCGTTCCACGGCATCGCCCTGATGGACGCCCTGCTGCCACTGGCGCAGCCCCAGGGCGGCTTCACCCGGCGTACCTCCCATGCATATCCGGTCACCCGGGCAGGCACCGCTGCGCCGCAGCGCCTTGTTGGCCGGCACCTGGCCGACCACCTGTATGGTCACGGAAAGGCTGCCGCGCACGGTGTCGCCACCCACCAGCGCCACACCCGTCTCATCGGCCAGCGCGTAAAAACCGTCGGCGAAACCCGCCAGCCAGCGCTCGTCCGCCTCCGGCAGGGTCAGGCTCAACAGGCACCACAGCGGGCGCGCACCCATGGCAGCCAGGTCAGAAAGGTTAACGGCCAGGCTGCGCCAGCCGATATCAAACGCCGTCATGTCTGCCGGAAAATGACGGCCTGACACCAGCGTATCGGTGGCCATGACCAGGTCATGGCCGGGCGACGGGCGCAACACGGCAGCATCATCGCCCACACCCAGCACAACGCCTTCGTGCCCGGCGCGGGCATGACGGGAAAAGTATCGTTGGATCAGGCTGAATTCATCCATGCTCTGTCTCCGGGCCGCCGGGCGCAGCCGGTGACAATCAGCGCGAGGCTGTTTCTGCGGCGCGGGCGGTGCGTGCCAGTTTGTCCAGCACACCATTTACGTACTTGAACGAGTCATCAGCACCGAACATCTTTGCCAGCTCGATGCCCTCATTGATGACCACCCGATAAGGGACATCGATACGGTCCATGAGTTCGTAGGCACCCAGTCGCAGGATGGCCTTTTCCACCTGGGAGAGTTCCTCGAGCTTGCGATCCAGCAGCGGTTGCAGAGCCTCGTCGATAACATCAACTCGTGCGGGAATGCCATGCAGGAGGGCGTGAAAATACTCACGGTCAACCTTGCGCATGTCGTTATCACGACGGAACTGCAGTTCGATGTCGGCCACGTCGTGCCCGGTCAGTTGCCACTGGTACATGGCCTGCATGACAAAACGGCGCGCCTTGCGACGCGCCGCCGGAGTGGAGGGGTTATCGCTGTCGCTCATCAGAGTTGCTTGAACAGGCTGACCATTTCCACCGCGGACATGGCTGCCTCGGCGCCCTTGTTCCCGGCCTTGGTACCGGAACGCTCGATGGCCTGCTCGATGGTGTCGACAGTCAGCACACCGAATGCCACCGGCACACCCGTGCTGTTCTGCACGGCGGCTATGCCCTTGGCGGCCTCACCGGCGACGTATTCGAAATGCGCCGTGCCACCACGGATGACCGCGCCAAGCGTGATGATGGCATCGACACCACCTTTCTCGGCGATGCGCTTCGCTGCCAGCGGCAACTCCCAGGCACCGGGTACACGGTAGATGGCAATGTCAGACGTATTGACGCCATGACGCACGAGGGCATCAACAGCCCCTTCCAGCAGGGCCTCCACCACGAAACTGTTGAAACGGGCGACGACAAGCGCGTAGCGGCCCGCCGCATCGGTGAAGGTGCCTTCGTAGGTCTTGATGTCTTTCATAGCAAACCCTTTCTGCCTTTGGCCCATGGCCTGTGGGGGGCTTATTGTACCTGCCTTTGCGCCCGGTTTCTCGCCGAAATTGCCGGACAACAAGGGCCGCCGTCAGGGATCCGTGGCCAGCAGCTCTGCCACCGCCGGCACCAACAGGCCGGTTATATCCAGCCTGTTACTGGCATGGGCAATGGTGTTGCAGGACACCAGAGTGGCACCGGCTTGCGCCAGCAGGGCATCACTGCTTTCGGCAAAAAGACCGTGGATGCACAGGCAGGTCGAGGCACTGAAGCCGGCCTCGGCCAGTCCCTCGAGGGTGCGCAGCATGGTCATGCCGGAGGAAATCACGTCATCCACCAGTACCGGCCGGCGGCCTGCCATGGCCGCCAGGTCCGGCAGGGTCACCTGCACCGAGTGATCCCCCAGGCGCTGCTTTGATGCTGTCACCCAGGGCAGGCCGGCGTGTCGCCCCATGGCACTGACCCATTGCTCGCTTTCCGCGTCCGGGCCGACCAGGAACACGTCATTGCTGTCCGTGAGCCACTCACCCAGCAGCGCTGCCGCATGCAACACCCGGCACGGAATGCTGTAGATCTGTTCAAGGGCATGATACCGGTGCAGGTGAGGATCCACCGTCACCAGCCAGTCAAAATGCTGCGACAACAACTGGGCAAAGTGCCGGGAAGTGACAATCTCACCGGCATGGAAACGTTTGTCCTGACGCATGTACGACAGGTACGGCGCCACCAGGCCAATGGAGGCCGCTCCCTGCTCGCGTGCCTCGGCCGCCAGCAGCAGCAACGGCAACAGGTGCTGGTCGGGCTGCTCCAGCCCGCACAGGACGATCACGTCAGCGCCTCTCAGCGGGCCAGCCAGCCGCAGGTAGTGTTCGCCGTCCGGAAAATGGCGTGTCTCCAGATCCACTGTTTGAGCATCGATACCACGGCCAAGTCCCTGCGCCACCGACGCGGCGCCGTTGAGGTTGATCAGGACGCGGGGCATGGTTTGTCCTCCAGGAAAATCATGTCGCGATTATGCAGGTAGTACAGCAGGGCATAATCCAGCTCGCCCTCTGTCTGGGCATGGATGGTCAACAGGGCATCATCCTTGCTCACCCTGTCACCCAGCTTGACGTGCAGGTCGAGGCCGGCGACAGGGACCTTGGGTGCACCCGCCAGCTTGGCTAGGCGCGCAATGCGGCGGCTGTCGATGGCATTGACGTGACCGTCCTGGTGCGCCGCCAGCACACGGGTGAAGGGCGCCGGCACCGGCTCCGTGAAGCCACCCTGGGCCCGGCAGATACGTTCGAACTGTTGCAGCGCCTGGCCGGAGTCCAGTACCTGCCGGGCTTTTTCCCAGGCATCGTCATAAGCAAGGCCCAGGCCCATGGTGAGCATGTGCGCTGCCAGCTCCAGGCTTTTCTGGCGCAGGTCTTCCGGCGCACCGGCATCGCCGCGCAGCACCGCCAGTACGTCACGGGCTTCCAGACTCGGGCCGATACCATTGCCCACCGGCTGGCTGCCATCGGTGATGACACACTGGACGTGGACACCCAGGGCATTGCCGACATGCTCGAACGACGCCATCAGCCCGTGGGCCGTATCCAGGTTGCGCACCTTGGCAGTGGCGCCCACTGGCACGTCGATGAGGATATGCGTGGACCCGGCCGCAATCTTTTTCGACAGCACGGACGCCACCATCTGGCCCTTGCTGTCCAGGTCAAGGATGCGTTCCACCCGGATCAGCAGGTCGTCCACCGGCGACAACCCCATGGCGCCGCCCCAGGCGAGGCAGGCACCGGTGCTCTCCACGACGCGACGCATGTCGTCGATGCCCAGGTCCACCGGTGTCATGACTTCCATGGTATCGGCGGTGCCGGCCGGCGATGTGATCGCGCGCGAGGACGTCTTCGGGACCACCAGGCCACAGGCGCTGGCGATTGCCACTACCAGTGGTGTGGTGCGATTGCCCGGCAGGCCGCCGATGCAATGCTTGTCGTAAATGTGGGAAATACCGGGCCAGGTGAGACGGTGCCCGACGTTCACCATGGCGCTGGTCAGCGAGGTAATCTCATCAAGCGACAGCCGGCTGCCAGCGCAGGCACTGAGGAATGCGGAAATCTGCACATCCGAGTAATAGCCCCGGGCAATATCCCGGATGATGTCTGACAGCTCCGGGGCAGACAGGTGCCGGTTATAGATCTTGGCGCGCACCTGGCTCATGGAGGACACCACCGGCGCATGACTGATAGCGACATCGTGCTCCGGATCAAACACGTCCCAGAGCGCATTGGACATGCCGACACAGCCATCCTCAAGCTTGTCCGCATCCACCACATTCAGCGTGGCAATCGCCTCCTGGCGCTCATCACTGATCATCACACGAACGCTGGAGGTGAAACCCTCTGCACGGACCACGGCCGCATCCGCCCGTATATAGACGACAAACTCCTGGTGGGTATCGATACCCATGCGTATCGCCTTGAGCTTCATGCTGGTTCCCTGTGGCCACGACGTACAGGCATGGTCACACAGCCGGGCACTGGCAAACCATGATCCGCGTCAGCGTTGTTGCCGTCCCCGCGGGGGCCGGCAGTTGCGGCGCTACTCCACCGTGATGGTAATAGTTTCCGACACCACCGGCGGATTGTGGGGCACGTGCTTCATGTCACCGAGCAGCAGCTGCAGGGTGTGGGTGCCCGGTGCCAGCTCAACCAGCGCTTCAGTCTGGCCGCCGCCAAAATGGCGATGATTGGCATCGGAAGGGATCGGCTGGTCCAGCGGCGGGAGGCCGGTGTCGATGAGCAGGTGGTGATGGCCCGTGCCTGCCCGATCGGTACCCGCCGGAGCCACGCCCATGCCGGACAATCCGAACACAACCTTCACCGGGCTGCTGACTGTGGCGCCATCCGCGGGCGAGATAAAGTACACCGCGGCATCCGCCTCCTGTTCCGCCCCGGCCAGGGCGCTGGCGAGAAAAAGGACAACACTGGCGAAAACTGATACGGGCTTCATAAACCGATCTCCTTGACTGGGTAACCGCCGGCACGCCCTGGCGGGCCAGGCCGGCGGACAACGATGTTAGGCGCAGAAAGCCTGCCTGCCCTATACTGGCCACCGTTTCAATCCACGTCCACCGGCAACGAGGCAACTCCTGTGTTTCAACAACTGGACCTGTATCCCGGCTTGCGCAAGACCCTGGAAGACCTGGGCCTGGACACAGCCACTGATGTCCAGGCGGCGACCGTCACGGCAGCACTCGAGGGCAAGGA
Organism: Alcanivoracaceae bacterium; assembly: GCA_029212745.1. Classification (GTDB taxonomy): domain Bacteria; phylum Pseudomonadota; class Gammaproteobacteria; order Pseudomonadales; family Alcanivoracaceae; genus JARGOL01. The sequence continues at coordinate 89,699 of JARGOL010000007.1, forward strand.
CCTGCTGGTGGGCGCACGCACAGGCACGGGCAAGACGCTCGCCTACCTGGTGCCAACCATTCATGCCCTGGCCAGCGATACGCTGCCCCGCCACCCCGGCACCCTGGCCCTGATCCTGGCGCCGACGCGGGAGCTGGCAAGACAGGTGGCCAGGCAGGCCGAACAGCTGACCAGCCGTACACCCCTGAACACGCTGCTCCTGACCGGTGGCGAGCCATTCAAGATCCAGGTGGCTGAACTGCGCAAGGCACCGGAAATCGTGGTCGCCACCCCAGGACGGCTACTCGAGTTGATGGAAAAACAGGCCGTGGACCTGAGCGTACTGCGGGTGCTGGTGGTGGATGAAGCCGACCGCGTGCTGGAGATGGGATTCGGCCAGGATATTGAAACCATTGCCGGTGCGGCAAACCCTGAGCGCCAGACACTGCTGCTTTCTGCAACGCTGGGTCGCACGGGAATGGGCGCATTGGAGAAAACGTTGCTGCGCGATCCGCTGCGCATCGACCTGAGCGCGGAACAGGCCCAGACCATCCGCCATTGCGTCATGCTTGCCGATGACCGCAGTCACAAGAACGAGGAGCTGGTCTGGCTGTTGCGCAACCAGCCTTTCCGACGCGCCCTGGTGTTTGCCAATACCCGCGAGAACGCCGAGCGCCTGTTTACACTGGCCCGGGCACAAAACCTCGAGGCGGGCGTGCTGCACGGGGAAAAAAGCCATGATGCGCGCAAGGCCATCATGGAACGCTTCAGCCATGGCCGCATGAACATCCTCATTGCCAGCGACGTTGCCGCCCGTGGTCTCGACATTCCCGACGTGGAGCTGGTCATCAATGTGGATTTGCCACGCCGCGGTGATGATTACACCCACCGCGTTGGCCGTACCGGGCGCATGGGCCGTGAAGGGGTTGCCATCTCGCTGGTGGAGCCCGGCGAGTGGAACCGCATGATCGACATCCAGCGCTACCTGAAGCTGACATTCGAACGGATGGAAGTTGAGGCGTTGCTGGGCAAATTCCGGGGCCCGAAACAGACCCGTAAATCGGGCAAGACCGTGGGCAAGAAAAAACGCAAGAAAGCGGTGGAAAAGCCCGGCGCCAAGCGAAAGACGCCTGCCCGAAAGAGCAGTGCGAAAAAGCCGGCGAAGCGCAAGCAGTCGCCCATCACAGGCGAAGAAACTCTGCGCAAGAAACGATGACCACCGTCTGTCCATGCGGCTCCGGCAGGAACGCCGGCGAGTGCTGTGAGCCACTGCACCGGGGGCAACCGGCACAGACGCCGGAGCAGCTCATGCGCGCCCGCTACAGCGCCTATGTCCGCCACCAGGACACCTTCCTGATGGCCAGTTGGCACCCGAGCACCCGACCTGCCGAATTGACCCACGAACCTGGCCTGCTCTGGCGCCACCTTGACGTCTCTCACAGCGACCATACAGACGACACCGGCAGCGTTCACTTCAGCGCCACCTGGCAGCAGGGTGAACGCTGGGGCATCCTGCAGGAAAAAGCCCGGTTCACGCGCGAAGCGGGCCACTGGTATTACCTGGACGGCGACGTGTCCCACCTGCCGCTGGCACCCGAACGCAACAAGGACTGTCCGTGCGGCAGCGGCCGCAAGTACAAGCGTTGCTGCCGACCCTGAACTGACCCGTCAGGCGCACCAATTCGCGGACGAACCCGGATTCACTTTTTCACTACCCGCACCCGCCGATACTCGACCCTCATCCCCTGCATGGTGGCATTACACATGAGGATCGGGCTCATACTGGGTGACCAGCTCAGCGACAACCTGGCCACGCTCCGGCACCTGGAGCCCGGACAGGACCGCCTGGTGATGGCAGAAGTGCCTGCTGAGGCCCGTTATGTCCGCCACCACAAACAGAAAATCGCGTTCCTGTTCAGCGCCATGCGCCATCATTGCGCCCGGCTAATCGAGGCCGGCTGGCAGGTCGACTACTACCGCTTCGGCGAACACGATCACCCGGATCTTGCGGCGGTGCTTGGCGAACAGGTGCGGGTGCACAAGGCGAACGCCGTGGTCGTCACCGAATGCGGTGAATACCGCCTGCAACAGGCCATCGAGAACCACTGGCCGAAGCAGGTGGGCGTCACGGTCACCTGCCTTGAGGACGACCGCTTCATCTGTCCCAGGCCCCTGTTCAGTGAATGGGCCCGGGGGCGCAAGCAACTGCGCATGGAATTTTTCTACCGGGAGATGCGCCGCCGCACCGGCCTGCTCATGGCCGGCGACCACCCGGAAGGCGGTCAGTGGAACTTTGACCAGGACAACCGTAAACGCTGGAGCGGCGACCCACCGTTACCCGAGCCACTGGTCTTTTCACGCGATGACATCGACACCGATGTCGTTACGCTGGTGGAACGAACGTTTCCTGATCACCCCGGTTCCCTGGCATCCTTCAGCTGGGCCACCACACGCGCCGACGCGCTACGCGCCCTTGAGCATTTCGTGGCGCAGCGCCTGCCACACTTTGGTCACTACCAGGACGCCATGGCTACCGGTGCAGACACGCTTTTTCACAGCCTGCTGTCACCGTATATGAACGCCGGCCTGCTCGATCCCATGGAAGTCTGCCAGGCCGCAGAGCAGGCATGGTATGACAAATCCGCCCCCCTGAATGCCGTGGAAGGCTTCATCCGGCAGGTCATCGGCTGGCGCGAATTCGTCCGTGGCATCTACTGGCTGTGCATGCCCGACTATGCCGACGAGAACAGACTCGAAAATGAGAGGCCACTGCCTGCCTTTTACTGGAGCGGCAATACCCGCATGCACTGCGTCAGCGAGAGTCTGCGCAATACTTTCGAGAACGGCTACGCCCATCACATCCAGCGGCTCATGGTCACCGGGAACCTCGCCCTGCTCACCGGGGTAACACCACGGGAAATCTGTGACTGGTATCTGGCGGTCTATGTGGATGCGTACGACTGGGTCGAGTTGCCCAACACGCTGGGCATGGTCATGCATGCAGATGGGGGCTATCTCGGCTCCAAACCCTATGCCGCCTCTGGCAGCTACATCAATCGCATGGGCGATTACTGCAAGACATGCCACTACAACGTGAAAACCGCGGATGAAGCGGACAGCTGCCCCTTCAACAGCCTTTACTGGCACTTCATCAATCGTCACCGCCCGCGTTTCGAAAAGAACCCGCGCATGCGCATGATTTATCGCACCCATGATCGCATGAATGCAGAAAAGCGGGATCGCACCCTGGAGCGTGCCGAGCAACTTCTGTCCACTGTCGATGAGCTGTAGGGCGCCATGAAGGGATTCAAGCAGACCTTGCCGACCAAACAGTGCCTCCGCTGTGGCCGTCCATTCAGTTGGCGAAAGCGCTGGCGTAACAACTGGGAGCAGGTGCTCTACTGCAGCAAACGCTGCCGTATGGCCGGAGGCCGGAACACATGACCACAATCGTCTGGCTGCGACAGGACCTGCGCATTGCCGATAACGCGCTATGGCAATGCGCAGCAGAACGGGGGGAGCCTGTGCTGGCACTGTATGTGCTGCCACGGCATTGGCTTTTGCCGGGCGCCAGCGGCCTTGATCGTCTGGGCGCGGCTAAAGCGGGCTTCCTCGCCCAATGCCTGGAAGACACGCGCGACAAACTGGGCCAGATTGGTGTGCCGCTGGTGGATGTTGTTGGCGCTCCTGACAGCGTTCTCGTGCAACTGGCTGGCAGTGGCCAAACACACATAGTCACGGCCGAAGCCCAGGCGCCGGAAGAACAGGCCTGGCTGGAGCGACTGCAGAAACAGGGCGTTGCTGTTTCGACAGCAGCCACCCAGAGCCTGTTCACGGCGGCTGATATCACATCCGAAACAGAAACATTTCCCGCGACCTTCAGCCGCTTTCGTCGCCGTGTCGAAAAAGATGCGCGCCTGGTACCGCAGCGGCCGATGACAGCGCCCGTGCCGCTCAAGGGTGTTGACGATATTCCGCTCCCGCTGCGCCAACTGCCACGTGCTGCCGACTGTTTGCACCAACGCCACCACAACAGGACCGGCAGCATCCCGGCATACCCGGGTGGAGAGACCGCTGCATTGCGCCACCTGCATCAATACCTGGCGGATGTCCCTGCAGTTCGCCAGTACAAGGAAACCCGCAACCAGCTAGCCGGTACAAACTTTTCCAGCGGCCTCAGTGGCTATCTTTCCGCTGGCGCGTTGTCTGCACGTACCGCCTGGCACGCACTGCTGGACTGGGAAGTGGAGCATGGCGCCTGTACAGGCAGCTACTGGCTGCGCTTTGAGTTGCTGTGGCGCGAGTTCTTTCACTGGTCGCTGCGGCACCACGGCACTGCCCTGTTCCGTTACCGCGGCCTCGATGAGGATGATACCCGACAACACGATGCCCTGACCTCTCGACAGCGCACCTACTGGTCACGCTGGTGCCGGGCAGAGACCGGCCTGCCCTGGATAGACGCGTCGCTGGTTGAGTTGATGGAAACCGGCTGGATATCCAACCGTGGCAGGCAACTCCTGGCAAGTTTCCTGATTTACGAGATGGGCCTGGACTGGCGCTGGGGTGCAGAGTTTTTCCAGCACTACCTGCTTGATGATGACGTTGCCAGCAACTGGGGTAACTGGGCGTACATCGCCGGCGTTGGTCATGATGCGCGTGGCGGGCGCCAGTTCGCGATCCTGGAGCAGTTCTTCCGCCACGATCCCGGAGCCGCGCATGTTCACGCGTGGCTACCACATCTGGCCGGCCTTTCCAGCGAACAGATTTACCGCATTCACTGCCGCGCTACTGCCACAGGCACGGATGCCACAATGCCGTCGCCGATGTTACTGCTGGATTGGGCACGTACAGCGTAAGCCTGCTGCGCGGGCATGCCCGTCTGTTCGGGACAGACGGGCGTTCCCTGATCAGGCAGTAACGGCCTTACTACGGGACCGGCGCCTGCGCTGCTGGCCACCAGAGGGCCGCGCCTTGCCAGAGGCGTTCTGGCGGGGCGGACCACGGCGTTTGCCGGCATTGTTGCGACCATTGGGGATCGGCTCAGGCTTGGCATTCGGGTCGGGCTCGAAACCGGGCACGACTTCACGCGGCAATTTTCGCTTGATCAACTTCTCGATACCCGCGAGCAACTTGAGCTCGTCAACACACACCAGCGACACGGCTTCGCCGTTACTGCCCGCGCGGCCGGTACGACCGATCCGGTGGACATAGTCTTCGGACACATTGGGCAATTCATAGTTGACCACATGCGGCAACTCACTGATGTCGATACCACGTGCAGCAATGTCGGTGGCAACCAGCACTTGCAGCTCACCCGCCTTGAATGCACCCAGGGCTCGCGTGCGCGCACTCTGGCTCTTGTTTCCGTGGATCGCCATGGCGGAAATCCCGTCCTTGCCGAGCTGCTCGGCAAGCCGGTTGGCGCCGTGCTTGGTGCGGGTAAAGACCAGCACCTGGTACCAGTTATTGTCACGCACCAGTTTCGACAGAAGCTCCCGCTTGCGCTCACGGTCCACCGGATAGATCTTCTGGGCCACTGTTTCTGCCGTGGCATTGCGTCGGGCCACTTCGATCAGGGCCGGCTTGTTCAGCAGTCGGTCAGCCAGCGCCTTGATGTCATCCGAGAAGGTGGCGGAGAAAAGCAGGTTCTGGCGCTGGCGCGGAAGCAGCGCCAGCACTTTGCGGATGTCATGGATAAAGCCCATATCGAGCATGCGATCGGCTTCATCCAGTACCAGCATTTCCACCTTGCTCAAATCAAGGTTTCCCTGCTGCTGGTGATCCAGCAGGCGTCCGGGGGTGGCGACAAGAATATCCACACCACGACGAAGCTTGTCGATCTGCGGCTGCATGCCGACACCACCGAACATCACCATTGAGCGCAACGGCAGGTGTTTGCCGTACTGCTGCACGCTCTCTTCCACTTGCGCGGCCAGTTCCCGTGTCGGGGTCAACACCAGCACACGGATGGGCCGGCGCTTGCCTTCAGGCTTGGGCATGGCCATGAGGCGCTCAAGCATGGGCAGGGTAAATCCGGCCGTCTTGCCGGTGCCGGTCTGGGCGCCAGCAAGCAAGTCACCGCCGGAGAGCACTGCCGGAATTGCCTGCGCCTGGATCGGCGTGGGAGTGTCATAGCCGAGTTCACGCACGGCACGCAGAATATCGGCACGCAGGCCGAGAGAGTCAAAAGACATAAAATCAGTATTTCCAAGTAAAGCATCGGCCTGTCGCCGTGCAGCGAGTGCGGGCGCCAGTCATAGGCAGACGGGATTAGCGATCTAACGCAAAAAAAGAGGACAGCACGGAGACTGGTTTACGTTGCTGTGGCCGCACCTTACCACAAATGCGCCGACAGCGTTGCTTTATTTCTTCGCCTGAAACAGCCGGTCATGCACAAGCATGCCTGCAACCATGGCCAGGACAAACACCAGCGGCTCCAGCCCTGCCAGGACCAGGGCAGACACGGCGGGCCCCGGACAATACCCCACCAGGCCCCAGCCAATACCGAACAACGCGGCGCCAAACACCAGTGGCCGATCAACGTCGGTGAGGGATGCACGACTCTCACCGGCTACCAGCGAGGCACACCGGCCCCTGCCCTGCAGTGGCCAGGACAGCGCCATGACCAGCACGGCGCCGCCCATGACAAAGGCGAGGCTCGGATCCCAGGCACCCGCCACGTCCAGGAAGGACAGCACCTTGGCCGGGTTGGTCATCTGGCTCACTGCCAGGCCCAGGCCAAACAGCACCCCGGCCACCAGGGCAATGATATTGCCCCTCATCCGCCGACTCCCGGCACATGCCGTACGACAAACACCACCACCCCGGCGGACAGCATGAACACCGGGACAGCCACGAGGGAACGCAGGGACAGTCTGGACAGGCCGCAAACACCGTGACCACTGGTGCAACCACCACCCATGCGGGTACCAATACCGACCAGCAGACCACCCACAACCAGGGTAGCGGTACTCGCATCAATCGTTACCACTACCGGCGCCCCGGCGCTCATCACGTATACCGCCGCGCCCAGCATCAGTCCGGCCAGAAAGCACCAGCGCCAGGCACCTGCGCCAGGCTCACGGATGGCCGAGCCGATAATGCCGGAGACCCCGGCTATACGACCCATGCCAAGCAGCATAAGGGCCCCGGAAAGGCCAATCAGGACGCCGCCCGCCAGGGCGGGCAAAGGGGTAAACTCAGTCACGTTCTCTCACCAGACAGGGAAAGGATCAGGTCAGCCTGACGCCCAGGCCGTGAATCGCCGGCGAAACCGGCCCGTTCGGGCACGGAGCATACACCGCTTGAGCCAGATCAAAAACAGTCACCCTGAGCGTGCCATTCTGGGGGAATAACGCGCCTGAAAGAGACATTGCTGATGCCTGAACGTGACAAGCAGAAAATGCCGGACAAGTCCGAGATCCACGAATACATAAACGCCACCCGGCCTCCGGGCAATCAGCACAGCCTGTCGGCACTTCGCCATGATCCGGAAGCGATCAGGATCGCATTCGAGACCGGGGAATACCCGTATCGGACGAAGCTGTCCCGGCGCCTGTACGAACAGCAAAAGGAAGCGCTCCAGGTTGAACTTCTCAAGGTCCAGAAATGGGTCAAGGCATCAGGAGAGCGAATTCTGGTACTTTTCGAGGGCCGTGACGCGGCCGGAAAAGGCGGCACCATCAAGCGCTTCAACGAACATCTCAATCCACGCGGCGCCCGTGTGGTCGCACTGCAGAAACCCACCGACGAAGAAAAGAGCCAGTGGTACTTCCAGCGCTACCTCAAACACCTGCCATCAGGCGGTGAGATCGTCATGTTCGACCGCTCCTGGTACAACCGCGCGGGCGTCGAGCGGGTGATGGGATTCTGTACCCCGGCGGAATATCTGGAGTTCATGCGCCAGTGCCCGGACATCGAGCAGATGCTTACCCGCTCCGGCATTCGACTCTTCAAGTACTGGTTTTCGGTGACGCAGGAAGAACAGCGGCGCCGCTTCAATGCCCGCAAAAAGGACCCCCTAAAGCAATGGAAGCTGTCGCCAGTGGACGAAGCATCGCTGGGGAAATGGGACGACTACACCGAGGCAAAGGAAGCGATGTTCTTTTACACAGATACCGCAGATGCACCCTGGACGATCATAAAGTCGGACGACAAGAAACGGGCACGCATCAACTGCATGCGCCATTTTCTCGCCGCACTGCCCTACCCGGACAAGGACGAGCGGGTAGTGAAAGCACCTGACCCACTGATTGTTGGCCATAGTGGTCATGTTGTCGGGAGCAGCGAGCACATACTCGGCAAGAGCCTTCACCCGGACCAGCGCAAGCGCTGACCCGGCACAGTTCTGCTGAATGTGTTTACCTCAGGAAACGCGCCCCTTTTTATGCTATCAAGGGCGTTGAAAATCTGGAGACAGCATCATGGCAGGACTTCCCTTTCGCCGCGGCAGCTCGCTGCGGGAGCTGAACAGGCAACTCGACACCGCCACAGACTACGCATCCTGGATGGCGGCCGCCAATGCGCATGACGCCCTGTCCGGCATGGACCGGTGGCGGCAAAAGGAAGACAGCTCCCTCTATGACAGCGCCGAAATTCGAATCCGCTACAACAGGCTTCGGGAGTTGATCGACAGCGGCAATACCCACGAGCTGCTGTATGCGCTCAATGAAGGCATACACGGCAACATGGGCGGCATGGGACGCGGCATTCTTTACAGCCAGGCGCGCTCAGGGACAAAGCTGCTGGTGGATGAATATGTCAATGTCATCGTCGAAGCGCTGAACTGCATTGCAGACGCCCGCGAAGCGGATATCCCGCTGCCCGAGAAAGTGGATTTTTTCCGCCGTGCCAGTCACTGCTACGGTCGGTCTGCGCTCATGCTGAGCGGTGGCGCCGGGGTAATCTACTTCCATCATGGTGTGGTCCAGACGTTGATCGACGAGGACCTTTTGCCAAATGTACTGTCTGGGGCCAGTGCCGGCTCCTGGCTGTGCGCACAGATTGGCACCCAGACTGACGAAGAACTGAAAAGCGGTTATTTCGAGACCTTCCGGTACGACTTGCCCACTCACCTCAATCCTTTCAGGGTGCTTGCGGGCATGGAAGAAGAGGCGTCGCCCCAGACAGTCAAGGAAATGGCCATTGACAGCTTCTGCCAGGACATGACGTTTCAGGAAGCGTTTGAACACACCGGGCGTTACATCAACGTTTCAATCGCGCCGGTGGAAAAGCACCAGTCATCGCGCCTGCTCAACGCCATTACTTCGCCAAACGTTTACATCCGCTCCGCCATCGATGCGTCCAGCTCCATCCCGGGCGTGGTTCCGCCTGTCACCTTGTATGCCAAAGGTGCAGATGGGCGACCCAAGCCCTATCTTCCCTCACGCAAATGGGTGGACGGTTCATTTGCAGAGGACCTTCCGGCCAAACGCCTGTCTCGGCTCTTCGGCGTCAACCACTACCTGGTCAGCCTGATCAACCCCCTGGCTGTCCCGTTCGTGAATGACCCGAAGACAGCGCGCCGACGGAGCCTGGGCAGCATGCTCAGTGCCGCCGGCATCAACGCGGTCAAGGATGTGCTGCTGGCGGCGGAAAATTACGGCTCCCGGCTGGGCGCCTCTTTCATGAGCCCGGCGATACTTCTTGCCCATGCCGTGCTGGACCAGAAGTACACCGGAGACATCAACATCATCCTGCCGAAACAGGATTTCCGCTGGATGAACGTGCTGTTCGATTACGAATCAGACGAGGAAATCACCGGCCTGATCAATGCCGGCAAACGCTCTACCTGGCCGAAACTGGCGCAGATCCGAAATGCCACGATCATTGCCCGCACGCTTGACCAGATTCTGGAGAAGCTGGACATCCGTGAGTTCGGCAGCGCCGCAGGGAGTCGCCACATCACTACGGCTACCTGAGGCGCAACGTCCGGCAACTCACTGACGAATGGCCCGCAGCATCCATGCAGTCTTCTCGTGAATGCGCATGCGGTCCGACACCAGGGCCGCCGTGGACTCATCTGCCCCTTTCTGGGCCACCTGCAGTACCTGCCGCGCTGTCTTGACCACCTGCTCGTGACTGCGCGTCAGGATATCGACCATGACATCGGCTTCAGGCACCCCTTCCACCTCCTGGATCTCACTCAGCGCTGCAAACGCCTTGTAGGTGCCTGGCGCCACCACACCCAGCGTACGGATGCGTTCGGCAATGTCATCCACCGCCTCTGCCAGCTCCGTATAGTGCTCTTCAAACATGAGATGGAGCTCGCGAAACTGCGGGCCAGTCACATTCCAGTGAAAGTTGTGCGTCTGCAGATAAAGCGTGTAGGAATCTGCAAGAAGGCGCTTCAGGCCATCTGCAATGGCCAACCTGTCGTCGGTTGCAATGCCGATATCAATCTCAGTCATGACTCCTCCCTTCAGCTATTCAACATCAGGCTACGGGCGGAGGACGTAGCAGACCAATGGACGCTGGCTATCGGGCTGAATCAGACATGTTATGGGACGCCTCAGGCGCCCCTGGAGACGGGCCCTGCGGACGATCCAGACTATCATTACTGTTCTTCAGGAATGACCCAACTGATGGTCACCGTGCGCTTACCCCACTCCCGGGCAGCTTTCTGGTCGGTCCCCATGAAAATATCTATTTTCTCTTCCCAGCGCTTGTTCATCTTGTCCAGTACCAGGTACTCACCTTCCAGCCCCTCGATACGCACCGGCGTTTCATGCGTCAGGCCCTCATCGATAAGGTCACGGGAGACAGCAATGGCCTTCATGCCCGGCTCCAGCTGGTCGCCCCAGGCAGCAAGCCCCACATTGCCCTTCTTGGTTTCTGATTCGGCCATGGTGTAGGCGGATGCAGTCACCTCCATGGTGTGTTCGCCCGGCCCACGTTCGCAGCCCTGCAGGAAAACGCCGGCAACCGCCAGTGTACATAGCTTCTTGATCATTTCTTTTCCCTCCCCGGGGCAGCGCTAATCTGGTAGCGTGACCCGCTGATTTGCGGCTTTGACCAGCGTCGAGGGCCGGCCGTGAAGGCAGTGACAAGACCGCACACCCGTTACATGAATGATACAACGGGCCGTCTTCACGAACCCTCGTCAGCCGCTGGGGTCACACTAGGCAAGGCCTGCCCCATGGGGGAGCGGCCAAATCCGGAACGGGAAAATGTTGTGCGTTTTTTATTGCTAGCTCTTGTCGCTCTATGCGTCTCCTCACCTGTAACGGCGCAGGAGACGCCCGACGTTCTACCGCAACCAGCGTCGATACAGCCGGCGGTGAAATTCTGGACGCGCATCTACAGTGAGGTGGATACCCAGCAGGGACTGCTGCACGATCGCAACAACCTGGGCGTGGTCTACGAGACGCTCAATTTCGACGTCAATCTCTGGCACCCGGCTCGCGAAGCAAAGATTCGTGCCAGGCGCGCGCATTTCGCTGCCATCCTGCAGACCCTGGCGAGCGGCAAACGGACCGGGCTCAATACGGAGGAACAGCGTGTCCTGTCTCTTTGGCCAGAAGACGTGACCGCGCAACGCCTGCGCCAGGCAGCTGGGGACATCCGTTTCCAGCTTGGCCAGTCCGACCGCTTCCGCCGGGGACTGGTTCGCAGCGGTGCCTGGGAGCCACACATGCGCGAACTGCTGGAGCAGATGGGCTTGCCTGAGCAGATCGCCGCCTTGCCCCACGTGGAATCCAGTTTCAACCCGGATGCCTATTCGCGCGTTGGCGCAGCGGGCATCTGGCAGTTCACGCGACTGACTGGCAAGCGCTTCATGCGTGTGGATCACATCATCGATGAGCGCATGGATCCGTTCACCGCCACCGAGGCCGCCGGGCGTCTGCTGAAACTCAACCATTCCGTCACCAACGACTGGGGCCTGGCGATTACGGCCTACAACCATGGTCTTGCAGGCATACGGCGGGCGGCGCGGACGGTGGGCTCGGAAGATATTGGGGACATCATTGCCCGCTACGAAGGCCGGAACTGGGGGTTCGCCTCGCGCAATTTCTACCCGGCTTTCCTGGCAGCGGTGGAAGTGGATGAAAATGCCAGCCGCTACTTCGGCGATATCCAGCGTGCGGCGCCGCTGCGGACCCGCACCGTGGAGCTGCCCTTCTACACCAGCATCGATGCCCTGCAGGATGCTTTTGATGTTGACCGGGCGACGCTGAAAGAGCTGAATCGTGGCCTCATGGCGCCGGTCTGGGCAGGAAAGAAATACGTGCCGCGCGGCTACGCCGTCCGCCTGCCGGCAGGCAATACCCAGGCAGCAGACAGTCTGCTGGCCAGGGTGCCGAACAAGCTGCGCTTTTTTGCCCAGATACCGGACCGTTTTCACACTGTGGCGCGGGGCGAAAGCCTGTCTGTCATCGGCGCCCGCTACGGCATATCCGTGCGCGAACTGATGCTGATGAATTCCCTGCGCAGCCCGGACCAGATTCGGGCTGGCGCCACATTACGCCTGCCGGTCCATGGCCCGGACATGACGGAACGAGAGACCTGGCGCGTTACCGCTGGCGACACCCTCTCCACCATCGCCGCTGAAGTGGGCATGGGCACGCACGACCTTGCCGCGGCCAACGGGCTGTCTGTGGATAGCGTATTGCAGCCGGGTGACGAGCTGCGCGTCGACGGTTTGCCGGCGGCATCCCTTGATACGCCGTCCCCACAACCTGCCAGCCCTGCGGACATCCCTGCTGCCCTCAGCCTGGCCAGTGCTGGAAACAGGCCAACCATGCCTGAACCGGACGTTGCCGCCACCATTACACGCCTTGGCCAACAGGCAAGCACCGCCCTGGAACCGTTTGTAAAGCGATCCAGACAGGAGGCGCCGTTAGTGGCAGACGCAGGCCCTGATCCTGAGGGCACGGAACCGGATCTGTCCGCCGACCCCAGCGACTACAGCGTTGCAGACGACGGCAGCATCGAGATACAGGCCACTGAAACCCTGGGCCATTACGCCGAATGGTTGAACCTGCGCGCCAGCGATCTGCGGCGTATCAACAACCTGCGCTATGGCACACCACTCGTCATTGGTGAGCGCCTGGCACTGTCATTCGAGGAGATTGACAGGCAGACATTTGAAAAGCGCAGACGCAGCTACCACAGCGACCTTCAGGGTGCCTTCTTTGAAAGCCACCACATCGCCGGCGCCACAACGTACCGCATTCGTCCGGGCGACAGCCTCTGGTCACTCACCGAGCCCCGCACCGATATACCGTCCTGGCTTATGCGCCAGTACAACCCGGATGTGGATTTTTCCCGTCTCCGGCCCGGCGATGAACTGCAAAAGCCAGTAATCGAGACCCGGCACTAACGCCAGTCAGCGCAGGTGCGAGCGGATCTTTTCCGCCACCCAGCCCGGGTATTCCATGGGGAAAAAGTGGGTGAAATCCTCGCGCTGTTCATCGGTTGCCAGCGACAGCTTGTTGACCAGGGTCGGTGCCGTTGGCGAAAGACGGAAGTCGGTGGGTTTGTCCCCGGGGCCAAGACTTTTTGCCCGGATGATATGCACAGGGCAGGCAATATCCTGGAAACAGCTGTGCAAATGGGCGGCACCATGGTTCTGGTACACACTTGCTTCCAGTGCCGGATCACAGGCCAGAGCATAACCCTTGCCCGCTTCGGCTTTCACCAGTGCGCCGTCTGCATAGTCTTTCAGTACATCGCGGTCCCAGCTGTCAAACGGTGCGCGATCCTTGTACGCATCATAGAACGCATCGCTGGATGCCCAGTCGTTGCGCCGACGCGCCAGCGCACTGGTATCAAACGCATTCATGAAAGGGATTACCTTGAGTGGCAGCACGACCGGATCAAGCAGGATCAACTGGCTAAAGCGCTCCGGCTGGCTGGCCGCCGCCAGCAACATCACATGCCCGCCCATGGAATGACCGATACCGGTAACCCGCTTGAGACCAAGCTCTGCGATGAAGGCGGCCATGAGATCGCCGGCGTGGTCCCAGCGGAATGGCATGTCAGGGGTGCCACTTTCGCCATGGCCCGGCATATCCACCAGATAGAGCGGCCGGTCAGGAAACTCGGCGGCTATCTTGCGCCAGACACCGGCATGAAAGCCGGTAGCGTGAAAGAACAGCAGCGGGTCACCGTCACCCTCCTGCTGAAAATAGTGGATCGCGCATCCTGCGACGGTTCTGGAAAGCGAGTGCATGTCATGGCCCTGTCCGGCGAGTGGTCAGGCAAAGCATCCCAAGCCGGACAGGCGCACAGCAATGACAGCTTTTTCTGTTATTGACCATTTCATACAGTGCGCCCAGTGCGCCGTTGATGCGACCGGGAAGCGACCCTGTCAGTCGGCTTCCACATACTCGACGATCTCCAGGTCAAAGCCTGACAGCGCGTTGAACTTCATCGGCGAGGAAAGAAGACGCATCTTTCGCACCCCCAGCTCGCGGAGAATCTGGGAGCCGGTGCCGATATTGCGGTAGGCCGGCCCCGACGGATTCACTGTACGTCGCTTGCCGGAGAAATATTCATCAATCATGAACTGCATATCGTTGGACACATAGTCCTGGCCAAGAATAATGGCAACGCCGGCGTCACTTTTTGCCAGCTCTTCAAGCACCAGATGCATGTTCCAGCCGGTGCGGCCGTCAATCTTGGCGCTCATCAGGTCGCGCAGTGGATCCACCTGATGCACCCGCACAGTGGTGACTTCCTCGGGTTGCGGCGAACCTTTCACCAGCGCCACGTGTGTCAGGTCATCGACCGTGTCACGGAACGCCACCAGCTTGAATTCGCCATAGAAAGTGGGCAGCGTGTTCTCGCTGACCTTTTCCACGGTTTTCTCGTTGAGCATGCGGTATTCGATCAAATCCGCAATGGTGCCGATCTTGAGCCCATGCTGCTCGGCAAACACTTCCAGATCCGGACGCCGCGCCATGGTGCCATCTTCATTCATGATCTCGACAATCACAGAGGCCGGCTCACAACCCGCCAGCCGGGCCATGTCACAGCCGGCTTCAGTGTGGCCGGCGCGATGCAGTACACCACCGGGCTGGGCCATCAGGGGAAACACATGCCCGGGCATGACGATATCGGCCGGCTTGGCATCACGGGCCACGGCCACCTGCACGGTCCTGGCGCGATCAGCCGCCGAAATACCGGTGGTGACACCCTCGGCGGCCTCGATGGAGACGGTGAAGTTGGTGCCCAATTGTGTGCCATTCCGGCCCACCATCAGGGGCAATTCCAGTTGCTCGCAGCGGGACTGTTCCATGGTCATGCAGATCAGCCCACGGGCATGCTTGGCCATGAAGTTGATGGCTTCCGGGGTGATGTATTCGGCCGCCATGACCAGGTCACCTTCGTTCTCCCGGTCTTCGTCATCCATGAGGATGATCATTTTCCCGGCACGCAGGTCATCCAGCAGTTCGCGGACGGTATTGAGCTTCATGTTGTCTCCAGCTAAACGCAGATCCCGCCGTGTGGCGAAATCCGATGTCTGTATTGGGCGCTTGTGGTCGTTGCTTGCGTTGTTGCTCGCCTTGCCTGCCTAGCGCCTGAGAAAGCCGTTCTCGGCCAGGAACGCCATGCTGATGCCCTCACCGGCGCCACTGTCCGCAGCCTTGTCGCCGAGCAGCAGCCGCTCCAGGTAGCGGGCAATGATATCAACTTCCAGATTCACCTGCGTCCCCGGCTGCCAGTCGGCGATATTGGTCCAGCTTTGCGTGTGCGGCACGATATTGAGGCTGAACACGGCCCCCTCCACGCTGTTCACGGTCAGGCTGATGCCATCCACGGTGATTGATCCTTTCTGGGCGAGGTAACGTGCCAGCTCCCGCGGTGCCTCCACGTCAATGCGGGTGGAGCGGGCATCCGGCGTCAGTTTCAGGACCGTGCCCAGACCATCCACATGCCCGGACACCAGGTGCCCGCCAAGACGGGTGGTCGGTGTCAGCGCTTTCTCCAGATTGACGCGCGAGCCTACCTGGAGATTGCCAAGACTTGTCAGCGACAGGGTTTCACCGGAGACGTCAGCACTGAAGCCGTCCCCGGGCAGGGCCACCACCGTCAGGCAGACGCCATTGGTAGCAATGGAATCACCCAGCGCCACATCGGAAAGGTCCAGCTCGTTGGTGCGCACCTTCAGCGTCATGTCACCGCCCTTCGGCGTCATGGCAACAATGGTGCCTACTGCTTCGATAATTCCGGTAAACATGTACCCCTCCGATCAGGCCTGCCGGGCGCGGGTCAGCGTCAGGCAGACGTCATTGCCCACCCGGGCGACATCAGCAAATTGCCAGGTAATCCTGTCAGCCATGGTATCCAGCTGATCAAGCAGCATTAATGGCCGCGCATTGCTGCCCAGCAGCGCAGGAGCCATGAACACCACCAGTTCATCCACCAGGTCATCGCTGACAAAGGCCGCCGCCAGCGTGGGGCCGGCCTCCACCAGCACTTCATTGCATTCCCGCGCCGCCAGCTCCACCAGCAACTGAGCCAGGTCCACACCCGAGCCCGAGGCCGGCAGCTGCACCACCTGCGCACCGGCGGCAGCGAGGGCGGCGGCGCTGGCCGAGTCCTTTGCCATGCCGGTGGCCAGCAGGGTCTCGCCCGGGCCGGAGATAATGTTTGCGCCCGGCGGTGTACGCAGCGACCGGTCCAGCACCACCCGCAGTGGCTGGCGCACCGGGTCGACGGGGTATTCAGCGCTGCGCCACTGGTCCGGACGTACCGTCATGGCCGGGTCGTCGGCCAGCACGGTACCCACGCCGGTAACGATGGCGGACGACCGGGCACGCAGGAACTGGACCTGTTCCCGGGCCTCGGCACCGGTAATCCATTTCGACTCACCGCTGGCCATGGCGGTGCGCCCGTCCAGGCTCATGGCCAGCTTCACCCGCACAAACGGACGGCCTGTCTCCATGCGGCGGATAAAACCCGGGTTGAGGGCACGTGCCTGGGCTTCCATCAGCCCGCAGGCCACATCAATGCCGGCCGCGCGCAGTCTCTCCAGGCCTTTGCCCGCCACCTTGTCGTGGGGGTCCTGCATGGCAGCCACCACCCGCGATACACCGGCCGCCACCAGCGCTTCAGCGCATGGCCCGGTCCGGCCCGTGTGGGCACAGGGCTCCAGCGTCACATAGCAGGTCGCCCCGCGCGCCCTGTCACCGGCCTGGGCCAGCGCATGGCGTTCGGCATGCGGCTCGCCGGCACGCTGGTGAAACCCTTCGCCAACCACCTGTTCGCCGGCCACCAGCACGCACCCCACCCGTGGGTTGGGGTCGGTGGTATACAGGCCGCGGGCCGCCAGCGTCAGGGCACGCTGCATGTACTCGCGATCGGCATCGGTGCAGGCGTCAGCAATCATGCGCCGCAGTGTACCGGAATTCCTCGAATACCGCCGCAAATCAGGGGCTTGCCGCGCTTGAGCCGAGCCGGGGCGGCGCCTACACTGGCGGCCCTTTTCGAGGACGCCGCCATGAGCACCGCCAGCCACCTGAGTAAACTGCCGCCACGCGTGGCGCGCCCCCTGACCCTGTCCCTGCTGGCCCTGTTCGTCGCCCTGTTTGCCCTCGGTCTGGGGCAGCTGGGCGGCTACCTGCAGGCGGCCATCGTCATGGCGCGCTGCGACGGTCCGCAGACCACGGTCCGGGGCACCGTCAGCGAGGTACAACCGGGTCGCGGCCATTTCTGGCTGTGGCTGGGAGATGAGAAAGTGTTTTTTGATGATGCCAGTGCCGCCGGGCAGCACCGGCCCGCCGCCGGTGAGGCGGTGGAACTGGTTGCCCTGGCCTGCCGCCGCGTCTGGCTCGGCCAGGACCTGTGGCAACTTGATGACAGCGGCAACCGCGCCCGGCAGCTGCAGTTTGCCCGCCAGCTGGCAGATGCACGCACGCGCCTGTGGCAACCACTCGCCGGCTCAGCCGTGTTTGTACTGGTGGGACTGTGGGTGATTGCCACCTTCTTCATGGCCACCGCCCGGGCGTTCTCCGCCAGCGACGATCAATCCTGACCCTCGGCACCAAAATGTGACGCCTATCACACTTCTCTCGGTGATGGCACCACGCCATGACCCACTCATCCTCAATAGTAGCCCGTTTGTCGTAGGCAATATGAGAAACTAAGAACATGAGCGTAGCGTGAAGGGCTCATGGCGGGATAACGGATTACCCGACCAGACCAACAACCACCGATCGGCGCAACCAGGAGGCTCCCCGTGACCGCAGCCAGTACCCACGCCAATTTTCAGGCCGGCAAGACGCACCAGGGCCAGTCCGCCCACCTGCGCGTCCTGCTCGTCGACGACAGCGCGCTGACGCGCCAGTTCACCCTCTCCGTGCTCAACCACCTGGCCGAACAGCACCCGATGACTGTAGACACGGCGGAGTGCGGCGAGGACTCCCTCGACATGGCACTGGACAGCCAGTACGACCTGATCCTCATGGACGTGGAAATGCCCGGCATCGGCGGCCTGAAAGCCTGCGAAATGCTCAAGAAACGGCAATGTGATGCCCGTATCGTCATGCTCAGCGGCCGCACCTCGGCCGAGGCGCACCGCGAGGGACGCGGTGCCGGTTGTGATAATTACCTGACCAAACCCGTGAATGAGGCTGACCTGCGCTCCATCGTCAGCCTCATCGAACTGAAGAAAGGGCTCGCCTGAAAGCTCTACCGTGTCGATCTCCTGACGAGAGACTGGCGCCCCTTGAGGGCGCTTTTTTTAGGCCAAAAAAAAGGGGCCCGAAGGCCCCACGGAGGTTCAACTGCCAACCAGTCACAATGACCGGGAAATCAGTTCCTTCATGATCTCGTTGGTGCCGCCGTAGATACGGTTGGCACGGGTATCGATATAGGCACGCGCGATCGGGTATTCGAGCATGTAGCCGTAGCCACCGTGCAGCTGCACACACTCGTCAACCACCTTGCTGAGCAGGTCGGACACCCAGTACTTGGCTGCACAGGCGGCTTCCGGGGTCAGCGCATTCTCCAGCACCAGCTCCATGCACTTGTCCACGTAGGTCCGCGCGATCTGTATCTCGCTACGCATTTCCGCCAGCTTGAAACGGGTGTTCTGGAAGGCAGCCACCGGCTTGCCGAACGCTTCGCGCTCCTTTACATACTCCACCGTCGTCGCCAGGGCGAACTCTGCGCCGGAGGCACAGATGATGGCAATCATCATGCGTTCCCAGGCCAGCTCCTTCATCAGCATGATGAAGCCCATACCTTCAGCGCCCAGAAGGTTCTCTTTCGGCACCTTGACGTTGTCGAAGAACAGCTCACAGGTGTCCTGGCCTTTCATGCCCACTTTCTTCAGGGGCTTGCCCTTGGTGAAGCCGTCCCGATCGGCCTCAATGATCATCAGGGAAACGCTTTGTGCGCCCTGGGATGCATCGCCGGTTTTGACCGCGACAACGGCCATGTCGCACAGATACCCGTTGGTGATGAAGATCTTCGAGCCGTTGACCACATAGTGGTCGCCTTCCAGCTTTGCCGTGGTCTTGATGCGTTGCAGATCGGAACCAGTGCCCGGCTCAGTCATGGCAATGGCGGTGACTGCCTCGCCGGACGCCATTTTCGGCAACCAGTTTTTCTTCTGGTCATCATTACCGAAGTTGAGGATGTAGTTGGCCACGATGTCAGAATGCAGGGAAAACCCGCTGGCGGAGTCACCCACCCGCGCCTGCTCTTCCATCATGATCATGGAGTAAAGCCGGTCAACGCCGGAGCCGCCGTATTCCTCGGGCATGGTGGGGCACAGCATGCCCAGTTCCCCGGCCTTGTTCCAGAGATCACGGTCCAGGTGCTGCTGCTCTTCCCACTTCTCGTGGTACGGCGCGATTTCGGTTTCAAAGAAGCGGCGTGCGGTGGCACGGAATGCCTCGTGGTCTTCATTGAACAGGGTGCGTGGCATCATCGGTGCCACGGGCTTGGGAACGTAAGCGTCTGCCATGATCGACTTCCTGTGTTCGGTTGGCGGTTCAGAGGCCAGCATCGTGGCCACAACGCTTACAGCGATCAATGGCAGGATTTCTCAGCACTGAGCGATTTGGTCAGGCTGTATGCGATCGGGCCAGGTCATTGTGCGGGCGGGCCACGCAGACGAAAAAGGGCCGGCACACGGCCGGCCCTTCTAGCCATCCCATCCACTGCACCGCTGCGGGCGGCGCGAGCAGATCAATGCAGGCGACTCAGGGAGCCGGCGCCGGCAGCTTCACCAGCATGGCCAGTCCCACTTCCGTAGGATCACTGGCAGTGGCCGCCCATACATCTGTGAGTACGCCGATCGAACCGTCGTCACTCATATAGCCGGTCATCGTGCGCGTGCCGGTACCATCGGTAATGACGATGGAAATTTCGCCATCTGCCGCCACCGTGTAATCGGCAAGCACGGGGCCAAAGCTCTCCGCCGTGACCGAGACATTGCCGGTACGCGATGTGAGGTACACCTCCGAATCGGAACCGGTAAAGCTGGCGCCGTCCGCCTCACCCGAGTTGCCGGTGAACGTCACCTCCGAGCTGAAACGAATATCACGGATCAGCACGGCATTGCCGTCAAAACCTGCGGTGGCTGACATCACGCGGTAGGTACTGCCCTGCAGGATGGGCGCCTGCGACGGCAACTTGACCGCCAGGGTATAGCCGGTGTCCACAGTGCTGTAGAACTCATCCCCGAGATTGCCATCGTCAACGGCGCTCGCCTCATTGAAGATGACCAGAGTGCCATCCGGGCTAGTCATGCCATCCACTGGGGAACCGTCAATAGAAAGCGAACCGTCAGGGTTGACGTCATAGTCGATATCCAGATCTTCGGCTGTCGTTTCCGAGAAATAAGACACTGTCCCGGCGCCTGTCTGCTCAACACGCTGATAATTCTGCGCCAGCACGTCCAGTCCGCCGTTGGCGCCACCCACACCACTGAAGTTCAGCTTGCCGCTTTCGACTTCAAACTCAAGCTGGCCGCTGGCGGCACGAAATGCACCCAGGTAAACACGGCCGTAGTCGCCGCTGAGTACGGAAGCATTTGCAGCCGACGACTGTTTCACCAGCACTTCCAACCCCCGGAAAATCTCGTCGCCTTCTCGCTGGTTCGGGTCCACGGCCCCTTCTACAACGGCATAACGCACCGCAGCGTCATCACTGGGAGCAAAGAAAATGTCATCGTTCAATGCTTTCTGGAACTGGCTTACCGACGGTGGGAAGCGAAACCCGAAATCGCCATCGATAATCTCCTCAAACGGCGACTCCACAGAAACGACACCATCACTGCTGTAGAGTCCGCTAAAGGAATCGCTGTCCAATGAGGTCTCTGCAAAGTAGCTCAGGGAAAAGCTCGGGCCGGTGGAGGCAGTGAAGTTGGAATAGGCAGAGTCCTCAGCATTTACCGTCACATCCACATCACCACTCCCTCCATCAGCGAGGGACAAATCCGTGGTCCAGACATCGGTACCGAAGGTAGCCACCTCAGCGTTGTCTGAATCGAAAAGGCCATACTGGAAAACATGAAGCTTGTAGTCACCAGCCACTGCACTGACGTCACCGGCCTCTGAAGTGATGGTCTCGATAGCAGCATCAACAAAAGCACCCGTCTCGTTTTCGAGCTTGGCGATCATGTCTGCCAAATCAGCCCCCGCTGTGAGGTCAAACTCCTCTACCTGACCGGTGAGTTTGACCACGGAACTGGTTGTCAGGGTCTCCAGACTGGCGCCGCTTTCAACAAAGCTTTGCAGCACATACTCGGACACCGGATTGATATCCACACTGCGCTCCACCACCTGGGCGCGCATCTCGGTGCCACCCCCTTCGATTCTGACGACAAGATTGCCGGCCAGATTCACACCCGCAGGCAGTGTCAGCGTGTAATTACCACTGATGGAAGTCGTGGTGGACGCCAGCACCTCACCCACCTGGTCGCCATTATCATCCACGCGAATGAGTTCGACCGTGGCGCCCTCCACCGGGTCAAGCCCTGTGATCGCGGCCGTCGCCGAGGGAATAAATACTCCCAA
The DNA here is from genome assembly GCA_029212745.1 of Alcanivoracaceae bacterium. Classification (GTDB taxonomy): domain Bacteria; phylum Pseudomonadota; class Gammaproteobacteria; order Pseudomonadales; family Alcanivoracaceae; genus JARGOL01. Next base: position 111,652 of record JARGOL010000007.1, read on the forward strand.
GGCCACCTCGAAAAGGTCCACCGGCTCAAGCAACGCCACCGTGCCACTGGGCGCAGTCGCCTGTCCGGAAACCTTACGGTCCGGTGCAACGAAGAGATCATCATCATCGTCGCCGCCGCACCCGGCGAGCAGACAGACGACAGAGAAAGCAAGCAGAATCTTTTTCACGATTTTGTCCTCGATCATTATCCGGAATGGCCACCTACCGGCGCCCCTGACTATCAAAATAGTTACTCTGGGGTGTATGTCCACCCTGAAATCGGGATCTGGCCGCCCAGCCGACAATCACTTGCCTGCCCCGATGAGCGTACCGCTGGCCTTCACTGGCTGTGGCGAGGCGCTCTACAGGCCCCTGTTTCCGTGCTATCTACCAACGCCACGATACCGTCATACCACCGTAACGGCTGTTGCCGTTCTGCGCCGCAAAGGCCCTGGATTCCAGCGCGGTTGCCAGGGCGACACGCACGTCACCGGTAAAGACGGCGGCGCCGAGATAATACTGGCGACGGGAATCCTTGCGGCTGACGTAGGGCCCTTCGTCGCTGAAGATACTGCCATCCAGCGTGATGTCGTGATTGATGTACTGGTAGGCAAAACCGCCGTACACAAACCACCCGAATCCGGTTGAAGAGCCGTGATATGCCGACCCCCCGGCGAGGGAGCGCAACCGTGGCGGTCCGAAGTCCAGCGGGATGTTCTGGCCGGCGCGGATCACGGCACCAACCTCAGCGCCCAGCAGGGCATTACCCGCACTGATACCGGCGCCAGGCAACAGTTCCCAGTCCAGCCCGCCATTGAACAGCGGCACACGCCATTGCCGGTCATAGGACAATTGCAACGTCGCCTCATCGGGCACCTGCCGGTCCCACCCGTCGGGTTGATTGGCACCGACCATTTCGTGGATCTGCTTTTGCACCTGCTCCGCACCCGATGACGGACCCACCACCCCCAGCCCTATACGGAAGCGCTCAAGACGATCGCTGGCCAGGGAAAAAACGGACAGGCTGGCGTTCAGCCAACCGGCGTAAGGGCGGTCCTCTGGCGGGAATTCAGGCTCGGAGATATCACGCGGCGTAAACATCAGCTGGCTGAGCGTAACTGACCAGGGAAGTGCACCATCGGAGCTCGACAGCGGTGACAATGCCGTGGCCACGTCCAGCAATGGCTCCGGCACATTGCCCTCGGGAATCACCGTAAACTGGAAGCCGTTGGTATAACCGCCATCCTGGTTGGCGAAAGCATCGTTTTCATAGCGGATGCTGACCAGCGGGGCGTCTGGTTCGGCGAAGGAGGTACCCGACAGAGTAGAGGCAAGAAGCACCCAAACAGGAAAGAAACGAGAGATAAATGCGCCTCCTGCAACCAGATGAATGGACCTTCATGAAAGAACGGTTTTGGGACCCTCTGAGAAAGGATAAACCAACGGTGGGTCAGGGTTTCGTCAATAACGGTGTGGAAAGGGTTTCGTTCCGTAACTCTTTTCGACGGGCAGCCTGTCTTCCCTACTTCTTCTTTTTTACCTTGCCGGCTTTCTCCAGTCGTTCCACTTCATCACGGAACTCGGAAATATCCTGGAACGAACGGTATACCGACGCGAAGCGCACATAAGCCACGGTATCCAGCTGGCGCAATTCCTCCATCACCAGCTCACCGATGTCCCGTGCCGGCAATTCCCGCTCACCGGTGGCACGCAGGCGGTGCGTGATGCGGGTCACGGCCGCCTCAAGGTCTTCCATGGACACCGGCCGTTTTTCCAGCGCACGCAACAGCCCTGCGCGCAGCTTGTTTTCATCGAAAGGCTCGCGGGTGCCGTCGGATTTCACCACCCGCGGCATGACCAGCTCGGCGGTCTCGAAGGTGGTGTAACGCTCTCCACAGCTGAGACACTCGCGGCGCCGGCGCACCTGGGCGCCGTCCGCCACCAGGCGTGAATCAATCACCTTGGTGTCATCGGCGCCACAGAAGGGACAATGCATCCGCGCTGGTCTCCGCTTTTACTTGCCGTACACCGGCAGGCGGCCACAGATTTCTGCCACCTTGCCGCGCACGCTATCGATAACCGTCTCGACATTCTCATCTGCAGAGAGGGCATCAAGCACGTCGCACATCCAGCCCGCCAACGCACGGCAATCGGCATCGTCAAAGCCACGCGTCGTCACTGCCGGCGTACCCACACGAATACCCGATGTAACAAAGGGACTGCGCGGATCGTTGGGAACGGCGTTCTTGTTGACCGTGATATGAGCACGACCCAGCGCCGCATCCGCGTCTTTACCGGTGATATCCTGCTTCACCAGGCTGACCAGCATCAGGTGGTTCTCGGTACCACCGGATACGACATCGTAACCGCGCTCAATGAACACCTCGGCCATTGCCTTGGCATTCTTCACCACCTGCTCCTGGTAGCGCTTGAAGTCATCGCTCATGGCTTCCTTGAAGCAGATGGCCTTGGCGGCAATCACATGCATCAACGGGCCGCCCTGCCCACCGGGGAACACGGCAGAGTTGAACTTCTTCTGCAGCTCTTCGTTATGCTTTGCCAGGATCAGGCCGCCGCGCGGGCCACGCAGTGTCTTGTGCGTCGTGGTGGTCACCACATCGGCATACGGTACCGGGTTGGGATACACACCCGCAGCCACCAGGCCGGCCACATGCGCCATGTCCACCATCAGCCATGCACCCACCTTGTCGGCAATTTCGCGGAAGCGGGCAAAGTCGAGCACCTGCGAATAGGCAGAGAAACCGGCAATGATCATTTTCGGTTTATGTTCCACCGCCAGCTTTTCAATTTCATCGTAATCCAGCAGTCCGGTGTCCGTGTTCAACCCGTACTGGACCGCGTTGTAGGTCTTGCCCGAAAAGTTGGGTGCTGCACCGTGGGTCAGGTGACCACCAGCGTCAAGGCTCATGCCCAGCACGGTATCGCCGGGCTTGAGCAATGCCAGGAACACCGCTGCATTGGCCTGCGAGCCGGAGTGCGGTTGCACGTTGGCGTAGTCGGCGCCGAACAGTTCACAGGCACGGGCAATGGCCAGGTCTTCGGCAACATCGACGTTTTCACAACCGCCGTAATAGCGCTTGTGCGGGTAACCTTCAGCATATTTATTGGTCAGCACCGTACCCTGCGCTTCCATGATCCGTGGCGAGGCGTAGTTTTCCGAGGCGATCAGCTCGATGTGATCCTCCTGGCGCGTCTCTTCGGCACTGATGGCCGCGGCGATTTCCGGGTCAAATTCGGCGATGGTCATGGATTTCGGGAACATGTGCTGGCTTCCGGTCGGTCATGGGTTTTCGGGAGGCGCCATTCTACCCAAAGGCAACGTGAATGGCACTTGGGAATATGGCATGTGTATATGCCGTTGACTCATGGGTCAGGCATTCATATGGCGGGCAAAAACCGCTAACATCGCCAGCCGCTGGCTCGGACGCCGGCGCAACAAAAAAAAGAGAACAACGAGGACTTTATATGCTTACCCGTGTTATCAAGCCCGCCCTGGCCCTGCTGCTGGGCCTGTCATCCGCGCTGGCCGTGGCCGCAGAACAGGAGCGCGAGCCGCTTGGCCTGTTCATGGCCGGCATTGCTGGCAGTATTGATGTCTCCGATTATGACGATGATTTCCCCGACGCCGACCTGCTGCCTGGCCTGGGTATACAACTGTATGCCGGTCTGTCACCGGCCGAATGGTTCAGCATCAAGGCCGGCTGGCGCACCTACGGCCTGCAGACGGTCGAGGGTTCAGGCTATGAAGCCGAGCTGGACGTGACTGGCACATTTGTCGAGGCCGACCTGCTGGCGCCGATCACTGACCAGTTCCTGCTGGGTGTGACCGCGGGCAGAACCGACTGGGACCTGGACGAGTCCATCGATATCGGCTTTGCCGGCTTCAGCGGGGATGTCTCCGGCGCAGACACCTACTACGGCGCAAAGCTGCGTGTCATCCCTCCCCAGGGTGGCATGTCAGTGGACATGTTTGTCACCCAGATATCGCTCAGCGACAATGAGCTGACCCGCGATATCGACTTCCTGTCCATCGGTGCCGGAATCAACCTGCACTTCTGATGGCCCCGCTGGCAGACCCGTGACAGCGGGTCTGCCAGCGCCGCGCCGGCGTCCCAGCCGGCACACCAATCCACCGGCAGGAGGCCCGGCCATGGTATTGCGGTTGCTGTATTCCTTGCCGTTCCTGTCCTTGGCCCTGTCACTGGGCATGGCGTCGATGCCAGCAAGCGCTGGCAATCCTGACGAAGCTCCTCCCGGCCTGTTCATGGTCGGCATGGGCTTGAGCGCCGACTTCTCCAACTATGACGATGCGTTCCCCGGGGGCGACCTGAGCCGCGATGATGGCATACGGGCGTATGCCGGGCTGGTACCCGCCGAATGGTTCCGCCTCAGAGCAGGCTTGCGGACCTGGGGCGAGCAGACCGTGGACGGAACGGGCTATGAGGCAAGCCTGTATGTCACCGGCAGGTTCATCGACGCGGACCTGCTGGCGCCCGTCTCGGAAAGATACCTGCTGGGCGTCACCGTTGGCACCACCCACTGGGACGCGGAACAGTCCCTGGATATTGGCGTCACCACTCTCACCGACCTGTCGGGCTCGGACCCCTACTACGGCGCCAGAATGCGCATTTCCGCTCCCGGGGAACGACTCTCCATGGAGCTGTTTGTCACCCGACTGACACTGAGGGCGAACGGGCTGCGCCGCGACGTGGATATCACGTCTCTCGGCGTAGACCTGAACGTGCGTTTTTGACAGCCGTGAGCTGACCGGCCGAAGGGGCAGCTGCCGGCGCATTACCCGGACGGGCACCTTTCCCTGTCCGGGCCTTTGCCGTACCCTTGGCACACATTTCCCCACAGACATTTGCGCTGAAATTCCCATGTCCCAATACATCTTCACCATGAACAAGGTCGGCAAGATCGTGCCGCCCAAACGCCAGATTCTCAAAGACATCTCGCTGTCCTTCTTCCCCGGCGCCAAGATCGGCGTGCTGGGCCTGAACGGCGCAGGCAAATCCACCCTGCTGCGTATCATGGCGGGCGTGGACACCGACTTCATTGGCGAAGCGCGGCCGCAGCCAGGCACCAACATCGGCTACCTGCCACAGGAGCCGGAGCTGGACCCGGACAAGACCGTGCGCGAGGTGGTTGAAGAGGCGCTGGGCGAGATCATGAGTGCCCAGGCACGGCTGGAAGAAGTCTACGCGGCCTATGCCGAGGAAGATGCCGACTTCGAGAAGCTGGCCGAAGAGCAGGCCAAACTCGAGGCGATCATCGAAACGGCGGACGCCCATAACTTGGAGCGCAAGCTGGAGATCGCCGCAGACGCCCTGCGCCTGCCGCCCTGGGATGCCGGCGTCAAGAACCTGTCCGGGGGTGAACGCCGTCGTGTTGCCCTGTGCCGCCTGCTGCTGTCGGCACCGGACATGCTGTTGCTGGACGAGCCCACCAACCACCTGGATGCCGAATCGGTGGCCTGGCTGGAGCGCTTCCTGCACGAATTCCCGGGTACGGTGGTGGCCGTGACCCACGACCGTTATTTCCTCGACAACTCCTGCGAGTGGATCCTGGAGCTGGACCGCGGCGAGGGCATCCCCTGGAAAGGCAACTATTCCTCCTGGCTGGAGCAGAAGGAGCAGCGCCTGGAACAGGAGGCCAAGGCCGAAAGCGCCCACCGCAAGACGGTAGAAAAGGAGCTGGAGTGGGTGCGCCAGAACCCCAAGGGCCGGCGCGCCAAGAACAAGGCCCGTGTTGCCGCGTTCGAGGAACTGGCCAGCCAGGACTTCCAGAAGCGCAACGAAACCCAGGAGCTGTACATCCCGCCGGGCCCGCGCCTGGGGGACAAGGTGTTCGAGGTCAACGGCATCAGCAAGCACTTTGGTGACAAGGTGCTCTACGACGACCTCAGCTTCAGCATCCCGCGCGGCGCCATCGTGGGCATCATCGGCCCCAACGGCGCCGGCAAGACCACCCTGTTCCGCATCCTCACCGGCCAGGAACAGCCGGACGGCGGCAGCGTCGAAGTGGGCGAGACGGTGGAAGTGTCCTACGTGGACCAGAGCCGCGAGGACCTGGACAGCAAGAAAACCGTCTGGGAGGAAATCTCCGACGGCAACGACATTCTCCGTGTAGGCAACTATGAGGTGCCGTCCCGGGCCTACATCGGCCGTTTCAACTTCAAGGGCGGCGACCAGCAGAAGCACGTCGGGGACCTGTCTGGCGGTGAGCGCAACCGCCTGCACCTGGCCAAGGTCCTCAAGCAGGGCGCCAATGTGCTGCTGCTGGATGAGCCCACCAACGACCTGGATGTGGAAACCCTGCGTGCCCTGGAAGAGGCCCTGCTGGCCTTCCCGGGCTGTGCAGTAGTGATTTCCCACGATCGCTGGTTCCTTGATCGCGTGGCGACCCATATACTGGCTTTCGAGGGCAACGCGGAAGTGGAGTTCTTCGAGGGCGGCTACACCGAGTTCGAGGAATACCGCCGCAACAAGCTGGGCGAAGACGCTCTGCAGCCCAAGCGGATGAAGTACAAGAAGCTGGAGGTGTAACACGGTGGAGGAAAAGCGCCGCTTTGCACGCGCACCGTTCGACGGGCGCGCCTGGCTGGAAAGCCATGGGGAGCGAATCCCTGTGGAGCTGGCAGACTTGTCCCTCAAGGGTGCCCGCATCCTGCTCCCCGGTGATGCCGACGTGGAAGTGGGCAGCGATGTCGAGCTCACCCTCGAACTCGATGACACCGACCTGCGCATCCCCCTGCACAGCCGGGTCACCCACACATCTGGCGGCAGGGCCGGCCTGGAGTTCGTCCAGGTGGATGTCGAGCACATGCAGCACCTGCGCCGGCTGGTCGAGCTGAACCTGGATGACGGCGAAGAGCTGGCCAGGTTTTCCGACTGAACAGCCTGCATGACTGGCAGAGCAGGCAATCATCCTGACCACCCGCACGGGACTGCCCGGACATGACTGACGCCGACGCAAAGGACCCGCTGGCGCGCCTGCAGGAAGGCGACCGTGCAGCCTTCGACCAGCTGGTGCGCCGGCATCACGGCGCCCTGTTGGCGGTGGCGCGCTCGTTTCTCTCTGGCGGCGACGCCGAGGAAGCCGTCCAGGACGCCTGGATCTCGGCACACCGCAACATTTCCCGCTTTGAAGGCCGCTCGGCCCTGAAGACTTGGCTCACGCGCATCGTCATCAACGAGTGCAAGATGCGCCTGCGCAAGGCGGGCCGCGAGATCAACCTGGATATCAGCAGCGACGAACAGGATGCCCTGGTGGATCGCTTCAAGGACAACGGCCACTGGCGCCGCCCCCCGGTAGCGTGGGAATTCAGCACGCCGGAGCAGCTGCTGGAAGAGAAAGACCTGCAACGCTGCCTCAAGCACCACCTGCATGCCATGCCGGAAAACCAGCGCCTGGTGCTGGAACTGCGGGACATCCAGGGCCATGGCTTCGACGATATCTGTAATATGCTCGACATCAGCGCATCCAATGCCCGTGTGTTGCTACACCGGGCACGGACCACCCTGTTTGCCATGGTGGAGCACTATCAGGAGACGGGCGAATGCTGAAATGCCGCGATGTGCCACAACATGCCGAACAGCTCCTGGCCGGTGACATGACCCCGGGCCAGCGCTTCTCGCTGCGCATGCATTTGCTGATGTGCCACCACTGCCGGCGCTACCTGCGCCAGCTCAGGGTCCTGATGGGGGCACTGCCACAGGTGGCAGAGGACAGCACGGACGAGGAGGTTCGCCGCGTCCTGGACAGGCTCGACCGGCAGGCATGAACGCGCAGCACTTCCCTGACCTGCGCCTGGCCCTGCGCCTGGCCATGCGCCGGCAAACAGTGCTGACGGCCACCCGGCTGGCCCTGGTGGTGGGACCGCTGCTGATACTGATCAACCAGTGGGATGCGCTGTTCGGGACGACAGCATTCAATGCCTGGAAGGCGGCACTGACCATGGTGGTCCCCTACTGCGTCAGCACCTGGACCGCGGTGAGCAACGCCCTCAGTCAATCCGCTCAAGGGCCTCGGCAAGCGTAGCCACGGCCTCCACCTGCATGCCCTTGATCGGCTCCCGCGGCGCATTGGCCTTGCCGATGATGGCGCGTCGGAAACCATGCTTGGCAGCTTCCTGGAGACGGTCCTGGCCCTGCTGCACCGGACGAATCTCACCACTGAGGCCCACTTCACCAAAGACCACCAGATCACGCGGCAGGGCCCGGTCGCGGAAACTGGAAATGATGGCCAGCAGCAGGGCCAGGTCAGCGCCGGTCTCCACGACCTTGACGCCACCCACCACATTGGCAAACACGTCCTGGTCGCCCACCTGGATACCGCCATGGCGATGCAGCACCGCCAGCAGCATGGCCAGCCGGTTCTGCTCCAGCCCCACGCAGACGCGGCGCGGATTGCCGAAATGGCTCTGGTCCACCAGTGCCTGCAGCTCCACCAGCAACGGCCGCGTGCCTTCCCAGACAACAGTGACCAGCGAACCGCTGGCGATTTCCTCGGCACGATTGAGAAAAATGGCAGAGGGGTTCTTTACTTCGCGCAGGCCCTCCTGGGTCATGCCGAACACACCCAGTTCATTGACGGCGCCAAAGCGGTTCTTGAGACCACGCAGGGTCCGGAAACGGGCGTCCGCCGACCCTTCCAGCATCAACGAACAATCGATCATGTGCTCCAGCACTTTCGGGCCGGCCAGCGTACCGTCCTTGGTCACATGCCCGACCAGGAACAACACCGTGCCGGTCTGCTTGGCAAACCGGGTCAACGCAGCGGCACTTTCCCGCACCTGGGCCACACTACCCGGCGAAGACTGCAGACCGGCCAGGTACATGACCTGAATGGAATCGATCACCAGAATCTTCGGCTTTTCCTTCTGCGCCAGCTCAATGATGCGCTCGACATCCGTTTCCGCCGCCAGGCGCAGGGCATCCCGGGGCTGCTTCAGGCGCTCCGCACGCATTGCCACCTGCGAGGGGCTTTCCTCACCGGTGACATAGAGACAGGGCATCTGCGCAGCCAGCCGGCACATGACCTGCAGCAACAGCGTCGACTTCCCGGCACCCGGGTGACCGCCGATCAGTACCGCCGAACCGGGCACCAGGCCCCCGCCCAGCACCCGGTCCAGCTCGCTGATACCGGTCTCCAGGCGCGGCGCATCGGCCAGCTCGATTTCGTCCAGCCGGCGCACGTCGGCCAGCGCGCCGGCAAACCCGCTGCGACCGGCGCCGCGCGTCACCGGGGTGGCGGCGTCAGTGACAAACTCGGTCATGGAATTCCAGGCATTGCAGGACGGGCACTGGCCTTGCCACTTGGGCGCATCGGCACCGCACTCGGTGCACACGAATGCCACCTTACGTTTGGCCATCCACTTTCCTCCGCGGTCGCGCAGTCACCTGGCAGAACAATTCATAGCTGATGGTGCCGCACTGCCGGGCGACCTCATCAACGTGCACGGTGTCACCCCAGAGCTCCACCTCATCGCCGACCCGGGCATCAGGCAGGCCGGACAGGTCGACGGTGAGCATGTCCATGGACACCCGCCCCACCAGCCGGGTGCGCTGGCCGTTGACCGCCACCGGCGTGCCATTGGGGGCATGACGCGGATAGCCATCCCCGTAGCCGATGGACACCACGCCGACACGGGTCTCCTTTTCTGCCGTCCAGGTGGCACCGTAACCAACGCTGCCGCCCGGGGCGACGGTGTTGATCGCAATCAGTCGTGCGCTAAGACGCTGGGTGGGTATCAGCCCCATGCTATGGGCATCCCGGTCGGCAAACGGCGAAGAGCCGTACAGCATGATGCCGGGGCGCACGCGGCTGCCACGGCTGTCCGGATAACGCACAAGACCGGCCGAATTGGCGGCAGAAAACGGCAGGTCGTGATCGACCGCCAGGCGGGCAATGTCGCTTACCTGCTGATTGCTGAGGCCGTCATCACGCATGTCGGCACAGGCCAGATGGGTCATCACCCCGGCCAGGCGCACCCCCGGAATCTCCCGCAGCCGGGCTATGATGGCCGGGGCCGCATCCAGGTCCACGCCAAGGCGGTGCATGCCGGTGTTGACCTTGAGCCAGACACTGAGCAAGCCATCACCGCTACGCTCGATCAGGTCCACCTGCCACTCACTGTGTACCACCGGCTCCAGGTGCAGCTTCAGGGCGGTACTCAGCTCATGCTCATCAAGCACACCCTGGAGCAGCATGATGGGCTTGTGGATGCCACCGTGACGCAGGCTCACCGCCTCGGCCAGCACCGCCACCCCGAACCCGTCCACATGGTCCACCATGCTGCGTGCCGCCAGGCCCAGGCCATGGCCATACCCGTCCGCCTTGACCATGGCGAACAGCTGGGCCCCCTCGGCGAAGGCGCGGGCACGCTCGGCGTTATGGCGCAGTGCAGCGGGTCTCAGGGTCAGGCATGTGGCGCGGGGCATTTCACTGTCCTTGCCGCGAGGGGCGATTACTCGTCGTAGTCCTGGTAGTACTCGGGGGCCAGGTCATCAAAGCGGGTGAACTCACCGCGGAAGGCCAACCGTACGGAACCGATGGGGCCGTTACGCTGCTTGCCGATGATGACCTCGGCAATGCCCTTGTCCTGGGTGTCGCTGTTGTACACCTCGTCGCGGTACAGGAACATGATCACGTCGGCATCCTGCTCGATGGCCCCGGACTCACGCAGGTCCGACATCACCGGGCGCTTGTTGGGGCGCTGTTCCAGCGAGCGGTTCAGCTGCGAAAGGGCAATCACCGGGCAGTTCATTTCCTTGGCCAGGCCCTTGAGGGAGCGGGAAATTTCGGAAATCTCGTTGACCCGGTTTTCCACTCCGGGCACCTGCATGAGCTGCAGGTAGTCCACCATGATGCAGCCAAGGTCCTCACCGGCATCACGGGCCACACGACGGGCCCGGGCACGCATTTCCAACGGCGACAGGGCTGGCGTGTCATCGATGTAGATTTTCTGTGGCGTCAGCAACTGCATGGCGGAGGTGATGCGCACCCAGTCATCCTGCTCAAGCTGGCCGGAGCGCAGGTTCTGCTGGTTGATCCGGCCCAGGGACGAGAGCATCCGCATGACGATACTGTCTGCCGGCATCTCCATGGAAAACACCAGCACCGGCTTGCCGCCCTTGATCGCCACCGATTCGCAGATATTCATGGCAAAGGTGGTTTTACCCATGGACGGTCGCGCCGCCACCACCACCATGTCTGACGGCTGCAGGCCAGAGGTTTTCTTGTCGAGCAGGTCGAAGCCCGTGGATACCCCGGTGACGGCCGACTTGTTGCGGTGAAGCTCGTCGATCTTCTCCACCGTGCGGGTCAGCACATCCTTGATCGCCTGCGGCCCGGAGCCCTTCTTCTGCTGCTCGGCAATACTGAAGATGGAGGACTCGGCGTCATCAAGGATCTCGCCGCTGGGCGCGCCCTTGGGATTGAAGGCCCGGCCGGCCACATGGTTGGAAATCTCGATCAGCTGGCGCAGGATCGAGCGCTCGCGGACGATTTCCGCATAGGCGGAGATATTGGCGGCACTGGGCGTATTGCGCGACAGTTCGCTCAGGTAGGCGATGCCGCCAGCGCTTTCCAGCTGGCCCAGGTGCTGCAGCGCCTGCGATACCGTCACCAGGTCACGGGGCTTGTCTTCCTCGGCCAGCTGCAGCATGACGCCGAATATCTGCTTGTGTTCCTTGCGATAGAAATCATCGCCGGAGCAACGCTCGGCCACCTGGTCCCAGGCGTCGTTACTCAGCATCAGGCCACCCAGCACGGCCTGCTCGGCCTCCACTGAATGGGGCGGAATACGCAGGCTGTCAGGCAGGTGCTGGTCCAGTGATGTCGACTCGGTCATTTTTCAGGTCTGCAAAAACAAAACGGGCACCGGCGTCACCGCCGATGCCCGCATTGTGGCACAACTGACCTCCGGGTAGGAGGCGTTGTTTACTCTTCCGGGACCACTGCCAGCTTCACCGTCAGGAAAACCTCCGGGTGCAGCTGCAGGTCGATCTCGAATTCGCCGGTGGTGCGGATGGCACCCAGCGGCAGTTTCACTTCCGCTTTCTCCACCTCGACACCGGTCTGGGCGGCAATAGCCTCGGCGATGTCACGGGTGCCGACGGAGCCAAACAGCTTGCCTTCGTCACCGGCCTTGGCGCCCAGGGTGATCTCGGCACCCTCGAGCTTCTCGCCGCGGCCCTGGGCAGCAGCCAGCTGCTCGGCAGCCTGCTTCTCCAGCTCGGCACGACGGGCTTCCACTTCGGCCAGGTTGGCCTTGGTGGCCGGCAGTGCCTTGCCATGGGGAATCAGGAAGTTGCGGCCAAAGCCGGCGCGCACATCAACAACGCTGCCCAGCTCGCCAACATTGGTGATCTTTTCCAGCAGAATCACTTGCATGATCGGTTACCTCTCTCAGTCCGGGCTCAGTTGTCGTGGCTGTCGGTGTACGGCAGCAACGCCAGGAAGCGCGCCTGCTTGATGGCAGACGCCAGCTGGCGCTGGTAGCGCGCGCTGGTGCCGGTGATCCGGCTGGGAACGATCTTGCCGGTTTCGGTGATGTACGCTTTCAGGGTGTCCAGATCCTTGTAATCGATCTTGACCACACCTTCCGCACTGAAGCGGCAGAACTTACGACGACGATAGAAACGTGCCATTTTCAATATCTCCTGGGAATCCTGTTAGTCCAGGCAATCAATCCGAGTTGCGTGCAGTTGCATACGATCCCTGGCCTCACCGCGGTAGCCGGCACGGGACAGAAACCCCGTCACCTTCACCCGCTGCCCCTCATTCAGGGCCTGGGCCGTCCCGCCGGTGACGATAACCGCCAGCCGGGCCTGGACTTCGCGGGGCTCCCCGTTTTCCTGCTGGCGCGAGCGGTGCTCAAGCCAGAAGCGCTGCCGGGGAACACCGGCCGGAGTGTGTCGTACAGCCTCGAGGCTCGCGATCACCCCTGTCAGGGTGCAACTGTTTTCCTCCATGGAGGAGCTCAGCTGACTGCCTCCTCCTTCTCGTTCGACTTGGCCAGCGGCGAAGGCTCGCTAACGGCCTCTTCCTGGCGCATGACCATATTGCGAATCACGGCGTCGTTGAAACGGAAGGTATTCTCCAGCTCCGCCAGGGTGTCACCGTCGCATTCGATGTTCATCAGGACGTAGTGGGCCTTGTGGATCTTGTTGATCGGGTAGGCCAGCTGGCGGCGGCCCCAGTCCTCAAGGCGGTGGATGGTGCCGTTACCTTCCTTGATCAGGGCGGTATACCGCTCGATCATGGCAGGCACCTGCTCGCTCTGGTCCGGGTGGACCAGGAACACAACTTCATAATGGCGCATTGTCAGCTCCTTATGGGTTCAGTCAGCCTCCCGCAATCGGCGGTGAGGCAAGGAGTCTGCCCGGTCAAACCAGGCAGGGCGCGGCATTCTACCCGAGTGCCCACTCACCGGCAAGACCGACATTGCCATAAAGGTGGCGACACCGTATCCTTGGACGGTATGCGCTCTGATGAGAAACTAGGTTAAATAACGACCAGACAAACAACACAGATAACGAAAATAACAACGGAGACGCAGTGATGAATCTGCGCACATTGATCCAGACGGCCAGCCTGTGTGTTGCCTTGGCCCTCGCCCTGCCCCTGCAGGCCAAGGATTCCGGCGACTGCGACGTGCCCATCGAGCTCGGCAAGAAGCCGGAAATGAGCGATCACAGCCAGCTCAACGCCTTTATTGCGGCAGCCCTGGAGTACAAGGCCCAGCAGCGCAAGCAGGATCAGCACCGCAAGTCATGTCCTGAGCTTTATAGCCGTCCACCGACAGTCTGGATTGATGATCCGACCGTGACCCAGGGGCCGGAAACCCTGGAATCTGCGGTGGACCGCTCCGATTCATTCCCGTCGCTGAACTACGGCACCACAGACGAATGGTACGGACGTACCACCTCGCAGAGCTTTGCGTTGGCCGATATCAATGCGGAGCAGCTGGCCGACAGCCTGGTCCAGACTTCCCTGGCAACCCTCGATCAGGGCAACCTCGACGGCCAGGATGCCTTGAGTCTCGAGCAACAGCAGGCGATCCTGGTGCTTTCCGGGGTCATGCCGAACACGGAAGACGGCCACCTGGGGCAGGACATTACCCTCGGCCAACTCACCCAGAACCTGTTCTTCACTGACCAGAGCATCCCGTTCATCCTCGCAGGCGGCTCCAATACAGCGCTTGTGTCGCCCAGTGGCTCAACGTCATTCTACGACCCGGAAGGCACCCTGCTGTTGTTCGACGCCGGACTGTCTGAATCCGAATCCTGCCTGAGCAGTTGCGGCCAGTTCTCCATGAACATGACGATCGACTGACCGGATCACCATGAGGGCCCTGCTACCACTCCTGTTATTCCTGATAACAACTGTGGCATCCGCAGGGCAGCCCCTCGGGCCCAGACCGGACATCAACGACTACCAGGATCGCGACGCCTTTATCCGGGATGTCCTGGCCTGGGAGAAGCGTCGCGCGTCACAGCCCCAGGCTCCCGGGGACGCAGAGGACGCCGGCAATACCAACAAGCAGGGCCATGACTGGCATCACGTGACCGGCCCCGAGGATCTCGAAACCGCACTGCGTAATGCCGAAGGCTACGTCCAGCCAGATTACAAACAGACGTACCGGTTCAATCGCACCACCCACCTGAGTTTCCCGCTGAGCAAACTGGAGCGGGAGCAATTGGCGGAAAAACGGGTGGAAGTCACGATTCCGGAGGGCATGGCTGCCATCCCGCCGGAGGAATACCTGCTTGAGCCCGGCAAGCCCTTCCTGCCGGAGGAAAGCCTGGTGGGCGACGGGCTCCAGAACACCCTGGCCACCCCACGTATAAAACAGGGCCCGGCCATCCAGAGCCGGCTCGACTGAATCTGTGTCAGCCGGGCCGCGAGCGGCTCAGGTGGTAGAGCACAACCCCCGTGGCAACCGACACATTCAGGCTCTGCACCTCACCATGCATGGGTATTTCCACCAACGCCTGGCAGCATTCCATCACACCCGGGCGCATGCCCGCGCCTTCTGCACCCATGACCATTGCCACTGCGCCGTCAGGGTGCCATTGAAACAGGCCTGTACTGTCCTCGGTGAGCGCCGTACCCGCCACCAGCACGCCCAGTTCCGTGAGCCGGCCCAACACCTTCACCAGGCTACCGACCTCGAAATAGGGCACGCTTTCGGCGGCCCCGACAGCGCTGCGGCAGGCCACCGGCGTGAGACCGCAAGCGTTCTTGCGTGGCACCACGACACCGTGAATCCCGGTGGCGTCGGCACTGCGCAGGCAGGCGCCCAGGTTATGCGGGTCGGTCACACCATCAAGGACCAGCAAGCGCAAGGCCGCGCCCTCCCGGATGACCACCTCTTCCAGCGCCTTCTCGTCCCCGGGACGGCGCGGGCGGGCACGCGCCACCACGCCCTGGTGTTGCGGGCCCGCATGCCGCGCCAGCACTTCCCGGCGGGCCTCCTGCACAGCAATGCCGATGGTTCTTGCCTGGTCGATCAGGCCTTGCAGGCGGGCATCGCCACGCTCAGCTCGGGCATCCTGCACGAACAATTCGAGTACCGCTTCAGGCCGGTGGCGCAGTAACGCCTCGACGGCATGGTAGCCGGAATACATCAGGGGCTTGTTCACTGCTCAGTTCCTTGACCTGCTGATGCCGAGTCAGGCGCCGCGTCCGGACTTGGACCGACGGCCGCCGGATTTCCCGGCAGCGGATTTGCGGCGCGCCGCCTTCTTTTTCGGCGCAGCCTTGCCATCTCCGGGAATCTTGCCTTTGCGCAGCGCCTCTCGAACACCGCGCCCACCCTTGCCTGAATCCGCCTTGCCCGCGCCCCCTTTGCCGGAGCCTTTCTTGCCGCCCTTGCGGGCGCCACGCGCGGCCTTGATGACGCCGACCAGCTCAAGGTCGATCTTGCGGTCCTCCGTCAGCACCGCCGCCACGCGCACAGTGACTGCATCACCCAGCTGGTAGCGCTGGCCGGACGACTCACCCACCAGGGCGTGACTGAGCTCATCGTAGTGGAAGTAGTCACTGCCCAGGTTGGCCACGTGCACCATTCCCTCGATGTACAGGTTTTTCAGCTCGATAAACAAGCCGAAGTTGGCCACACCACTGACCAGCCCCTCGAACTCATCGCCCAGGTGCTGCTCCATGTACTGGCACTTGAGCCACTTGACCACATCGCGGGTGGCATCGTCTGCCCGCCGCTCTGCCATCGAACAATGCTCACCCAGCGTCACCATGTCGGCAGTTGCGTAGGGCAGGATGTCCTTCTTGGCCAACCGTGGCAGTTTGCCCGGGTTATCTGCGTGCTCGTTACTGCCCTTGCGAATCAGGTAACGGATGGCCCGATGCACCAGCAGATCGGGATAGCGCCGGATGGGCGAGGTGAAATGCGCATAGGACTCGTAGGCCAGCCCGAAATGCCCCTTGTTTTCAGCTTCGTACTTGGCCTGGGTCAGGGAGCGCAACATCATCACCTGGATAACGCTGCGGTCAGGGCGATCGGCAATCTGCTCGGTGAGCTGCTTGAACACGGCCGGCGACGGATCCGCATTTTTGTTCTTCGCCCTGCCCCAGTCCAGGGACAGGCCGAGCGGCCCCAGGAAAGACTGCAGGGTTTCCAGCTTCTCACCGGACGGCGGTTCGTGGTTACGGAACAGGGCCGGCACTTGCGCGTCTTCCAGCAACCGCGCGGCGCAGATATTGGCCGCCAGCATCGCTTCCTCGATCATGCGATGGGCCACATTGCGCTCAACTGGCACGATGTCGCGGATCTTCTTGTTGTCGTCGTAGAGAATGCGGGTCTCGACACTGTCGAAGTCGATGGCACCACGGCGCTGGCGTTGCTCGCTGAGCGCCCCGAACAGCTCATGGAACTGCCACAGCATATCCAGCGCCTCGTCGTCCAGACGCGCTGTGACCTCTGCCGCCAGTTTGGACTCCGGTTGCTCGATCACCGCACCGACCTCGGTGTAGGTCAGGCGATAACGCGAACGCATGACGCCTTCGCGGAAAACAAATCCGGTGATACGGCCGCGTGCGGATATCTGCATCTCACAGAACAGGCACAGCCGGTCCACATGCGGATTCAGGGAACACAGGCCATTGGAGAGTTTCTCCGGCAACATCGGCACCACCCGGTTGGGGAAGTACACCGAAGTGGCCCGCCTCTGCGCTTCCCGGTCCAGCGGTGCATCCGGATGGACGTAGTGCGACACGTCAGCGATGGCGACAATCAGTCGCCAGCCGCCGCGGGGCCGCGGGAACACGCACACCGCGTCATCAAAATCACGGGCGTCCTCCCCATCGATGGTGACCAATGGCAGGTCGCGCAGGTCCACCCGTGACAGCTTGTCCCTGTCGGCCACTTCCGGACTGATGGCATTGGCTTCGTCCAGCGCCTCACCGGGGAAGTGGTGGGGAATTTCAAAATTGCGCAGGGCCACATCCACTTCCATGCCCGGCTCATCCGGCGAGGCAATGATCTCGACCAGCTTCACCTGGACATGCTGGCCGTCGCCCGGGTACTGCAGGATTTCCGTGCGCACGTGGTCACCGGGCGCCGGCTTGAGCCCGTTCATGTCGGTAATCAGCACATCCTTGCTGATACGGCGGTTTTGCGGTTCAAGGAAATGTACCCGCGCCTCCTTGCGATAGACGCCCACCAGTTCGGTGGTGCCGCGCTCGACGATTTCTACAATGCGGGCTTCCTGCTTGCCGAAACGATTACGCCCCTGCACCGACACCAGCACCCGGTCACCGTGCATCACTGTCTGCATCTGCCGGGGGGCCACGAACAGGTCTTCCGCGCCGGCGTCCTCGGGCACAAAGAAGCCGAAGCCGTCGCGATGAGCCTGGATACGGCCACACATGAGGTCCATACGGCTGGCGATGCCGAACTGGCCGGCCCGGTTCTGCACCAGCTGGCCATCACGGATCATCGCCCGCAGGCGCCGCTGGAAGGCCTCTTCCGATTCCTCGCCCTTGACCTTGAGATGGCGCAACAGGTCCTTGGCAGACATGGGCGCACCCTGGTCGCCAAGGACCTGGATGATGAGCTCGCGGCTGGGAACGGGGTTTTCGTACTTGCGCGCTTCCCGCGCGGCGTGGGGGTCCTGGTAGGTTTTCTTCTTTCCCATAGGGAAGACAATGACTCCTGATTGGTCCGGGCGAGGCGGTTGCCGGCCCGTGGTGCTGCCAGCTTAACGCAGGGCCGGGCCGCCGGATAGCGTGAAGACAGTATTTTCGCTCCAGCCCGTTGACATGACGCCTTCATCTACTAAAATACGCGGCCTCCACGTTGTGGAGCTCACGACCTGCCGAGGTGGTGAAATTGGTAGACACGCTAGCTTCAGGTGCTAGTGGGGGCAACC
>JARGOL010000025.1 GCA_029212745.1 Alcanivoracaceae bacterium
TGGTCGATTCGTGCATCTCGACGGCATCAGCAATCTCGGCCAGAACCAGCTGTTTCATTGCCTCCTCGCCATAGTCAAAGAAGTCTTGTTGAACTTCAACGATGCGGGTGGCCACCTTCAGCAGGGTGTCGTGGCGGCTTTGCAGGCTCTTGATGAACCACTTGGCCTCCTGCACGCAGTTGCGCAGGTACTGACCATCCTCGCCACCGGCCTTGCGGGCCATGGAGGCGTACTGCTGCTGCAGGTTGACCTTGGGCAGCACTTCCTCATTCAGGCTGACCTGCCAGCGTCCCTGGTGCTGGCGCACAATCACGTCCGGCACCGCGTAATCCACCTGGCTTTCACCGATCTGTTCGCCGGGTGCCGGGTCCAGGGTGCGCAGCAGCGAGAGCGCGTCGAGCAGGTTTTCTTCGCTGATCTGCAGTACCCGGCGCAGGGCGGCGTAGTCGTGCTTTTCCAGCAGCGCGAGATGCCCCAGCAGGGCCAGGGCATAGTCCAGAAAGGGAGTGTCTGTGGGGAGTTGGCGCAACTGCACCCGCAGGCAGTCGGCCAGATCCAGGCTGGCGACCCCTACCGGATCGAATTGCTGCAGGCGGTGCTGAACTGCCAGTACTTCATCGGCTTCCAGCTCGTCGCCTTCGGTGAGCAGGTCATCCTGGGCGTTCATCATCGCTACGATCTCGTCCACGGTGACGGTCAGGTAGCCGCGATCGTCCAGGGACTCGATGATGGTCATGGCGATAATGCGGTCTACATCGCTCATGGGGGTCAGATTCAGTTGCCAGAGCAGGTGGTCCTGAAGATTGCCGGCAATACTATGGCGTTGTTGCCAGTCGTCGGCATCGTCGGGGAGGGCGCTGGAGGCACTGCTGGTCTGGCCGGAATAGACATCGTCCCATTCCGTTTCGATGCCGGGTTCGTCGTCCACGAACTCTTCCAGAGCGTCGTCACGCTCGGTATCCAGCTCCTGTTCGTCCTGACGTTTTTCGTCAGCGTCAGGCAGGGATTCGTCACCGAAATCATCAGCCAGCTCCAGCAACGGATTGCTTTCCACTGCCTGCTGAATCTCCTGACGCAAGTCCAGCGTGGATAGCTGCAAGAGGCGAATGGCCTGCTGCAGCTGAGGTGTCATGGTCAGCTGCTGGCCGATTTGTAGTTGTAGGCTTGGCTTCATACTGCTCAGGCTGATGTCATCCCCAAAACACGAGAATAACAGCCTATGCATAAGGCAAGCAATATTTGTGCCAATGATGGTTGTGTGCTAGAGAGCAAAGTTGACAGTTGACAGCGTCGCGGGGAATCCTGTCTTTATCTGCAATGTCTGAGGCTGCGTTTAAAGTTTGGGCGCGGCCCTCAAAGGGCTTCAGAACCAAGTGCCTTTATCGCGTAGCTGTCAACTGTCCACTATCAACTGTCAATTTGTTTACAGCCTGAAATCGGCCCCCAGGTACACATCCCGCACCTGCTGGTTACCGAGAATGGTGTCGGCGTCGCCGGAGGCGATAATGTGCCCGGCGCTGACAATATAGGCGGTGTCACAGATATCCAGGGTTTCGCGCACGTTGTGATCGGTGATCAGCACGCCGATGCCGCGCTCTTTCAGGTGGCGGATGATGCCCTTGATGTCGTTCACGGAAATCGGGTCCACGCCGGCGAAGGGTTCATCCAGCAGGATGAAATCCGGGTCGGTGGCCAGACCGCGGGCGATTTCTGCCCGACGTCGTTCACCGCCGGACAGGCTCATGCCCAGGGAATCACGGATGTGGGTGATATGGAATTCCTTGAGCAGGCTCTCCATGCGCTCGTGGCGATCCGCCTTGCTGAGCTCCTTGCGGGTTTCCAGGATCGCCATGATGTTTTCTTCCACGGTCAGGCGGCGGAAGATGCTGGCTTCTTGTGGCAGATAGCCGATGCCGCGCTGGGCGCGGCCATGCATGGGCAGATGGGTGATATCCGCCTCGTTGATGTCGATTCGCCCGGCGTCCGCTTCCACCAGGCCGACAATCATGTAGAAGCAGGTGGTCTTGCCGGCGCCATTGGGGCCGAGCAGGCCGACGATCTGGCCGGCCTCCACGTCCAGGGAGACATCCTCGATGACTCGGCGACCCTTGTAGCTTTTTGCCAGGTGGTGGGCACGTAAATGGCTCATAGGGTGTTTGGCTCCGCCTCGGAGGAGGGCTCTACGGGCGCCTCTTCGTTTGTATTGTTGTCCGCAGGAGTGTCTTCCTTGGGCGTTTGATTTTCGGCAGGGATCACCAGTCGCACACGCTTGTCGCCTTCGCTGCTGGCGTCAACCCGCTTGGAATCCAGGCTGTACTCCACCTTGGCGCCTTCGAAGGTGTTGCCCAGGTGTTCAATGTAAGCGTCGCCGGTAAGTACCAGTGTGCGTTGGCGAATATCGTAGACCAGGTTGTTGGCGTGGGCCTGCAGGTCCTCACCTTCTTCCATGCGCACCGGGGTGCCGGACGCTTCCACGCGGATCAGTTCGCCATTGCGGGTAAACAGGCGCATTTCGTCGGCAAACAGTTTCCGTTTGCCCTGTATCAGTTCCACATTGCCGCGGTACAGGCCGCTGCCGGCATCCTGTTCGAAGCGTCCGGAGTCGGCGGTGACGGACACGGCCGTCTGCGGCGGAGCGGCCACTGCGCTCACCGGCAGGGTCACTGCCAGGGCGATGGTGCAGGTTCTAAGAAGCCGGCGCGTCAAACTCACTCTTTACTCCTTTTTCAAGGGTCAGTACGCCCTTGTCGAGATCGGCCTCCAGCGCACCCGCTCGGGTCCTGCCGGATTCAAATTCTATGTCAACATCCCCGGGAGAGCTGGCGATGTTGGTCTCGCTCAGAAAGCGCAGCTCCTGGGTGTCCAGGGTGATTTTCTGTTGCTGATTGCGGGCTTTTACGTCGCCGGAGAAGACAATCAGGTCGCCATTTTCCTGCACCACGCCCTGTTCGCTGACAATGGTCCAGCTGCCTTTGTCGTTGGCCATTTCCAGCTCGGGTTGCTGCATTTCCGTGAGCGGGTTGTGGTCGTACTGGGTCAGCGTCTCGGCGGTGAGATAGTACTGGAGACGGCCGTCCTCTTCACTAAAGGCGCGTGCCGTAATGTCCTTGGCGACAATGGCTGGCGCGGTGAGGATGGCATCCTCCTGGCCGGGCAGGGTGTCATCCCACTCGTGCAGGGTCATCATCATGACCAGCCCCAGCATCAGGATGCCGGTGGCGCTGAGCAGGCCCTGGCGCTTCATGCCGGGCTCCGTTGCGTGAGGATGGCGTCGCAGATTTCGCGAACCGCGCCTTCGCCGCCGCGCCGTTCGGTAATGTGATCGGCGGCTGTCTTGGCACAGTCATGGGCATTGGCCGG
>JARGOL010000008.1 GCA_029212745.1 Alcanivoracaceae bacterium
ACCAGATCAATGAACAAAGCCCCGCCAAGTGCGGGGCTTTGTGCTTCCAGTCCTCAGCGGAATGCCGGCCGACGGTTTACTTCATCTGCACCCGCTTGGGATCCAGCGTGATCAGGCCCTGCATGTTAGCCGGCACCACCATCATCTGGTTGCCGTTTTCTGCCGATTTCATCAGCGCCAGGTTGAATTCATGCTGGAGGTACTCCGGCGTCAGGCTTTCGTTGATGATCTCATTGGCCCGAGCGATACCCTCGGCGCGCTTGATCTCGATCTCCGCATCCTTGGCGGCAATTTCCACTTCCACCTTCTTGGCCTCCAGGCGCTTCTCGTTCTGCACCGCCTGCTGGATGGCTTTTTCGATGGTCGGGTCGGTATTCAGGGCCCGGATGACAACCCGGTCCACCAGGAATACGCCCGGGTCTTTTTCTTCCAGCCGCGTGGCCAGGTCTTCCTGTACCCGCATCTGCAGTGACTCACGCTGCTTGTGCAGCTGCAGCGAAGGAATCTCCGACACCGAGTCGTACACCACGCTGCGCGCCTCACGCCAGACCAGCTGGTAGGCCGGCCACCAGGCCTCCTTACCCTCCACTTCCGAGGCGGCATACTTGACGCTCAGCTCGGCGATACGATCCCGGGCGACGGAATAGAAGATGGTAATATCAAGATCACGCAGGCTGAGGTTATCACTGGCCTTGGGGGTCAGGTTTTCCAGGTCCACAGCAATAACCTTGGCGCTGTACTCTCGCGCCGAGGTCAGGAATGGCATCTTGAACTGGATGCCCTCGGTCTTTTCCTGCAGGTCCACCTTGCCGAGGGTCTTTTCCACGGCAACGTTACCGGTATCCACCGTGTACGCCATGGAGAACAGAAAGACCAGGCCGACCACCAGCAGCAGCGGCACCCAGATAATCTTCAGCGCTGACCCGTTATTGTTTCTCATGTTGTTGTCTCCCTGAACAACGTTGCAAAACCTTGAGCATATCACTGTCTCCCGGCATGCTCCGGTCTATGACTCCCTGTCCGCACGGCCCGTAAGCCTGGAGCGACCATGCACAGTCTGCGCATACTGATTGCCATTGCAGCGGCTCTGCTGTCTGCCCTGGTGCCGAACGATCCGGCAGTATCGGCAGGGCTTGCCCTGTTCGTGCTGATCGGCCTGCTGTGGCTCACCGAAGCCCTGCCGCTGAGCTATACCGCCCTGCTGGTGCCGGTGGTCGGGATTGCACTGGGGCTGGCTCCGGTCAAGACGGCGCTTGCCGGCTTCGCGCATCCGGTGATCGGACTTTTCCTGGGCGGCTTTGCGCTGGCCGCGGCGCTGTCGGAGCACGGCATCGACCGCTGGCTGGCCCATCGGCTGCTCAACCTGGCGCGCGGCCGCGCCCTGCCGGCTGCCCTGATCCTCGCCGCCACCACCGCCTTGCTGTCCATGTGGATTTCCAACACCGCCACCACCGCCATGATGCTGCCGGTGGCCCTGGGCCTGTGCATGCCGGTGGGCGAAAGCTTCCCGCGCTTCAGGCTGTTCGTACTCCTGGCGCTGGCCTGGTCAGCCAACGTCGGCGGCATTGCCACCCTGGTTGGCAGCCCGCCAAATGCCATCACCGCGGCGGCACTGGGGCTGGAGTTCAACCAGTGGCTGGCCATCGGCATGCCGGTATTTGCACTACTGTTTCCCCTTGCGCTGCTGGTGCTCTACCTGGCGGTGCGACCGGAGAGCGATGTTCCCGATGTGGATGCCGGTCATCAGGCACCGTTTCCTGCCAGTACCGGCGCCTGGACCACGCTCGCCATCTTTTTCCTGACGGTGGCCCTGTGGGTGGGTGGCGCGCCCGTGGCCAGCCTGCTTGGCATCGAGTCGTCTTTTGATACATGGGTGGCACTGCTGGCCATTGTGCTGCTGGGCATCACGGGTAGTACCCGCTGGCAAACCATAGAACATCATGCCAACTGGGGTGTGCTGTTGCTGTTCGGCGGCGGCATCACCCTGTCCACGCTGATGCAGACATCCGGGGCAAGCGCCTGGCTCGCCGACGGCATGAGCCAGTGGCTGCCGCACGGGCAACCCTGGCTCATGTACTTGATGGTGGCCCTGTTCGTGGTGTTCCTCACCGAGCTGGTCAGCAACACGGCCAGCGCCGCATTGCTGGTGCCCTTGATGATGCCGGTGGCCAGCGCGGTGGGTGCCAGCACCGAGGTCACGGCATTGCTGATCGGGCTGGCGGCAAGCTGCGCCTTCATGCTGCCGGTGGCCACACCGCCGAATGCCCTGGTGTTTGGCAGCGGTTACGTGCCCCAGAAGGCGATGATGCGGGCTGGCATCATTCTCAACCTGGTTGCTGCCGGGCTATTGGCAATGCTGGTACCCGTGCTGGCCTGATGGTTCAGGCCGGCACCGGCATGTGGGCAGCAAGAAAGGTGAGTTGGTCCGTCAGCGACTGTTGCAAGGCTTCTCCCTGGTAGACATCGAAATGCCCCACCGGGTAATGCTTCACCTCGGCACGCGCCATGCGGCCGGCGGCTTTTACGGCCGCCCTGGCCGGCGCCACCGTGTCCTTGTCGCAGACAAGCACCAGCGCCGGGCAACGTACACCGGCTGCCCGGGCAACCGGGCGGAACAGCGGCAGGCTGACGGCAATACGGGCCGCCACGCGATTGGGCACATCTTGCGGTAACAGGGCGGTGTAGCCGTCCCAGCAGTCCGCCGCCGTCATTGCCGCCACATCGCCGGGCCGTCCGGCGGATGCCATGTAATGCGGCGACATGCCAAGCAGGGAGCGGCCGATATCACGCAGCCCGTGAGCCGTCAGCTTGAGCCCCTGGCCCAGGCCACCGTAGCCGATCACCGCCAGCACTGATGCCAGGCCGTCCATCATCGGACACTGGGCAATGATGCACTGCACATTGCCGTCGCGGGCCGCCGCTACCGTTACCAGGCCACCCGAAAACGAGGTCCCCCACAAACAGACATTGGCAGCATCTACTGCGTCGTGCTGACGCACAAATGCCAACGCCGCCAGCCAGTCCTCAACTTCGCGCCCCGGATTGAGAAGCTGCCGGGGCTCGCCCTCACTATCACCGAAATGTCGGTAGTCAAACAGGAACACGCAGTAACCGGCCTGACAGAAGGCTTCGGCAAAGGGTTCGATTCCGCTGGATCGCGTTGCCCCGAACCCGTGGGCCATGACGACGCAGGGGCGTTTTCCGGTGACGCCGTCGGGGCGATAAAACCAGCCGCGACAGGTAACACCACTGCTCTGGAATTGCAGATCCTGTCTGTTCATGACATGTCTCCTTTTTCAGTATCCGGACGACCGGGTACAGCAGCCCTGGATGGACGCGAGGCGTACAGCATGGCAGCAAGCGAGAGCACAAAATAGACCAGCAGAATGGCAACCATTTTGGCGGGCTCCGCCTGGAACTCGTACCAGAAAATCATGCCGACGCCGCCAAGCAGCACAATGATGGATAGCAGTGCCATCGGCACGGACGCGCCGGTCTTGTCTCGAATGCGGAAATTCGCCACCGCCATGAGGAAAGACACCAGCAGGAAAGTCACACTGCCGAACTCGAGGATGAGGCGCAGATCGCCAGCAACGATAAGCACGTACGCCATGGCGGCCATGACAATAATGGCGTAGGTGGGTATGTGACCGCGCCGACGCGCAACGAATGCCGGCAGGTAACCATCATCGGCAATGACCGCCATCAGCCTGGACGCGCCAAACAGGGTGCCACTGATGGCACTGCTGGTGGCCAGTAGCGCGCCCAGCACCATCAACTCCCGGCCCCAGTTGCCCAACACGCCGCTGGTGCCCGCCGCCAACGCATATTCCTGCCGCTCGACGATATCCTCAAACGGAATCGCCAATACCGCACCGAGGGCAATCACCACATAGATAAAGGTTGCCACAGCCACCGCGGAATAAATCGCCCGAGGCGTATTGCGGATCGGGTTTCGCATCTCCTTCATGGCATGAATCACCAACTGGAAACCTTCGAAAGCCACAAACGTCAGCGATGCGATGATCATCACCGAAAGGATGCTCACCGGCTCCTGTTGCTCTGCGAGGTCGCGCACGGTCAGCGTGCTGCGATTGATAAGGACAAAAGCAATAACTGCCAGCAATACCAGCTTGGTATAGACGATCAGGTCTTCCAGCTTGCCCATGCCCCGCACACTCCAGATATTGATCAGGGCGAACACGAGGATTACGGCACCGGCAACCAGTTTGCGCAACCACACCTCATCCGCCAGCTCGAAACCGCTGATCGCATAAGAAGAAAACGTGTAGGCGTAGAGCGCCAACGTACTGATGTAGCCGAATACCACCCACCAGCCAATCAGGGCGGCGGCGCGGGGTGAATTATAGAAAGTGCGCTTGAAGAAGGAATAGGTGGCCCCCTCGTCCTGGTAATACAACGCCAGTTTGACGTAAGACCACGCAGCCAGCCCGGCCACGCCTCCACCGAGAGCAATGACCAGCGGCGTCCAGGCGCCCACCATGGCCACTGACACGCCAAGAATGGTGAAGATGCCGCCGCCAACCATGCCACCCAGTGCAATGGCAATCAGCTCCGGCAGGCCGAGCACCCGATCGCGCGAGCGATGTACTGTGGCGGCTGGCTGCCGCACTGGTCGCTTCCAGTTCATCCGCCACTCACCTCTTGCCTGTTGGCTTGCGCACACCCTTTCATGAACGGTGTGCCGGACAAAACCCTGTCTACCAGTCGAAGCGCCGGCCGAGCAGCTCGAACAGGGCTTCGTTGGGCTGCCTGAAATATTCGCTCAGGTATGTGTAGACGTCGTCATCAACATCGCGCCGGTTGGAGCCCACATTGCGCGGCGTCAGATCGGCGGGCAGCTTTCCGCTGTCGACGCCGCAGAAATCGTAAACACGCTCCAGGGTTTCCTTTGGGCGCGAAAAAAGCTCTTCGGCAGAAAGCACCAGGACCTGTTCTTCGGGAAGCTGGTCGTAATAGCGCTGCAACTGCTGCGCGTACAGGCCACGGCTCTTGTAGGAGCGCTCAATGAAATCCGGGCTGTTGAAATCCTTGCGTGCCGCAGCAGCCGCCACTCGATCATCTTCAGCCTGCATGGCCTCAAGGATCGGCAACGGCTCCCGTCCTGCCCTCTGGTCATGGAAATAGTGGGATATGGCACGCTCCACCGGATTACGCAGCAGGGCGATTACCCTGGCACCGGGAACCATTCGGGCTATGCGCCCGGCCACCAGCGGGTGATAGATGTATAACGGAGACGCCTCATAGGTTTTGACCCCGGCAGGCAAAAACGGCCTTAACGGGAAGAACGCACGGTAGTAATTCTCCCCCCGGGCATAACTGTCGACGGACGGGTCGAGGCCGCCATCAAAGAAATGGACTTCCTTGACGTGGGAGCGCCTGAGCTGGGGATGCCCGGCCATGTAGGCATACAGGCTGGTGGTGCCGGCTTTCTGGGCACCGACAATAATGATGTCGGGCAGCACCCGCCACCTTGCCGTCACCTGGCGCCAACCCATGACAAGCGAGCGCACCGCCTTGATCAGGGGCCCGGGCAGAAACGCCTTCAGTATCTCTTTTGCAGCCAATGCTTCCCGCCTCGTTATACGCCAATCACAAAACAGTTGAGAGGAACGACCATTTGCTGGGCGAATCGCCAAGCACCAGGAAATGGGGATTGAGAATGTCTTCCTTGTTATACCCCAGTGGCTGGAAATCCGTTCTCACCACACTGCCTCCCGCGGCCCGCACAACGGCATCTGCCGCGGCGGTATCCCACTCGCTGGTGGGTGCAAGGCGCGGGTAGATATCCGCCTTCCCTTCGGCCACCAGGCACAGCTTCAGTGAGGAGCCCATGCTGGTGCGGTCAACCGGCCCGACTTTTTCCTCGATCAGCGTCTCGAGGTCACCGAGCCTGTCGCTGCCATGGCTGCGGCTGGCCACCATGACGACCTCGCTGCCCAGCGGGCGCGTGCTGATGGCATGGTAGATTCCGTCCTCGACTTTCCAGGCACCCAGACCCACACCACCAACATAGGTGACCTGTTTCACCGGCACATGCACGACACCCGCCACCGGCTCGCCATTTTCCATCAGAGCAATGTTGACGGTGAACTCGCCGTTTCGCTTGATAAACTCCTTGGTGCCATCAAGCGGGTCCACCAACCAGTATCTTGACCAGTCGCGGCGCTGCTCCCAGGTGATGCCCTCAGACTCTTCCGAATGGACCGGCAACTTTTCAGCCAGGGCCTGAAGCCCTGACACGATGATGCGGTGCGCCGCCATATCGGCTGCGGTGAGCGGCGAATCATCACCCTTCTTCTCGACGTCGAAGTCATCCCGGCCGTAGACCTCGAGGATGGCCGCGCCCGCCTGTTCAGCGATACGTAGAACCTGATCAATGGTGGCCTGGTCTGTCATTCAATCGTCCTTCTTTGTGCTTTCATCATCGGTATTACGGCAGCATGGTCGCGCTCATCGAGCGCGCATCATATCGCGAACCATGTACAGGGCGGCAATCACCCGCGCCTCACTGATATCCTCGCGCGCCAGCAAGCCATCGAGATCCGACAGGCGCCAGGTAAGCACTTCCAGCTCTTCCGGCTCGTCCCCCGGCAGTTTCTCCTGGTACAGATCTTCCGCCAGCACGGTTTTTATCCGGTGGCCCATGTACCCCGGCGACAGGGTCATCTCCTTGAGCAGGGTGAGCTTGCGGGCTCCAAAGCCAGCTTCCTCCTTGAGCTCCCGGTCGGCCGCCTGGCGCCAGTCTTCACCGTGCTCATACGCGCCCTTGGGCAAGGTCAGTTCGTAGCGTTCGAGCCCGGCCCCGTACTCCCGGATCAGCACCACCGTGTCGTCATCCAGCATGGGCACACACATCACAGCGGCAATGGGCGGGGTACGCAGGCGCTCATAAGTGCGCTGCTCGCCATTGCGAAAACGGATATGCAGCTCCTCGATACCGAACAGGCGGCTTCGCGCCACAACCCGCGTATCCAGGATCTCGGGCAGGTCTTCCATATTCAGTCTCCCTGTCAGGGCTGCTAAGGTTCCGTAGAGTAACCGTTCACCGAGGACGAATGAAATTTCATGATTGACTGGGCCAATATCGACACCGCCTTGCTGGACATGGACGGCACCCTGCTGGACCTCGCCTATGACAACTGGTTCTGGCAGAGGTTTGTGCCTGAAGAGTATGCCCGTGCCAACCATATTGCCCGCGACAAGGCACTGGCACTGATTGGCGACTGGATTCACCGCCATCACGGCACCCTGAACTGGTATTGCCTGGATTTCTGGTCCGACGAGCTGAAGCTGGATATCGCCGCACTCAAGCGCCAGACCGGCGAGCGCATCCGTATCCGCCCCGGCGCCGAGGAGTGGCTGCAGGCGCTGCGTGACAGCGGCCGCCGGGTGGTCATGGTCACCAATGCCCACCCGCAGGCGCTGGCCGTAAAGGTCGAGCGCACCGGAATAGACCGCTACTTCGACACCCTGGTATCCAGCCATGAGTACGGCGCCGCCAAGGAATCGCCGGCGTTCTGGCAGGCCCTCCAGCAACACCACCCGTTCAACCCCGGCACCAGCCTGCTGGTGGACGACTCCCTGCCGGTGCTGGAAGCCGGCGAACACTACGGCATCGGCCATGTGGTCAGCATCCTGCGGCCAGACTCGAGCCTCCCCGCCCGTGCGCACACCGGGCATTTCCCGGCCATTGACCGCTACCAGGACGTCATGCCCCCTGCCCCGGTGCGCCACAGTGGCTGAGGGCATCCGTATCGACAAGTGGCTCTGGGCGGCGCGCTTTTACAAGACCCGCAGCCTGGCCCAGCAGATGGTGGAAGGCGGCAAGGTGCACGTGGACGGCCAGCGGGTGAAAGCCGGCAAACCGGTTCAGGTGGGGCAGACCGTGGTCCTGCGCCAGGGCCACGATGAACGTACAGTGGTGGTGACGGCACTGGCGGGCAAGCGCGGCAGCGCCCGCGATGCCGCGCAGCTGTACCGGGAAACGCCGGACAGCGTCGTGGCCCGGGAACAGGCCGCCGAGCAACGCCGCGCCCTGCGCAGCAGTGAGCCACGCCCCGACCACCGGCCAAGCAAGAAGGAACGCCGCGACCACCAGCGGTTCCGCCGCCAGCAGGACAGCTGATCGCGACCCTGTAGTCGGTGCCGAAATGCCGCTAGAATGGCGCCCCCGCGTGCTGGAGCCCCTCATGTCGAACGCCGATATCAAACAACGTTTCCTGTTCCCGGATTCTGATATCCGTGGCGAGATCGTACGGCTGGAAAACACCCTGGCACCGGCACTGCAGCAGCGCGGCTACCCCATGGCCATGGAGGGACTGCTCAGCGAGGCCATGGCGGCAGTGGTGCTGATGGCCGGCACCCTCAAGTTCCGCGGCCGCTTGAGCCTGCAGGCCCGCGGCGAGGGGCCGGTTTCCCTGCTGCTGGCCGAGAGCACCCACGACAATGGCGTGCGCGGCCTGGTGCAGCACCGCAAGGACGATGGCCAGTACCACAGCCTGGCTGACATGCTCGGCAGCAACGCCATCATGGCGCTGACCATCCGCCCGGACGAGGGCCGCCAGTACCAGGGCGTGGTGCCACTGGAAGGCGAAAACCTGGCCGCCTGCCTGGCCGGCTATTTCAACCAGTCCGAACAGCTGCCCACGCGCCTGTGGCTGGCTGCCGGCAACGGCCGCGCCGCCGGACTGCTGATCCAGCGCCTGCCGGAGAAGGTGGCCAGCGCCGAGGACAATGCCCTGACCTGGGAGCACGTCACCACCCTGGCGGACACCCTGACCATGGAGGAGCTGCTGGACCTGCCGGTTGAGACCGTTCTGCACCGCCTGTTCCATGAGCAGCCGCCACAACTGCCGGCGCCGGACCCGGTGGCATTCAGTTGCACCTGTTCCCGCGAGAAGGTTGCCAACACCCTGATTTCATTGGGCAAGGAAGAGCTTCAGTCGATACTCGACGAGCAGGAAGCCGTGACCATCAGCTGCGACTTCTGCCAGAGCAACGAGACCTTTGACGCCGTCGACCTGGACCAGATGATTCACGCCCTCGACAACACCGACCAGTGAGTCCGGCGGCGCATCGCCAACCTGCCTCCTTTCTGGCATAATCGCGCGCCTGAATTGCCAGCCGGGGGCACCACCCCGGTCTGGCAGGGCCCTGCCGGCACCGCCCGGCACGGGGCCAGCAGTGTGATCCGCAATGCAAACGATGCCTCCCGACGACCACGGGACGACACGGCTATCAGCCCAGGAACCTTGAAAAATGAGCAATCCCACAGCGTACAACGACCTCAGCCCGGCACAACTGGTTGAGCTGGCGATCCAGCGCAACGAGGGCCAACTGGCCGCCAACGGCGCCCTGGTCTGCGACACTGGCCACCGCACCGGCCGCTCCCCCATGGACCGCTTCATCGTCGAAGAGCCGTCCACCAGCGAGCACATTCACTGGGGCCCGATCAACCGCCCCTTCGAAGCCGACAAGTTCGACGCCCTGTGGGACCGTGTAGAGGCATTCGTTGCCGAGCACGATCGCTTCAGCTCCCACCTGCACGTGGGTTCTGACCCGGATCACTACATTGCCGTCAACGTCACCGCCCAGACGGCCTGGCACAACCTGTTTGCCAACACCCTGTTCATCCGTCCGGAAAAATACAATCCCAAGAGCAAGGAAGAGTGGCAGATCCTGCATGCCGCCAATTTCCAGTGTGACCCGGAGCGTGACGGCACCAATTCTGATGGCTGTGTGATCTTCCACTTCGCCAAGCGCCGTGTATTGATTGCCGGCATGCGCTACGCCGGCGAGATGAAGAAGGCCATGTTCGCGGTGCAGAACTTCCTCCTGCCCGAGAAGGACGTGCTGCCCATGCACTGCTCCGCCAATGTCGGCGAAAGCGGTGACGTGGCCCTGTTCTTCGGCCTGTCCGGCACCGGCAAGACCACCCTGTCAGCCGACCCCGACCGTTACCTGATCGGTGATGACGAGCACGGCTGGGGCAAGGGCACCGTGTTCAACCTGGAAGGTGGCTGCTACGCCAAGTGCATCGACCTGTCCCAGAAGAACGAGCCGGTGATCTGGAATGCCATCAAGTTCGGCGCCGTACTGGAAAACGTGGTGATGGACGAAGACACGCGCGTGCCGGATTACACTGACGTGTCCAAGACCCAGAACACCCGCGCGGCTTATCCGCTCGAGAACATCGACAAGCGCGTCATCGAGAACCGTGCTGGCGAACCCAAGCACATCATCTTCCTGACCTGCGACCTCACCGGCGTCCTGCCGCCGGTGTCCAAGCTCACCCGTGAAGCGGCGGCATACCACTTCCTGTCCGGCTACACAGCGCTGGTGGGCTCCACCGAGATGGGCGCAGGGTCCGGCATCAAGAGCACCTTCTCCACCTGCTTCGGCGCCCCGTTCTTCCCGCGTCACGCCGGTGAGTATGCGGAGCTGCTGATGAAGCGCATGGACGAGTTCGGCTCCAAGGTATTCCTGGTCAACACCGGCTGGACCGGTGGCCCTTACGGTGAAGGCGAGCGCTTCAGCATCCCCACCACCCGGGGCGTAATCAACGCCATCATCTCCGGCTCCCTGGACGATGCCGAAACCGTTCACCTGCCGGTGATCAACCTGGATGTGCCCACCACCGTGCCGGGTGTGGATGGCGAGCTGCTGCAGCCGCGCAACACCTGGAGCAACCCGGAGGCGTACGACGCCCAGGCCCAGAGCCTGGCCAAGCAGTTCAACGACAACTGGAACGACAAGTACGCGGATGTGTCCGAGGACATCCACAAGGCGGGCCCGCAAGCGGGCTGATGCCGGCGGCGTGTTCCGCATGAAAAAAGCCCGCCTTCCGGCGGGCTTTTTTTCTTCCACCGGGGAACACACCCTCACCCTGCGGACAGGCCCAAGCCCCTCTCCCCCAGGGAGAGGGGTTGGGGTGAGGGCCGGCACACGCTAACCGCAACACCACAAAAAGCGAGCAGGCACCACTGCCCCGGTCAGGCCTTGTCCTGCACCCAGGGCACTACTTGCTGCATGAGCTTTACCACGTCCGGCGCGGTCTGCGCGCCAAACTCCGGCTCGAAGTAATGCTCCGCATCAATCTCGAGAAAGGTGTTGTGATCGCCCTGCAGGCTGTCCCACATCTTTTTCGCCTCGCCGGGGTAGATCTCCTTGTCGCGCAGCGCATTCACCAGCAGCACCGGACAGCTGATCTGTGCGGCATTGGCACAGAAATCTGCATTTGAACTGAGCCCCGACCAGGTGGACAGCCAGGCCGCCGGGGTGACCTGGCGACAGAAACCGATGTACTGGTAGTTCATCAGGTCCGGGCGTTCCGAAAACAGTGAGCCATAGCCACGCTTGCTCGGGTCCAGGGACGGGTCGGTGTAATGCAGGTTGGCCATGGTCCGGTAGATGGTCATCACCGGTTCGAAGGCCGCCCGGCGGCCAATGGCCTGACGCTCGCTGAACGACAATTTCCCCTTGCTGGCCTTGTACTCGCTCTCTGCCTCGCGGGCCTCGTCCACGTAGCGCCGGGCGATGGCATCCAGCCGCTCAACCCGGGCACGCTGGCCGGCCCGGAAACGGGCCACAAACGCCTCAGGGTACTGACTCGGTTGCGGCGGCGGGGCGAAGCCGTTGTCCGGGTTATACATATCCAGGGCCGGATCACTGGCCAGCGGGTCCGACTCATCCACCACCGCCGGGTCGATACAGCCCATCAGCACATGCCCCTCGCCGGGATGGGCACTCACAGCCAGCAGTGCGTCAGCAGGGATCATTTCCGCCGCCTGCAATTTGGTGGGCTTGCCAGCCGGGTCAACTGCCAGCCTGTCCGCCGGGGCTTTTTCCGCCTGGGCCTGGTAGAACGCAAACAGGGACCCGCCACCGGAGTTGCCAAACAGCACCACACGCTCGCAGCCGTTATCCCTGAGGTGTTTCACCCCGGCGGCCACATCAAGGATGAGGTCCTCATGAATGGCCGTGGTGTCGTTGTTGATGCACCGCGTCTGCAGTCCCAGCACGCTGATGCCCGCGGCGACAAAGCCGGGGATACAGTAGTGGCGGGTAAAATCGGCACGCGGATGCATGACCAGCACGCCGGTCTTTTCACGCTGCCCCTCTGGCGGCTGGTAGAACAGGCCATGCAGTCCACGCATGTCATGGGCCTGCAGGTAAACCGGGCTGCAGGATGTGCCCGGTGGCAATTCACCCTTGTAGTTGAACGGCATGCCCAGCCAGTACGTCTTTGAAATCAGCAGCATGATCGTTTCTCCCGGCAGCCGTTACACATAGATCTTCACTTTCGGGTTCTTGCGCCCCTTGTAGGCGGACTCGGGAATCTGCTCCGGTGGCGTTTCAAACAACGCCCTGTAAGCCTCGTCATGACTCATGCCGAACTTGCTGTCATCGGTGTCATAACTGAATTCGATCATCAGCATGTTCGGGTCGAGCAGGTACAGGCTCTGGCAGAAGTCATGGTCGGTTTCGCCCAGCAGCATGACCTTGTTGTCCAGCAGACGCTGCCTGAACGCCTGGTAAGCCGCCTCATCCGGCAGACGGAACGCCACATGGTTGACCCATACCGGCATGCCCAGCCCGGTGCTCGGGTCGGTGCGGTAACCGTCCTGCTCACCCACGTCATGAAGCTCGAAGAACCCCAGCTGCTGGCCGAGGCCCATGTCGAAAAAGAAATGCCGGAAATAGCCGCCCTTGAGCTTGTGATTCTCCACGTGCGTGAGCGGCATCCCCAGTTTGTCGTTGTAGAACTCGTAGGTGGCGCGTGTACAGCGGGTGCCGAAGGCAATGTGGTGAATGCCCTCCACCGGGGCTTTCTGGTAGTCGCTGTGCCGGGCAGTGGTGCTGGCTGTCATCGGTCTCTCCTGTCAGGCGGATTGCATCCCCGCTTTCTAGCGCCCTGTGAGCGGCAGTGCTTCCGCAGCGCCAAAAAAAATGCGGGAAACAGGATTTATCTTATTTTCAGTCAGTTACGAGTTTCCCGATTGGCCGGATGGGCAAAACTGGCGGCGGTAACGACCTGGCGCCATGCCGGCCACGTCACGAAAAGCCGCATAAAAAGCCGACGAGGAATTGAAGCCGCAGCGCAGCCCGATATCCAGCACTGCCTCGTCAGGCTCTTCCACCAGCAGTCGCCTGGCTTCGCGCACCCGCCGCTCACGCAGGTAACGGCTGAAGCCCGTCTGCAGCTGCTCGTTGAACAGCTCCGAGAGCTGGTGACTGGATATACCCAATGCGCCCGCCAGGCTGGCAAGGCCCAGGGTCTCGTCAGCAAACAGGCGCTCCTCTTCCATCAGCTGCTCCAGCCGTCGCACCACGCTGGCCACATCCACATTGCCCAGCTGGCTCTTCTGGTAGCGGCGCTGCTCCGCAGCCTCTTCACTGACCGCCTGCAGCAACTCCGGATAGCGCATGTGGAACAGGTAGCTGGCCGCCATGGCCAGGGGGATCACCGACAGGTAGACCAGGTAGAACGCATCGGCACGGGCCAGATCGGTTACCAAGGCCGCTACGCCTACCATCGCCCCGATACTGGCAAACGAGAGCAGCAACCCGAGCTGCGCGCGGATCAGCCGGCGACTGCGCAAACGCCACAACTCGCGCACCAGTGCCAGCATGTAGGCCGCCCCGCCAAAACCGGAAAGAGCCATCAATGGCGCGGGCTGGTGCAGCGGCTGCCCGGGCCGCCAGGCGCCGAGGGCATACAGGGCCCAGCCCAGCACCAGCAACGCCGGCAGCAGATGCCAGCAGGCGCGGGCCCAGCGAAAGCCGCCATCACCGAGCCGGCGAAAGAACAGGTACAGCAACGGCCCGACAAGCATCAACGCCGGCTGGGTCAGGAACAGCAGCGCCGGCAGGGCGGCGATGCGGTCGCTGAGCAGCCACAGCCAGCACCACTGGATCAGGGCAATACACAGGTACAGCGCGGCCATGAGCAAGCGCCCGGGGCGCGCCGGACGCACCAGCTCTCCAGCGGCAAACAGCGCCGGCAAGCCAACACCCAGCCACATCCAGTCAAATAACAGTTGCTCGAGCATGCACTCGCCCCGCGCCATCGATGCCCGTATTCTGCCCGCCAGCGGCGGCTTTGCCACTGACCAAAACGCCAACTGCCTGCCAATCGATCAATCAGGAAGCCACCCCGGGCAGTGTTGTGCATACTGCATCCGCTCTGGATGCCCGGGAATACCCCTATGGATTACAGCCTCGACTGGATCACCATCACCACCCTGCTGGTCTCGGGCCTTGCCGCCGGCTTCGTCAACACGGTGGCCGGCGGCGGCGGACTGTTCACCCTGTCGGCCCTGCTGCTGATGGGCATCCCGGCGGATATCGCCAACGGCACCAACCGGGTCAGCGTGGCGGCCCAGAGCATTGAAGGTGTGCGTGGTTTTCATCGTCACCGGGTGCTGGATACGTCCGCCATCGCACCGATCCTGGTGCCGACGGTGCTGGGCTCGCTGATCGGCGCAGCAGGCGCCAGCTACATGCCCGTGGCGCTGCTCAAGCCCCTGCTACTCAGCACCATGATCGGCATGGCGCTGCTGATGATGCTGCAGCCCTCGATCATGACCCCCCCTGAGGACAGCATCCCCAAGGCCCTGCACCAGTCACCGGGCGGCTGGCTGGCCCTGTTTGGCGCCGGCCTGTATGGCGGTTTTGTCCAGGGCGGTGTCGGTTTCCTGCTGCTGGCCGCACTGGTTGGCGTGCTGCGCTACCCGCTGGTCAAGGGGAATGCCCTCAAGCTGGTCTGCACCGGCATCTTCGGGGCCGTGGCGCTGACCGTGTTTGCCGCGCGCGGCCAGGTCCTGTGGCTGCCCGGCCTGATCATTACCGTGGGCACCCTGGTGGGCGTGCGACTGTCGGTGAACTGGGCCGTGCGCGCCCAGGGGCGCAGCCTGCGCAATGTGCTGCTGCTGGCGGTCATTGGCGCCTGCGTGGCCGCCTTCTTTCGCTGATAGCAAGTTGTCGACAATTTCGGCAAACCGGTAACTATCTGATGCGAAAAGGCCCGAAATGCTGTCTTTGGCCGCTGACCCGCAGCGGCCCGGCGCCGTGGTCAGACAAGGGAAACGATTTTTCTGGACTTGTTTCCCCGCTTGTCTAGACTGCGCGCTTTTCGAACCGGGGGACCCACGTCATGGCAAAACCGAGAATCGTGATCGTCGGCGGTGGCGCCGGCGGCCTGCCGCTGGCCACCCTGCTGGGCCGCAAACTGGGCAAGGGCGGTCGCGCCGACATTGCACTGGTGGATGCCAACTCCATTCATATCTGGAAGCCGCGCTATCACGAGGTCGCCACCGGCGCCATCGACGCGGACCTGGACGCGGTGGATTACCGCGGCCATGCACGCATGAACGGCTACCGGTTCGAACCGGGTGCATTGATCGACGTGGATGCCCGCCAGCAGGCCATCACCCTGGCCGCCATCGAGGACGAGAAAGGCCACGAGGTCCTGCCGCAGCGCCAGCTCGACTACGACTACCTGGTACTGGCCATCGGCAGCCGCAGCAATGACTTCGGCACCCCGGGCGTACGCGAGCATTGCCTGTTCATGGACAGCCGCGAGCAGGCCGAGCGTTTCCGCGAGAAGTTCCTCAATGCCTGCCTGGAAGCCAATTACCACAACCGGCCACTGTCACTGGCCATTGTCGGCGGTGGCGCCACCGGCGTGGAACTGGCCGCCGAAATCCACCACGCCATCACCATGCTCAAGCTGTACGGTCATGAGCACCTGGATCGCAAACAGCTCAATGTGCATGTCATCGAGGCGGCACCACGCATCCTGCCGGCACTGAGCGAGCGGGTCTCCGCCGCAGCCACCGAACGCCTGCAGGGCCTGGGCGTCAAGGTCCACACCAGCACCCTGGTGGAGTGCGCCGATGGCGCCGGTTTCGTCACCAAGGGGGGCGAACGCATTGATGCCGACCTGCTGGTCTGGGCAGCAGGAGTCAAGGCACCCGAGTTCCTGGCCAGGATCAACGGCCTGACCGCCAACCGCATCAACCAGATCGAGGTGGACACCAACCTGCGCGCCAAGGGTCAGGAACGCATCTTCGTGATTGGCGACTGTGCTGCCTGCCAGCTGCCGAACATGGAACGTCCGCTGCCACCCCGGGCCCAATCGGCCCAGCAGATGGCACATCACCTGGCAAAGCAGCTCGAGCAGGTGCTGATGTTCAACCGTACGCCGGACCCGTTTGTCTACAACGACCACGGCTCACTGGTGTCACTGTCACGCTACAGCTCGGTGGGCACGCTGATGGGCAATCTCAAGGGCGGCAACTTCTTCGTCGAGGGCTGGCTGGCACGGGTGATGTACATCAGCCTGTACCGCCTTCACCAGGCCACCCTGTATGGCTGGCCGCGCACCCTTATGCTGTTGCTGGCCGGCAAGTTCAGCCGCCTGGTGCGACCGCGCCTCAAACTGCACTGACGTCAGCGCACCCGCGCCGACAGCGCTTCCGGCTGCACGAAGGCCCCGGTCACCGGCAGGCTGATCTCCACCACCAGTCCGCCGCCGGGATGGTTGCGCAGGCGCATGCGGCCGTGGTGCATGTCGACGATGCGCTGGACGATGGCCAGTCCCAGTCCCGAACCGGACACGGTGCGGGCCACGTCGCCACGGGAGAAGGGTTGCAACAGCAGCGGGATATCCGCCTCCCGGACGCCGTTGCCATGGTCACGCACGCGCAGCACCACCTCCTCGTCTTCCACCCCGGTCTCGATGCGCACCGGCGGCTTGCCGTACTTGAAGGCATTGGATATCAGGTTGGCAATCATCCGCTTCATGGTCAGTCGCTTGAGCATCAGCGGGGGCAACTCGCCCAGGTGCACTGATACCCGCTCCGGGTCACAACGGGCATGCACTTCGTCCACCAGCACATTGAGGTTCTCGTACTCGGGCTGCTCATCAGCCCCGTCGCGGATAAAGCCGATGAACTGCTCGAGGATCGCGTCCATGTCCTCGATGTCACTGATGATGCCGTCGCGCAACTCCTGGTCGAGCATGAACTCGGCCGACAGGCGCATGCGTGTCAGCGGTGTGCGCAGGTCATGGGAAACACCCGCCAGCAACAGGGCGCGGTCCTGCTGCGCCTGCAGCATTTCCTGGGCCATGCGGTTGAATGCCCGGTTAACGGCATCGATTTCTTCCGGTCCGGCAGTGTCATCCAGTGGCGGCACCGGCTCTCCCCGGCCAACAATGGCCGCGACCCGCTCCAGTCGTTTCAGCGGCCGGTTGAGGCCGCGGGCTATCAGCAGCCCGGCAAGGATGGACAGCACCGGCACGGCAATGCCCCAGCCAATCAGGATGTAGCGATCATAATCGCGGAAAAAGGTCATTGGCACGCGCATCCAGCGATCACCCAGGGAGGCGGCGCTGACCCAGATCACCGGGTTACGGTCTTCCTCAAGGCGCAGCTGGACCGGCTCATGCAGGATGTCCTCCAGTTCTTCCTGGAAACGGTCCAGCACTGTGCGTGACAACCATGACTGGGATGCCGCTGGCGGCGCTGCTGCCGGCCCCAGCCTGATGCCGGTGGCCTGTGCCAGGCGTCCCGCCGCCTGCCTGTCGGCGCTGGCCCCCACGCTCAGGTCTGCCTGCAGGGCGGCCAGTTCAGCGTACTCACGGATGCCGGGCAGGTAGGCGTTGCGGGCAAAAAACCACAGCGACAACACCTGGCTCAGGCCGATCACCAGCCCCACCACCAGGGCGGAGCGGGCCATGGCGGTTTTCGGCAACAGGCGGCGCATCACCACGGTCAGGCGGCCTCAGTCCGGCACAAAGACGTAGCCCACGCCCCACACGGTCTGCAGGTAACGCGGGCTGGAGGGGTCATCTTCTATCAGGCGACGCAGGCGTGACACCTGCACATCAATGGAGCGCTCCATGGCGGACCATTCACGGCCACGGGCCAGGTTCATCAGCTTGTCCCGGGTCAACGGTTCGCGGGCATGCTGGACCAGGGCCTTGAGCACGGCAAACTCGCCGGTGGTCAGGTTGACGGCCTCACCATCGCGGCTCAGGGTGCGCTTGGCCAGGTCCAGCGACCAGGGGCCAAACTCGGCATTGGCCGACTGCTTGGCCGGCGCCCCGGGCACCTCGCGCACACGGCGGCGCAGCACGGCACGAATGCGGGCATCCAGCTCCTTCGGATTGAACGGCTTAGGCAGGTAATCATCCGCGCCGGCTTCGAGGCCCTCGATGCGCTCGCCGTCATCACCCTTGGCCGTCAGCATGATGATGGGAATATCCTTTTCTGCGGCACGCAGGCGGCGACAGATGGACAGCCCGTCCTCGCCCGGCAGCATCAGGTCCAGCACCATCAGCGCGTAGAGTTCACGCGACAGGGCGCGGTCCATCTGCTCGGCATCCGGCACCGCCTTGACCTGGTAACCCTGCTCCTCCAGAAACCGCTGCAGCAAGCCGCGCAGGCGGGCGTCATCGTCCACCACCAGTATCTTGTCGATGCTGTCTTCGGCCGCCATGGCTGCCTCCCTGTGCATTGATGCAGGCATATTCACGACGCCAGTGTGCTTTTTCAAGGACAATCGGGGCACTATCCTGACGAAAAGGTTTCAAAGTATGGCACCCTCGGTCAGCCGGGATTCCAGCGACGGGCCGGCCCCGTGCGATGATTGGCCCGCTACGACGGCCCGGGTGCCTTTACCCGTCACGCAGTTCACGGCTAGATTGCGCTCTGGCCCAGTGGAGACAACACGGCATGGCTGAGCACTTCCAGCGTGTACAGGAACAGTGGCGATCATTGCCGCCGGTACCGCGCATCATTCTCGCGACCCTGGTGACGATCATCCTGCTGTGGCAGCTCAAGCCCAGCGCACCGGTGAAACCGGAAACCGACACCAGCGCCCGGGTCAGCATCGAGTATGCCCGTCCCGGCACCTTTGCCCCGGAGCTGCTGCTGTTCGGTCGCATCCAGTCACCCGCCAGCGCCACCCTGAGTGCTTCCATCGCCGCGGAGGTCAGCGCCATACCGGTACTCGCCGGCAGCCGCGTCAGCCAGGGCCAGCCCCTGGTGACCCTGGATACGCGCGAGGCACAGCTTGCGCTGGACCAGGCCCAGGCAGCCCTGGACCGCGCCGAAGCAGACCGCAGTGCCACCCGCAACCGCTACCGTAGCGACCAGAAAGCCCTGAAACTGGAACAGGAACTCACCGACCTGGCAAAGCAGGACGTGGCCCGACTGGAACAACTGCGCGAAGGCAACATGGCCTCCCAGCGGCAGCTGGATGACGCCCGCCAGGCCCTGGCCCGCCAGCAGCTGAACCTGGAGAACAGGCGCCTGGTGGTGGACAACCATCGTCATGACATGCAGCGCCTGGATGCCGAAGTATCCCGCTCCACCGCAGCACGGGACCAGGCAGCCCTGGACCTTGAGCGCAGCGCCGTGGCAGCGCCGTTCGATGGCCGCATCACCACGGTGCATGTTGCCCCGGGTGAGCGGGTGCGCCCCGGTGAGCCGCTGGTGAGCCTGTACGCCGACAGCGGTGTCGAGATCAGTGCGCAGATCCCGCAGCGGCACCTGCCCGCCGTGCGAAGGGGCCTGGACAATGCCGGCACCCTTCCCGGCACTCTGTTTCTGGAAGGCCAGCAGCTGCCACTGACCCTGAAACGCCTGGCCGGTGAAGTGCAGGCCGGACAGGGTGGGGTCGACGGCCTGTTCCATCTGGATAACCCAGGCCTGATTCCGGAGCTGGGCCGGCCGCTGGAACTGATCCTGTCGCTGCCACCGCAGGACAATCTGGTGGCATTGCCGGCGCCGGCCCTGCATGGCCTTGACCGCATTTACCGGGTCGACAGCGAACAGCGGCTCAGCGCCATCACCGTTGAACGGGCGGGTGAATGGCGCGATGCAGAAGGCAACCGACGCCTGCTCGTGCGTGGCGACATCGAACCGGGCATGGCGATCATGACCACGCAGCTGCCCGGTGCCATTGATGGCCAGCACGTGCAGCCACAGGGCGAATCAGAAACCCCGCTGCCCGCCGGCCAGCAACCCGCCGCCGCTGACGCGGAGCCCACGGCCGCATGAACCAGCGTGGCGTGATCGCATCCTTTGCCTCCCACAAGGTGGCGGCCAACCTGCTCATGCTGCTGATGCTGATGGCTGGCGCACTGGGGCTGGCGAAGCTCAACAAACAGCTGTTCCCCACCTTCGATTTCGACTACATCACGGTGCGCATTTTCTGGCGTGGCGCCAGCCCCGAGGATGTGGAGCGCGCCATCACCATTCCGGTGGAACAGAACCTGAAAACCCTGGCCAACGTGCGCAAGTTTGTGGCCCGCTCACAACAGGGCAGCGCCTCCTTCTTCCTGGAAATGGAGGACGGCACCGATCTCAGCCTTGCCATCAGCGACGTGCGCCAGCGTATCGATACCATCCGCAACCTGCCCCGCGACGCGGAAGAGCCGGTGGTGCAGAAGATTGACCGCTTCTCGCCCATCGCCAACATCCTGATCTATACCGAGCGCGGCACCCGGGCTGAACTGCGCCCGCTGGTGCGCCAGTTCGAGAACGAGCTTCTCTCCCGTGGCATCGGCCAGGTGCAGTATGCCGGCCTGCCGGCTGAGGAAATGGCGGTACAGATACCCGCCGCCACCCTGCACCAGCTGGGCATGACCCTGGACCAGGTGGCAGCACGCATCCGCGAATTCAGCCAGGATGTCCCCGCCGGCACCGTGGGCCGAAACGAAGC
The DNA here is from genome assembly GCA_029212745.1 of Alcanivoracaceae bacterium. Taxonomy (GTDB): domain Bacteria; phylum Pseudomonadota; class Gammaproteobacteria; order Pseudomonadales; family Alcanivoracaceae; genus JARGOL01. The sequence continues at coordinate 20,758 of JARGOL010000008.1, forward strand.
CGCCAAGCAGCTGCGCGGCCTTGGCCAGCGCCGGGACGAAGCCGGCTTTGCCGAGCTGCCCCTTTTCACCGACGAACAGGGGCGCCTGTTGCGCCTGGGTGATATCGCCCTGATCGAGCGCCGCCCCCGTGACGACCAGTCCTACCTCACCTACCAGGGCATGCCGGCCATCGAGATGCAGGTGCTCCGGGCTGAACAGGACGATTCGCTGGAATCCGCCGAGATCATGCAGAACTGGCTCGCCGACGTGCAGGGCTCCCTGCCGGACGGCGTCGGCATGCATGTCTATTTCGAAACCTGGAAGCACCTGCGCGACCGTATCACCACCCTGCTCAACAACGGCCTGTCCGGGCTGGTGCTGGTGATTGCCACCCTGTTCTTCTTCCTCAACACACGGGTGGCCTGGTGGGTCACCATCGGCATCCCGGTGTCGTTCATGGCCACCCTGGGCGTGCTCTACTTCTTTGGCGGCACCATCAACATGATCAGCCTGTTCGGCCTGATCCTGGCACTGGGGATTATCGTCGATGACGCCATTGTGGTGGGCGAGGATACCCTTACCCACCTGCAGCAGGGCGAGTCACCCCTGCATGCAGCGCTCGGTGGCGCCCGGCGCATGTTCTGGCCGGTGGTCGCCTCCAGCCTCACCACCATCGCCGCCTTCCTGCCGCTGAGCCTGATGGGCGGCGCCATGGGCAAGATTGCCTTCGACATCCCGTTCGTGATGATCTGCGTCATCATCGCCTCGCTGGTGGAGTGTTTCCTGGTGCTGCCCGGGCACCTGCATCACAGCTTCAACCGCCGCGCCATGCACACCAGCGCCCGCCGGGAACGCATCGATGCCGCCTTCAATCGTTTCCGCGAGGAGAAATTTCGGCCACTCGTGGCCTGGGCGATCCGCCACCGCCATGCCACGGTGACCGCCGCCTTTGCCTCGTTCGTGCTTGCCATCACGCTGGTGGCCTCCGGCTGGCTGAAATTCACCTTCTTCCCGCCGGTGGATGGGGACCAGATCCGGGCGGTGGCGGAGTTCACCGCAGGCACCGACAAGCAGACAGTCAGCCGCTTCCTTGATCACCTGGAAACAACGCTGGAGCAGACCAATGCCGAATTTGACGACCAGATTGTCGAGACCGTGGTGCAGCAGCACCGGGCCGCTGCCGGGTTTGCCAATATTGGTGGTTCACGCCAGAAGCAAGGCGACGAATACGGCACCCTGATTGTCGAGGTGTGGACCGGCAACGACCGCGATACCACCAACGATGAACTGATCCGCGCCTGGCGCGAGCGTATCTCGCTGCCGCCGGGGCTTGAGCAACTGACCATTTCCCAGCCGGAAGCCGGGCCACCGGGCAAACCCCTCGAATTGCGGCTGTCCGGCGCCGACACGGACACCCTCAAGCAGGCCTCCCTGGATATCCAGAAAGCCCTGCGCGGCTATGCCGGGGTGTCCAACGTCGACGACGACCTGCCCTGGGGCAAGGAGCAACTGACCTTTGAACTCACACCGCAGGCACGTTCCCTGGGGCTGACCCTGGCCAGTGTGGCCGGCCAGCTGCGCAGCGCCTTTGATGGCAGCCTGGCGCAACTGTTCAACGAACAGGACGAGGAGATCGAAGTCCGGGTCATGCTGCCGGACAGCGAACGCAATTACCTGTCGGCGCTGGAGCGCCTGCCGATCATCGCGCCCGGCGGCGATACCCTGCCACTGACCGATGTGGTCAGTTTCGATGCCCGTCAGGGCGTTGACCTGCTGCGCCGCGTGGATCACCGCCTGTCGGTGATCGTCTCGGCCGACCTGGACCCGGAACAGGGCAATGCCAACCAGATCATCAGCGAACTGGATGACGGCATCCTGCAGAGGGTGCGCGAGCGTTACAACATTGGCATCGATTTCGAGGGCAAGCTCAAGGAGCAGGCCGAGAACCTGGAAGATATCCAGACCGGCCAGCTGCTCGCCCTGGGCCTGATCTACATCATTCTTGCCTGGGTGTTCAGTGCCTGGTCGTGGCCGCTGGCCATCATGACCGCCATCATGTTCGGCTTCACCGGCGCCATCTTTGGCCATGTGATCATGAGCCTGTTCGGGGTCAAGTTTTCCATGTTCTCGATCATGGGCCTGTTCGGGCTGGCCGGGATCATCGTTAACGACTCCATCGTTCTGGTGAGCTTCTACAAACAGCTGCTGCTGGATGGCATGGACCGCATGGAGGCCATCGTCGAGGCCTGCGTGCGCCGCCTGCGCGCCGTGCTGTTGACCTCCATCACCACCGTCGCCGGGCTGGCACCAATCCTGTTCGAGACATCACTGCAGGCACAGTTTCTCAAGCCCATGGCGGTCAGCATCGTGTTCGGCCTGTCGTTTGGCACCGTCCTGATCCTCGTGGTGGTGCCCAGCATGCTGATGATCATCGAGGAGACCAAGGACGGGATCACCGCGCTGCGCCAGCGCCATGCCGGACGACTCAGCCTGTCCGGGCTGGCTGGCAGCGCCACGGCCGCCTGGCATTTCCAGCCACGGGACTGGCGTCGTGGCGGCGACGTGGAAGCGGGACTCACCGGCAGTCTCTGGTGGCTGGTGGCCGCATTTGCCCTGATCGGCCTGCGCCTGCTCGGCGTGGCAGAAAGCACCCTGTCGGCGCTGGCCGAGGACTACAGCAACATGGCCCTGATCGCGACCTGGGTGCTGGCCATGCTGGTCATCACCCTGTGGGCCAAGGCCCTGCACTGCCTGCTGGACCGCCAGCTGGCCGTGCGCAAGTGGACCCAGCGACTGGTCTATGTCGGCGTGCCGCTGATGGCCCTGATCTCCTGGGGGCTTGGCCTTGCCAGCGAACACCACCAGCTGGCCAGCCTGTTCTGGTCACTGGCGGTCTGGCTGACCGTTCTCGGGGCCTTCAAACTCGGTTTCCTCAGTACCTCGCGACGGGCCCGGGCAACCTTTAGGCGCTGAGCCCCGGGGGGTGCCACGTTTTGGCAACATCTGCCGAATCTCATCAGATTACGGTATGGTTCCAGACTGTTATCATCCGGTGTGAACGACAGCCCTGACACGGGGCAACCTATAACTATCAGGACACCGGTACCGGAACGGCGTCCCCGGGGCCCAGCCCCTGTTTGATTTCAGTTTTTGTGCCGCCTGGCGGCTTTTAAGGAGAGTGACATGGCAAAAATCCTGGTAGTGGATGATTCGCCGACCCAGCTGACCAACCTGGTCAAGATCGTGGAAGCCCACGGGCACACCACCGTGACCGCCACCAACGGCATGGAAGGTGTGGATGTGGCCAAGGCGGAGATGCCCGACCTGGTATTGATGGATGTGGTGATGCCGGAGCTGAACGGCTTCCAGGCCACCCGCAAGATCACCAAGGACCCTGCCACCCAGCACATACCGGTGGTACTGGTAACCACCAAGGACCAGCACACCGACAAGGTCTGGGGTGAGCGCCAGGGGGCGTCCGGCTATGTGGTCAAGCCGCCCCAGGAGAACGAGCTGATGGCGAAGATCAACGAGCTTCTCGGCTAACGCCCGACACCTGCCAGAAAGACAGTTTTCTCCGCCACACCCGGCACACACTGTCAATCTAGGAACGGCCCGCATCCTTGCCTATGATGCGGGCCGTTGTTTTTTATGCCCGGCCGCGCCGGGCCGAGACCCGGGATTGACTGTTTCATGCGCAAAATCGAAGACACCATCGCCAGCGAACTGGATTGCCAGCCACGCCAGGTCAGCGCCGCCGTTGCCCTGCTGGATGAAGGCGCCACCGTACCGTTCATCGCCCGTTACCGGAAAGAAGTGACCGGCGGCCTTGATGACACCCAGTTGCGCAACCTGGAAGAGCGGCTGCGCTACCTGCGCGAGATGGAGGAACGGCGCGAGGCGATCCTCAAGTCGATCACCGAGCAGGACAAGCTGACCCCGGACCTGGAGAAGGCCATCCGCGAGGCGGACAGCAAGACCCGTCTGGAGGACCTGTACCTGCCGTACAAGCCAAAGCGGCGCACACGCGCCCAGATCGCGCGGGAAGCGGGCCTGGAACCGCTGGCAGATGCCCTGCTCGGCGACCCGACACTGGATCCGGCAGGCCATGCCGAAGGCTTTCTCAACCCCGAACACAAGGTGGAAACGGCCAAGGACGCCCTCGACGGCGCCAAGCAGATACTGATGGAACGCTTTGCCGAAAATGCCGACCTGATCGAGGAGCTGCGTGGCTGGCTGTGGCAGAACGGCCAGATTCGCGCGCGGGTGGCAGATGGCAAGGACGAGGAAGGCAGCAAGTTCCGCGACTATTTTGATCACACCGAGGCGCTGCGCGAGATTCCGTCCCACCGCGCCCTGGCACTGTTCCGCGGGCGCAACGAGGGCATCCTGCACGTCGCCATGGCCCTGCCCGAAGAGATGGAGCAGGCCCAGCCACACCCGTGCGAGGACAAGGTGGCACGCGCCATCGACTGGACCCACCAGGGACGGGCCGCCGACGACTGGCTTGCGGAAACCGTGCGCTGGACCTGGAAGATCAAGCTCAACACCCACCTGGAAACGGAAATGCTCGGCCGCATCCGGGATGCCGCCGAACTGGAAGCCATCTCGGTCTTTGCCCGCAACCTGAAGGCGCTGCTGATGTCGCCGCCGGCCGGCATGCGCACGACCATGGGCCTGGACCCGGGTCTTCGCACCGGCGTCAAGGTGGTGGTGGTAGACCCCACCGGCAAGCTGCTTGAGCACACCACCATTTTCCCGCACCAGCCGAAGAAGCAGTGGGACAAGTCACTGGCCACCCTCGCGGCGCTGTGCAGCAAGCACAAGGTGGACCTGATCGCCATCGGCAACGGCACGGCCAGTCGCGAGACCGACCGGCTCGCCGCTGATGTCCTCAAGGCGGTGAAAGACCAGCCCATGCAGAAGATCATGGTCAGCGAGGCCGGCGCGTCGGTGTACTCGGCCAGCGAGATGGCGGCGCGCGAATTTCCCGATCTTGATGTGTCCTTTCGCGGCGCGGTCTCCATTGCCCGGCGCCTGCAGGACCCGCTGGCAGAGCTGGTGAAGATTGATCCCAAGAGTATCGGTGTGGGCCAGTACCAGCACGATGTCAGCCAGCTCAAGCTGGCCCGCAGCCTGGATGCCGTGGTGGAAGATTGCGTCAACGCCGTCGGCGTGGATGTGAACACCGCCAGCGCACCGCTGCTGGCGCGCATATCCGGCCTCAACAGCACCATCGCAGGAAACATCGTCAGCTACCGTGAAAAAAACGGTGTCTTTGCCAGCCGCGACGACCTCAAGCAGGTGCCACGCCTGGGCGACAAGACCTTCGAACAGGCCGCCGGCTTCCTGCGCATCATGAACGGCGCCAACCCACTGGACAGCTCCAGTGTGCACCCGGAAGCCTATGCCGTGGCGGAACGCATCGCCGAGATGAACAGCCGGCCGGTGCGGGATGTTATTGGTGACATTGCCTTTCTCAAGAAACAGGACCCACAGCGTTACACCGATGAACAGTTTGGTGTTCCCACCGTCTCGGACATCCTGGCCGAACTGGAAAAGCCCGGCCGTGATCCACGTCCGGAGTTCAAGGCCGCTGAATTCCTTGAGGGCGTGGAAGAGATCAAGGACCTGAAACCGGGCATGATCATGGAAGGTGCGGTGACCAACGTCACCAACTTCGGTGCCTTCGTCGATATCGGCGTGCACCAGGACGGTCTGGTGCACGTGTCAGCCCTGTCCAGCACCTTCGTCAAGGACCCCCACGACGTGGTGGCACCGGGTGATATCGTCAAGGTGAAAGTGCTGGACGTGGACATGGCGCGCAAACGCATCGGCCTGACCATGCGGCTCGATGACCGCCATGAAAACAAGGCTGGCGAACGCCCCGCCCGGGACGGAAAACCACAGCATGCCCGTGGCAAGGGCCGTAGCCAGAAAGGCGGCCACAAGCGCGGCGAGCAAAAGCCGCAGGATGGCACCATGGCAGCGCTGTTTGCCAAGGCCCAGGAAGAAGCGCGCAAGAAGGGTCGCCTGTAACAGCGACCCACGCCGGGTCATCTGTTTGCCAGGCCATACCGGGGGACGCAGAGAATGAGCCAGAAACTGGAAGCCCGCATCCGCGCATTGCTGGATGCCGATGCCGCACCCACCCTGTCCGGCATCCGGCGCGGACTGGAAAAGGAGAGCCTGCGCATCACCGAACAGGGTCGGCTTGCCCAGACGCCCCACCCGGCCGCGCTGGGCTCCACCCTGACCCACCCCTGGATCACCACGGATTATTCCGAGGCCCTGCTGGAATTCATTACTCCGCCCAGCGACGCCCTGGACACACCCCTGTCATTCCTGGATGACATCCACCGGTTTGTCTACGCCAACATTGGCGACGAGATCCTGTGGGTAAACTCCATGCCGTGCATGGTTCACGAAGACAATGAAGTGCCCATTGCCGAATATGGCAGCTCCAATGTTGGCCAGATGAAACATGTCTACCGGCAGGGGCTGGGGCATCGCTACGGGCGCAAGATGCAGGCCATTGCCGGCATCCATTACAACTTCTCCTACCCGGATGCGTTCTGGCAGCTGCACCAGCAGCTGGAACAACGGGACAAGCCGCTGCAGACCTTCATCAACGAGCGGTACTTCGACCTGCTGCGAAACTTCCTGCGCTACTCCTGGCTGCTGGTCTATCTGTTTGGCGCCTCGCCGGCGGTCTGTGCGTCTTTCCTCGCCGGGCGCAACCACCAGCTGCTGGAAAAGACCGATCACACCCTGTTCCGGCCATTCGCCACCAGCCTGCGCATGAGTGACCTGGGTTACCAGAACAACGCCCAGTCCAGTCTTCATGTCAGCCCGAACAACCTGGATGAGTATGTGCGTTCCCTGGACTACGCCATCAAGACGCCGGAACCGGCCTATGAAGATATTGGCATCAAGGTCGACGGCCAGTACCGCCAGCTGAATGCCAACATCCTGCAGATCGAGAACGAATACTATTCCTCCATTCGCCCCAAGCGCACCGCCAACAGCGGCGAACGGCCAACCCAGGCGCTGCTCCGTCGCGGCGTGGAATACATCGAGCTACGCGTGCTCGACCTGAACCCCTTCCAGCCACTGGGTATCAGCCAGGAAGACATGCGCTTCATCGACCTGTTCGCCACCTACTGCCTGCTGCGCGAATCGCCGTGGATGGCAAACCCGGACCTGCACGCCGCCAAACAGAACATCCGCCAGGTGGTGTACAACGGTCGCAACACCGGCATCAAACTGTGTAACTGGGGTCATCTGGTGACACTGGAACAGTGGGCCAACGAAAAGCTGGAACAGATGCAGCCCATTGCCGAATTGTTCGACCGCACCCACGGCGGCGACCAGTACGCGCGCGCACTGGCGCGGCAGCGGGAAAAGGTGGCCACGCCGGAAAGCACGCCTTCCGGGCAGGTCATGGCAGCCATGGAGCGCGACCAGGTGTCATTCTACCGCTTCGCCATGAACCAGGCCCTGGCCCATCGTGACCACTTCCGCGCCCGACCGCTGGATACAGCCACACGCCAGCACCTCGAGCAGGCCGCGCGGGAAAGCCTCAGCGAACAACAGCGCCTGGAGGCGGAAAAGCAGCCGCCCTTCGCAGACTACCTGGCCGCGTATTTCGCCGACTGACGGTGCCGTTCACAGGGCTGGCGTGAACGGGTCGTCAAAACAGGCGACCAGTGGCCAGAAGGGACGCCGGACGGGCGTGGCCCCTGTTACAGTGAGGCGTACACTGAAAGTGCGTACTTACCTGTAGCCAACAGGAGCGACGACGCAGTAGCCGCCAGAGCGGCTGTCGCAGACTCCACCAGGAGGGCCTCATGGGCCAACCGGAAGTCAGCAACAACGCCAGTGAAAAGGCCTACTACAAGGGCTGTATGTGGGCCATGGCGGGCCGTGATTCAGACCAGTGTCCCTACCCGACGGAAGATGACCGCGCCAGCTGGTGGCTGGCCGGTTGGGAAGAGGGCCATGAAGCCTGGCAGCGCCGCCAGCAGGACAGTCACCCGGCCTGAGACGCCAGCAGTTGCCGGTTGGCGCGCTTTTGCCTACCCTTGCCAGCGTCCCGACGGAGCTGCGACATGGATCTTTTGGCCCCCTTCTTGCGCCCGCGCATCATCAATGCGCTCGCTTTCCTTGCCACCGTGGTGGCCATGCTGTTCGCGCTTTACCTGCAGCATTACCAGCATCTCGAGCCTTGCCCGCTGTGCATATTCCAGCGTGTGGCGGTGATGCTTGCCGGCCTGTTCTTCCTGATCGCCGCCATCCACAACCCGGCCAGCACCGGCCAGCGCGTCTACGCTGCACTCAGCTGCCTGGGCAGTATCGGTGGCGCCCTGATTGCCGGCCGCCACGTATGGCTGCAACACCTGCCTGCCGACCAGGTCCCGGCCTGCGGCCCGGGCCTTGATTACATGCTCGATGTGTTCCCGTTCCAGGAGGTGATTGCCACGGTCCTGCGTGGCTCCGGTGAGTGCGCCCTGGTCGACTGGCACTGGCTGGGGCTGTCCCTGCCGGGCTGGACCCTGGTGATGTTTATTGGCCTTGCCGGTGTCTCCCTGTTCCAGCTGCTGCGTCCTTACCGCAGCGGAGATGCCCATGCTTGACGGGCTGTTGCTGTTGCTGCTGTTCCAGTTTCTCGGCGAGGCACTGGTCAGCGTCACCGGCATACCGGTGCCCGGTCCGGTGGTGGGCATGATCCTGTTGCTGCTGGCCCTGCTCAGCCGCCAGCCTGTGCTGCAGCGGGTGGCACCGGCGGCCAACCTGCTGATTGGCAACCTGACCCTGCTGTTCTTTCCCATCGGCGTGGGCATCATCCTGGAATGGGACCGTTACAGTGATAACGGCCTCGCCCTGCTGGTGTCCGTCGTTGGCGGCACGCTGGTGACAATGTCGCTGGTGATCGTGCTGCTCAAACGTCTGCTGCCGGAGGCACCATGAGCGCGCTGGTGCAATCGCCGCTGTTCGGCCTGCTGCTGACCCTGGTCAGCTATCGTGCCGCCTGGATGCTGTACCAGCGCAGTGGCAGCCACCCCCTGTTGCACCCGTTCCTGGTGGCCATGCTGCCTGTGGTGCTGGTGCTGTGGTGGCTGGACATCAGTTACCAGCGCTACATGGAGCAGACCGCCCTGCTGCAGTTCCTGCTCGGACCCGCCACAGTGGCGCTGGCGTGGCCGTTGTACCGCCAGCTGGGCAACATCAGCCCGATCTGGCGGCCGGTGTCGATATACATCCTGGTGGGCGCACCGCTGGCGGCCAGCGTCGCGGTGCTGCTGGCCTGGTTGCTGGGTGCTCCCGCCGACCTGCTGGGGTCACTGGCGCCGAAATCCATCACCACGCCCATCGCCCTGGAGGTGGTCCGCTTTACCGGCGGCTATGGCCCCCTGGCTGCAGGCGCCGTGGCCATCACGGGTATCGTCGGGGCCATGGCAGCCCCCTTGCTGTTCCGCCTGCTGCGTGTCCACGACGACCGCATCCGCGGGCTTGCCCTGGGACTGACCGCCCATGCCATCGGCACGGCCCGGGCCTTCGAGTACTCCGAGCGTGCCGGCGCATTCTCCTCCCTGGCACTGGGCCTGACCGGCCTGGTCACCGCACTGGCACTGCCCTGGTTGTGGCCCTGGGTGGCATCGCTGCTATAAAGCGCAAGGCCCGTCAGTGCGGCTCCCGGGCAGCATAAGCGAACCCTCGTTCCGCGTTTTTAAAAACAGCGGGAATGTACACGCCGTTTTTATTCGAAATTTGTCTTTTGCTTAAAAGCCTGTTTTTCAATGCAAATGTGACCGCGCCCGTGCAGTTCGTCGGATTGGTTGCTGCGGCCAATTGCCGCCCGATCAGATTCCGGCCTAGCTTGATTGTCCGCTTTGGCGAAACGCTTTGTGGAGGGAGAGCACCATGGTCACCAACGCCGAATCTGCACTGGCGCACTGGCAACGGATTGAAGGCCTGATTCAGGAATGGCTGCGTGAACGCCAGCAATTGCTTTACCTGCTTTGTGCCATTCGCGGCATCCGCGGGCTGGCCGCCCGGGACGAGCCGCTCGAGTACCGGGTACAGCGGTTCTGTGAGGTATTGATGGATTACATCAGTGCCGGCTACTTCGAGGTGTACCGGGAACTGGCCGATGAAGCACGCCTTTTCCAGCGCAACAATCCCCAGCTGTCACGCAGCCTGCTGGCACGGCTGGAAGAATCCACCGATGAAGCCCTGCTGTTCAACGACGACTTCGACTCGCCTGAACACATCCGCGAGCTCTCGGATATCCTGCCGCAGCGGCTGTCCCGGCTGATGGAAAAGCTGGAAGAACGCTTTGCCCTGGAAGACCAGCTGATTGTCAGCATTCACCAACGCGATGTCCCCGAGAAGGTACTGGTCCACTGAGCTGCCGTGCCGGAACCCGGCTTTTGACTGGCAAAAAAAAGGCGCCCCGGAGGGCGCCTTTTTGCTGACGGAGCAATTACTCGTCGTCAACGATATCCAGCAACTCGACTTCGAACACCAGGGTCTCGTTCGGCCCGATCATCGAGCCTGCGCCTGCTTCACCATAGGCCAGTGCCGGCGGCAGCACGATACGCCACTTCTCACCGACGCTCATCATTGGCAGGGCCTCCTGCCAGCCCTTGATGATACCGCCCAGCGGGAAGGTGGCCGGCTCGCCACGGTCAACAGAACTGTCGAATACGGTGCCATCAATGAGGGTGCCGTGGTAGTGAACCTTCACGGTGTCCTCGGCTGACGGTGACGGCGCACCATCCTCGGCTGCGGTCAGCACTTCGTACTGCAGACCGGATTCAGTCACGGTGACCTCGTCACGCGCCGCGTTCTCTTCGCGGTAGGCAGCACCCTTGGCTTCGTTCTCTTCAAGCTCCTTGGCCATGGCCGCCTGCTGCTCTTCCATCTTGCGTTCCTGGAAAGCGGTCAGGATTTCCTCAAGCTCCTCGTCGGAAAACTCGCGCTGCTCGCCGCCACGCATACCGTCGCCCATGCCGGCGAGGAACGCATCCACATCCATGCCCAGGTCTTCGCCCATACGGCCCTGCATCTGTTCACCGGTCTTGAAACCGATGGCATACGACGCCTTCTGGTCATCGGAGTCCAGCTTTACCTCCTGATTGTCGCCACAACCAGCGAGTACCACGGATCCCAGCAGGATCAGTCCCAGCTTTTTCATCTTGCCTCCATTGGCTTTTCAAAGTGCGGGCAAATCAAAATGCCACGTTTCCCAGTCAAAAAAGGGGGTGCTCTCCGCCTCAGGGCTTGTCCTGCTGCGGCTTGTAGTCCTTGAGTGTCTGCACACTCTTCTCTTCTACCGGCTCCGCCTCCACGCCCGGTGGCGGGCGGTCCCCATACTGCCAGTTTCCCTTGCTGTCACGCCAGCGGAACATGGTGGGCAACACCTCGGCGCTGTCATCCTCCGCCATTTCCGGCACCGGCGCGCCCGCGGACTCCAGCATCTGCTGGACCTGGCCGGGAGAAAGCAGCGTCTTGCCGTCCTTCACTGGCACGAACATCAGCGCAGCCCCGACGGCCACGGCCAGTCCGATAATAATCAACAGGTATTTCATGGTGTTACCCCCCAACAGGTCAGCGCAAAGCATACCGTCAGGAACGCGCCCTTGTCATATCAGCGCATATACCCGCGTACGCACGACTGTGCGCTGGCACCTTGAGCGGCGCGGCCCACCCTGTATAGTCGATACAGGGAGAGGGCATGCACGAGCAGACATCAACAGCAGCCGAAGAAATTGTTTCATCCGCGCGCGTGGTCCAGGACCAGGCACCGGACCGCTTTACCGTGCTCATCGCCAATGCCAAGGGCGGCTGCGGCAAGACCACCCTGGCCACCAACCTGGCCAGCGGCTATGCAGCGCGTCACTGGCCGGTATCCCTGCTCGACATGGACCCGCAGCAATCCGCCGACCTGTGGCTGCAACAGCGCCGCCGTGCCGGTATCGACAACATTCACGGCCTGACGTTCCCGCTGGAGTCACACACCCCCGTGACACAGATGCGCGCCAGGATAAGGGATGCCCGCGACGTGCTGGTCATCGACTCCCCTGCCGGGCTGCATGGCCAGGCACTGGACCAGGCCCTGCAGCTGTCCCAGGTGGTACTGATTCCGGTGCTGCCCAGCCCCATTGATATCCGCGCTGCCACCCGTTTCCTGCAGACCATCCTGTTGTCGCCCAGCTACCAGCGCCGGCCAAGACGCCTGGCGGTGATCGCCAACCGCTCGCGCCAGCGTACCCGCATGTATGCCCAGCTCAACCTGTTCCTCAACAGCCTGAAGATTCCCTTCCTGACCACACTGCGCGACACACAGCTGTACGTTCAGGCCGTGGACCAGGGCAAGGGCATCCAGGAACTGGAGGATCGCCGGGCAGAAGAGGACCAGCGTCACTGGCAGACGGTGATGGAATGGCTGGAGATCCAGCGGCAGCTGATCCGCAGCCTGCCCGGTTTTCTGCATCCACGCTGAAGCACTGGCCTGACACGCTCACGGCACCTACACTGCGCAGCCACCGGGCAGTGGGCCAGTAACCATGATCCATCTAGACAATGTCACCCTCAGGCGTGGACCAGAGCCGTTATTCAGCGACGCCTCCATGACCCTGCACAGCGGCTGGAAGGTGGGCCTGACCGGACGCAACGGCACCGGCAAAAGCTCCCTGCTGGCCCTGCTGGCCGGAGAGCTGGAGCTGGACCGGGGCAGTCTCGCCCTGCCCGCCGAATGGCGCATGGCCCGCATGGCCCAGGAAGTACCGGCACTGCAGCAAAGTGCCCTGGACTACGTCCTGGACGGAAACCAGGCGCTGCGCCAGGCCGAGCAGGCACTTGCCGATGCAGAAGCGGGCCAGCAGGGCGATGCCATCGCCAGCGCCCACGACCGGCTGCAGGCCCTGGATGCCTGGGCCCAGCCAGCCCGGGCGGCCACTGTGCTGGCGGGCCTGGGCTTCACGGAATCCGCCCAGGCACAGCCTGTGGCCACGTTCTCCGGCGGCTGGCGCATGCGCCTGTCGCTGGCCCGGGTGCTGCTGGCAGATGCCGACCTGCTGCTGCTGGATGAGCCCACCAACCACCTGGACCTGGATGCCGTTCTCTGGTTGCAGGACTGGCTGCAGCGCTGCCGCTCGACCCTGATCCTGATCTCCCATGACCGTGCCTTTCTTGACGCGGTGGTGGACCACATCGCACACATCGACCAGCGCCAGCTGACCCTGTTCAACGGCAACTACAGCAATTTCGAACGCCAGCGGGCCGCACACCTGGCCCAGCAGAAAGCACTGTTCCAGAAGCAGCAGGCACAGGCGGCACACCTGCAAGCTTTCGTGGACCGTTTTCGCGCCAAGGCCTCCAAGGCGAAACAGGCGCAAAGCCGCCTGAAGGCCCTCGCCCGCCTGGAGCAGAGCGCGCCGGCCCATGTCGACGACGGCTTTTCCTTCCACTTCCGGGAGCCGCTCAAGCTGCCCAACCCCATGGTGACCCTGGACCAGGCCAGCTGCGGGTACCCGGGTGCTGCCCAGCCAATACTCGCGAACGTCTCCCTGGGGCTGCGCCCGGACAGCCGTGTCGGCCTGCTGGGCCCCAACGGCGCCGGCAAATCCACACTGGTGCGCACACTGGCCGGCGAACTGGCGGTGCTGGCCGGCCACCAGCACACCGGGCCCGACCTGGTGGTGGGCTACTTCCACCAGCAGCAGGTGGACGCCCTGGACATGTCGGCCACACCGTTCCAGCTGCTGCAGCGGCGACAGCCCGGCTGGGAGGAAGTGCAGGTCCGTACCGAGCTGGGTTGCTTCGGCTTCCACGGCGACGACGTATTCGCCCCGGTGGAACGCTTTTCCGGCGGCGAAAAAGCGCGGCTGGCACTGGCGCTGCTGGTTCAGGAGCGGCCGTCACTGCTGCTGCTGGATGAGCCGGCCAACCACCTGGACCTGGACATGCGCGAGTCCCTGACACTGGCGCTGCAGTCCTTCCCCGGCGCCGTGGTGCTGGTATCCCACGACCGCCACTTGCTGGAGACCACCGTCGATGAGCTGCTGCTGGTGGCCCATGGCACGGTCAGCGACTGGGACGGCGACCTGGATGATTACGCCCGCTGGCTGCGCCAGCACCGCGCCGGTGAGGCCAGCGCAGACCAGCCGGACACGCCAGCACCGAAAGGGGACGCACGCAGCCGGCGCCAGCAGGCCGCCGAGCGACGCAAACAGCTGCGCCCGCTCCAGCAACAGGTGGCTGCCCTGGAAACGGATATCGACGCTGCGGGCGAGCAGCTTGCCCGGATCAATGACAAACTGGCTGACCAGGCGCTCTACCAGGACAGCACGCGCAAGCAGGAACTGACGGACCTGTTGGCTGAGCAGGCCGTACTGAAACGCCAGGTGGCCGCACTGGAAGAGGCCCTGCTGACCGCCATGGAAACACTGGAGCAGGCAGAACAGACACTGGATGGAGGCACGCCATGAACAGGAAACCGATGGGAGCGGTCATGCTGGTACTGGCCGCTGGACTGGCCTGGTGGGGCTATGACGAGAGCGGCTCACTGGGCAACCGGCTTTCCAGCACCCTGACCGGGGACATGAATGACACCGTCATCATCCTCTACATTGGCGCCGCCATCTGCGCTGTGGTCGGCATTGTTCTGGTCACCGGCAAGCACCGCGGTTGACGCCCCCCGGCGCACATCGCATGCTTTTCAGTCCCGCCATGGACAGCGCCGGCAAAGCGCGCCTCCGTACCGGGACCTGAACACGGGAGAGCAGAATGAAAAAGACCATCATCACCCTGGCGGCCGCACTGGCCAGCGCGTCCCTGCATGCCGAACCGCTCATGGACCGGGAACAGTACATCGATTATTCCGCCCAGCAGCACTGCATCAACCAGCAGTACTGGGACCAGCCGAAAAAACAGGAAGAAGCACTACTGGCGCTGGAAAAGAAGCTGGGCATCAACGAGGACAACTACACCGCCCTGGATGACCTGGCCATGACCTACGACCAGGACACCGAGGTGCTGGAAGCCATCGAGGCACGGGCCCGGGAAATCTGCCCGCCCGACATGTAACTCAGGGGCGATCCTGTTCCCCGGTGGCCGTGGGCACGGGCTTGCCCGTCGCCCAAAGACTGCCGGAGCCGGCGCCACAGGAAAGCACGGTTTTCATCATCTGGTCGACGCGGATATCCGGGCGCAGCTCCACCAAGTCTGCCGGTGCATGGTAGATGAACCCCGAAGTCGGGTTTGGCCCTGTGGGCACAAACACGGTCATCTGCCCGTCAGGATGATGGGACGTGACCAGTGCGGTGACTGACACTCCGGCCTCCCGCCCGTACAGCCAGAAGCGCGCCACCTCGCCGCGCCGGAACGGGGAGTCATCACTCTTGCCCAGCACCTGCATGGTGATTTCCTGCACCATGCGGTAACCCGGCACCCGCGCCACCAGCCAGCTTTCCATGCGCTTCCACAGCCATTGTCCCATGCGGGTGGCCACCAGGTTGCCGACCATGAAGCACAACAGCACCAGCAGCACCACCACCAGCACATCGGCCACGGCACGGGGCATGCCCAGGCCATCAACGAACACCATTGTCACCGGCGAAATGGTGCCCGTGACCAGCTGATAGACCCATTTGAAAAAGAACGCGATGATCGCCAGCGGCAACAGGATCAGCAAACCGCCAGCCAGGGACTGGCGAACAAATTGCCCGGTCCGGTCCGGGTTGCGGGAATCAGTCATAGTCATACCAGATGCGATTGATGAACCAGGTAAGCGTACCCTGGGGCGTGCGAACCTCCGCTTCGTCACCGGACTGCTTCTTCAGCAACGCGCGCGCCACGGGGGCGTCGACACTGATGAAACGGCGATCCATGTCTGTCTCGTCAGGGCCCACGATACGATAGACCACAGTGTCACCCTGTTCGTTCTCAAGCTCCACCCAGGCGCCGAAGAATACCCGGCTGGTGTCTTCCGGTGGGCGATCCACCACCGTCATGTCATCCAGCCGCTTGCTCAGGAAACGGACCCTGCTGTCAATTTCACGCAGCCGCTTCTTGCCATAGATGTACTCGGCATTTTCCGAACGATCACCCTGGGCAGCCGCTTCCTGCACCGACCGGGTCACGTCGGGCCGCTCCACCTTCCAGAGCTGGTGTAACTCGGCCTGCATGCGCTGGTACCCCTGCGGCGTGATGTATTTGCTGCCCGGCCGTGCCGGTGGGCGCCAACGCCCCATGCCTGCCTCCTCGGCTGAATAGTGTGCCCCGCCTGATGATACGCAGCACCTGCTGCCCTGACGAGGGCAGCCTAACGTCCCGGATACTGAGGCATGTCAATGTCCGCCGCGGCGACTGGCGTGATCCTCTAGGTGTCAGGAAACCCGTCAGCATCACAAGGAGGTCGACATGTACAAGAAAGATACCGTTGCCCTGGTCACCGGCGCCGCCACCGGGATCGGACTGGCCACGGCGCAGGCCTACGCCCGTGCCGGGTGCCGCGTGGTGCTCGCCGACCGCGACGAGGACCGCGGCCAGCAGGCCGCCCGTGACATGTCCGCCCTGGGGGTGGAGACCCTGTTCGTGGCGGTGGACGTCACGGACCCGGACCAGGTCAGCACCCTGCATCAGCGCATCATCGATACCTTCGGCCGCCTGGATGCCGCCTGCAACAACGCCGGCATCGAGGGTGACATGGGACCGACGGCGGACTGCTCAGTGGAAAACTTCGACCGGGTCATCGGCGTGAATCTGCGCGGCCTGTTCCTGTGCCTGAAATCGCAACTGGCAATCATGGCTAGCCAGCCTGGCGGCGGTGCCATCGTCAACATGGCATCGGTGGCAGGCTTGGTGGGTTTCGCCGGCCTGCCGGCCTACTGCGCCTCGAAAGGCGGCGTTATCCAGCTGACGCGCACGGCGGCGCTGGAGTATGCGCAACTGGGCATTCGCATCAACGCGATCTGCCCCGGTGCCATCAAGACCGAGATGATCGACCGGATCACCGGCCAGGACGATGACACGGAAAAGCAGTTTGCCGCGCTGCACCCGATGAACCGCATGGGCACCGCCCACGAGGTGGCGGATACCGTGGTCTGGCTGACGTCATCCCAGGCGGGCTTCATCACCGGCCAGGCCGTGCCCGTGGATGGCGGCATGACCAGCCGCTAGTCCAGCGACATGGCCTGGTAGAGGCGGCGGCGGGCGGCGGGCAGTTTCGCCACCACGCACTGCCAGGCATGCTGCATCTGGCGCAGCACTTCGCCATGGGGCAGGGAGCCATCCAGCACCACCGTGTTCCAGTGGCGCTTGTTCATGTGATAGCCGGGCCGCACACAGTCAAACACGTCGCGCAACTGCTGCGCCTGGTCCGGGTCACACTTGAGGTTGATACACAGCTCACCATGGCGCCGGTACACCAGCGCGAATATCCGGCCCTCGATTCGGAAGGCCCGCGTATCCGGACCGAACGGATAGTCATCGGTCACCGCCGGCAGCGCCAGCAGCATGTGTGCCAGCGCCTGCTCGCTGGCCGGCGCCTCAGCGCAGTCGCCAGGCATGGAATTTCTGCAGCCAGCCCAGCACGCCCTGCGGGGCGTGCGCGCGTTTCCACTCACCGGCAACGAACTTGTTGGCTTCCATCAGCGTCGGGTACGCGTGCACCGTGCCCAGAATCTTGTTCAGGCCCAGCTTGTGCTTCATCGCCAGCACATACTCCGCGATCAGCTCAGAGGCATGGTGGCCGACGATGGTGACGCCAAGAATGCGGTCCTTGCCCGGCACGGTGAGCACTTTGACGAAGCCATGCGCCTCGCCCTCGGCAATGGCCCGGTCCAGGTCATCAATGCCGTAGCGGGTGACCTCGTAATCCAGCCCCTGCTCCTGTGCTTCACGCTCATTCAGGCCCACCCGCGCCACCTCCGGGTCGGTAAACACGGCGAACGGAATGGCGCTGTAATCCACGGCAAACCGGCGAGCAAAGCCGAACAACGCATTGACGGCGGCATACCACGCCTGGTGTCCGGCCACGTGGGTAAACTGGTACGGCCCGGTGACATCACCGCAGGCGAGAATGTTGGGCACGCGGGTCTGCAGGTACTCATTGGTCTCGACAGTGCCGTCACCGCGCAGGGTGACACCCACCGTCTCAAGACCCAGGCCATCCGTACGCGCCTCGCGACCCACCGCCACCAGCAGGGCGTCCGCTGACACAGTGACCTCGTTGTCATCCGGGTCGACGCAGGTGACCTGGATGTCCTGCTGCCGGTCCACGCGCACCACCCGGTGACCGGTCATCACCCGCACACCCTCGCCCTGGAAGCGCCGCATCACGGCATCAGAGACATCGTCATCATCGCGGGGCAGCAACCGGTCAACGAATTCCACCAGGGTCACGTCGGTGCCCAGCCGGCTGAAGGCCTGGGCCAGCTCACAGCCAATGGGACCACCGCCCATGATCACCATCCGTTCCGGCTGTTCCTGCAGCTGCCAGAGGGTGTCGGATGTCAGGTAACCGGATTGCGCCAGGCCGGGAATATTGGGTACGCGCGGGCGCCCACCGGAGGCAATCACGATGTGACGCGCGGTCAGCGGCTTGCCGTCAATTTCCACACACCAGGGGGAAACCAGCTTCGCATTGCCCTGGCGGACATCCACGCCAAGCCCGGTGTAACGCTCCACCGAGTCATGCGGCTCGATATCGCTGATCACTTGCTGGACGCGCTTCATGACCCGGGGAAAGTCCGCACCGTAGCTGGCCACCTTCAGGCCATAGTGCTCGGCGTTATCGGCGTAATGGGCGATGTGCGCAGAACGGATCAGGGCCTTGCTCGGCACGCAGCCGGTGTTCAGGCAGTCGCCGCCCATTCTCTCGCGCTCGACGAGGGTGACCTTCGCCTTCACCGCGGCGCCGATATAACTGGTAACCAGGCCGGCCGCACCAGCGCCGATGACGATCAGGTTGCGATCAAATGTCTTCGGCTTGTCCCAGCCCTGGTAAACCCGGCGCGCCTTGATGCGGTCCATCAGCAGGCGGGCGATCCAGGGGAACAGGGCCAGCAGTACGAAGGCCCCGATCAGATCCAGTGACAGGATGCCGGACAGGCCATCGAGCTGACCCAGCTGGGTGCCGGCATTCACATAGACAAGGGTGCCCGGCAGCATGCCCAACTGGCTGACCCAGTAGAACCGTGTTGCCGGCATCCGGGTCAGGCCCATCACCAGGTTGATGACAAAAAACGGGAAGGCCGGCACCAGCCGCAAACCGAACAGGTACAGCGCGCCGTCGCGATCGACGCCGGCATTCACCTTTTCATAGGTCTGCCGGAAACGTTCGGCCACCCAGTCCCGGAACAGCGTGCGTGACACCAGCATCGCCAGGGTGGCACCCACGGAGGAAGCAAATGACACCACCAGCGTGCCTGCCAGCAAACCGAACATGGCACCGCCAAGCAGAGTCATGATGGCCGCGCCGGGCAGGCTGAGAGCGGTGACCAGCACGTAGATGGCAAAATAGGCACCCATGACCAGCAATGGCCGGGACTGGTACAGATCCGCCAGCTGCGCCTGGCGTGACTTGATGGCGTCAAGGGTCAGCGCCTGGTCCAGGTCAAACGCAAACCAGGCCACCAGGGCCGCCATCACCACACCGACGATTACCAGTTTCTTCAGCAAAAGAGTCTCCTTGCGCGCACCCTCGTTCTCCTGTTTGGAGAGAATTGGTGCGGAAAACGTTACACTACCAGCCAGCCGGGCCACCACTGTTGTGTCCGGCAATCCTGGATCACACAGGCGGAGGCACCCGTGAACGACACTGCTTTTACCCGAGGCCCGTGGCCATCAACGCGGATGCGCCGCATGCGCCGCGATGACTTTTCCCGCCGGCTGATGCGCGAGACCATCCTGACCTGTGACGACCTCATTTATCCCATGTTCGTGCTGGACGGCGAGCAACGCAGCGAGTCCGTGGCATCCATGCCGGGCATTGAGCGGCTTTCAATCGACCTTCTGGTGCGGGAAGTGGAGCAGATCGCCGCGCTCGGCATCCCGGCGGTGGCCCTGTTCCCGGTAACACCCCAGGAGGCAAAGAGCCTGGATGCGGCAGAGGCATGGAATGACAACGGCCTGGCGCAGCGAGCGGTGCGTGCCATCAAGGCGGCGGTGCCGGAGATGGGCGTGATAACTGATGTCGCGCTGGACCCGTTCACCACCCACGGCCAGGACGGCATCATTGATGCAAACGGCTATGTCATCAATGACGAGACGGTGACCGCCCTGATGCGCCAGGCGCTCAGCCATGCCGAGGCCGGCGCTGACGTGGTGGCACCCAGCGACATGATGGATGGCCGTATCGGCGAAATCCGCGCCGCTCTTGAAGGTGCCGATCACGTTCACACCCGCATCCTGGCCTACTCGGCCAAATACGCTTCCGCCTATTACGGCCCCTTCCGTGACGCGGTTGGCTCGGCCGGCAATCTCGGCAAGGCCGACAAGAGCACCTACCAGATGGACCCCGCCAACAGTGACGAGGCGCTGCACGAAGTGGCACTGGACCTGCAGGAGGGTGCCGACATGGTGATGATCAAGCCCGGCATGCCCTACCTGGACATTGTCCGGCGGGTCAAAGACCAGTTTGCCGCGCCCACCTACGTCTACCAGGTCAGCGGCGAGTACGCCATGCACATGGCGGCATTCCAGAACGGCTGGCTGGACCAGGACAAGGTCATTCTGGAATCGCTCACCAGCATCAAGCGCGCTGGCGCAGACGGCATTCTTACCTACTTTGCCAAATCGGCAGCGCAACTCCTGCAGCGGCGCGCCTGAGCCTCCAGCACGACTGGGCATTGTCATCTGTCTGCAACAGGCATGTACTAGGCTTCAGGGTCGGCCTCTGGCCGCCCTGTCCATTGACTGCCTGAAACGAGCGCCATGAATGACCTGAGCAAACCGGAATCCGTGCCGGACCTGGACAACCCGGACTACTACATCAACCGGGAACTGAGCCTGCTGAAGTTCAACCTGCGCGTGCTCGAGCAGGCCATGGACGAGCGCCATCCATTGCTGGAGCGGCTCAACTTCCTGCTGATCTTCTCCAGCAACATGGACGAGTTCTTCGAGATCCGTGTGGCGGGCCTGCGCAACAGGCTGGAAACCGGCACCGGCCAGCCCGGCCCCGACGGCATGCTGCCCGGCGAGGTGCTGGATCGCATCGCCGAAATCGCCCATCGCGCCGTCAACCGCCAGTACCACATACTCAACGACATCATCCTGCCCGCCCTGGCCGAAGAAGGCGTACGCTTCCTCAAACGTGAAGACTGGAATGATCGCCAGGCAGACTGGGTAAAGCGCTATTTCCGCGACCAGGTCTATCCGGTGCTGACACCCATTGCGCTGGACCCGGCGCATCCGTTCCCGCGCCTGGTAAACAAGAGCCTGAACTTTATCGTGCCGCTGGATGGCAAGGATGCGTTCGGCCGCAATACAGGGCTGGCCATTGTACCGGCACCACGGTCATTGCCCCGCATCATTGCCTTGCCGGAAGAGCTGGCCGAAGGCACGGACAATTTCGTTTTCCTGTCGTCAATGATTCATGCCCATGTCAGTGACCTCTTTCCGGGGATGAAGGCCACCGGCTGCTACCAGTTCCGGGTTACGCGCAATGCCGACCTGGAAGTGGACGAAGACGTGGATGATCTTGCCAGTGCGCTGAAAGGTGAACTGTTGTCGCGACGCTATGGCGATGAGGTCCGCCTCGAAGTGGCTGACAATTGCCCCCGACACCTGATCGACTACCTGCTGCTGCAGTTCGACCTCGGCGAAAAGGACCTGTATGAGGTAAACGGCCCGGTCAACCTGGCGCGCATGTTTACCGACGTGCAGCGCCCACGACTGCGCTACACCCCTTTTACTCCGCGCTTGCCGGCAATCATGAAGAACAGCGACAGCATCTTCGACGCCATCGACCAGGGTGACATCCTGCTCAATCACCCGTACGAATCGTTCAGCCCGGTGATCAGTTTTCTGGCGGAAGCCGCGCGAGACCCCAACGTACTGGCGATCAAGCAGACCATCTATCGCACCGGCAGTCAGTCAGAAATACTCGATCATCTCGAGACGGCCGCGCGCAATGGCAAGGAAGTCACTGCCATTGTCGAGCTGCGCGCCCGCTTCGACGAGGAGAGCAACATTGAGGGTGCCCGGCGGTTACAGGAAGCCGGCGCCATCGTCGTGTACGGCATCGTTGGTTACAAGACGCACTCGAAGATGGTGCTGGCGGTGCGTCGAACGCCGGAAGGCATCAAGCGTTATGCCCACCTTGGCACCGGCAACTATCATGCAGGCACGGCGAAGCTGTATACCGACTATGGATTGCTCACGGCCAACGAAGGTATTTGCCAGGACGTCCACAAGATCTTCCTGGAACTCACCGGCATGGGCAAGGCAGCGCGACTGAAGCAGCTCAAGCATTCTCCATTCACATTGCACAGCTCCCTGCTGGAACTGATCGAGTTTGAAACGACAGAAGCCGAAGCAGGCCGGCCGGCCCGCATCATCGCCAAGTTCAACTCACTGACGGAAACGAGAATCATGCAGGCGCTCTATCGCGCCAGCCAGGCCGGCGTACAGATCGATCTGGTGATTCGCGGGATATGCTGTCTACGGCCCGGCATCAAAGGCCTCTCGGAAAACATTCGTGTGCGATCGATCATTGGCCGTTTCCTCGAACACACGCGGGTCCATTACTTCCTGCACGGCGGCGAAGAGCTGGTTTACTGCTCCAGTGCTGACTGGATGGACCGCAACCTGTTCAATCGTGTGGAAACCTGCTTCCCGATTGTCGATTCGGCCCTGCGCAAGCGTGTCATCCGCGAAGGGCTGGAAATCTTTCTTGAAGACAATGTGCAGGCCTGGTGCCTGCAGGCGGATGGCACCTACGTCCAGGCATGCGGCCCGGACGGTGAACCGCTCGCGTCACAGGAATGGCTGCTGCAACAGCTGGCAAGATCCTGAGGCTGTCAGTGAACACGCAGGGTGATCCCTGCGGCACCGAAATAATCCTGCTCCTGCTCGAAATCCGCCTCACTCAGCGGCCGCTCATCCAGCCAATGGTCGGGAAAGGTCAGGGTCAGCTCATCTCCCCTGGCCACCAGCTCAGGCTCTGGCGCCTTGTCGGTGCTGCGCGCATGGTGCAGGCGCGTGGCCAGCCGTAACAGAAGACACAACCGCCGTGCGGGCAGGCGATCCTCCTCGGCAAGGTTGTCGAATTCGGCAGCCGGAATCTTGCGGCGGTGACCACGCACCAGTGCCGCCATCATCTCCTGTTCCTGGCGCGAAAACCCGGGCAAATCCGAATTCAGCAACAGGTAGGCGCCATGCTTGTGGAACTGGGTGTGTGAAACAGACAGGCCAATCTCGTGGAGCAAGGCGGCCCAGCGTAACAGGTCACGGTAGATGTCCTGGTCCAGCCCCCAGTCACCGGCCACCTGCTTGAGCAGCAACATGGCCGAGTCATGCACGCGCTCGGCCTGGGCGCGGTCCACATGGTAGCGCCCAAGCATGGCAAGAATGCTGCGCTCACGGACATCCTCACGGGCAAACCGGCCCAGCAGGTCATACAGCAGGCCTTCGCGCAGGGCGCCGGCGGCAACTGTCATATGCTCGATGCCGAGCTGCTCGAATATGCCCGTGAGAATAGCCACACCCGCCGGAAAAATCGGCACACGGTCATCCCGCAGGCCCTTGAAGGCAAGCTCGTCAATGGCACCTGTCTTGAGGATCTGTTTACGGATTTTCTGCAGGCCGTCCAGGGTGATGCCGTCACTGGCCCAGCCGTTTTCCTGGCATACCTGGGCAATGGCCTTGACGGTCCCGGAGGCACCCACCGCTTCCTGCCAGCCCAACGCCCGGTAGGCGGCCTCGATGGACAGCACTTCCTGGCGTGCCGCAGTCACCGCCTTGCGAAAGGCTTTTTCCGTCACCTGGCCGTCGGCAAAGAAACGGCCGCTGAAGCTGACGCAGCCCATATGCAGCGACTCGGTCTCCACCGATTCAAACCGCTCACCGATGATCAACTCCGTGGACCCGCCACCGATATCCACCACCAGCCGGCGGCCGTTGCTGCCGGGCAGGTGATGCGACACGCCCAGGTAGATCAGGCGCGCCTCCTCACGACCGGCGACAATATCGATATCGTGGCCAAGCACGGCCTCGGCCTGCTTCAGGAAGGCCTTGGCGTTGCGGGCCACACGCAGGGTATTGGTGCCCACGACCCGCACATAACCGCGGGGAATCCCCTCGATGCGCTGGGCAAAGCGGGCCAGGCAGTCCAGTGCCCGCCGGCAGGCCTCTTCGGTAAGCTGGTTACGCGCGTCGAGGCCCGCACCCAGCTGGACCTTTTCCGACAGGCTCTCCTGCAGCCGGATTTCGTTGTGCTCCAGCCAGCCCACCACCATGTGAAAGCTGTTCGAGCCCAGGTCAATGGCGGCCAGCGCCTGCTTCTGCTGCTGCAACGGCGAGTCTCCCTGCTGCGCTCGCGAATACGGCATGATTGCGGTCCGGGCACCCACCCTGTGGGCCAGCCCGGCATGGTTGAGGGTGAATTGTACCCGTTCAACACCGATGCGCTATGGCGGTCTTTTGCCTTCCCCCGGCGCTGAAAGCCTGAGGCTATGACTGCCATTAGCCGGCAAAGTGCTGCACAGGCCCCCTGTTCTGCTATCATCCGCACCACTCAACGACATTTTCCAATCAGGAGACAGCAATGAGCGGCGAAATCATCAACGTGACCGACGCCAGTTTCGAAGACGACGTGATCAAGGCTGACGGTCCGGTGCTGGTGGATTACTGGGCCTCCTGGTGCGGCCCCTGCAAGATGATCGCACCCATCCTCGAAGAGGTGGCCAAGGAATACGGTGATCGCCTGCGCGTGGCCAAGCTCAACATCGACGACAACCCGGAGACGCCCAAGAAGTTCGGCGTCCGTGGCATCCCCACCCTGACCGTATTCAAGAACGGCAACGTGGAAGCCACCAAGGTCGGCGCCCTGTCCAAGTCCCAGCTGACTGCATTCCTGGACAGCACGCTTTGATCCCTGACCGCCGCCAGGCCACTGGCGGCGGCATTTCCCTGCCCTGAATGAGGGCTTGTAAGCACCGTCCGGTGCTGGTAGATTCCGAATAGCTATATGCAATTCCCTCGGGGTGGCACCTCGTCATCCCGTTTTCCCTTTGATAACCAATAACCAGGCACCGCCCGGTGCAGTCATTGATTCTGGACGTTAATCACACCAATGAACCTTTCCGAACTGAAGCAGAAGCCGATTGGCGAACTTCTGGATATCGCCAAGGAAATGGGCCTGGAGAACCTGGCCCGAACCCGCAAGCAGGACGTCATTTTCTCGATCCTGAAGAAAGCCGCCAAGAATGGCTCCGACATCTACGGAGACGGCGTGCTGGAAATCCTCCAGGATGGCTTCGGCTTCCTGCGTAGCGCAGAAGGCTCCTATCTGGCCGGCCCCGACGACATCTATGTCTCGCCCAGCCAGATCCGCCGCTTCAACCTGCGCACTGGCGACACCGTCGCCGGCAAGATCCGCCCGCCGAAGGAAGGCGAACGCTACTTCGCCCTGTTGAAAGTCAACGAGATCAACTTCGACAAGCCGGAAAACGCCAAGAACAAGATCCTGTTCGAGAACCTGACGCCGCTGTTCCCCACGGAACGCTTCGTCATGGAGCTGGGCAATGGCTCCACCGAGGACATAACAGCGCGCACCATCGATCTGGTCGCGCCCATCGGCAAGGGCCAGCGCGGCCTGATCGTGGCGCCACCCAAAGCCGGCAAGACCATGCTCCTCCAGAACATCGCCTCCTCCATCTCCCGCAACAACCCCGAAGCCCACATGATCGTCCTCCTCATCGACGAACGTCCCGAGGAAGTGACCGAGATGGAGCGCACGGTGCGCGGCGAAGTGGTGGCGTCCACCTTTGACGAGCCACCGGCCCGCCACGTCCAGGTTGCCGAAATGGTGATTGAGAAGGCCAAGCGCCTGGTGGAACACAAGCAGGACGTGGTGATCCTGCTCGATTCCATCACCCGTCTGGCACGGGCCTACAACACCGTACAACCCAGCTCTGGCAAGGTGCTGACCGGTGGTGTTGATGCCCACGCCCTGGAAAAGCCCAAGCGCTTTTTCGGTGCCGCGCGAAACATCGAGGAAGGCGGCTCACTGACCATTCTGGCCACCGCACTGGTGGACACCGGCTCAAAGATGGACGAGGTGATCTTCGAAGAGTTCAAGGGCACCGGCAACATGGAACTGCATCTGGACCGCAAGGTGGCAGAGAAGCGCGTGTTCCCGGCCATGAACATCAAGAAGTCCGGCACCCGGCGCGAAGAGCGCCTGGTCAGCGAAGATGAGCTGCAGAAGATGTGGATCCTGCGCAAGGTGCTGCATCCGATGGACGAGATCGGTGCGATGGAATTCCTCATCGATCGCATGAAGCAGACCAAGACCAACGCCGAGTTCTTCGATTCAATGAAGCGCAAGTAAGCGTACTGAACGGGCACTCTACGGAGACCGCCCGGGAAAATCACTGAAAACGGCCTGCGGGCCGTTTTCTGTTTCTGGAGACGCACGATGGAAAAGCAGACAGAAATCGAGGCCGCCGTTTTCCGGCGCCTGCTCGAGCACCTGGACAATCACAAGGAGGTCCAGAACATCGACCTGATGATCCTTGCTGACTTCTGCCGCAACTGCCTCGCCAAATGGTATGTAGCGGCTGCCGAAGCTGAGGGCGAAAACATTGACTATGAACAGGCCCGGCAGATCATCTATGGCATGCCCTACAGCGAGTGGAAAGACAAATACCAGCTGCCCGCCAGCGCGGAGCAGATGGCCGCGCTGGAAGCCCGCCAGAAAGGGTAAGGCCTGCACGCGCCCGGACCAGGAGCAGGCATTGTCACACCAGTGTCATTCACAAAGCTGACGCAAAGCTGTTTATTTTCATTCTTTTTCCAGAAATCGAGACGCCACAAATTGCCCGTAGTGTCTGCGCTGATGCCGGCTGCTCGCCGGCCTGACACTTTGGCCACGATTTCTGGAGATAACAATGGAACCCGTTTATCTGACGCGCCCCTTCCGGCTTACCCGGCTGGCTCTGGCAGCTTCAACCGCACTCATACTTACTGCCTGCGGAGGAAGCGACAGCGACGACCCCGTTATAACCGCCGATAATGGTACTCCGCCGGGCACCCTCAATCGCATCGCCACCTTGCCGCTGGGGTCGGAAGCCACCGGCCTTTTCGTCAAGGAAGATGGTGAGCTTTTCCTTAATGTCCAGCATCCGTCGGGAGGCAACACCACACTGGACGCACGTGGCAACGTGTACAAGTTCGGCACGGTTGGTGTTATTCAGGGCATGGATGTCACTGGGCACTTCAAGCCCCTGTCCGCGCCTGAAACAACCGCAGAGAAAGAAGTGGTGCGCGTCGCGGCTGGCTATTACAACGTCCTCGGCCAGGAAGCAGACACCTGGGCGGGCACGCCAAAATTTGGCCTCGGACAGATCGGCAGTGCTGATGACAGCGTACTGATTACTGACTCTGATGATCCGGATTTCAATGGCTGGGTAGAGGTCAGCGAAGACGAGGGCTACCTGTTCACGAATTGGGAAGCACGTCCTGGCGGTATGAGCAGGATGCACCTGATCAGGGATGGTGAAGGCAACTGGGTCGCCAGCGGCAATGACGTAACCATGGTTGATTTTTCATCCGTGGGCGGCACATGGGTCAACTGCTTTGGCACTGTCACACCCTGGAATACGCCTCTCAGTGCAGAAGAGCTCTATTTCGACGACACCAACGACTGGAACGACGGCAGCCAGGGGTCAGCACAGGATCTTGCCGATTATCTCGCCAATGAGATTGGCACGGATTACGACAGCACCTTCCCGAATCCGTACCGCTACGGCTGGATTGTCGAGATCACCAACCCGACGACGACACCTGT
Source organism: Alcanivoracaceae bacterium (assembly GCA_029212745.1). Taxonomy (GTDB): domain Bacteria; phylum Pseudomonadota; class Gammaproteobacteria; order Pseudomonadales; family Alcanivoracaceae; genus JARGOL01. The sequence continues at coordinate 48,759 of JARGOL010000008.1, forward strand.
ACCAGTGAAGCATTTCAGCATGGGCCGATTTTCCCATGAAAATGCCGTGGTAATGCCTGACCAGAAAACGGCTTACCTGAGCGACGACGGTACCGGCACGGTGTTCTACAAGTTCGTTGCTACCACTGCAGGCGATCTGTCCGCTGGCACATTGTATGCGGCCAAGGCAACCCAGGATGCAGGCACTGATCCATCCACCACCGGCTTTGACATCAGCTGGATTGAGCTGGGCACCGGCAGCAACGCCTCCATCGAAACGTGGATTGCCGATTACGACGGCGTTACGGAAGCCACCGCAGCACCCAGTTACATCACCGACGAACAGGTCTGCGACTGGGCTGAGTCCAAGCGCGGCATCGACCTGAGCTGCGATGCCGATACCAGCATCGACAGCAACCCGTTTGCTGATGATCGACCGGCATTCCTGGAAAGCCGCAAAGCAGCCGCAGCCCTTGGCGCCACAGCGGAGTTTCGGAAAATGGAGGGCGTCAACGCCAACATGAAGCGCGCTGAGGAGGCGGTTGAAGGCACAGACCTGGTCCCGGGCAGCGTAACCACCGCCTATGCCTACATGGCGATGTCGAATGTGAACAGCACCATGGCTGATGGTAGCGGCGACATACAACTGGTCGCTCCGGATGGGGACTGCGGCGGCGTCTACCGGATGCCACTGCGCGCTGATTATGACATTGATCGCATGGAACCCGCCATCATGGGTGGCCCCTACAACGGCGCAGCACCCGACAATACCTGCGATGTAGACAACATCTCCGAGCCGGACAACGTACTGGTTCTTGATGATGGGCGGGTAATCATCGGTGAGGACACCGGCGAGCACGAAAACAACATGGTCTGGATGTTCAATCCGGAAGCCTGAATAACAGCTTCCGATACATGGCCCAAGCCATGTATTCAGGCACAGGGGGCGACTATCGCCCCCTTTCCCGTTTCTCAACCATTGGCAACGACATGATCAGATCAACTCTTGCGCTCATGTTCGCCGGCACGGTCGCTGGCCTGCTGGCATTGGCGTCTTGCGACGGCAGCAGCGACTACCCTCTCGGGGCCAGCGGCAACAGTCATGAGCCCCAGGCGGAAATCGAACCAGGAACCGCAGGCACGCTGGACAGGCAGCTGCCAGCGGACCCTTCCCTGACCTATACCCGTGAAGCGGTCATTCCACCCCAGTGCTATACACGGACAGTAGGCCGTTTCAATCCATGCTACACCTGCCACCAGACGTACGACGACAAGCATCGCCCCAACTACATGCGCGACGGCTACCTGCAGGGAGTCTATGACTTTTCCGACCAGGGCCTGACCAATCACTGGCGCAATCTTTTTGTGGACCGTACTGCCCAGGTGGCAGCGATCAGTGATGCCGACATCCTTGACTGGATTCGCACCGATAACTTCACGCCATTTCTTGAAAAACTACGCTCTGACGATGCGTGGACGGGCCCGGAACCGGCACTGGAAAACCTGCACGCGGGCGCCGCAGCGTTCGATGCACACGGCTTCGCCAAAGATGGATCTGGTTGGGTGGCATTCAACTACAAGCCGTTACCAAGCACTTTCTGGCCCACCAATGGATCAACGGATGATGTCATGATCCAGCTGCCCGAGGCCTTTCGTAGCAGCAGTTGCCACGGCGACAGCAAGGATAGCCGTGATACCTATCTGGCCAACCTGTCGATCCTGGAGATGGCCATCAAGGGGCTGGACAGCATTTCAACGCCGCCCATTGATGAGCAAGGGGTGTGCCAGGATCTCGACGGCAACGGCGTCCTTGACGTGATTACGCATTTGCCCAGACGCAGCACCTACGCAGGCATGGCATCGTCCATCGCGGTCCAGTCCATGCGCTATCCGGTGGGCACGCGTTTCCTGCACACCGTGCGCTATGTGGACGTGGACAGCGATGGCAACATCAGCATCTCCGCGCGCATGAAGGAAGTCCGCTACATGCGCAAGATCCAGACATTCGAGAACAATGAGTTGCTGGGGCTTTACGGCAACGAGCTTCAGGAAAAGCTCGATGGCAATTTGCCCCGTTATCCCAACCACCAGGATCGCGGCTTCTACAACAAGTTCGGATGGGAGATCATTGGCTGGATCGAGGACCGCAACGGCGAGCTGCGCCAGCAAGCCTGGCAGGAGCAGCAGTTTTGCATGGGCTGTCATACCACGCTCGGTACGACCATCGATCACACCTTTGCATTTCCGCGCAAGGTCACCGGCGCGCAAGGCTGGGGCTATATTGACCTGCGCGGCATGGAAGACGTGCCGGCGCTGGGACAGGCCGATGGCGAAATCCTGCAGTACCTGCGCCGCGTCGGTGGCGGCAACGAGTTCCGCGAAAACCCGGAGATGCAGGCGCGCTGGTTCGATGCAGACGGCAACCTGGATGTGGAAAGCGTCCGGGCGGCAGACGTCTATACGCTGGTCACGCCATCACGGCAGCGGGCACTGGCCTTGAACAAGGCCTACCGGGTGATCGTTTCCGAGCAGAGCTTCCTTTACGGCCGGGACGCGACCATCGAGCCCGCCACCAACGTCTACGAGCAAGTGGACCCCGCCCGCGTCACCCCTCTGCCTGCTGACGCCCACGTGCACAACTACGACATCCGGCTGCAGTGGCCGGATTGACCCTGCCTGTCCGCCGCCGGACCTCTGGTCCGGCGATTACCCGTTGACCCGGACAGCTGAACAACAACAATGGTGTACAGGCGAAGCGAATAAATGGTACGATAGTGCCAATAAAAAGAGGGACCGCCTATGTTCACCATCAATCCCGGGCGCCGGGCACTCCTTAAAGCGCTGTCACTGGCCCCTGCCGCTGTCCTGCTGCCGGCCCGGCTGCGCGCTGCTGCAGACAATGCCCTGAGCTGGCAGAACTGGTCCGGCAACCAGCGCTGTGCACCACAGGCCATCCACTATCCGTCGGATGCCGCCCAGCTGGCCGAAATTATCCGCAACAGCAGCGGTCGCATCCGCTGTTTCGGCGGCTCCCACTCGTTCAGCCCGGTGGTCCCCACAGACGACACACTGGTATCCCTTGAGGCCATGTCCGGCCTGCTCGGCCATGACCCTGACACCCTGACCGCCACCTTTGCTGCCGGCACCCGCATCGGCATGGCCAGCGCGGCCAACTACAAGGTGGGCCAGAGTTTCACCAACGAGCCGGATATCAACCTGCAGTCCCTGGCCGGCGCACTGGCCACCTCCACCCATGGCACCGGCGCGGCACTGCCGGCACTGCCCGGCATGGTGGAATCCCTGCGCCTGATGACCGCCAGCGGCGAGCACCTTTCCCTGTCCGCAGCCGACGGCGATATTTTCCGGGCCGCCTGCTGCAACGTCGGTGCCCTGGGTGTTGTCACCGAGATCACTTTCCATAATGAACCCGCCTACCGGCTGGAAGAAAAAACCAGCGTCATGCCGCTGCGCGACGCCATGGACATGATCGAGCGCGAAAAGGACCAGCAGCGCAACATCGAGTTCTTTGCCTTCCCCCACGGTGAATCTGCCATCGTCAAGGTGACCAACCTGACCGACGAGCCGGACACCCCGGTGGAAGCGGAAGACAGCAACGAATTGCTGGAGATGGCCTGCGAGGTGTCCATGCGCGCCCCGTGGCTGACCGGCATGATCCAGAAGGCGGTGACGTTCTTCGTCGAGGACACCGTGCGGCGCGGTCCGGCGTGGCAGATTTACGCCAACAAACGCGCTGTCATGTTCAACGAGATGGAATACACGGTGCCTGCCGAACAGGGCCTGGCCTGCCTGGAGCGGGTCTGCGACACCATTCGCTCGCAGGACATCAACGTGTTCTTCCCGATCGAGTTCCGCTACACGGCTGCCGACAACAGCCTGATTGGCATGTTCAGCGAGCGACCCGGCTGTTCCATCTCAGTGCACCAGTATCACCGCCAGGATTACGCGCCGCTGTTCAACGCGGTGGAGCCCATTTTTCACCAGCATGCCGGACGGCCCCACTGGGGCAAATTGCACAGCATGGATGTTGCCGCCCTGCGTGGCGTGTACCCGCACCTGGACCGGTTCCGCGAGATTCGCGCACAGCTCGATCCGACGGGAAAGTTCCTTAACCCGCACCTGGAAAGCATTTTCGGGGTACAGGCATGAAGCGTCGCACCTTCCTCGCCGGTTCGGTGCTGGCCGTGGGTGGCGCACTATTGCTGCGTCCCGGGAGCCGGGCCGCGCCCCACGACGGTTACTTCCTTGGCTTGCAGTCGGTATTACAGAAACAGGGCGTGGGCCATCCTGTAATGCTGATCGACCAGCAACGCCTGAAGCAGAACTGCGACACCCTGATGGCAGGTCTTCCCGCCGGACGCGCCTACCGTATCGTTGCCAAATCGCTGCCCAGCGTCAGCCTGATTGGCGCGGTGATGGCATATACCGGCACACGGCGGGTGATGGTTTTCCACCAGCCCTTCATGAACGCCCTGGCCACGCATATTCCTGACTGCGACATGCTGCTGGGCAAGCCCATGCCGGTGGCCGCGGCCCGGCAGTTCTATGCCGAGCTGGGAGAGACGGCGTTCCATCCCGAGACACAACTGCAGTGGCTGGTGGATACCGTGGCGCGGTTGCAGCAGTACCTGTCACTGGCCCGCGAGCTGGGCCGACCCATGCGCATCAACCTGGAACTGGACGTGGGCCTGCACCGCGGCGGCCTGACCGAATTATCACAGCTGGACGAATGCCTGGACCTGATCGAGTCCAACCCGGAACACCTGTCCTTTGCCGGCTTCATGGGCTATGACGCCCACGTCGGCAAACTGCCCCCCGTGGTGGAAAGCACCCGGACATCGCTGCAAAAATCCAATGCCGTCTACCAGTCGTTCGTCGACAGGCTGCTGCAGCGTTACCCGGATATCGACCTGCCATCGCTGACACTGAATGGCGCCGGCAGCCCCACGGTGATGCTGCATGGCGATGACACGCCGCTGAACGAGCTGGCCGCTGGCTCCTGCCTGGTCAAGGGCATCGACTTTGACATCGCGCCGTTAACGGACTTCCAGCCTGCCGCGTTCATCGCCACACCGGTATTGAAAAAACTGCATGGCCTCAACCTGCCCGGGCCCGTCCCCCTGGGTAACCTGTGGTCCGCCTGGGACCCCAACCGGCGCATGACATGGTTCATCTACGGCGGCTACTGGAAAGCGCGCCCGGTCTCCCCAGCCGGCCTGGAAGAGAACAGCGTCTACGGCTTCAGCACCAACCAGATGATGTACAACAGTGGCGCCGGCACTGACCTTTCCGTGGATGACTTTATCTTCCTGCGCCCCACACAAAGCGAATTTGTGCTACTGCAGTTTGGTGACCTTGCCGCCGTGGACAGCACCGGGGCAATGAACTGGTGGCCGGTGCTGGAGCAGGGTCATGGCCGCTGACTACCGGCCATTGCTGAACCGGTTCCCGCAACTGCGTGCCAGCCTCGCGCCCACCCCCCTGTGTGACCTGCCAACGCCGGTGCAGCACCTGTCGAGCCTGGGCGGCCATGCCTGGGTGAAACGGGATGACCTGACTGCCTCCGAATACGGCGGCAACAAGATGCGCAAGCTGGAATTCATCCTTGCTGACATGGACCGCCACAAGGCGAAACATGTTGTCACGCTCGGCGCCACTGGCACCAATGCCGGTGTCGCGGCAGCGCTGGCTTGCCACAATACCGGCCGCAGCTGCGATATCTTCACCTTCCCGCAGCCAGACACAGACACCGTGCGCAAGAACCGTGCCCTGATGGATCATTATGGTGCCCGTTGCCTGCCGCGTCGCAATCTGCTGTCGGCGGCACTTGGCTGGTATCTGCATCCAGGTCGCCTGCTACCGGGCTGGTATTTCCTCTATGCCGGCTGCTCCAATCCACCCGCCACGTTTGCCTATATCAATGCGGTGCTGGAGCTGGCTGAACAGATAGAAGAAAGACAATGCCCACCGCCCTCAGAAATCATTGTCGCCGCTGGCTCCGGTGCCACCGTGGCGGGACTGGCCATTGGCTGCGCTTTGGCATTGCCGCATTGCACGGTGACTGCCGTGCAGGTGGCACCCGCCCGCCTGGGGCCTTTCGCCGTCTGCCACCCGAACGTTATCGAGAAAATGCAGGACCAGGCCTGGAAAGTATTGCGCGAGCAGGATGCCACCCTGCCGGACCGCCCGGTCCAGCACTGGGTCTGGGAAGACCGCTATTTCGGTAACGGTTACGGTGTGACGGACGCCAGCACGGACACGGCCATTTCAGTGGGCAGTGCCCACGGCCTTGCCCTGGAAGCCACTTACAGCGGCAAGGCATTCAACTGCTTCCTGGACACACTGGACAAGCGCCGCGAGCCGGTGCTGTTCTGGCACACCTACAGCAGCGCGGCGCTACCGGAAGGGCTGCAGACTACATCCGGTTCATGACCTGTAGGCTCTCAACAATGGCGGTGGCGTAGCGGTCCACCAGGTAGGGCACCATGTCGACGTTGTAATTCAGCAGTGAACCGCGGATGAACTTGTACTTGGCTTCAGCCGAACGCAGTGAATAGTCATCCGGATGCTTTTCACGCAGCTGGGCAAATTGCCGATCGGCCTCCTGCACCATCTCTTCAATATCAAGAACCTCGGTGGAGCTCATGCCCGCTCCCATGGCGGACTCTGCTCGCCAGATGTACTCGGCACCCATGCGCTCGACGTGAACCGCCAGGGCAATCGGGTTGGGTGGTGTCGGCAGAAGTTCGGACAACGTTTCCGTGATGGCGATGCGGCTGCGACGGATATCATCCACAGTGTAGTGATTGCGGAACATGTAGGGGTCTGCCAGGGCCTGGTCATAGACATCACGCAGGAATTCCCAGTCATCGCGCACGCTGTCCATCATTTCCGCATCCTGGTTCTCTGCCAGGACCTCAAGGTGCTCTTCCGTTTCCTCGAGCATGTCCCGGCAGATGTCGGCACGATCCGAGCGCGCGTAATCAGAACCGGACATGAAGCCACAACGCTCCAGGCGATAAAGACCCAGCACGAAATCATCCGCGTCCCCGGCCCACGCTGGCGTGGCCATGGCCCCCAGCAGGAGAGCAATTACCCATTTCTTCATTACCTGAATCCTCGTTCTACCCGTGCGATTCCTGTCAGCGGAGACAACAACTGTGACACGTTTCACGCTTTACCACACAAGTACGGACGACCGGCAAGACGGAAATCTGTACCGCTGATCTGCTGAATCTTTAATTCTGTTAAAACGGGCGGCGACGGAAGTGCTGGCGCACCGCGTCGTCTGACTCTTGCCAGCATTGCCGGTCACAGACGTACTGGCCGAGTGCACGGGCGAGGGCATGGCGGTAGCGGGCAAACCCGGCATAAAGCAGGTCCGCCAGAGGCTTCACCGGCGGCCACAGCAACCAGCTGATCCGTCCGCCGACGCCGGCAGCCTGCCAGGCCGCCACGGTCGCATCCACACCAGTCAGCCAGCGACCGTCCGCCAGCCTGACGTGGAGCACCGCGCGCAGGCGCTCCACAGGGGGCACCTGCTCACAGGCCAGCGCCAGTTGGTCATTGACATCGACCAGCCGCAGGTTGCCATCCCGGGCATGCCTGGCAAGCCAGCCAATCTCGCGCATACACAGCGGGCAGCGGCCATCGTAGTACAGGGTTACAGGTCCAACCGGCAAATCCTTCATGTAGCCAGCTTGACGGCTGCCGGCTCAAATCGCCGTGAACAGGCGCCGCCGCACACCGGGTCATGGACGCCGGCAACAACCCGCGGCAAAGTACGTGGCCAGTAAACGGCAGATCAGGAGCAGGGCATGACAAGCAGACTGGAGCAGGTACGTGACGCGGTTCTTTCCCATCCGTTTCACGCCGCCTGCGAGCTGCAGCTGGAGACGGCGGCTGATGGCAAGGCGGAGCTGCGGTTTCCGGTGAACAGTTTCACTGGCAATCCGCAGGGCGCACTGCACGGCGGCATCCTCTATGCGTTGATGGACGTGGCCTGTTTTTTTGCCGTGATGACATTGCTGGAAGCGCACGAGCACGCCGTCTCCATTGAAGTGAACACCTCCGTGCTCCGCGCTGCCCGCCCCGGCGAACAGGTGCGTCTCAACAGCCACGTGGACAGGCGGGGACGCACCCTGGCTGCCATGCGTTGCGAGGCCCATGCCATTGACGCCGACGGCAAGTCGCGATTGATCGCCACCGGCAATGTGACCAAGTCCATTCTGGTCACGCCTGAACCCGCCTGACAGACGACACTGTGAACATGCCCACGCAGCGACGCATGGTTTTCTTCTCGCGCAGGCGCCGGGTGCTGGCGGCAACCCTGTTGATGGTTGTGGCCTCATCGTCCATGGCCCATGGCATCAAGCCGAAAGAGAAGCAGTTCCCGGCGGGCGTGCCGGAGACCGTGCAGACCGGCGTCAGGGAAGTAGCGCTGCAGGTAAACGACGACGGCTGGCAGGGCCCTGCGCTGGCCTTCGCCCAGGACACCCGTGTTGTCTTCGTACTCAAAAACACGGGCCAGGAAAAGCACCTTTTTGTCATCGGCGACGCACCCGGGCAGCGCGACCAGGCGCTTATGCACCGCCTGATGCCGGCTGATACCTACGACTATCCCAACACCCGTCACCTGGCACCCGGCAACACCGCCCGGGTGGGGTGGCGATTCAACCGCCGCGGCACATTCAGCATCCGCTGCCTGCTGCCGGGCCACCAGGCGAACGAGCGCGGGGTCATGATCCGGGTATCCGGCGACCATTGACCCCGGGGTTACCCCGATGTTGTATGCTCAGGAGATGAAAGCACTGCGCATGTCTGTCGTTGTCCTGTCGCTGCTGGCGTTTTTCGCTGGCAACCCGGCTGTGGCTGCGCTGGCCAGCGCCGGCCTGGCAGTCCATCAGGAAACGCTTGCCGCCGGTGCCACTGGCCAGGACAGTCATGACATGCCCTGCCATACCATGTCCCGCCAGCACGACACATCCAGCGCCCAGGGCTGCCCCATGTCCAATGACGGCCCCTGCCACTGTCCGGCAGCCGCCGCCTTGCCGACAACAGAAACACTGGCCCAGCCTGCCATACCCGTAGCAGCCATGAATGCGGGCGTGGTCACTGCATTGTGTGCAGCACAACCGCAACGTCTTCTGCGTCCACCGTCTGCCTGACTGAAACCGATAGCCCTTCGTTTTCAGACAGGAGATTCGACAATGAAACCCGCACATCCCGCAAACCCCGGCCGTCGCCGTTTTGTCCAGGGCGCAGGCATCGGTGCCGCCGCGCTGACGCTGGGCCTGAGCCCGGCGCGGCTCCTGGCGAGCCAGGGACAAACCGGCGCAGCGGACCTGCGAGGCACCCGGTTTACACTCGACATCGGCAACCGGCCGGTCAACATCACCGGACGCGACCGGACTGCCGTCACCGTAAACGGCAGCCTCCCCGCGCCCACCTTGCGCTGGCGTGAGGGCGATACCGTGACACTGGATGTCCGCAACCGGCTGAATGTGGACTCATCCATCCACTGGCACGGCATCCTGCTGCCCTACACAATGGACGGCGTACCCCACCTGAGTTTTGACGGCATCCAACCCGGCGAAACGTTTCAATACCAGTTCCAGCTCAAGCAGAGTGGCACCTACTGGTACCACAGCCATTCCCGGTTCCAGGAACAACAGGGACTGTACGGCGCCATTGTGGTGGAACCCCGTGACGGTGAGCCTGACCCCACTGACCGTGATTATGTAATGGTGCTTTCGGACTGGAGTGACAATGACCCGGAAGACATTTACGCAACACTGAAAAAAGTCAGCCATTACTACAATTTCAACGAGCGCACCATCTTCGACACCCTGCGCGACTTCCGGGAAAAAGGCGTGGTCCAGACACTCAAGGACCGGCACATGTGGAACACCATGCGCATGGCCGAGTCGGATCTTGCCGATGTCACCGGGTATACCTACACCTACCTGCTCAACGGCAATTCGCCATCGGCCAATTGGCAAGGCCTGTTCCGTCCTGGCGAACGTATTCGACTGCGCTTTATCAACGCGTCGGCGATGACGTTCTTCGACGTCCGTGTTCCCGGCCTGAAAATGACCGTGGTGGGCACCGATGGCATGCCGGTGAAACCGGTGGACGTGGAGGAGTTTCGTCTGGGCGTCGCAGAAACCCTGGACGTCATCGTCGAACCCACGGAAAACCAGGCCTATACCGTGTTCGCCCAGTCCATCGACCGGTCCGGCTATGCGCGCGGCACACTGACGCCCCGTCCCGGACTGGCGGCCCCCGTGCCAGCCATGGATCCGGCGCCGACCCTTGGGCACCGGGAAATGGGCATGGGCGGTCATGGCCCCATGGCCATGGACGAGATGAACCACAGCAGCATGGATCACAGCAGCATGACCCATGAATCCATGCCACACGCATCGCCACAACACGGGGACATGGACCACAGCGGCATGAACCATGACGGCATGAACAGCACCGGAATGAACACCGTCCGCCACGCAGTCACTGCCGAGCGCGCCAGCGTGGACGCCCACCTGGCCAGCGAGTACGGCCCCGGCGTGGACATGCGCGCGGCAATGCCTGTGCCCATGCTTGATGACCCGGGCATCGGCCTTCGCGACAACGGTCGCCGCGTCCTGACCTACGCCGACCTCGAATACCGCCACGGGTTACCAGACAGCCTGACCGCTGATCGCGAGATCACCCTCCACCTGACCGGGAATATGGGTCGCTACATGTGGAGCTTCGATGGCATTCCCTTTGCCGACGCCGAACCTCTGCTGCTCAACCACGGCGAACGGGTGCGCATCTGGCTGGTGAACGACACCATGATGCACCACCCGATTCACCTGCACGGTCTGTGGAGCGACCTGGAAACCGGCAATGGCCGCCTGGTGCGCAAACACACCGTGGTCGTAAAACCGGGCGAGAAGCTGAGCTACCTGGTGCGCGCGGATACCCGCGGACGCTGGGCCTACCACTGCCACCTGCTCTACCACATGGAAGCAGGCATGTTCAGGGAGGTACGCGTGGTATGACTGTTTATCAGCGTTTTCTTACCCTGCTGCTGCTGGCCACCAACCCGGCACTGGCCGAAGAGCAGCCACACAGCGGCACCACCCAGTTCATGGCCATCGCCGACCAGCTCGAGTTTCGTGACAGTGAGGGGCGCGGGGGCGCCTGGGACGTGAGCGCCTGGCTGGGCCGTGACATCCACAAGCTGGCCATCGCCAGCGAAGGCGAACGGGAAGGCCCGGCCACCGAATCGGCGGAGACACGACTGGCGCTGCAACGGGCCGTGACGCCGTTCTGGGACCTGCAACTGGGCTGGCGCCGGGACTGGCAGCCAGACGAGCGCAACCGTGACTGGGGCATGCTCGCCCTGACCGGCACGGCGCCGTACTTCGTGGAAACCACGGTGCAACTGTTTGCTGGCGGTGACGGCCGCAGCGCCCTGCGCCTGGAAATGGAAAAGGAGATCCTGTTCACCCAGCGCCTGCACCTGGTGCCGGATGTGGAGGCCACGCTTTACGGCCAGGATGATCCGGCACAGGGCGTCGGCCATGGCCTGTCCAGCATCGAGGCCGGGCTGCGCCTGCGCTACGAGATGATCCGCCAGGTGGCGCCCTATGTGGGCGTGAATTGGGAAAAGGCCTACAGCCGCACGGCGGACTATGCCCGGCGGGACGGCGAGGCAGTGGAAAAGCCCCAGTTCGTGGCAGGGGTGCGACTGTGGTACTGATCAGCCGCCGGTCATGTTCATGAACCGCACCAGCTGTTCCTCGGGCTCATGGCTGAAATGATGGCGCTCCGGCTTGATCGCCATGGCATCGACAATGGCCGATGCCAGCGGCGCATCGTCGTCCGGGTTGGCACGCATGACGGTCTTCAGGTCGACACTGTGCTCGTTGCCCAGGCAGAGCAACAGGCGCCCTTCCACCGTCAGCCGCACACGGTTGCAGCTGGCGCAGAAGTTTTCCGAGTGCGGTGAAATAAAACCGATGCGGGACTGATGTCCCGGCACCTGCCAGTAGCGCGATGGCCCGGCGCTGCTGGTGGCGGCCGGCACCAGCTGCACCGTGTCAGCGAGGCGTTCGCGAATGGACTGCGAAGACATGAACGCCTCACCCCGGTCGCGCGTGTCCATCTGCCCCAGCGGCATCTCCTCGATGAAGCTGATGTCGAGATCACGCGCCAGGGCAAACTGCAGCAGGTCTTCCAGCTCGTCATCGTTGCGGCCACGCAGTACGACCGTGTTCAACTTGATGCGGGAAAAGGCCTCGGCACGCGCCGCCTCGATACCCGCCAGCACATCATCCAGATTGCCGGTGCGGGTCAGGGCCCGGAAACGTCCGGCGTCGAGACTGTCCAGGCTGATATTGATACGCGACAGACCCGCCGCTTTCAGGTCGGCCGCCTGGGCAGGCAGGCGGGCACCGTTGGTGGTCAGGTTGAGTTCATCCAGCCCCGGAATGGCAGACAGCCACCCCGCCAGGCGCGCCAGCCCGGGCCGCACCAGGGGCTCACCACCGGTGAGGCGGATACGGCGCACACCGAGCTCAACGAATACGCGCGCCACCCGCTGGAGCTCTTCCAGTGACAGGATCTCGGCACGGGGCAGGAACGCCATTTCCTCCGCCATGCAGTAAATGCAGCGGAAATCACAGCGGTCGGTGACAGACAGTCGCAGGTAATCCACCGTGCGGCCAAAACGGTCTTTCAGCATGGGCAGACTCTAGCAAACATCCACTGGACGCACACTGACAGCAGCTGCCGACAGCCGCCGAGCAGGGCCGGTCATCACAGGCCGAAATGGCCCCATCGGACCGGCGGTTGCTGTCAGATGCCCGCTGCGGTGGGCATCGGCGCGGCAGCCCTGTAGCATGTAGTGCTCATTTTTACGCAACCCGAATGGGGATTTCATGCAAGTAGCAGAAAACACCGTAGTGTCCATTCACTACACCCTGACCAACAACGCCGGTGAAACCCTGGATTCTTCCGTTGAGCGCGGCGAGCCCCTGGCCTACCTGCACGGCCACGGCAACATCATCCCGGGCCTGGAAAACGCGCTGGTGGGCAAGGCCGCCGGCGACAAGATGGACGTCACCGTCGAGCCGGCAGAGGGCTACGGTGAGCGCCACGAGCAGCTGATCCAGCAAGTGCCGCGCACCGCCTTTGAAGGTGTGGACACACTGGAGCCGGGCATGCAGTTCCAGGCTGAAACCGGCATGGGCCCGCGCCTGTTCACCATTACCGAAGTGGGTGGCGAAGAAGTCACCGTGGACGGCAACCACCCGCTGGCTGGTGAAACCCTGAACTTCGCCGTGGAAGTCACCGAGGTCCGTGAAGCCTCTGCCGAAGAGCTGGAGCACGGCCACGTGCACGGCCCGGAAGGTCACGACCACTGATCGGCCCCGGCCAGCATGGCGGGCCCTGCCCGCCATGGGCCACCCGGCCCTTCAGTCCAGCAGCTGGCTGAACGGGTGGAACGCCAGCAGCATCCCCTCACTGACCGCCGTCCCGGCGGGCACCACCGCCAGACCGTCCGCCCAGCAGGCGGAACTGAGCATGCCGGAACTCTGGTTCGGATGTGGCACCAGCCGTGCCTGCTCCCCCTGTCCCTGCAATTGCACCCGCAGATATTCCTGACGCGAGCCGACCCGGTCTGAATGCCAGCCTGCGGCTACCGGCAACGGCAACGGCGATGGCCAGCAGCGCCCTGCGCAGGCATCCAGGAACGGCTTTACCAGCACCAGGAAGGTCACCAGTGCGGATGCCGGATTACCCGGCAAACCCAGGAAAAACGTGTCCGCCACGCGACCGAAGGCAAACGGCTTGCCGGGCTTGATCGCCAGTTTCCACAGCGCCAGCTCCCCCAACGCGGTGACGGCGGCACGGACATGGTCTTCCTCACCCACGGACACACCACCGGTGGAGATAATCACGTCGGCACTGGCGGCCGCCTGCTCCAGCGCGTCGCGGGTAGCCGCCGGCGTATCCGCCACCACACCCAGGTCCACGACCCGGCACTGGCAACGGGCCAGCAGCGCCTTGAGCAGATAGCGGTTGGAATTGTAGATGGCGCCCTCCCGGGGGGCCTCGCCGGGCTCCTGCAGCTCGTCACCGGTGGAAAACAGGGCCACGGTCAGTGGTTCGTGGACCGTCAGGCTGGCCACCCCCACGGATGCGGCCAGCCCCAGGTGCCAGGGTGTCAGGCGTGTGCCGGCAGGAATCACCACGTCGCCGGCGGCCACATCCTGGCCGCGGCGGCGGATATTGGCACCGCGGGCCACAGCCGGCATATGCACCTGGTCGCCCTGTGGCTCCACCTGCTCCTGCGCCACCACAGCGTCGGCCCCTGGCGGGATCGGTGCCCCGGTGAAAATGCGCGCCGCGGTACCGGCCTGCAGGGGCGCAGGGCAGGCCCCGGCCGGCACCCGCTGGGACACTGAGAGCAAGCGCTCACTGTCACTGGATTCCACCGCATACCCATCCATGGCGCTGTTATCTGATGGCGGCACCGATACCGGGCTGCGCAAATCCGCGGCCAGTACCACTGCCATCGCCTCGGCCAGCGGACGCGCCCGGGTGGTGACACAGACGCGCGCCGCCGCCCGCAACTGGTCCAGGGCATCGTCCACCGGCATCAGGGTCATGGGCGCGTTCCGGTGACCAGGCCGACGAAATTGCAGGGCCGGTGGCGGCTGTCCAGCTGCTGCTCCAGAATCCGGTCCCACCCGGTGGCACAGGCGTTGGTAGAACCGGGCAGGCAGAACACCAGTGTGCCGTTGGCCAGGCCCGCCAGGGCACGGGACTGGACAGTGCTGGTGCCAATCTCTTCATAGGACAGTTGCCGGAACAATTCGCCGAAACCGTCCACCTGCTTGTCGAACAGGGGCAGCAGGGCCTCCGGCGTGCTGTCGCGCCCGGAAAAGCCAGTACCGCCGGTAACCAGCACCACCTGGATCCCGGCATCGGCGATCCAGGCGGACACCCGGGCCCGCAGCACATAGATATCGTCCTTGACCAGGTCCCGGTCAGCCAGCTCATGGCCGGCGGCACGCAACCGGTCGCGCAGCAGATCGCCGGATGTATCGGTGTCGACGGTGCGCGTATCACTGACCGTGAGCACCGCCACATTGAGAGGAGTAAACGCTGCCTGCGCCTTGCTCATGGGGAGTCACCTTGTTCATCACGATGGCCAGTACCATACTGGAGGACGGACACAGGGGGGAAGACGATGAACCGCATCGCTGCCTGGCTGCTGATAGCAGCCAACCTGCTTTTCCTGTTCGGCACCCTGCACTGGCTGCCTGACACGGTGGCCGTGCATTTTGACGGCCAGGGCCGCCCCGACAACTGGATGACGCGGGATACCCATGCGCTGTTCATGACGGCCCTGCTGGTGTTCCTGCCTGGCACCTTCCTGGTCATTCCGGCGCTGGTCACGCGGCTGCCTGCCCGCTGGATCAATGTCCCGCACCACAGTTACTGGACCGCACCGGAACGCCGGCCGGCCCTGCAACGGCTGCTCACCGACTGGTGCGCCCAGATGGCAACCCTGATGGGCCTGTTCATGCTCATCATCCAGGTACTGACCCTCATCGCCAATCGCAGTGTGCCCGTGCGCCTGGACACCACCGCCGTGCTGGCCAGCATGGCCCTGTTCCTGGTGCTGACGCTGGCCCTGGTGGCGCGCCTTTTCCGGCAGCTGCGGCCGGCCCGCTGACGGACCTTCGCGACCGCCTCAGACATCCCCCTTTGACACTTTCTGACAGTGCATGGCCAGCCCGGCGTGCGGCGGGTAAATTGCCTGTATACACTCGACGGCAGACCGGCCCCGCGCCGGCGGCGAACAACAACGAGGACGCCAACGATGAACACCATGCAAGACGCCCAGGCGAAAGCCGCCCAGCTGCCCTGGATGCCACAACGCAAGCTGGACCATATCCCCGGCGACTACGGCCTGCCGCTGTTCGGTCACACCTTTGCCTTCCTCAAGGATTTCCAGTCACTGGTCAATGACACGGCGCAGAAGTACGGGCTGGTCAATCGTGGCTCGATCATGTTCCAGCGTGGCGTCTCCCTGCTCGGCCCGGATGCCAACGAGTTCGTCCTGCGCGACCAGGCCCATGTCTTTTCCAGTCGCGCGGCCTGGAACCCGTTGCTGGAGAAGCTGTTCCGCAACGGCCTGATGCTGCGTGACTTTTCAGACCACAAGTTCCACCGGCGCATCCTGCAGCAGGCGTTCAAGAAACCGGCCCTGTCCAGCTACCTGGACAGCATGAACCCGCACATTGCGAGGGGCATCAGCCAATGGCCGCAGGGGCGGGAGATGAGTTTCTTCAAGGGCATCAAGTCGTTGCTGCTGGATGTGGGCGCGGAGACATTTTTCGGCCTGGAGATGGGCCGCGATGCACAGCGCGTCAACGATGCGTTCGTTGCCGAGGTGGACGCATCCCTGGCTGTGCTGCGTGTGATGATCCCCGGCACCACCTGGTACAAGGGTATGAAAGGCCGCCAGTTCCTGGAGAAATTTGTCACCGGCCTGATCCCGGAGCGTAAGGCCGGCAACGGCACGGATTTCTTTTCCGAGCTGTGCCGGGCGGCCGCTGAAGAGGAGGGCCCGACGCTGAGCGATGAGGACATCATGAACCACATGATCTTCCTGCTGTTCGCCGCCCATGACACCACCACCAGCACGCTCAGCTCAATCATCTATGCACTGGCAAAGAACCCGGAATGGCAGGAACGCTTGCATCAGGAATACCTGGACCTGGGCAAGGACGCGGTGGAATACGACGACCTGAACAACCTGCAACAGACCACCTGGGTATTCAAGGAAGCGCTGCGCATGCACCCACCGCTGCCGACCATACCACGTCGGACCGTGGAGGAAATCGAATGGCAGGGATACACGCTGCCACGCAACACCCTGGTCAGCGTGGTGCCACTGCATACGCACTATATGGAAGAGTACTGGAGCGACCCTTACCGCTTTGACCCCGAACGTTTCTCGCCCGAGCGGGCCGAGGACAAGAAGCACTTCTACCAGTGGATTCCGTTTGGCGGTGGGCACCACAAGTGCATCGGCCTTAACTTCGCCGAACTGCAGTCAAAGGTTTTCCTGTTCCACTTCCTGCGCAACTACCGGGTCGAAGTCACACCCGGCTACACCATGGAATACCAGCAGGTGCCGCTGGCCATGCCCCGTGACGGCCTGCCCATCCGCATCCAGCCACTGGCCTGAACCCGCAGGCCCGGCGCGCGACGACCCTACAGGGCGGGCGCCGGGCTCTGCTATACTGGCCGCCTCCGAAGCTGGCCCCGGGTCGTAATGAAATACGCCATTCTCCCTGTCACACCGTTTGAACAGAATTGCTCGTTCCTGATCTGTGAGGACACCGGCAAGCTGGCCATTGTTGATCCCGGCGGTGACCTGGAACGCATCCTCTCTGCGATCAAGGAGCTGGATGCCAGCCCGGAAAAAATCCTGGTCACCCATGCCCACATTGATCATGCCGGTGTCGTTGCCGAGTTGTCAGAGCACCTCGACCTGCCGGTGGAAGGCCCGCACCGGGAAGACAAGTTCTGGATCGACATGCTGCCGCAGCAGTCACAGATGTTCGGCTTTCCGCCAGCGCGTTCATTTGAGCCGGACCGCTGGCTCGACCAGGGCGATACGGTCACTGTCGGAAGCACCACGCTGCAGGTCCTTCACTGCCCCGGCCATACACCCGGCCATGTGATCTTTTTCCAGCCGGAGTCACGGCTCGCCATCGTTGGAGATGTGCTTTTTGCCGGCTCCATTGGCCGCACGGATTTTCCGCGCGGGAATCACGCCCAGCTGATCGATGCCATCCAGTCGCGGCTGTTCCCGCTGGGAGATGATGTCTCCTTCATTCCCGGTCACGGTCCCATGTCGACCCTGGGCCATGAACGGCAGACCAATCCCTTCGTGGCGGATCACCGAGGATGAACATGGAACCCTACCTTGTCCGGCTGGCCATCAGTGCTGTCACGGTCGTTACCATCTGGCTGGTGAACTGGCTGCTCAAGCGCCTTTCACGACGCATCGCCAGCAAACAGGGCTACGCCAGCGCACGCGCCCACCAGATCAAGGTAATCCTGAATACCTCCGCCTGGCTGCTTGCCGTGCTTCTGCTGGCCGCCATCTGGGGGTTCGAACAGAACCTGGTGGTGTTCGCCTCCAGCATTTTCGCCCTGGTGGGCGTTGCCCTGTTTGCCAGCTGGTCCATGCTCAGCAACATCACGGCAGCGGTGATCATTTTCTTCTCCGCCCCGTTTCGTATCGGTGACCGCATCCGCGTACTGGACGGCGACAACACCCTGACTGGCCAGATTCGCCATATCGGGCTGATCTACATGGAACTGAACGACGAGGACGGTCACCTTTACCTGCTGCCCAACAATGTCCTTCTGCAGAAGACCAGCATTCGTCTCAAGCCGGGCAAGGACCTGCCATGCGACAGCAAGCACGCACGCTCCTGATACTGGCCTGCCTGGTAACACTGGCCGGATGCAGTTCACGGCCACTGCCGGACGCCTGTTACCTGCCGCCGGTGTCCGGGCAATGCCGCGGCGCCATTGAGCGGTACTACTTTGACCTGCACAGTAACCGGTGCAAAGCTTTCATATGGGGCGGCTGCAACGGACAGGTGCCTTTTGACACAGAAGAAAGCTGCACAGAAACCTGCGCACTTTCCGGCCATCAACCGGGTAACACGGGAGATCAGCATGAGTGAACAGACTTCAACTGACAGCATGGTCAAGATCGTCTACGTGCTGTATCTGGTTGCCCTGATCCTGCCCATCACCTCCCTGGTGGGTGTGGTTCTTGCATACGTTAACCAGGGCCAGGCGCAGGCGCCTGAAAGCGCCCACTACCGTTTCCAGATCCGCACCTTCTGGATCGGGTTGCTGTACTCGCTGGTGGGGGCCGTCACCACACCCATCGGCATCGGGGCGGTCGTGCTGCTGCTTACGCTGGTCTGGTGGATCGTGCGTTGCGCCAAGGGCCTGACCACCATCAACAATGGCCAGGAGCCGGCCGACGTGGAAGGCTGGCTGTTCTGACTCCACGGCGTCATAACGCTGTCACCTGGGCGACACATACTGTGCCACCTGGCACCACCGGAGATACAAAATGCGAATCATTGCCGTCTTCCTCACCCTCCTGCTTCTGGCTGCCTGCGCCGGCAAGCCAGTGGTAAAGCTGTATGAGGGGGCGGACAAACCCACCAGCCAACTGCTTGTTGTCCGGGTGCCCATGGAACTGGAAATCCTGATGATCAACGACAAGGCTGTTGAGGGGGCCGCCCAGGTATTCACGTACGGCAATCGCGAGTTGCACCTGGCCCCCGGCCGCTATCGCATCCTTGCGTTCTACAAGAACCTGTTCCAGATCAACGCTGACGAGCATGAGATCATCAAGTCAGACCCGGCGGAGTTCACCGTGGACGGCAAGGCCGGTGAGATATACCAGATCGGCTTCGACAAGCCGGCAGACCTGGAAGCGGCGCAAGCCATGGCGGACGGGTTCCGCGGCTGGGTACGTAACGAGCAAACCGGCGAACAGGTACCCGGGGAAGAGAGCGCATTGGTGCTCAACCGCGGCTTTGTCAGCGTGCTGACCGGCGCCGCCGCCGTCACCGAGGCCAATGCCAACAGTGTTGCGCCGGAAAGCGGCAGCGCAACGCCCGCCGCCCCGCCGGCAGCCGAGGCGCCGGCGGCGCCCGCAGACAGCGGTTACCTGGACCTGCTCAAGGCCCACTGGAACCAGGCCACGGCAGAAGAACGCCGGGCATTCCTGCAATGGATCTCGGCCACGCCCGCACCGGCTCCCTGACGCCGTTATTGCCCCTGCAACGTGGCCACCAGTCGTCGGTCACTGGCCACGTCGCGATGCTCACACAGGTAGATGCCCTGCCAGGTGCCCAGGGCCAGTCGCCCGTCTTTGACGGGCAGTGTCAGTGATGGCCCCACCAGCACAGCCTTGATATGGGCCGGCATGTCGTCGGGTCCCTCCAGGGTATGCCGGTAGTGCGCGGCATTTTCCGGCACCATCACGTTCAGGTGGCGCTCCAGGTCACCGCGCACATCCGGGTCGGCATTTTCGTTGATGGTCAGCGATGCCGACGTGTGCTGGATAAACAGGTGCAGCAGGCCGACGTGCAATTGCGCGATGCCGGGCAATACCGCCAGCACCTCGTCCGTGACCAGGTGACAACCGCGCGGCCGGGCGCGCAGGGTAATGATTTCCTGTTGCCAGTTCATGCCATCTCCAGTCCGTTGACACAGTTCTCCAGGCGCCCGGCCTGCCACGCGCGGATATTGGCCGTCACCCCGTCCAGTAACCGCTGCCGGCATTCCCGACTGACCCAGGCGTTGTGTGGCGTCAGCAGCAGATTGGGAATGTCCGCTGCCAAAAGGGGATGATCCGCCGGCGGTGGCTCGACACCCAGGACATCAAGCGCGGCGCCGGCAATGCGCCCTTCGCGCAACGCTTCTGCCAGGGCGGGCTCGTCCACGAGTCCACCGCGTGCTGTGTTGATGAGAAACCCGTGGGCGGGCATCTGCGCCAGAAAGCCGCGATCCACCAGGTGCTGCGTATCCAGCGTCAGCGGGCAGTGGAGACTGACCCAGTCCGCCTGCGGCAGCAGCTGCTGCAGGGGCGGCCGGGCCGGGTCCGCCGGCGCACCGGGGGCCAGGCTGGCAGCGAATGTCACGCGCATGCCGAACGCCTGCGCCAGCGCCGCCACGGCCTTGCCAAGGGCACCGGCGCCGACGATCACCAGGTGCTTGCCGTGCAGCTCCACCACCGGACGGTGCATCAGGCAGAACATGGGCGAGCGACTCCACGCGCCGTGCTGCACGTCCTGCCGGTATTCATGCCAGCGCGTCGCCAGCCCCAGCATCAGGGCAAGGGTGTGCTGCGCCACACTGGGGCCGGCATAGCCACTGACGTTACATACCGGAATGCCCAGCTCCCGCGCCGCCTCGGTGTCGACGTTGTTGGTGCCGGTGGCACTGACACAGACCAGCTTCAGGCGCGGCGCACTGGCCAGCGCCGCCCGGTCGAGCACCACCTTGTTGGTGATCACCACATCCGCGTCGGCCAGGCGTGCCTGCAACGCCCCTGCAGCGGTGGCGTCATGCAGCTGCCAGTCAGGCAATGTCGCCGTCAGGGCGGAGAAGTCCAGGCTCTCCGGTGCCATGGTCTGTGTGTCCAGGAATACACCACGCATGCTACTGTGCCTGTCATCAGGTTGATGGGAGGCGCCGCCGCGCCAGGCAGCCGATGATCGTGCAATGGCTCAACAATCTTGGCCTGCCCCCGGACCCGCATGATAAACCACGGGTCGGGGTGTCTGCCTGTCTGCTTGGTGACGCTGTGCGATACGACGGTGATCACAAGTGCGACAGCCTGGTCAGTGACGTCCTGTCCCCCTGGTTCGAGGCGGTGCGGCTTTGCCCGGAAGTGGCCATTGGCCTGCCCGTACCACGCCCCCCCATCCAGGTGGTGCAACTGGACGGCGAGCAGCGCGTGCGCCGGGTGGACGACCCGTCGCTGGAGTACGGTGATGCCCTGCGTGATCACGCGGCGTCGCAGGATGCCGCGCTGGACGGCTTCATCCTCAAGGCGCGCTCGCCCAGCTGTGGTGTCGGCACCACGCCTGTTCACGACGCCAATGGCGAGGAGCTGCATGCCCGCGGCAACGGCGCTTTTGCTGACGCGCTGCTTGATCGCGGCCTGGCGGCGCCGGTGGTAAACGAGAGCCACCTGATGACGCCGCCCGCACAGCAACTGTTCCTGCTGCAGATTCACCTGCACCGCGCCTGGCGCACGGGCCAGACCGTGCCACGGGCACAATGGCAACACGCCTGCAGCGCGCTGCCCGCACCCGTTGCGCAGCAGCTGGGCAGCTGGCTCGACCGGCTGATGCACACGGACGGCACAGGACCGGTGTTACAATCGCCGCAGGCCACATCCGGAGCACCATGAGCCAGCTGAAACTGATTACCTTCGACCTGGATAACACCCTGTGGCCGGTGGACACCGTGATTCGCCGGGCCAATGCCGTCTGCGACCAGTGGCTGGCAGAACACCACCCGGAGGCCGCCCGGGCCATGCCGCCGGAACAGCTTGCGCGCTGGCGTGAACAGGCCGTGCGTGACAACCCGTCACTGCTCAGCAACCTGACCGCCCTTCGCAAGACCGTGCTCATGCGTGGCTTCGAGGCCGCCGGCTACCGCCACGACGAGGCACAACGCCTGGCCAATGAGGCGTTTGCCGTGTTCCACGACGCGCGCAACCAGGTCCAGCTTTTTCCGGGCGCTCGCCAGCTGCTGGAAGCGCTGGCCGAGCACTACATCATTGGCGCCCTGACCAATGGCAATGCTGACCTGGAAAAAATCGGCCTCGGCCACCTGTTTGCGTTCCATCATTCCTCCGAATCCGTGGGACAGCGCAAACCGGCCCCGGACATGTTCCACGCCGCCTTGAAAAGTGCCGACGTCAACGCCGGCAGTGCCCTGCACGTGGGCGACCACCCCCACGAAGACGTCCATGCGGCCCGCAGCCATGGCCTCCATGCCGTGTGGGCGAACCTGCTGGAACAACCCTGGCCCGACAGCCTGCCCCCGCATCAGCACCAGATCCGCCAGCTCGATGAGCTGCCCGGCCTGCTCCACAGCTTCGACCCGAGCCAGCCGGTGACGCCGGATGCCTGAACGGCACGCCGTGGCGCCGTTCAACGCGCTACCATGCCGGCGATTGCGCCGCACCAGCAGCGCCAATCCGGCCCGGCCCGGGTGGGGCTATTCCGTTTCTCCCTTGTTATACTGGCGGGTTCCAGACGCGGAAAAGTGCCATGAACGAGATTACCCGGATCAGTCATCACGACTACGTACAGTGGTTTCGCAACTCCTCGCCGTATATCAACGCGCATCGGGGACGTACGTTCGTGGTCATGTTTTCCGGCGACGCGGTCGATCACGACCACTTTCAGCACATCGTCCATGACCTGGCCCTGCTCAACAGCCTGGGTATCCGGCTGGTCCTGGTGCACGGCGCACGCCCGCAGATTTCCGCACGGCTTGCTGACCATCATCTCGATACCCATTTCGAAGCCAACAGCCGGATAACGGATTCGGCAGCGTTGAGCACGGTGCTGGATGCCGTCGGTGCCATCCGCCTGCGCATCGAGGGCCTGTTCTCCATGGGCCTGGCAAACAGCCCCATGCACAACGCCTCCATCCAGGTGGTGAATGGCAATTTCGTCGTCGCCAAGCCGGTGGGCGTGCGTGATGGTTTCGACTACCAGCACACCGGGGAGGTGCGTCGCATACAGGTCGCTGCCATCCGCGAGCAGCTGGATATTGGCAACGTGGTACTGCTGTCACCGGTGGGCTGCTCTCCCACCGGTGAGTTGTTCAACCTGAACTCGGAAGAGGTGGCCAGCACAGCCGCCATTGCCCTGAATGCAGACAAGATCATATTCATGGGCGGCGAGTCAGGCGTCACCGACGAGTCCGGGCAACTGGTCCGGCAGATGACACCGCAGGAAGCCGGCAAGTTTATCGCCGGAGCAGACCTGTCACAGGAAGACCAGGCGCGTCAGTTGGTCGCTGCCTGTCACGCGGCCAGCAATGGCGTTGCCAGGGCGCACCTGATTGATTTCGCCGACGACGGCGCGCTGCTCAAGGAACTGTTCACTCGCGACGGTTGCGGCACCATGGTTACCCGTGATGTCTACGAAAATATCCGTGGCGCCTGGATCGAGGATGTCGGCGGCATCCTCGAGCTGATCGAGCCACTGGAGAGTGCCGGCGTACTGGTACGTCGTTCGCGCGAATTGCTGGAAAGCGAAATCAAGCGTTTCACCATCATCGAACGCGACGGCATGGTGATTGGGTGCGCTGCCCTGTATCCGTATGACGACGGCAAGCTCGGTGAGCTCGCCTGCGTTGCCGTGCATCCGGATTACCGCAACAGCCAGCGTGGCCGCCAGCTGCTGGAGCACATTGAACGACGTGCCCGCCAGCAGGGCATGAAGGAATTGTTCGTACTGACCACGCAGACGGCGCACTGGTTCCAGGAGCTGGGCTTCAGCGCGTCTGATGTCGACGTATTGCCCGGTGAAAAGAAACAGCTGTACAACCTGCAACGTAATTCAAAAGTGTTCAGAAAACCTATCTGACAGAGGTTCCAGATGCCTGACTACCGTTCCCGTACGTCCACCCATGGGCGCAACATGGCTGGTGCACGTGCACTGTGGCGTGCCACCGGCATGAACGACGGCGACTTCGGCAAGCCGATCATCGCCATTGCCAATTCCTTTACCCAGTTTGTTCCGGGGCACGTACACCTCAAGGACCTGGGGCAGCTGGTGGCACGGGAAGTCGAAGCTGCTGGCGGCGTGGCAAAGGAATTTAACACCATTGCTGTTGATGACGGCATCGCCATGGGCCACGACGGCATGCTGTATTCGCTGCCCAGCCGCGACATCATTGCCGACTCCGTGGAGTACATGGTGAATGCCCACTGCGCGGACGCCCTGGTGTGCATTTCCAACTGCGACAAGATCACCCCGGGCATGCTGATGGCAGCCATGCGGCTGAACATTCCGGTGGTTTTCATCTCCGGCGGGCCGATGGAAGCAGGCAAGACCAAACTGGCCGAGCACAAGCTGGACCTGGTGGATGCCATGGTCATTGCTGCTGATGATTCAGTAGATGACGAAACCGTGGCGGAATATGAGCGCAGCGCCTGTCCCACCTGTGGCAGCTGCTCCGGCATGTTCACCGCCAACTCCATGAACTGCCTCACCGAAGCACTGGGTCTGTCCCAGCCTGGCAACGGCTCCCTGCTGGCCACCCATGCAGACAGGGAGAAGCTGTTCCGGCGCGCCGGCTCCCTGGTGGTGGAACTGGCACGCCGCTACTACGAGCTGGAAGACGAAAGCGTTCTGCCGCGCAACATCGCGTCGGTAAAGGCCTTTGAAAACGCCATCAGCCTGGACATCGCCATGGGCGGCTCCACCAACACGGTGCTGCACTTGCTGGCGGCCGCCCATGAAGGCGGGGTCGACTTCAGCATGGCCGACATCGACCGGCTGTCCCGGCATGTCCCCTGTCTGTCCAAAGTGGCGCCGGCGACGCAGAAATACCATATGGAAGACGTGCACCGGGCCGGCGGTGTCATGGGCATCCTCGGCGAACTGGCCCGGGGCGGGCTGTTGCATACCGATGTGCCCACCATTCACTCGCCCACCATGGGCGAGGCGCTGGAGAAGTACGACATTATCCAGACCAGCGATGACGACGTGAAGCACATGTATCTGGCCGGCCCCGCCGGCATTCGCACGCAGACAGCCTTCTCCCAGGACACCCGCTGGCCGGACCTGGATACCGATCGCGAGAATGGCTGCATCCGCTCGAAAGAGCACGCCTACAGCGCCGACGGCGGCCTCGCCGTACTCTATGGCAACATTGCCGAGCGCGGCTGTATCGTCAAGACCGCTGGCGTGGACGACTCCATCCTGACGTTCACCGGCCGGGCACGCATCTTCGAATCCCAGGATTCCGCCGTGAAAGCGATTCTGGGTGACAGTATTGTCGAAGGCGACGTGGTCATCATCCGCTATGAAGGGCCAATGGGCGGCCCTGGCATGCAGGAAATGCTCTACCCGACCAGCTACCTGAAATCCAAAGGCCTGGGCAAGGCCTGCGCCCTGTTTACCGACGGCCGCTTTTCCGGCGGCACCTCCGGCCTGTCCATCGGGCATGCTTCACCGGAAGCGGCAGAGGGCGGCAACATCGCGTTGATCGAGGAAGGCGATACCATCCTTATCGATATTCCCAACCGCAGCATCAACGTGGAGATCAGCGATGAGGAGCTGGCGCATCGGCGCGAGAAGATGGAGAACCGGGGCAAACTGGCCTGGAAACCCATGGAGATGCGCACACGCCGCGTTTCCGCTGCACTGAAAGCCTATGCCGCACTAACCACCAGTGCCGACCGCGGCGCCGTGCGCGACCTGTCACAGATTGGTGTCGACTAAGCTGGGACAATTGCGCGCTCACCCGATGCGATACACCGGCCCGGCCACACAGCCGGGCCACTTTCCAGCAAGGAGCGCCACCGTTGAGTATCAAGAATCGACTGATGCCCGTGTTTGCCCGGCTGATTACCAGCCGGAGCCTGCGGTCCCTGAAGAGACAGTGGTTTGAACTCAGGCGCGGAATCACCAACTCGCCCGCCACCGCCACATTCTATTACCGCGCCGACGACCCCTACAGCTGGCTGCTGGCACAACAGCTACCGGAATTCTGTCGCCGTTTCCAGCTGCAGATCCGGCCGCGGGTCATGCTCGGTCTTCCCGAGGAAATGTATCCGGAGCCAACCCTTTACCGGCAGTGGTGCCTGGAAGATGCGCCCCTGTGCGCACGCCTGCATGGCCTGACCTTCCCGGAGCACGCCTGCGCACCCGACCGCAAGGCCGTAATGGCTGTCACCCGCATCCTGCTGGCCCAGGAAAACGAGCCGGGCTTCCTGTCCATCGCACAAACGCTCAGCCGCAAGTTGTGGGAGGGTCAGGTGGATGAAATCTATGCCATGGCCACACACACCGGGGTCATGGATGAGCGTCAGGCAGAATCCGTGCTGGAGGAACGCAAGAACAACTTTCTTGCCGAAGGGCATTACCTGACCGGGACCCTGCACTATGGTGGCGAATGGTACTGGGGCCCGGACCGGCTCGATCATCTGGCCGAACGCCTGGCACAGGTCACCGGCCGCAGTGATATGGACCAGTGGCTGACGTGGCGTTCGTTAAGCCTGAAGCCAGCCAGTCACGCTCGTGGCAATGAGCTGGAGCTGTTCTTCTCGTTTCGCAGCCCCTACTCCTACCTGGCGCTGGATCGCATATACCGGCTAGCCCGTCATTACGGACTGAAACTGGTGATTCGCCCGGTTCTGCCCATGGTCATGCGCGGCCTGGCTGTGCCGAAAGCAAAACGCCTGTATATCCTTACCGACGCAGCTCGCGAAGCGCAGCGCGCCCATGTGCCGTTCGGCAAGGTGTGCGACCCGGTGGGCGCGGGTGTGGAGCACTGCATGGCCCTGTGGCCCTATGCGGAGAAACGCGACAAGCTCAGCGATTTCGTCTTCAATGCCGCCACCGCCATCTGGAGCGAGGGCGTCGACGTGGCCAGCGACCGCGGCCTGCGCGGCGTAGTGGAAGAAACCGGCCTGGACTGGACCACCGCACAGAAGTACCTGGCAGATGACAGCTGGCGTTCACGCGCCGACAGCAACCGTGAGACGATGATGGCGGCCGGCAGCTGGGGTGTGCCATCCCTGCGCTACCAGGACACCATGCTGTGGGGCCAGGACCGGATTCCCCTGCTCGAACAACTGATACTCAACAAGGAGCATGACCAATGACCATTGCCTTCTGGGCGCTGCTGGCGGCCATTTTCCTGCCTTACCTGTTTACCGGCTTCGCCAAGTTCCAGGGCGGTTTCGGCCCGCGCCAGAACCACAATCCCCGTGATTTCCTGGAGACACTGGATGGCGCCCGCAAACGTGCCCACTGGGCACAACAGAACAGCTTCGAGGTGACACCCGCCTTTGCCGCCGCAGTGCTGGTGGCCCACCATATCGGCACCGCCGCCCAGGGCACGGTGGACGCCATTGCCGTCGCCTTTGTGGTCAGCCGGCTGCTCTATGGCATCTGCTACATTCAGGACTGGGCCGCCATCCGCACCCTGGTGTGGAGTTTCGGCATGGCCTGCATCGTTGCCCTGTTCGTGGTGTCTGCATGAAGGCACTGTTGCTTCTGGGCGCGATCAACGGTGCACTGGCAGTGATGCTGGGCGCCTTCGGCGCGCACGGGCTGAAAAGCCGGGTCGACGCTGCCATGCTGCAGACCTGGTCGACGGCCAGTGAGTATCATTTTTACCATGCGCTGGCGCTGCTGCTCACCGGGGTGCTGGCAAAGCAGTTCTCCAGTGCCACCGGGTTGGTAACAGCTGGCTGGGTGCTGTTCGCCGGCATGCTGGTATTTTCCGGCAGCCTCTATCTGCTGGTTCTCACCGGGCAGCGCTGGCTGGGCGCGGCAACCCCCCTGGGAGGCACGGCCCTGATCATCGGCTGGGCATGGCTTGCCTGGAGCCTGTACCGGCACGTCTGAGAGCGGGAGTCCCGATCATGAAACTGACCGTAAACGGCGAGACCATGGAGTTCGACGGCACCACGGTCGCGGACCTGGTCCGTCAGCAGGGATTGGCCGGTCGCCGGCTGGCCGTGGAGATCAACCGGGAGATCGTGCCGAAAGGCGTCCATGACAGTCACGCGCTCAAGGACGGCGACGTCATTGAAATTGTTCATGCCATTGGCGGCGGCTGATCGACGACCAACAGAACAAAGCTGGCTGCGCTATAATCGACGGCGCCGAATTCACTGCACACCGGATACCGTCATATGACCGATACGTTCACCATTGCTGGAAAGACCTACTCATCCCGACTCCTCATCGGCACCGGCAAATACCGTGATTTTGACGAGACGCGTGCAGCCATTGAAATGAGCGGCGCAGAAATCGTTACTGTTGCCATTCGCCGCACCAATATTGGCCAGAATGGCGACGAACCCAACCTCCTCGATTTTGTCAGCCCCGAGAAGTACACCATCCTGCCCAATACAGCAGGGTGCTACACGGCAGAAGATGCAGTACGCACCTGCAAGCTGGCGCGAGAGCTGCTGGATGGCCACGACCTGGTAAAGCTGGAAGTGCTCGGCGACCAGAAGACGCTCTACCCGAACATCGTCGACACCCTGAAAGCGGCACGGGAACTGGTGGATGATGGTTTCAAGGTCATGGTCTACACCAATGATGACCCGATCGTGGCGAAAGAACTGGAAGAGATGGGCTGCGTGGCGGTGATGCCGCTGGGCTCACTGATTGGCTCCGGCCTTGGCATTCTCAACCCCCATAACATCCGTCTGATTCTGGAAGAGGCAAAGGTGCCAATCATCGTCGATGCAGGCGTGGGCACGGCCAGTGATGCAGCAGTTGCCATGGAGCTGGGCTGCGAAGGGGTACTGCTCAATTCAGCCGTGGCCCACGCAAAAAATCCGGTGCTGATGGCTTCCGCCATGAAGAAAGCTATCGAAGCCGGTCGTGAGGCGTTCCTTGCCGGGCGCATGGACAAGAAAGCCTATGCCAGTGCCTCATCACCGCTGAGTGGCACCGTCAGCTAGGGCAGAGCCCGCCACTGGCCGCCGCAAAAAGCACCTGGCTGATCAGCCACGCTGCTTCTTGAAGGTTTTTTCAAGCATGCTTCCATAACCCCAGGCCAATGCAGCCCAGGTAATCACAACACCAAACAGGATGATTAATGCCCACACCCACATGGGCATTTCCGAGACCGGCTGCAACATCTGCACGCGCGCCTCTTCACCCATGGCCGCCAGAACCACCGCGTAGATCGCCACACTCAGCATCAGCAGGATGACCAGCGAGCGCCGCACCAGTGCCCGGCGTTCATCCGCCGTTGGCAAACGACTGTTATCTGCCAGGAAAAGGCGACCCGCAAACCAGGCGGAAAACGCGGTAATCAGTAGCCCGACTACCCCGGGCGTGTCCAGACCGAACGCGGCGAGCAGAATATCCGCCGCCGAAAAGGCCACGTAGAACATTGAAAATCGCCACAAATAGCGAGACAGGGGATATTGAAGGCTTCCATCGGCGTCCAGTGCCGCAGCCGGTGTCTTGTAGGCATCATCCATGACTTTTTCCTGACCAGGAGAGAGCAATGAGCGTACTACTTCTTCGCCAGCGCTTTCAACAGATGCCAGCCGAATGCACACTGGCTGGCCAGATAGCCCCGGTGTTTCGGCAAGCCATCATCCACATCCTGCTGGCGCTTGTCATAGAATATATGCAGCGTCGGCGACGGCACGATCGCCTGGTTGCTGATGGTGCCGGTGGGGACGATGACCACATCCGGCATGAGCGGGAAATCCATGTACTCCACGGCCGGCTTGTGGCATTTCACGCACTTGCCCCGATAGAGCATCGCCGGAGAGGCGTAATTTCGGTAAGCCACCGAGTCTGCCGCCGGCATTTCCACATCACGCCGCCGAAATAGTGTGATGTCTGCGAATGGCGCTTCATTGAATGCCTGGCAAATCGTGCAGTGGCAGAAGCCACGCATCAGCGGTGCACCCCTGACACTGAAACTGGCAGCGCCACATTCACACTGGCAATGACTGGCGGTTTCCATGTTCACACTCCTGTTACAGAAACTGTTCGCGGGTCACAAAGGCCGGCGGTGAAGGCGGCTGCGCAATGACCACTGCTTGCCCGAATAACGACTGTTGAATCGCGACCCCGTGTTAACCCAGAGCAGGTGGCGATTGAACATCACCTGCGGGTGATAGCCCGGCTCCAGGAGCGCCAGCGGATAGGTGCGCGACGGACTGACGCCTTCCTTGCGCGTTGCCTCCAGCAGGTACTCGCGCCCGTCCTTGAAAAGGACCACCCAGGCATGTCCTGTACCGCGATAATCACCGATCACCACACGCGCGTCTTCACCCATCTCGATTAGCCAGTCAGCCAGGACAATGGCATGGTCTTCACAGTCACCGCGCGGATAAAGGAACCCCTCACGGCTGGTCTGCCAGACGTCCATCTGGCCGCGGTACTGGACATGATCAAACATGTAGGACTTGCGCTGGGCGATCACATACATGGGCAGCATGACATTGGACACAGTGAACGGCGCGTAGCCCTGCAGATACTGGTTGGAAATATGCTGCCGCCCATCCAGGCCCTGGGCAGATACGGTGTAGATACCCTGTGGCTTGCGCCGGTAGGTAAAGGTCCCGGGCCTGTCCCCGGTACTGCGAAGCAAACCGTCTATCTGTTCGTGGGACAGGTAATGACCGTCTGGCAACAGATCAATCCCCAGGCGCTCATTCTGCAACCGCGCCTCGGCTTGCGTCATCCCGGTAGCAGCCGCATCTGCCGCAGCCAGCCACTCCCGGTCCTGCCACCAGGCGTCCAGCCTGGCTGCCAGGAACAGCAGCACGATAGCCAGTATCAGCAGGTGTGTGCCCGTCAGGCGCGCCATGGGAAAGGCTAGCCCCTGAAGCCGAATGCAATCACGATAGCGACGAAAAACAGGATGGAAGAGGCAAACAGGGACACCGCCATGTTGCCGTTCTTGAGTTCCTCCTGAAGATCAATCTGCTTGAGCAGGCGGGCATCCACCCACAGCAGGCCGTAAACGCCCACCAGCAAGGCCATTATTGAGTACGCCAGGTTCACCAGCAGGTTTATGGCCGAAGCCGAAAAAAACGCAGTCTCCATGAATCCCTGTCTCCATCTGTCTGCTGTCACATTGTGAGGCGCCCCGCGCTGGCAGGGTCACCGCCGCCAATTGTCTCAGTTTTTCTCTGTCAGGCCGATCAGGTCCCGGGCATAGGTATTGATGTCGAACGGCTTGTCATTTTCGAACGTGGCGGCAATATTGGCCGCCAGCACTTCTGCCATGCGCTGGATCGCCTCAGCAGCGGGGACACCCTGGTTGGTCAGCTCTATCAGCACTGTGCCCGCCTCTCGGGGATGTCCCTCCCGGATCTGGTTCTCCACCGCGTCCACGAGCTTCTTGAGGGCGAAGTCATCTTCCGCCCGCTCCATTTCATCCATTATTTTCTCCACTGGAATCGGGCGCAGGGCCCGTGTTTCATACGCCGCCATTGTACGGCATCACCGTCCTGAATCACGTACAATGGCGCCCCTGTACAGCCTGGACCCTGACAGCATCATGCTCGACTTTCTCCGACAGGACCGAGACCCCGTTTCCGGCAAGGTAATGCGCCGAGTCCGCAGCTTCGTGCTGCGCGAGGGCCGCCTCACGGCCGGACAGCAACGCGCACTGGACACCCTGTGGCCCCGTTACGGCCTGGAGCGCCAGCAGGGGGTCCTGGACAGCAAGCACGTGTTTGGCCGCCAGGCGCCGCTGGTACTGGAAATCGGCTACGGCATGGGCCAATCGCTACTGGAGATGGCCAGCCAGGCACCGGATACGGATTTCATCGGTATCGAAGTACACCGCCCCGGCGTCGGCGCCCTGCTGATGGGCATCGAAGAGCAGGGCCTTGGCAACCTGCGCAGCTACTGTGACGACGCCGTGGACATTCTCCGTCTGTGCATCCCCGACGCCAGCCTGGACCGCCTTCAGCTCTACTTCCCGGATCCATGGCACAAGAAAAAGCACCATAAGCGCCGCATCGTGCAGCCGGAATGGGTCTCCCTGGTGCGCCAGAAGCTTGCCCCCGGCGGCATCCTGCATATGGCCACCGACTGGGAGGACTACGCGGAACACATGATGACCGTCATGAACAGCGCGCGCGGCTGGACAAATCTGGCCGGGCCGGGCCAGTTCAGCGAAAGACCGGCCTGGCGCCCGGAAACCAAGTTTGAACGCCGAGGGGCGCGCCTCGGTCACGGCGTCTGGGACCTGCTGTTCAGCCGCAACCCGTGAAAGCTAATCCTATCTACCTAGTATTCACCTAGTAATATTTTGGTAATACGGCTGTGTTTCACTGGTTTGTCACAACAGGCAACGTCAGTGAAGTACTGCCGCCATGAAAAACCTGACCATTCGGCACAAGCTATGGCTTGTGATCATCGCCATTCTCCTTGCGCTGGCAGCTATCAAGGGTACCTCCGCGTACTTTCAGCAACGCATCCAGTTAGCCATGGATACACGCCACGACCTGGACCGGCTGACCGCGCAATTCCTTGCCCTGCGACAGGCACAGACGAACTTTATCTTCAGCAAGGAGCTGCGTTACGCAGAGCAGTTCACCACCATCAATGAGCAGATCCAGAACAGCCGTACCCGACTTCAGCGTCAGCTGGTCACGCTGCAGCTGGACACTGAGGCCCTGCAAGCCGCTAACCAGCACCTGCAGGCTTACCTGCTCAGCTTCCGGGGCGTTGTTGAGCGCC
Source organism: Alcanivoracaceae bacterium (assembly GCA_029212745.1). Classification (GTDB taxonomy): domain Bacteria; phylum Pseudomonadota; class Gammaproteobacteria; order Pseudomonadales; family Alcanivoracaceae; genus JARGOL01. The sequence goes on from JARGOL010000008.1 coordinate 81,812, forward strand.
AGAAAGCCATTGGCCTTGATCATACCGCCGGCCTCTATGGCGATCTCCGCAAACAGGCCCATGAAGTCGAAGCAGTTGTCGAGGGATATCCGGCGTTGATGGCGTCGTTGTTGATGCTGCGCCGGCACGAAAAGGACTTCATGCTGCGACGCCTCGACAAGTACCCGGCACGCTTCATGACCGGACTATCCGACTTCCGTGGCCTGCTGTTCATGTCCACCATCGATAATGCCACCATGGCCAGGGCCCAGGGGGCGTTAAGGGACTATGCCGACGCCTTCGAAACGCTGGTTCAGAACGAGCGGGAAATTGGGCTCGACCGTAGCAGTGGACTGCTGGGCGGCATGCAGGCGCGGGTCAAGGAAACCGAGGCAGCCATTGAGGCGATGAACCGCTCAGTGGCCGACCGCATTGATGCCTACATCGGTGAGGCGGATGTACTTTCTTCTGCCATTGTCCTGGCCATGATGACCGACATCTCATTATTGCTCTTGTGGCTGCAGCGCGACCTGGGCCGAAGCCTTGCGCGCGCCGGCGCATCAGCACAAGGGCTGGCCCAGGGCGACTGGCATAGCCCCATAAAGGCCCGTCGCTCGGATGAAGTGGGCGCGTTACTGCAGACATTCGAATCCATGCGCGTGGCGCTGCTTGAAAAAACAGAAGCGCTGGAAGCCGACGGCCGCCTCAAGAGTGACCTTGCCGAACTGGCAACGGTGATCCGCGGACAGACCGCCCTGACGCCGCTGGCAGAGAGCGTGATCCGCTTCATCGTTCCAAAGCTTGGCGGCCATGTGGGCGCGATCTATTCGTCTGAAGAGAGTGGCCTGGCATTTCTCGCTGGCTACGGCATACAGGCAGACGATTTCCCCGACACCATAGCCATTGGCGAGGGAATGACCGGGCAATGCGCCGCCGAGCAGCGGGTTATCCGGGTGAGTCCAGTGCCAGCAGGCTACCTCCCGGTGGTGTCCGGGACGGGAAGCAGTAGCCCCGGTACGGTTATCACAGCGCCCCTGGTCTGGCAGGAGAGGTTGTATGGGGTTGTTGAACTGGGCGGACTGGGCGGCATCAGTGATTATGCAGACGTGTTTCTGCACGCTGCCGGCGAAGCGATCGCTATTGCCGTGAACAGTTGCCGGGTCAGCGAAGAGATGCAGGGACTGCTGCAGGACTCCCTGACCAAGTCTGACGCTCTGGAAGCTGAACAGAGAAGCGCCCGGCAGGCCAATCAGGAACTGGCCCAGAAAGCGGAGCAGTTACAGGCGTCCGAAGAAGAACTTCGTGTGCAACAGGAAGAACTGCAGGCCCAGGCAGAAGAACTCCGGGTGACCAACGAGGAGCTGGAAGCGCAGACCCGGCTGTTGCATGACCGCACGCGGGAATTGCAGACCAGCAATCGCCAACTGAGGGACAAACTGGGCGGCATGGCATGAGTCCAGTGGGGCCATCACACTTGCGGCAACGCCCGCGTGACAATCGCGCCCGCCAGCCCCATGAGCCCCAGCAGTAACAGCGCCCATGCCTCCCCGAGACTGGCCACCAGGCCACTGATAACTCCCACCAGCAGCAATAGCGCGCCAATAACAGAATTGCTGACGGCCACGTAGTCTGTGCGCTTGTTGCCCCCCGCCATATCCACCAGATAGGTTTTTCGGCCAACACGAACGCCGGCATGTCCAATGCCAAGAATGAAATAGGCCAGCGGCAGCAGCCAGGCAGACTCACCGTCCAGGGCATCCATCAGCACCGCCGCCGCCACAAGGAGCACCAGGGCAGACGACATCAGCCCGCCGCGTGTCATGACATCACGTGCGGAGGTGTCCGCCATCCAGCCCCAGAATGAAGCCGACAGCGAAGACGCCAGGGAGGACGCCAGCAGAAAGAGAGCCAGTGACCCAAGACCGGTGTCCAGGCGCTGTGCCACCAGGATAACGAAAGGTGCCGACAATGCTGAACAGAGCAGCAGCGCCCGCGCCAGTACAAAGCGACGGAATGGCCTGTCCGTGCGCAGAAGGGACAGCGACGCCAGGGCTTCACGTAAGGCATTGCCACCGCCGTTGCTTTCCCCCGGGTACTCCGTCACACGGGAGAAAACAACGGCCGCCAGCACCCAGATAATGCCGGCCAGGCCGAGCAGTGCCGCAAGGAACAGTCGTGACCCCTGCACATTGTCCAGCATCATCAAGCCGGATACCGCCACAGTCAGCAGCCCGGAGAAGGTGCTGGCCAACCCGGTCAGCCGGCCGCGCCGGGACTTCGGTACGCATTTGCCCTGAACGTCCTTCATGGCCACTGAGCACAACCCGCGGCTGAGACTGAATGCCACCAAAAGCAGGATAATGGCCAACGGCGCCACCGACGTATCCATCCATGCCACCGCCGCAGCCATGGCCAGCATGGCCACTCCCTGCAGAACCGAACCCAGCACCCAGAATTGCTTCCGGCGCGCATGACCGCGCACCCACGCACCAATAACGAGCTGGGGCAGCAAGGAGCCGGATTCACGGACAGGCACCAGCAACCCGGACAGTACTGGCGATGCGCCAAGCGTGCCCATTACCCATGCGAGTACGGTTTTAGGGGATGTCACCAGGTCGCCCAGCTTGGTCAGCACGAGGCTGGCCAGAATGCGCATGAAGTTACCCGGTACTTCGCGACAGGCAGCGTCGGGGATATCAGTGCAGACACGGGCATCCTCCTCGTTCGCGATCAACGCATACAGCTTTTCCTGCATGGCATTTCTGTCCGAGTGGCTATCCTGCGCTGCGCTCATCTGCCCTCCCGAGGAGCTCCTTTCTGGAGCCGATACGCTAGCACATCAGCGCCCGGAGGCCATAAACACAAGAGTGACCCGCTCGGCCCCAGTCCGTATCATTGTCGGGTCGCAGTCGTGAAGCGGAGCCCGCCACATGTCAAGAAACAGCCAGTTCATGGAACGCGACCTCAAGGTCCTCTGGCACCCGTGCACGCAGATGAAGGATCACGAAACCCTGCCACTGATCCCCATTCGCCGCGGCGAGGGCGTCTGGCTGGAGGATTTTGACGGCAATCGCTATATCGACGCCATCAGCAGCTGGTGGGTAAATATCTTCGGGCACGCGAACCCGCGCATTAATGCGCGCGTCAAGGATCAACTCGACCAGCTCGAACATGTCATTCTTGCCGGTTTTTCCCACGAGCCGGTGGTTGAGCTTTCCGAGCGGCTGGTGGAGATCACCCCGCCGGGGCTGGACCGTGTTTTCTATGCCGACAACGGCTCATCCGGTATCGAGGTGGCCATCAAGATGAGCTTCCACTACTGGCAGAACTGCGGCAAACCGCGAAAGCAGCGGTTCGTCACCCTTGGAAACAGCTACCACGGAGAAACCCTGGCGGCTCTGGCCGTCGGCGATGTGGATCTGTACAAATCCACCTATAAACCACTATTGATGGACGTCATTACCGCGCCATCGCCGGACTGCTATTTCCGCGACGAGGGCGAATCCTGGGAAGATTATTCGCGCCGGCAGTTTGAGCACATGAAGGCCATCCTCGCAGAGCATCATGAGGAAATCAGCGCCGTGATTGTGGAACCACTGGTGCAGTGCGCCGGCAACATGCGCATGTACCATCCGGTCTATCTGAAGCTGCTGCGAGAAGCCTGTGACCGCTACAACGTGCACCTGATTGCTGACGAGATTGCTGTCGGCTTTGGTCGCACCGGCACCCTTTTCGCCTGCGAGCAGGCGGGCATCACGCCCGATTTCATGGCCCTGTCAAAAGGCATCACCGCCGGCTACCTGCCCATCTGTGCGGTGCTGACCAGCGACAGCATCTACCAGGCGTTTTACGACGACTATGAAACCATGCGCGCGTTCCTTCATTCGCACAGCTACACCGGCAACCCGCTGGCCTGTGCCGCCGCCCTGGCCACGCTGGATATCTTTGAGACCGATGATGTCATCAACCGTAATCGGGAGCTTGCCGCCCACCTGGGCAATGCCCTCAAGCGGTTTGAAGGCCACCCGCATATCGGCGATATTCGCCAGCACGGCATGATCGCCGCCCTGGAAATGGTACGCGACGCCAAAAGCCGCGAACCTTACGACTGGAAGGAACGCCGCGGCCTGCGGGTTTACCGCCATGCGCTGACCCGGGAGGCACTGCTGCGCCCGCTTGGCAACGTCACGTATTTCATGCCGCCCTATGTCATCACCCCCGAGCAGATAGACCACCTGGTGGATGTGGCCTGGGAAGGCATTAACATCGCTACGCAGGACTGACAATGGCGCGACGGTTTTACGACAGCCAGTTCTTCCAGGCAGGCACGCCAGCCCTGTTGGGAGAGAACGCTAGCCACCATATTCACCGAGTGCTGCGAATGCGCCCCGGCGACGAACTGGTGGTATTCAACGGTGAGGGCGGAGAATGGCGCGCGCGCATCGAGGATGCCGGCAAACGCGGCGTGGAGATCACCCCGCTTGAATTTGTCGACACCGACAGAACACCCCGTCTCTGCGTGACCATCGCCCTGCCACTCATCAAGGGCGAACGCATGGATTACGCCTTGCAGAAAGCCACTGAACTGGGCGCTGCCAGCTTCCAGCTACTGGACATGCAGCGATCCGACGTGCGCCTGGGCGGCGAACGTCTGGCACGCAAGATGCGTCACTGGCAGCAGGTTGTGATCAGTGCCTGCGAGCAATGCGGCATGAACCGTGTGCCAGTGGTGGCAGAACCGCTTTCGCTGGCTGAGTGGCTGACTGAAAGCAGCGCCGCGCTCAAGCTTATCGCCCATCCTGGGCTCGCCCCCCTCGACGCAGGCGCATTGGCCGGCGCAGCAACAGCCGCGCTGCTCACTGGTCCGGAGGGCGGTTTTACGGCGGCGGAGATGGAGATGGCAGCCGAGGCCGGTTTCAGGGGTTTTGCACTGGGCGAGCGCGTGTTGCGCGCCGAAACCGCGCCGGTGGCCCTGCTCGCTAGCCTTCATGCCCTGGGCTGATCAGCGCCGCCACATCCGGCGCAAGGTATCATCGCGCAACACGAAGTGATGGATCAGCGCCGCGCCCGCATGGACAACAACCAGCAGTGTCAGCAGGGCAAACAACACATCACCATGAATGTCCTCGAGCTGGTCTGCGCGGACCTCGCTCGGCGCGAAAAGCGCCGGCACGCCGAGGACGTTCAGCAGGGCTATGTCTTTGCCATCAAACTGTGCGGTAAGGAACCCGGCCACCGGCAAGGCCACCAGCAACGGATAGAAAAGCCACTGGAATATGCGGGCGCCACGCGCCATCAGGTTGTCTTCCGGCTCGGGGGAGCGACCAGCAAGGCGCACAAAAAGACGTATCCCGGTGAGCATCAGCACCGCCATGCCGGCATGGAAGTGAACCTGCATCCACAGCCCTCGCCACGCGCTACCCCGGGGAAACTGTTCGTGGGCTTCAACACTGGCCCAGGCCAGCACGACCAGTGCCAGCACCAGCCAGTGCAGGGTTCTTATTGAAAGTGACCAGCTTGTCATAGGTATCTCCCGTCATGCATCGCAGCATGGCAGGGGAAGCTTAGTGAAACCTTAGCCGGCAGCTCCCGGCCCTTCGAACAGGCTGCGCCTGTCCTCACCGGCTGCCGCTCGCCGGATAATGGCCATGGTCTGGGGCTTCTTGTACCAGCGCCGTTTTCCGTCCGGCCCACGCCTGAACCGGTTGTAGGACCAATTGTACTGCTCTGGTGCGCGCCGGATTATGCGCTCCAGGCCTGCCATCATCTCCGTCAGCAGCGGTCCCTCGTCCATGTCCTGCATACTGTCGGGGGCTGGCTCGAAATAGACGTCCACCCGGCCGCCCGGCACACGCAGCGCACTGAGATAGAAGACGTGGGGCTGGTAGCGGGCGATAACCTTGTGCACAAAAGCAGGCACGGGCACCGGATGGTGGAAGAAAGGCACGCACGGGTTCTGCTTTCCGCCTGGCTGGTGATCTGCCAACAATCCGAAAGAGCCACCCTGCTCAAGCGCCATCAGCGCCGCTTTGACGCCCCTGCCATTGGTCGGCACCAGGCGACAGCCGGTGGCTTCCCGCCCCTGCTTGACCAGCGGATCCAGTGCGCTGTCTTCAGCCGGCTGGTACATGATCACCGAGCTCGCCATACGGCCCAGGACCAGCACGGGCACTTCCCAGCTGGACTGATGAAGGGAGAGAAACAGCACTGGCCGGCCAGAGGCAAGCGCGGCGCGGACCGCGTCCTCGTTGTGAACCGTGCGCACCCGCGCCAACGTCTGCTCCGGGTCGCGCAGCCAGACATGGGAATAGCTGGCCAGTGTATGCGCCGTTTCTACCAGTGCCTTGCGCGCGCGTCGTCGTATCTCCCGGTAATCAAGCTCGGGGAAGCAGGCCAGGTAGTTGATCACCATGTCCCGGTGGGCGCTGACCAGGGACAGCGGCAACCACCCTGCCAGCCAGGCCAGGGTGCGGGCAAAACGCACCACCACCGTGTACGGGAGCAGGGAAAGGCCCTTCACCAGAAAATATTCAGCCTTGCCTTTTTTTTCTGCCATAGGATCACAAAACCCCGGAATCAGAAGACGCGCGTCTCGCCATGTTGCATGACGACAAACGCCGACTCGTGCAGCTGGGCCTCGGCCAGCGCCTGGTGCAGCCGCCGTGGCGGTTCGTCCATGGGCTCATCGGTGAGCACAAAGGTGCCCCAGTGCATGGCCACTGACTGGCGTGCGCCAATGTCCTGGTGGATGCGTACCGCTTCTTCGGGCGCCACATGGACCGGAGACATGAACCAGCGCGGATCATACGCACCGATGGGCAACAGGGCGAGATCGATAGCGGTAAAGATCTCACCAATGGTGGTAAAACAGTCGCCGTAGCCGGTGTCCCCGGCGAAATACAGGCTGTGGCCTGGCTGGCCCAGCAGCCAGCCGCACCACAGCGTGGTATTCCGGTCGGTAGCTCCCCGACCGCTGAAATGCTGGGCCGGCAGGCAGAACACTTCACCGATGCCCGGCACCTCCTGACTTTGCCACCAACCAAGCTCGACCACATTGGCAATGCCGCGCTTTCGAAACCAGGTGCCAACACCTGCCGGGACAGCAAAGCAGAGTGCATCCCCGAAGCGCCGGTAGAGCGCCTTGATGGTGGGCTCGCAAAGGTGGTCATAATGATTATGAGATATCAGCACCAGGTGGATATCGGGCAAGTCGGCCACCTGGAGTGCAGCCGGTGTATGGCGTTTCGGGCCGGCAAACCGGAGGGGACTGGCCCGCTCGGCAAAGACCGGGTCAGTAAGGACATTACAGCCGCCATACTGGAAAAGGAAAGATGCATGGCCGATCCAGGTCAGCTGGGCGGCATCAGGCGGCGCAGCCAGCCGATGGGCATCCGGGTGCTGCAACGGGAAGCGCTTGCCGGGCGGAAACCCGGCGCTGCTGTCCAGTTGCCACCGCAGCAGGTCCGTCAGGCCGTGGGAAGGCGTGCGGGTCAGGTTACGGAACTTGCCCTTGTAGAAACTGGACGTTTGCGACAGTGCGCGCAGCCGGTCGCGATCAATGGTCATGCCGCCTTGACGTCTTCCAGCGCGCGCTCAATGGCATCCAGGTCCGGGATCACCGCGAGATCACCGCCCAGCTGTACGTTCATGGATTCTGCCGGACCGGAATCCGTAGGCTCCTCCACCAGGTCGGCGCTGCTGACGCGGGTGGCCCGGGGAATACCCTGGATCACCACCGCATAGAACTTCACCTTGCCACTGACGTTGTTGATCACGGCAATACGTGCGTCTGACCCGATGGTGACCTGGCCGCTTTCATTCAGCCGCTCGAAGGAGATCAACGGAATGATTTCATCCCGCCAGTTCAGGAAGCCCAGCAGCCATTCTGCGCCCTGTGCCGGACGGTCAGGCTGGCGCAGTGGAATAATCTCCGCCACGATGATGTTCGGCACCAGCCAGGGGCGACCGTACATGGGAACCAGCAAGCTGGGAATATCCTCTGGCAACTCTGCCATGTCTTTCTCCTGCTACATCGGCGCTGCTACGCGCAGCGACTGACGAACGTGCTCAACCAGTGCCCGGGCCAGATGCTCGGGGGACCCGGAAAAGGTAACACAACCTGTCTCGCGGGCGGAGTCCGGCTGGCTGCTGCATGCACAGGTATCCGCCGTTTGCGCCCAGACCAGTCCGCCACGTTCCACCATCTGCGGGCCGGCAATAGAGCCATCATTGCCCATACCACTGAAAAGGATCGCGCCTGAATGGGCGCCAAAGCGGGCGGACACATTGTTGATAACCTGGTCGATGGAGGGTGCATAAGGCCCCTCCCAGTCCTTGCCGGTATTCACAAGAATACCCGTATCGGTGAAGTCCACGGCGTATTCCGTGGGCGCTATCACAACCTGTCCATGACGCAGCGCTGTGCCTTCATAACCGACCGTGCAATCAAAACCGTTATCTCGGCACAGCACTTTTGACAACGTTTCCAGGAAACTCTGGTCAATGTGCTGTGCAAGGATGAAGGCCACGGGCAGTTCTGCCGGCAGGCTGTCCAGGAACGGCTTGACCGCGGCGGGACCGCCGAGCGAGGCGCCAAGCACCCAGACATGCTGCACTGCAGAGGCTGGCTTGAGATGACGGAACTCACTGGGCACCGGCAGCGGAGCGGCCTTCGGCGCCGCTGCCTCCAGGTCATCAAGGCGTTCCACCACCGTCGGCCGGTCAACATAATCCAGCATCTTGGTCAGCAGACGTCGTTCCCAGCGGGGGTATTCGGGGGAGTTTCTTGCCGGCGCCTGGCCATCACAGAAAAGGATGGGCGTGTCACTTTCTTCCAGGATGCGGTCGAGAAAGGTGTTCCACTGATCTTCCTGGACCAGGTCAACCGCCCACAGATCGACGTCATCGGACGTATACCACTGCTCTTCGAGATTACCCGGGTCGGTGTTGACCACCACGTTGTAGCCCTGCCCGCGAATTGCAGAGGATAGAAGATGTCCCTGCAGGGTGGTGTCAGCTATGACACCAATTCGCGGAATGCCATCGCTCATGTCGATGCCGTCTCCCGCGACTCCCCGAGCAAGTCCTGGATCGTGCTGAGAAGCTCACCTTCCTGGAACGGCTTGCCCATGTAACAGTTGACGCCAATATCAAACGCCCGCTCACGGTGCTTCTCACCGGTTCGGGAGGTGATCATGATGATCGGCACGTCCTTGAGTCGCTCCTCGTGACGCACATGGGTGGCCACTTCGAAACCATCCATGCGCGGCATTTCGATATCCAGAAGCATCACATCTGGCTTGTACTCTTCCAGCTTGGCAATGGCATCGATACCGTCCTTGGCAGTGATGACTTCAAAGCCATTACGCTCAAGCAGGCGAGTTGTCACTTTGCGCACGGTTACCGAGTCGTCAGTCACCATCACCAGCGGCGGCCCGACCTTCTTCTCTTCATGCTGTGCAGCTTCCACCGGCTCATCCAGCAACACAGCCTTGCCTTCGGCCAGGGCATGCTGGCGCTGCAGGTGCGCCGCACGGATAAGGGAATGAATATCAAGAATAATAACCACAGAGCCGTCACCAAGAATGGTGGCACCACTGATACCTGCCACCGTAGACAGCTGCGGGCCGACGGATTTCACCACCACCTCGCGCGAACCGATCAGCGAGTCGACCACAATGGCCACCACGTGCTCGGAGGAACGGATCAACAGTACGGGCAACGGGGACGGATGACTGAGCAGGTGCTGGGGCATCCGGCCGCCATGCACAAATGTGCCCAGGTAATCCAGCTCGTAATCACGGCCTGCGTAACGGAACGGAGGCGGCTCGTCCACCATGAACGCTTCAAGCTCATAGGGACTGATGCGGACAATACCCTCAATCTGGTTAAGCGGTATCGCGTAACTGTCTTCTGCCACTCGCACCATCAGTGCGCGGTTCATGGCAAGCGTAAACGGCAGGCGAATAATGAACCGTGTACCCTGGCCGAGAACCGAATCAATGGTTACCGTGCCACCCATCTGCTTGATTTCGGACGCGACCACGTCCATGCCGACACCACGACCTGAAATCTGGGTCACTTTCTCCGCCGTGGAGAAGCCGGCAGAGAAAATGAACTGCTGCACTTCCTGCTCCGTAAGCTGGACACCTGGCTCCACCAGCCCACGTTCGATTGCCTTGCGCAGTACCGCTTTTGTGTCGATACCCTTGCCATCGTCAGCAAGGGTCAGCACAACCTCGCCACCTTCCCGGGTCAGCTCCAGGGAAACCCGGCCGGTCTCATCCTTGCCAGCAGCCTTGCGGCCTTCAGCGTCTTCAATACCGTGGTCCACAGCGTTACGGAGCATGTGCTCCAGCGGCGCCACTACCCGTTCGAGCAGGGTGCGGTCCAGCTCGCCTTCCGGGTTGATCACATCGAATTCCACTTTCTTGCTGATCTCACCAGAGATCTGCCGCACGATCCGGCGCAGACGCGGCACCAGGCGGGTAAAGGGAACCATGCGGGTGCGCATCAGGCGCTCCTGCAATTCCGTGTTGACCCGGGCCTGCTGCAGCAGCAGGGTTTCTGTATCGCGGGAGCGGTCCAGCAATGTCTGCTTCAGGTCCAGCAAGTCAGATGCCGACTCGGACAGCTGCTTGGTAATCTGGTGCAGCTCCGAGTACTGGTCCATCTCCAGTGGGTCGAAATCCTCATCGAACTCACCCGCCTCAATGCCCTGCTGGTAATTCGACATGATCTGCGCCTCGGTCTCGACATCGAGACGGCGCAACTGTTCGTAAAGACGTTCAATGGTGTTACCCATCTCTGTCACATGACCGGCAAACTCGGAGACACCCTGCTCCACCCGGCCACGGTTGATACTGGTTTCACCCGCAAGGTTGACCAGTGACTCCAGCACACCCGCATCTATACGCACCATTTCCTGCGGTGCCTGGGCGGCAGCGGCGCGCTTGGCGGCCTGCTGCTGGTCCTGCTGCTGCTTCTTGCCAGGCGCTGCAGCGGGCACATCCGCCTTCTGCGCCGGCGCCGGTGCGGCCGGCGCTGCTGCCGGTGCGGTAGCCGCCTGCTTGATACCCTCTACCAATGCCTGGATACGGTCGCCCCAGGCACGCATCTGTGCGAGGAATTCCGTGCTGGGTGCCTTTCTCAGGTCGGCATGTTCAAGGGCTGTTTCGAAGTCGTGGCTGACGTCACCAAGGTCCTTGAGATTTGCCAGACGGGCACCGCCTTTGAGAGTGTGCAGCACGCGTTTCAGCTCGTCGCCATGGCCGATGCCCTGCGGGTTTTCTTCCCAGGCACTCAAGTGACGATCCAGTGCCTCGCACAACTCCGCCGACTCCTCGATGAAGATACTGAGGATATCCGCATCCACATCGTCAGGCAGAGTGACAGCAGCGCTGGCAGGGGCGGTCTCGGGTTCCGGCGAGGGCGACTCCGGCGCCGGGGTTGCCGGTGCAGCGGCCGCCGGCTGCGGCGCCGCAAGCGCGGGCATCACGAAACCATCCGGATTGGCGATGTAATCGTGAATGGCCTGGATCAGTTCCGCGGCCGGATGCAGGCCCTCTCCGGCTTTAACTGCCTCCACCATTTCTGCCAGTCGATCATGGCAGCGGTGCAACAGCTCAAACAGCACCGGCGTGGCCTTCAGGGTGGACATTGCCAGCCCCTCGTAGAGATTCTCCAGCTCATGGCCGAGATCACCGAGCTCCGGAATTTCCGCCATGCGCGCACCCCCCTTGAGGGTATGCAAATCGCGCTGCAGGGACTGCACCTCGATGAGGTTGTCCGTCATTTCCATCCAGGATTCGAGACTGGTGCCGGCTGATTCGAGAATCTCGTCCGCTTCCTCGAGGAAGATTTCCACCAGCTCCGGATCCCGCTCTGGTGGCGGTGGCGCCGGCGCCGCCTCCACCGCAACAGGCTCTGGCGCGGGTGCAGGGGCTTCCTCCGGCTGTGGCTGCTCCACTTCGTGCGTGACCGCCTGCTCAGGGGGCACCGTCTCGTCCGCCGGCTCGGAGGCAGCGCTGACATCGACTGCATCTTCCTGTGACGATTGCAGGGAACCGGTGGCCAGGAACTGGTTGATCGCCTGCACCAGGTCCGGCGCGCGCTTGCACCCGCCTTCGTTGCGGACACCATCGACCATGTCGGCAAGGGTGTCGTGACAGCGGTGCAACAGCGTAAACAGGTCTTCACTGACCTCAAACTGGCCTTCGTTGAAACCCTCGTAGAGATTCTCGAGCTCGTGGGCAAGATCACCGATGGCGCTGACCCCGGCCATTCGCGCGCCGCCCTTGAGAGTGTGCAAGTCACGCTGCAGGGCCGGCACCTCACTGGCATCCCCGCCTTGCCAGGCATCGAGTACCATGGAAGCGCTTTCCAGCACTTCATCGGCTTCTTCGAGGAAAATGCCAACAAGCTCCGGGTCCATGTCACCCATCGCCTGGTAAAGGTCATCGTCACCGGCGCCCGGCGTACCAGGCTCAGAAGCTGGCGCCTCTGGCTCGGCGGGTGCCTCAAACTGGATCTCTTCCACCTCGAAGTCGGCGGTATCATCGTCACCACCACCGTCCGGGCCGTCAGGGCCAGCACCGTCCAGCAACGCGCGCAGCTCTGCTATCAGGGCCTCATCACGGTAAATGGTCTGGCCTGCCGCGAGGAAGTCCATCATCGTGATGAGCCCTTCCTGTGCCTGCTGGGCCAGCTCCACAAAGCGCTCACTGTGTGCGAGCCTGCCTTCGGCAACGGCGCTGTAGCAATCAGCCAGCAGGCTGGCCAGCTCGGCGGCTTCTTCAACACCTGCGGTATCCGCGCTGCGAGCCACAAGACCCAGCTCATCACGCAGCTTTTCAAGCTCTTCGGTGTTACCCGGATTTTCCGACCAGCGCGCCAACAGGCTGTCCGCGTCCATGATCAGGTCCATGCCCTCGGACAGGAACACCGAAATGATGTGGGCGTCCTGCCCCCCCGCCTCGGCACCTTGTGCAGCGGCGGAAAGGTCACGGAAGCGGGCCGCCAGGTCGTCGGCACCTTCTATGTGGTCTACAGGTCCATTGGCCAGATCTTCCAGCGTCCGCTGGAAAAGAGCCGCAGCCTGCTCCAGCAACTCCACGGTTTCCCGGTTTGCTGGCGCGCCCGCATTGATCAGGCCTTTAATGTACTTCTCTGCCGGCTCCGCCAGGGAGGCCACCGCATTGAGGTCAGCCATGCGCGCACTACCCTTGAGGGTGTGCAGTGCACGATGCACCTTGTCATCCAGCGGATTCTCGCTCAGGTCCCGGTCAACCGTCTGCAGCCATTCATTCAGCAGCGCCAGGTTGGCCTCGCCCTCATTGCGGAAAATATCCATCAACACCGGGTCATAGCCGGGTGCCGCGTCCGCATCTGCCGCCGGCGCATCAAAGCTGATCTCTTCGACGTCGGCATGATCATAGGGCGCGTCATCACCGCTATCGTCTGCCTGGACCGGAGCCGCCGCCGCTTCCACGTTTTCTTCAGCCGGGGCAGGTGCATCACCGGCGGTTACGTCCGGTACGGCATCAATACTGCCGCCCTCCGCGAGCGTCCAGGCAGCATCCTGGAGCGGCTGCGTGTCATACGGCGGTTTGGTACGTGTGCTGAATGCCTTTACCAGCGCCGGAATCTGGCCATGAACTGTTTGCACCAGCTCGATCAGGACCGGCGTCGGCTCAATGGTCTTGTCGATTACCCGGTTCATCATGTTTTCCACGGACCAGGCAAGCTCACCAACAATAGTGGCGCCCACCATGCGTCCTGACCCCTTCAGGGTGTGGAACGCACGACGAAATTCCACCAGTGCTTCTTCATCAGACGTATTGGCTGCCCAGCGCGGGAAGTATTCGTTCAGCGCCTCCAGCACCTCATCCGCTTCCTCGACAAAGATCTCGATGATCTCGTCGTCAATCAGGTCATCCTCTTCTTCAGCCTCCGGCTCTGGCTCGGCCGCCACTTCGGGCTGTGACGGCTCCTGTGGTGCTGGCTCTGGCTCGGCTGCGCTATCGTCGGCGGCTATGCCCTCATCCGGAAGCTCAAGCGAAAGTTCATCAGGCGACTCATCACCGGGCGTCGCTTCTTCGCTGACAGCCGCTTCTGAATCTGTGCTGTCCTCTGCCTGCGCCTCTGCGTCCGCAGCCGACTGCTCTTCCCCGGCTGCCTCCACGTGCTCGACGGGCCCATCCACTTCCTGGTCATCGTCGTGCGTGGGCGTCCCGGCATCATCTGCCGCTACATCGACGGCCGGCAAGGCCACATCAATCTCTTCACTGGCGAGGGCGCCTACGCCGGCACCCGTCTCGGCCTGGCCGCCAGCACCACGGCCAAACTCCTCGTCACTGATCTCATATCCCAGGGAGGCAACGCTGCTACGCGCCACATCGAGAATATCGTCCGAGGTATCCGGGTCATCAGTGAGTCGCTCAAGGTAGTACTCGACACTGGTGATGGCGTCCGCCAGCGTGTCCATGGCACGCCAGTCGGGCTTGGACTCCTCTTCGCCCAACAACTTCTCGTTGATGTAATTGACACACTGGCGAAGGATGGCAGAAGGACGGGCCAGGAGAATGACTTCCAAGCCACCACGTACCGCTGTCAGTTTGTCCGGCACACCCTGCAGATGAGAGCGATCCCACTGCGAGGCAATAAATTCGACGATACCGTCCTTGGCCTCTTCCAAACCGGCACGGCTTTCCCGGATTACCGCATCACGGGCCTTCTCTACATGATCCGGTGCGGCGGCGAGGGCGCCATCGCCAGAAGATGTGCGGCGCTCTCCGCTCATGCCCTGCAGGGTAGCCTCGACATACAACAGCGCGCCGGCCACATCCATCAGTGCCGAGCGGTCTGCCGGTTTGCTGCCCGACACCATGCCATCCAGCACTTCCAGCTGGTCGTTGATAAGCTGCCGCGGCTGACCAAGACCAAGCACGGCCACGGTGTCGGAAACCTGCTTGAGGATCTGGCTTTGCGGTGCCAGCCGCGAGACATCGGTGTCTTCGTTGTGGACAAAGGCTTCCAGTGCATCCTTGACCTTGTTCAGCTCTTCGCACAGGGCCTGGGCCACTGAGCCCATGGCGGCCTGGTCAGGCCCGCTCATGCGCGCTCGCTCTTCATTCAGTGCGTCTTCATCGGGCAACGCATCCGCCAGGCGGTAGGTCTCACGCACCTGCACGACCAGCGGGGTTTCCTTCTCCGCTTTTGCCACGTAATAGAGGAGGTTCTTGAGCAGTTCTGCCGGCGGCGTCTGCCGCAGCACTTCAGACCCTTCCACCGTGATCTTTTTGAGGATGCGATCCACGTGACCGAGCACGGATTTCACCGAGGTGCCGGCCTGAATGCTGTTGGCAGACAAGCCTTCCACCATCGCAGCAGCGATGACCCAGAGCGGCGACATCTGCGCGTCACCGGTGAGCTGCCGCAGCTTGGCGAACACCTTCGCCATGTAGGAATAGTTGGTGGCGAGATTGTCACTGCGAATAACACCCAGCAGGGCGATCTGGTACATCTGGCGAATCTTCCTGGCCAGCGCCGGGAAAGACGGGTCGCTGGATACAGGCTCCGGCACGTCGCCGTGACCGGCGCCACCGGCGAGGTCGGGCTTGAACAGTGCGGTTTCGGAAAGCAGGGATTCGCCACGCGCAGCACGCAGGTCGTTGAGCAACGGCATCAGCACCAGGGGCTGGTCACGGCGGCTTTGCTGGATACGGTCCAGATACGGGGGCAACTGGAGAATGGCGCGCATCAGGGTTTCCTGCGCATCCTCCACCTGGGACACCTTGCCATCGAGAAGAGAGGCCGCAAGCTTCTCCATCTCTTCTGCCAGCAGCGCGGCACCGTAGAACTCAACCATCTGCAGCGTACCGACCACCTGATGCAGGTAGGTCTGGCAAAAACGCATGCGCGTGGAGTCATCGGGATTCTCCACGTAGGCTTCAAGGGCCTGCTGAGACTGGTTCAGGGTCTCCTGGATTTCACCCTTTACCCAGTCAAGCGCCAGATAATCATGCTGGTCACTCATGGCTTCTCCCGATTAATTCTTGCGGCGCCTGAACGCCAACGTGTCGGGGACCTGCACTCGCTCCAGATCCGGATGACTCCAGTCAGTCACCTCACCGATACCCAGGACCATCATGCCGCCGGGCGCGAGGCGCTCGGCAAGCCGGGTCACAATTTGTTTTTTTCGCCAACGCCGAAAGTAGATCAGCATGTTCTGGCAGAATATGAGGTCCATGTTCTGCATTGGCGCCTTGTTCACTTCAAGCACGTTCAGACGAGCGAAGCAGATTCGGTCACGAAGCGAAGATGCAACCTGGTATTCACGCTCACTGACGGACTCAAAATATTTTTCCCTCAACCGGGGATCGACCTGCTCTACCTTGCGCGCCGCATAAACGCCTTTCCGGGCCTTGCTCAGCGTAGGCAGACTGATATCGGTCGCCGTTATGCCGAAGTAGTCATTGGTCTCGCGGGCGGCAAACTGCTCGCTGATCATCATTGCCAATGAATACGGCTCTTCTCCCGTGGAGCAACCAACACTCCAGACATCCAGGGAAGACCCTGACGGGTTCTCGTCAATAAAGTTATTGACGAACGTCTCGACCAGTGCGTAAGAGCTTTGGTGGCGAAAGAAGCTGGTTTCCTGGACGGTAAGCCGGTCCACAAGAACAGACCATTCCATGGCCTTCGATTCGGTGGTGCCGGCAACCAGCTGGCCGTAATATTCTTCGTAGTCGGCCAGGCCCAGTTCGCGCATACGAATGGAAAGACTGGTTTCCAGGAATGACTTCCGTTCCTGATTCAAAGTCATACCGGTCCGCTCTTCGAGCAGCGCCTGCCACAGCTCGAACTGCTCCTGCTCCATGGCAGGCGTACTTTTTATCGACCAGCGGTCTTTCACAGCGACACTCGACATCATGGTTCCGTCCCCGGAACCGACTCAGCCGCCAGACCTCAACTAGGCAGACGGAAGCCGGCTACGGAATTTCTCATTTCCTGCGCCATTTCCGCCAGGTTACCAATGGACCGGGCAGTTGCGGTGGTACCAGCAGACGTCTGCGAGGTAATTTCCTGAATCACGTTCATGGTGTTGGAAATGTGGCCCGCTGACGCCGCCTGCTGGCGCGCCGCATTGGAAATGTTCTGGATCAGGTCAGCAAGGTTTTTCGATACCGTCTCAATTTCTTCCAGTGCCACACCGGCGTCCTGCGCCAGGCGCGCACCCTTCACCACTTCAGCAGTGGTTTGCTCCATTGAGATAACCGCTTCGTTGGTATCTGTCTGAATGGTTTTTACCAGCGTTTCAATCTGCTTGGTTGCGGCAGCGGAACGTTCCGCGAGGCGCTGTACTTCGTCGGCTACCACCGCGAAGCCCCGGCCTGCTTCACCAGCCATGGATGCCTGGATCGCCGCGTTAAGAGCCAGAATGTTGGTCTGGTCAGCAATGTCGTTAATCAGGGATACGATGTCACCAATCTCCTGGGAGGACTCACCCAGACGCTTGATCCGTTTCGACGTTTCCTGAATCTGTTCACGAATCGTGTCCATGCCGTGGATGGTCGCCTGTACCACCTCGGCACCCTTGTTCGCGATTGCCACCGCTCGTTCTGCCACCGCGGCCGACTCGGCGGCGTTGGCGGATACCTGGTCAATGGAGACAGCCATTTCGTTCACAGCTGCAGACGCCCCGGCAATTTCCTGCGCCTGGTGTTCCGACGCTTCGGCGAGATGCATAGCCGTTGACTGCGTTTCCTGGGCAGCCGATGCCACCTGTACCGCCGTCTGGTTAATGGTCTGTACCAGGCTGCGGAGCTGGTCAATGGAGAAGTTGATGGAGTCCGCGATAGCACCCGTGAAGTCCTCGGTTACTGTCGCCTGCACGGTCAGGTCACCGTCAGCAAGGTCGCCCAGCTCATCCAGCAGACGCAGAATGGCTGACTGGTTTCGCTGGTTCTCAGCCTCCAGCTCTTCCTGCCGCTTGCGGCCATCCTGAATTCGCAGGAAGAGGATGGCGCCGACACCGAATGCACCGATGGCGCCAAACACAATACCGGCAAGAATGGAGGGGAACAGGCCCGAGGTGGCACCTTCAAACTCTTCGGACAGCGCCGTGGCCTCGGTCAGCAGATCCTGGGAACGGGCAAAGATCTGGTCCGCCGCTGCGCGCACCTGGAACAACTCCGGCGCCGTTTCAAGAATTTCATCAACAGACTGGTTTACGAACTCGTCGAACAGCTCGGCAATTTCTGCCAGATAATCCAGTGCGTCGGGATCCTCAATCACATCAATGCCGAGGGCATCGTCACCCTCGATCATGCCATTCATGACGCGACCAAACTGGCTGGCATCACGGCCGAAGGAATCGGCGGCTTGCACTGCACCGTCACCACCTGCGAGCACCTTATCGATGGAACGCACAATCCGCTCTGCCAGCAGGCTCTGCTTCTGCGCGAACGCGATCTGCTGCGAGTCGGCCTCGGTCAATACCAGAATATCCACGATGCCGTCGTACTCGGCCTGCAGCTGGGGAACGGTCTGTGCCAGGGTGTCAGCCACTTCGTGCAGATCCAGTACCGTATCTTCACCACGCAGGATGTCGTCCGTTGCCGACTTCACCGAGTTCCACTGTTCCTGGAGACGGTTGACGATGGCCGGATCGGACACGTCAGCATCCTTGACCTCATCCCAGCTGCCCTGGAACTGGGCCTGGGCGCGAGACAGCAACTCGAACGCCTCGGCGTTACCGGACGCCGCTTCAAGGGCGTTCTTGGCAATCTGCTGTGACACTACCCGTAACGTGGATGCCTGCGTCAGGTTCTGCTTGGCGGTATCGGCAACGATGGCCAGCCAGACAAAGTTGGCAACTGTCAGCGCCAATGCCAGACCTGTAACAACATACAGACCGATGGTGATGGGGTTGGATCCTGCGCCTTCCCGCAGCCCTGCTAGGAATTCTCCCGGATTGAACTTCATAACGTGGCTCCTGGCCTACCGTGTGCTTCTTCTTTTCTGACACCCGAAACGGGTGGCCGGCAGGCTACCCGTTCCCCGCTCGCGCGCAGACCGTTAACCGGTTTGCGCGACCTGCAAAAATCGCGGATCCTCAGCCAGCATTTCCATGCTGAAGACCTGCCATTGCTGTCCGTCACGATCATAGGCGCCAACCACATAGGGGCTGACCGCCTGATCGACGTTTTCGGGCGCTTCCTGGAAGCTGTCCATGGGGAAGTGCTGCATGCCGAACACATCATCCACGGTTAAACCCGTATAAATCTCGCCTTTATCGATGACCACCAGACGACGCTGTTTCTCTTTCAGGTCAGTGGTTTTCGACAGGAACCCCGTCAGATCCATCACTGCCATCAGACGACCGCGCACATTGGCGACGCCTTTCATCCACTGGTGAACACCCGGCAGACGCGTGTAGTTGGGCACGGTCATCACTTCACTGACCTGCTCCAGGGGGGCCACGTAATACTGCCCGTCGAGAAGGAAGCCGATACCACTCCAGTACTGCACCACATCCTGTCTGGCCGGCAGCTCGAGAGCGGTGCTGCGGCAGCGCTCCAGATACTCGGCAAGCTTGACGTAGGCGGCGGACGCAGTACTCACAAATGCACTCCTAGTCGTTCCCGGCCAGCATGCGATCAACCGTTCTCATCAGGAAATCCTCGTCGACCGGCTTGGTCAGGTAATCCCTGGCGCCCTGGCGCTTGCCCCAGACCCGATCCGTTTCCTGATCCTTGGTGGTGACAATGACAATGGGAATATGCGCCGTGTCAGCACCCTTGGTCAGCTGACGGGTCGCCTGGAAGCCGTTCAGGCCCGGCATGACCACATCCATCAGAACCAGCTCGGGCATCTCCGCGCGAGCCACGGCCACACCGTCTGCCCCGTTGGCCGCCTCGATTACCTCGTGACCATGACGCTCCAGAATCTCGCGGAACTTGTAGGTCTCCGTCGGAGAGTCATCAACAATCAGTATGCGCGCCATACAAACCTCATAAACCCCGCTCCCGGCCATCCGGCCAGGAGTCAATGAACATGCTGACGGATCGCCCCCAGCAACTCCTCTTTGGAGAACGGCTTGGTCAAATACTCGTCAGACCCGACAATCCGTCCCTTGGCCTTGTCAAAAAGACCATCCTTGGAGGACAACATTATTACTGGTGTGCTTTTGAAAGCACTGTTGTTCTTTATCAGTGCGCACGTCTGATAACCGTCCAGACGCGGCATCATGATGTCCACGAAAATGATATTCGGCTTGGTGTCCGCGATCTTCGCCAGGGCATCAAAACCGTCAGTGGCTGTGATTACTTCGCATCCAGCCTTCTTGAGGAGGGTCTCTGCGGTACGACGAATCGTCTTCGAATCATCGATCACCATCACCTTCAAATCTTGGAAATTGTCATCACTCATGAAAAACAGCCTTCAACCGTGAACCCTACTGTAGGCCTAAGTTATTGGTTTTCTAAGCCTTTTTGTCTGTTATCAGGGCGGCCGCCTGGCGAAACGAAGCCCAAAGCAAGTTTTTAACACAGTTTCCACATTCAATCTATAACACCTTATAAATGCTACAAAAATCGGACTGACAGATGGTCGACACCGCCGACCACTGCTAGCATTACGGCGCCAACCCCGGAGGTGTCATGGATATCCGCATCGGGGTGATCATGGACCCGATCGCCCACATCAAGCCCTGGAAAGACAGCACCTTCGCCATGCTGCTGGAGGCCCAGCGGCGCCAATGGCCGGTGTTCTACATGACACCGGCGGACCTGTACGTGCGCGATGGCGAGGCCCGGGCGCGCTGCCAGCCCCTCTCCGTGCGCGATGACCGGCATGACTGGTTCAGCCTCGAGGATGCCCGGGACATGCCACTGGCGGACCTGGACATGCTGCTGATGCGCCAGGATCCACCCTTCAACAATCACTACCTGTACGTCACCTATATTCTCGAGAAGGCCGAACAGCAGGGCACCCTGGTGGTGAACCGGCCGCAGAGCGTGCGCGACTGCAACGAGAAACTGTTCGCCACCGAGTTCCCCCAGTGCTGCTCACCCACCCTGGTATCGGGCAGGCCTGACCTGCTGCGCGCCTTCGTCGAGGAGCATGCCGATGTGGTAATGAAGCCGCTGGACGGCATGGGTGGCAGTAACATCTTCCGGATCGAGCCCGGCAGCCCCAACCTCAGCGTCATCATTGATGTGCTCACCGAACAGGGCCGTACACCGATCATGGCGCAGCGTTACATCCCGGAGATCACCGAGGGTGACAAGCGCATCCTGATGATTGACGGCGAGCCCGTCAGCCATGCGCTGGCACGGGTGCCGGCCAAGGGCGAACTGCGCGGGAACCTGGCGGCGGGCGGCACCGGTGTCGGACGGGAGCTGTCCGAACGCGACCGCTGGATCTGCAACGAGATCGGCCCCGTGCTGCGCGAGCGCGGCCTCTATTTTGTCGGCCTTGATGTCATCGGCGACTATCTCACCGAGATCAATGTCACCAGCCCCACCTGTATCAGGGAGCTGGATGCCATATATGATTGCAATATTGCCGGCGACTTGTTCGACTGCCTGCTGACCAAACTGGCTCGATGACCACGCGCCTTGCCGTCCGCCACGGATATAACCAACGCCACAGATGACAGACACTTCATCCACAGCACAGCGCGCCGCCCCGGCGGCACAGGCCAGCCCGGCGGACCGGCTGAGTTTCACCCTGTTCCTGGCACTGGCCTTCCACGCCATCATCATCCTCGGCATCGGTTTCGGCCAGCAGAACGCCGCCAAACCCTCAAACACCATCGAAGTCACGATCGCGCACAAGCTCAGCGATAACGCACCGGAAGAGGCCGACTTCCTGGCCCAGGCCAACCAGGAAGGCGCCGGCGACCAGGAAGAAAAGCTGGAGCTGACCACCACCGAGATGGCGCCATTTGATGACAGCAAGGTGGAGCATGTGCAGCTGGAAACCCCGAGCACCCTGACGCCACAGCCTGTACACACACAGCAACTGGTGATCACCACCCAGGATGTGTCGTCACGCCAGGCACCCAAACAGGAAAAGCAGGAGCAACCGCCAAAACCGCTACCGCAGGACGACCGCGAATCAGTGGAAATGCTGAGCCAGGAGATTGCCAGCCTGCAGGCACGCCTGGATGCGCAGAAGCAGGCCTATGCCAAACGCCCGCGCATCCGCCGCCTCACCTCGGTGTCGGCAAAGGCCCATTACGAGGCGCTCTACATTGATGCCTTCCGCCGCGAAGTGGAAGACATGGGCACCCGCAATTTCCCCCAGCGCGCCCTGCGTGAGAACAAGTTCGGCCATGTCCGCCTGATGGTGGCCATCAACGGGGATGGCACAGTGCGTGAGATAGATGTGCTCAAGTCGTCCGGCTTTCCCTTCCTTGATGAAGCCGCGATCAGCAGTGTGCGCCTGGCATCCCCCTTCGCCCCCTTCACCGCCGAGATGAAAGACAAGATCGACATCCTCGAAATCATCCGCACCTGGCAGTTCAACGCCTCCGAGCTGGTCACCAGCCAGTAACCACGCACCGCTTGCCGGCCTGTAAGCCCACCCCCATACTTGCCAGATGAATACCGATTCCCTCAAACATCAGCTGCTCATCGCCATGCCGCAACTGGAAGATCCGAACTTCCACCACAGCGTCACGTACCTCATCGAGCACAACGACGAAGGCGCCATGGGGCTGACCATCAACCGGGGCGTGGAAGCCACCCTGCACGACGTGCTTGAAGACCTGGAGATCGAGCTGGAGAAACCGCTGTCCTCGCGCCATACCGTGGTGGTGGGCGGGCCGGTGCAACCGGCTGCCGGCTTTATCCTCCACCCGCCCACTGGAACCACCTATGACAGCACGGTGGCCATTGCAGACGACCTGTGGCTGACCACCTCCCAGGATATTCTCGAGGCCATTGCTGCCGGCGAGGGCCCGGAGACATCCCTGCTGGCGCTTGGCTACGCCGGCTGGGGGCCGGGCCAGTTGGAAGAAGAGATGGCGCAGAACGCCTGGTTGTCTGCGCCTGTGAGCAACACCGACATATTTTTCGAGGTGCCGCTGGCCGACCGCTGGCACGTGGCTGCTTCCCGCCTGGGTGTGGACCTGAACCTGATTTCCACCGGGGTGGGGCACAGTTGAGCGACACCGTGCTGGGGTTCGATTTCGGCACCCGCAAGATCGGCGTCGCCAGCGGCCAGTCCATCACCGGCACCGGCACCCCCCTGACCACGGTGCCCTGCCGCGACCATAAGCCGGATTTCGAGTGCATCGGCGCATTGATTGGCGAATGGCAACCGGACGCCCTGATCGTCGGCCTGCCCCTGAACATGGATGGCTCGGAGAGCGAGTCCAGCAGCCGCGCGCGCCGTTTCGCCCGGCAGCTGGAAGGGCGCTTCAGCCTGCCAGCCTGGCTGGTGGACGAACGGCTCAGCACCCGCGAGGCACGCCAGGAGATGGGGGCCAGCTACCGGGGCGGCGCGGATGATCGCGTTGACAGCATGGCCGCAGTGCTGATTATTGAAAGCTGGTTTCGAGAAGGGGGGCAGCGCCCGTGAATCTGAGCGAAGAACGAATTACCCATCACCTGGACAGCCTGGCCGCCCATCTCGATGGCCGCATGCATGACAGCGGCCGCCAGGATTTCTGCCTGGTGGGCATCCACACCGGCGGTGCCTGGATCGCCGAGGCCCTGCACCAGCGCCTGGGCAAGCGACCGCCCATTGGCTTCATGGATATCAGCTTCTACCGTGATGATTTCACCCAACGGGGGCTCAATCCCAAGGTGCAGCCCAGCGAACTGCCGTTCAGCGTCGATGACCGCCACCTGGTGCTGGTGGATGATGTCCTGATGAGCGGCCGCACTATCCGTGCGGCCATGAATGCCCTGTTCGATTATGGCCGGCCGGCATCCATCACCCTGGTGGTGATGTTTGACGTCGGCGGCCGGGAATTGCCCATTCGGGCAGATATTTGTGCAGAAACCTTGGCACTCGACCCGCATCAGCGGGTAGAATTGCGCGGACCGTCGCCGATAACCGCCCATATCACGGCTATCAGCTGAATGACGGAGAACCATCGCCAGAAAAGGAAGCGCCGACGCCGATGACTGCCGAGGATACCTCGCCAGACGTGCAACTGACCGATGACCATCGGCTCCGGCATTTTCTTTCCATTGACGGCCTCAACCGGCCGCTTCTCGAAGAAATCCTCGACACCGCCGCCAGCTTCGTGGAAGTGGGTGACCGCTCCATAAAGAAAGTGCCCCTGCTGCGCGGCAAGACGGTGGTAAACCTGTTCTTCGAGCCCAGTACCCGCACACGCACCACCTTCGAACTGGCCGCCCAGCGACTGTCTGCCGACGTCCTCAACATCGACATTGCCCGCTCCGCCACCTCAAAGGGCGAGTCACTGATGGACATGCTCTGGAACCTGGAAGCCATGGCCAGCGACATGTTCGTGGTGCGCCATTCGGATTCCGGCGCCCCCTACTTCATCGCCAGCCAGGTCACGCCGAATGTGGCGGTGATCAACGCCGGCGACGGAAGGCATGCCCATCCCACCCAGGCCATGCTCGACATGTACACCATCCGCCACTACAAGGGCGGCTTTGAGAACCTGCGGGTCGCCATTGTCGGCGACATCCTGCATTCGCGGGTGGCACGCTCCCAGATCCACGCCCTGCGCATTCTCGGCGCCAGCGAAATCCGGGTCATCGGGCCGCGCACGCTGCTGCCGGTGGACATCGAGGGGCTCGGCGTCCAGGTCTACACCGACCTGGAACAGGGCCTGCGCGATGCCGACGTGGTGATCGCCCTGCGCCTGCAGAAAGAACGTATGGATTCTGCCCTGCTACCCAGCGAGTCTGAATTCTTCCGGCTTTACGGCCTCGATGAGCACCGCCTGCGTGTCTGTCACCCGGATGCCATTGTCATGCACCCGGGCCCGATCAACCGGGGCGTTGAAATCGCACCGGAGGTGGCCGATGGCGAACGCTCCGTGATTCTTCACCAGGTCACTTTCGGTATTGCCGTGCGCATGGCTGTGATGTCCATGTGCATCAGCGGTCAGGAAGGGGGAGGCGTCCTGTGAGCCAGGCCCATCTGCTGATCCGCAAGGGGCGTATCATCGACCCGGCCAGCGGACGCGACGAGATCATGGACCTGCTGATCGAGAAAGGGCGCCTCGCCCGCCTCGGCGCCAGCCTCGACGCTCCCGGCGCCGAGATCTTTGACGCCGAAGGTATGTGGGTGCTGCCAGGGCTGGTGGACACCTGCGTGCGCCTGCCCTCCCCGTCCAGCATTGCCAGCGAGACACGGGCAGCTGCCAGCGGCGGCATCACGCACCTGTGTGTGATGCCAGACGGCAACCCGGTGACGGATTCCACCGCGGTGGTCCGGCTGCTGCGCGAGCAGGCCATGAAGGCGGGCTTCGCCCGGGTATTGCCCCTGGGCGCCCTGACCCAGGGCCTGAATGGCGAGCAGCTGGCGGAAATGCGCACGCTCACCGACGCCGGCTGCATCGGCCTGAGCAATGCCGGGCGGCCGGTGCAGGACAGCCTGACCTTCAAGCGCTGCCTGGAATACGCCGCCACCTTCGACCTGCCGGTAATGCTGCGACCAGAAGACAGCTCCCTGTCCAGCGGTGGCTGCGCCCACGAAGGGCCTGTGGCAACCCGGCTGGGCCTGCCCGGCATCCCGGCGCTGGCAGAAACCATCGACATGGCACGTGCACTGCTGGTGATCGAGCAGGTGGGCGTTCGTGCGCACATTCACCAGCTCAGCTGTGCCGGCAGCGTTGCCCTGTTACGCCAGGCCCGCGAGGCCGGCATTTCGGTAACTGCTGATGTCAGCATTCACCACCTGCTGCTGGACGAATCCGCGCTGGCCAACTACGACAGCCGCTTCCATGTACGACCGCCGCTGCGCAGCACCGCCGACCGGCAGGCCCTGCTGGCCGCCGTAGCAGACGGCACCATCGACGCGGTCTGCTCCCAGCATTCGCCCATGGGGTCCGCCAGCAAGGCGGCACCGTTCCCCGACACACAGCCCGGCATCGCCGGCATAGAGACCCTGCTGCCGCTGCTGCTGAAGCTGGTGGAGGACGGTGACATCAGCCTGCTGCGCGCGCTTGATGCCATCACCGCGTCGGCCGGCCGCTGCCTTGGCCAGCCAATCGGCATGCTGGAGCCCGGGCGCATGGCCCATGTCTGCGTGGTGGATCCGACCCGCCAGCAGCGCCCCGGGGACGACTGGCTCAGCCGCGGACTCAACTCACCCTGGCTGGAGACGATGCTGCCCGGCATTGTCCGGCTGACGGTGTGCGACGGCCGCGTGACCTGGCTGTCTGACTGAAACGCAGCAACCACTGCCCGGCGCGCGCCGGGCGTCATGCCTGGCGCAGCGCCTCTGAATCCGCTTTTTCCACTGCCTGCCCAGAAGCCGCCTGACCCTTGCCAGACTTTGCCGGCATGGGCTGCACCTTGCGCTGCTTATCGTAAAGGAACTGAAGAACACGCTGCCGGCAACGGTTGAATCCGGCGTCATCGGCAAGCGCCAGACGGTCGCGCGGGCGGGGCAGGTCTACATCAAGGACTTCCCCGATTGTTGCAGAAGGCCCATTCGTCATCATGACGATCCGGTCCGACAAGAGAACGGCCTCATCAACATCATGTGTAATCATGATTACCGTGTTCTTCAGCTCGGCATGAATCTCCATCACTGAGTCCTGAAGGTGAGCGCGGGTCAGGGCATCCAGGGCGCCAAACGGCTCATCCATCAACAGCACTTTAGGCTCCATCGCTAACGCTCGGGCAATGCCGACTCGCTGCTTCATGCCACCAGAAATCTCTTCCGGTCGTTTGTCCATGGCATGGGCCATGTGGACCAGGTTGAGGTTATGCTCGACCCATTCCCGCATTTCGGCGCGGGTCTTGCTCCCCTTGAACACCTGCCTTACCGCCAGCTCGACGTTTTCATAGGCGCTCAGCCAGGGCAAAAGAGAGTGGTTCTGGAAAACCACGGCTCGCTCCGGGCCCGGCTCATTGACCTCTTTTCCTTCCAGAATGGCACCGCCCGTGGTCGCCTGCAGCAAACCAGCCACAATATTGAGAACGGTGGATTTGCCACACCCTGAATGACCGATAAGGGAGATAAACTCACCATCGGAAATCTTCAGATCCACGTCCTTCAACGCCTCAAAACCACCTTTTGGTGTATCGAAGACGATGCCTACTTTGGTTAACTCAAGAATCGATTTCATGGCTGTCTCCTTTTTCAGCGCTGCACTGCCTGCTTGTCCCAGACCAGCCAGCGCTGCAGGCCAAGCATGGCGCGGTCAAGCAGGAATCCGATAATGCCGATAGTAATCACTGCAACCATGATCCTGCCGAGAGACTGCGATGAGCCATTCTGGAACTCGTCCCAGACAAACTTCCCCAGCCCCGGATTCTGGGCCAGCATCTCGGCCGCTATCAGGACCATCCAGGCAATACCCAAGGACAGACGCAGGCCGGTAAAGATCATTGGCAAGGCGGATGGCAATACGATCTTGAAGATATGGGCCAACCAGCCAAGGCGCAGTACGCGCGAAACGTTGTTCAGGTCCTGGCTGACCGAGGTCACGCCGACAGCGGTGTTAAGCAATGTCGGCCACAGGCTGCACAGCGACACGGTAATCATTGAGTTCACAAATGACTTGGCGAACATCGGATCATCTGTCGTGTAAACCGCGCTGACCACCATCGTCACCAACGGCAGCCAGGCCAGCGGGGATACGGGCTTGAGCACCTGAATCAGGGGATTGATGGCTGCATAAACTGACGAGCTAAGGCCAATAATGATGCCCAGCGGGATAGCAAAAACAGACGCAAGGAGGAAACCGGCGAGCACGGTATACAGGCTTGTGTATATCTGGTCCAGATAGGTAGGGCTTCCGGTATAGTCGCGCCACTTGACCTCGTAGTCCGGATCAACAGCCAACCGCTCTTCAATGCGCTTTCGCTGCCGCTCATCGAAGGCGTCAGCCTTTTCCCGTTCTACCTTATGCTCAGCATACAGATTCTGCGCCTGTGCCCACGTGTCCACTGGTCCCGGAAACTTGCCCAGAGACGTATCAATACTGGCGGCTGCCACATGCCAGACAAAAAGAAATGCAAGCAGCCCCAGAACGGGTAGGCCCAGCTTCCGCGCCAGCTCGGAAACCTGGGCCTTGTTTGCCTTACCGGTCACCAGGTCACGGTAAGACTCAATCCACGTTGGCAATGTAAATTCGCTCATAAATCACACCTGAGTTTGCATGACGGCGTCCCTGCCGCCGGTTCTTCATCGATACCGTGTCCAGTCGCCACCTTACAACTGGTCTTCTGACTTCAGACCAATGCTGAGCTTGTCCAGATAGGCATTCGGCTTGCGTCCGTCATAGGTAACCTCGTCAATAAACTCGGTTTGGGGAGGCTTGAAACCGGTCTCCGTGCTGAAGTCGGGAAAGTCAGCGGCGTCAACTTTTCCTTCCGCAATCAGCGCTTTGGCCGCACGCGCATAGATGTCAGGACGGTATACTTTCTTGGCCACGTCCGTGTACCAGCTGTCGGGCTTGGTCTCGGGAATCTGCCCCCAGCGACGCATTTGCGTCAGATACCAGATGGCATCGGAATAGTAGGGATAGGTGGCGTTATAGCGGAAGAAAACATTGAAATCGGGCACCGAACGCTTATCGCCTTTCTCATACTCGAACGTGCCGGTCATGCTGTTGGCAATCACATCAACATCGGCACCTACGTAGTTTGGCTTGGCCAGGATTTCCACAGCCTCCGGCCGATTGGCATTATTGTTGGCATCCAGCCACTGGGCTGCCCGTATCAGCGCCTTTACCACGCGTATGTGGGTATTAGGATACTTGTCTGACCATTCCTTGCTGACACCAAACACTTTCTCGGGGTTATTCTTCCAGATCTCATAGTCGGTAATGACGGGAACACCAATTCCCTTGAACACCGCCTGTTGATTCCAGGGCTCACCGACGCAATAGCCGTAGATGGTGCCGGCTTCCAGCGTTGCCGGCATTTGCGGCGGCGGCGTCACCGAGAGCAGCACATCCGCGCTGAGCTGACCACTGGTATCACCTTTGTGGGGCGCGTAGTAGCCAGGATGAATGCCCCCGGCAGCCAGCCAGTAACGCAACTCATAATTGTGGGTGGATACCGGGAACACCATTCCCATCTTGAAGGGCTTTCCCTCGGCCCTGTACTTCTCAACAACAGGCTTCAGGTAATCCGCTTTTACCGGATGAACCGGCTTTCCGTCCTTCTCCGGTATGTGCTGCTTCATTTCCTCCCAGATAGCATTGGAAACCGTGATTCCATTGCCGTTGAGGTCCATGCTGAATGCAGTGATCACATGGGCCTGGGTGCCGAATCCGATGGTGGCGCCAAGCGGCTGCCCGGCCAGCATATGCGCACCATCAAGCTGCCCGTCAATAACCCTGTCGAGCAGAACCTTCCAGTTTGCCTGTGCCTCCAGTTGCACGTAGAGGCCTTCTTCCTCGAAGAACCCCTTCTCGTAGGCCACAGCCAATGGAGCCATGTCGGTCAGCTTGATGAAGCCGAACTTGAGCTCCTCTTTTTCGGGAAAGCCGATCTCGTCTGCCTGCGCCGCCGTAGCGACACCGAGAAGGCTTGCCAATACCCAGGTCACAGCCAAACCCTGCCGCTTCAACCAACTCGATTTCATCATCTCACTCCTGCTTGTGGGCCTTGTGGGCCAATGCAATGCGCAAAAAAAACGCCCTGCCGTGGCTTTGTAGCCACTGCAGAGCGCCTTTGCTCTGTTCGCTCACTGCCACCGTTGGCAATGAGCGCACAATCCGGTTGTCTGCAAACGTTAAAGCAATCCCTGTGCCAGAATCGGCGAAACGCTATTTTTCAAGGGTTTGCGCGCGACTGCGCTCAAAGATGGCCAACGCGAATGTCCGCAAGTGCCTCATTAGTGCGCAAAACCACTCGCGCCAGCCTCACAACGGGGCGCACCAGCAGATGCTTTACCAACGCGCGACGAATCATGAGAATAGCGCACCCATGAAAAGCGGCATTATTCTTGCTGGCTTCCATTTCCAGCAAAAATTCACCCACCCGTCTAATCAGTTGAGGCGGACGGCAGGACACCATGCTCCGAGTTTTGGTTATTGATGACACCCCTGGCCGGGGCGCGATCCTTGAGCAAGCTCTGGTGGATGCGGGTTGCGAAGTCCTCGAGCGCCTGAGCACCAGCCAGGACATGCTGGCCAAAGTTGAGGCCCTGCAGCCCGACCTTATCCTCATCGATATCGACTCACCGGACAGGGACACCCTGGAAAGCCTGGGCAAGATGAACCAGGCAGCCCCAAGGCCGGTGGTCATGTTTGCAGAGAACTCCGATGCCAGCCTGACCGAAAAAGCACTCAAGGCGGGCGTGTCTGCCTATGTAGTGGACGGCCTTCAGGCTGGCCGGGTGAAAGCGATCATGGATCTGGCCATTGCCCGGTTCCGTGAGTACAAAGCCCTCAGGGACGAACTGTCCGCCACCCGTAACGAGCTGGCAGAGCGAAAACTGATTGACCGGGCCAAGGGCATACTTATGAAGCGCAAGAAGCTGGATGAAGAGCAGGCGTACCAGATGCTGCGCAAACTGGCCATGAACAAGGGCAAGCGTGTGGCCGACGTGGCCGCCGAGTTGATCGATATGGCCGAATTACTGGGCTGACCCCGACCCCTTGAGCACCAAAACAGTGCGAAAACAATCGCCCTGCCCTTTTTTGCAACTCTGACCCTCAACCTCAAGTACGCCTATACCCCACTGACGACCGACCTCCAGTCGGGGCCTGACGCCATCTACTGCATAGCAAACGCCGATGTTTGCTGGCTGAACAAACATCTACCGTCATGGCTGGTGGGGGCCACATCCGACCACGGTGAAAGTTGGCACAATTTCTGAATGCTAACTGGTGCCAGCGCGTGTGCTGGCGACAATTTTTTACAGACGTGGCAACGAAGCCACTCTCGATGACAAAGGCGTCATGGTGCTCCCCCGGGAGCCTGTGGCGTTTTTTTTTGCATGCTCGGAAAGCGAAATCACGAGACGGGATACGGAAATGGCAGACCAGTCAACGACAGCGACCTTTGCGCCGAACGATGGCAGCCTGGAAAAGACCCGGCTGACGCTGGGGATCATTCCCCTGACCGACTGCGCCTCGCTGGTCATTGCAAAAGAGCGGGGCCTGTTCGAGAAATACGGCCTCGATGTGACCCTGTCCAGAGAGGCCAGTTGGGCAAATATTCGCGACAAGGTCGCCTTCGGTGAGCTCGACGGCGCGCACATGCTAGCGGGCATGCCCATCGCCACCAGCATCGGTATTGGAGCGGTCCAGAAACCGACCATTACGGCGTTCTCCATGAACCTCAATGGCAACGCCATTACCGTTTCCAATGAACTGTACCAGCGTATGGTGGACGCTGACCCGGATGCCATGGCGAAGCGGCCCATATCCGCGCAGGCACTGAAAAAGGTCGTCGACCAGGACAAGGCCGCCGGCAAGCCGCCGATGACCTTCGCGATGGTCTTCCCGGTCTCCACACACAACTATGAAATGCGCTACTGGATGGCGTCGGCGGGCATCGACCCGGACAGGGACATACGGCTCATCGTGATTCCGCCGCCACAGATGGTGGCGAACCTCGAGTCCCGCAATATTGACGGATACTGCGTTGGCGAGCCGTGGAACGCACATGCTGTCAGCGCCGGTATCGGCCGTACGCTGATTACAAACTACGAAATCTGGAACAACAGCCCGGAGAAGGTCTTTGCAGTCAACCGGGAATGGCATGACGCCCATCCGAATACCCATCGTGCGCTGGTGCAAGCGCTGATCGAAGCATCGGAATGGATGGACCAGCCCGAAAACCGCGAGGGGGTCGCCAGTGCCATCGCCCAGCCTGCATACGTGGATGCGCCGGAATCAGTTATTCAAATGTCCATGACCGGCACCTATCAGTACGGTAGCGATGAGCCGCCACAGCCGATGCCTGATTTCAATGTTTTCAGTCGATACGCGGCCAACTACCCATGGCGCTCCCATGCCAAATGGTTCATGACGCAGATGTACCGGTGGGGCCAGATAGACCGGGGGCTGGATATCAGCAAAGCGGCCGCCGACATATATCGCCCGGATATCTACCGCGATGCCATGACGGCACTTGGCCGTAATGTGCCTTCGCTCGACGACAAGACCGAAGGCACTCATGCGAGCGAATGGACCCTCGACGACCAGGGCACAGCCTTCCACATGGGATCGGACCTGTTCTTTGACGGGCATACCTTCGACCCGAAGGAGCCGGTGGAGTACCTCACGAAAATCCCGATGAACCACATGTCTGTGGATCTTGAAACCCTAACCAAACTCAACAGGCAAAAAGATGCCTGAAGAGGAGCAGGAAATGAGTGGCAGAACTGACAAGTTAATTGTTATTGGCAATGGCATGGTGGGCCAGAAATTTCTGGAGTCTCTTTGTGAGAAAAATCGCGATGCCGATATTGCCGTGCTGTGCGAAGAATCCCGGCCGGCTTACGATCGCGTGCAGCTGAGCAGCTATTTCTCCGGCTCCAGTGCCGATGATCTGTCCCTGGTCGAGGGCGACTTCTTTGATGAAAAGGGCATCAACCTCAAGAAGAACTGCACGGCCATCGGTATCGATCGAAAGAGCAAGACCGTACAGACAAGTGACGGTGACGAGCTTGGCTATGACAAGCTGGTTATCGCAACTGGTTCATTCCCGTTTGTGCCGCCAATACCCGGTAATGACAAGGCTCATTGCCATGTATACAGAACCATCGAGGATCTTGAAGCAATCAAGGCATCCGCGTCAGAGAGCAGTAGTGGCGTGGTAATTGGTGGCGGCCTTCTGGGCCTGGAAGCGGCGAAGGCCCTCAAGGATCTGGGTCTGGAGACCCATGTCGTTGAATTTGCGCCGCAGCTCATGGCGGTTCAGCTGGATGAGCGTGGCGGAGCGCTGCTGAGAAAGAAGATTGAGTCTCTTGGGGTCCATGTGCATACCGGCAAGGCAACTCAGGAAATTGCTGATGGCGAGCAGACCCGCTACCAGCTGAAATTCTCTGATGGCGGAACGCTCAACGTCGACATGCTGGTATTTTCCGCCGGTATTCGCCCGCAGGATGCTCTGGCTCGCGACTGCGGCCTTGAGGTAGGCGAGCGTGGAGGCGTGGTGGTGGATGACTACTGCCGGACGTCTGACCCCGATATCTATGCCATTGGTGAGGTTGCCCTCTGGAACGGCCGTATATACGGTCTGGTGGCACCAGGCTACGAGATGGCTCGCGGGCTGGCTGCCCACCTGGCCGGGGCGGATACCCCCTGCTTCCAGGGCGCTGACATGAGCACAAAACTGAAGCTACTGGGTGTGGAGGTAGGCTCCATTGGCGATGCCCACGCTCGCACCGAAGGCGCGCATACATGTTTGTTTGAGGACAGCACCGCCGGCATCTACAAGAAGCTGGTTATCAGCGCCGACAGCCAAAAGCTGATCGGTGCGGTGCTGATCGGCGACACCAGTGATTACGGCAACCTGCTTCAGATCGCCCTGAACGACATCAAACTTCCGGAAAACCCTGCCAGCCTGATCATGCCTGACATGGGAGACGCACCCGGCATCGGCGTGGACAGCCTCCCGGACAGGGCCACTATATGCTCATGCAACAACGTCTCCAAGGGTGACTTGTGCACAGCAATAGATGCGGGAGCTGTCACGCTAGCGGACCTGAAAGCGCAAACTGCTGCTTCCAGCAGTTGCGGCGGCTGCGCAGCCCTCGTCAAGCAGGTGCTGGATGCCGAGCTGAGTGCACGCGGCATTACTGTCAAGAATCATCTCTGTGAACACTTCTCCTATAGTCGTCAGGAGCTTTATCACCTGGTGCGTGTTCACGAGATCAAAACGTTTGACGCCCTGCTGGCACAGTTTGGCAGTGGCTGTGGCTGCGACATTTGCAAACCAGCAGTGGCGTCAATCCTCGCATCCTGCTGGAACGATTATGTGCTCTCACCGTCGCTAGCCGGGCTGCAGGACACCAATGACTACTTTCTGGGCAACCTGCAAAAAGATGGGACCTATTCCGTTGTGCCCCGGGTTCCAGGCGGAGAGATAACACCGCAGGGCCTGATCACCATCGGCGATATCGCCAAACGCTATGACCTTTACACCAAAATTACCGGCGGGCAGCGAATTGATCTTTTTGGCGCGCGCGTGGACCAGCTGCCGGGCATCTGGCAGGAACTCGTCGATGCCGGCTTTGAAAGCGGACACGCCTACGGGAAAGCCATGCGTACGGTCAAATCCTGCGTTGGCAGCACCTGGTGTCGATATGGCGTTCAGGATTCAGTTGGCATGGCCATTTTCCTGGAGCAGCGCTATCGGGGATTACGCGCACCGCACAAGATAAAACTGGCCGTGTCCGGATGCACGCGAGAATGCGCAGAAGCCCAGGGAAAGGACATCGGCGTTATTGCTACTGAGAAAGGATGGAACCTGTATGTCTGCGGCAATGGCGGCATGCGGCCGCGTCACGCTGAGCTGTTCGCCGTAGATCTCGATAATGACACCCTGGTGCGCTACATAGACCGAATCCTGATGTTCTACATCCGTACTGCGGATCGGCTTCAGCGAACCTCCGTATGGCGAGAGAATCTTGAAGGCGGACTCGAATACCTCCAGGACGTTGTCGTCAATGACAGTCTCTCTATTGGCAGCGAGCTTGAAAAGCAGATGCAACTGATCGTGGACAACTATGCCTGTGAATGGAAGGCAACGCTTGCGGATGAAGAGTCTTTGAAGCGTTTTCGTGCTTTCGTTAATGACCCGAAACCAGACGAGCAACTGGTCTACGTGCGTGAGCGCGAACAACGCCGTCCAGCTACTGAAGACGAGAAACTGGCCATGCAGCGAACTGACACGATGGAGGTCTGAAATGAGCATGGAAGAAGAATGGGTGGCTGTCTGCCCGACAACCGATATATTGCCCTGGACGGGCGTTGCCGCCCGAATTGATGGCCAGCAGGTCGCGATATTCCGTACCGCGGACAATGAGATCTTCGTTATCGGTAATCATGACCCTTTTTCCGGCGCAAATGTGATATCCAGAGGCATTGTCGGCGATATTGACGGCGAGCTGGTGGTGGCATCACCCGTTTACAAGCAGCATTTTCGCTTGCGCGACGGCATCTGCATCGAAGATGCCCAGGTATCCCTGGGCAGCTGGCCCGTGCGCATTTTTGACGGCATCGTGGTGGTTGGCCGGCATCAACAGGTGCGTGCGGCATGAAACCGCGGCTGATCATCATCGGCAATGGCATGGCAGCCACGCGGCTGCTGTCGGAAATTTATGCCCTTTGTGATGACACATTTCGAATAACTGTCATAGGCGCGGAACCCGAGCCAGGCTACAACCGCGTCCTTCTATCGCGATTGCTCAGCGGTGAAATTGAACCCGGCGAACTGGTAACGCATGAGCTGCAATGGTACGCCGACAAGGGTATCGAGCTGATCACGAATACGCGTGTCACGGAGATCGACCGAAACCATCGTTGCATCACGCTCGACGGCAGCCGCCAGATTTTCTACGACCAGTTGGTGCTGGCAACGGGTGCTCGCCCGTTCCTGCCACCTGTGGCAGGGCTTGACCTGCAAGGCGTCATGACCTTTCGGGATATGGAAGACTGCCGAAAGATTCATGAAAAAGCGGGCAACGGTATGCGTGTTGCCGTCATAGGCGGCGGACTGCTCGGCCTTGAAGCCGCCCACGGCGTCAATCAACTAGGCGCAAAGGTTGCCGTCGTTCATAACGCTGACTGGCTCCTCAATCGGCAGCTCGACGCCCCCGCGGCGGCGCTGCTGCAATCATCGCTTGAGTCGCGAGGTATCGAGGTCCACCTTGGTGCCCGCCTGGCTAGCATCAAGGGTGATAGCGATGGCACAGTCAACGGCATCGTCTTCGAAAATGGTGGCAGCCTCGACTGCGAAGCGGTGGTTCTCGCCACCGGAATCACGCCCAACAAGGAGCTGGCCGAACAATGCAATCTGCGCACAAACCGCGGCATCTGCGTTGATGGCTGGTTACGCACTGACGATGCCAGTATTTATGCTCTGGGAGAATGCGCGGAAGTCGGGGGTCACTGCATTGGATTGGTGGAGCCCGCCTGGCAGCAAGCCTCGGTACTGGCACAGGTACTCTCAGGCAACCTGCCACAACCCTGGCAGCCGCAACCGGTGCCCACACAGCTCAAGGTAAGCGGCGAAGCGGTGTTTTCCGCCGGCATCATCGATGATCAGCGCGCGGAGTCTCTCACGCTGCACGACCCGGTGGCCGGGCATTACCGTCACCTACTGGTGCGCAACCAGCTACTGGTCGGCACAGTGCTGTATGGCGATACCGATGACGGCCACTTCTACCATGACCTGATGCGCCGCGAAGTATCAATCAAACCAATACGCCAGCATCTGCTGTTCGGACCGCAGGCATGCGGGGTCAGCGCATGAATACGCCGGTGAGTACCACCTGTGCCTATTGCGGCGTCGGCTGCGGCGTCACCATGGCCAAGGGCCCGCATGGCTGGGAGGCCTCCGGCGAACTGGCGCACCCGGCCAATGCCGGGCGCCTGTGCGTCAAGGGCGCCGCACTGGGCGAAACCGTGGCAACTGGCGAGCGCCTCCTGAAGCCCAGCGTAGAGGGTGTAGATGCCGACTGGAACACTGCTATCGAGGCGGTGGCCGAGCGGTTCTCACGGGTAATTCGGGAGCATGGGCCCAACGCCGTAGCGTTTTATGTTTCCGGGCAACTGCTCACCGAAGACTATTATGTCGCCAACAAGCTCATGAAGGGCTTTATCGGGTCCGCCAATATCGACACCAATAGCCGCCTGTGCATGTCCACGGCGGTGGCAGCCCACAAGGCGGTGCTTGGCAGTGATACCGTGGCAGGCACCTACGAGGATCTGGAACTCGCAGACCTGCTTGTCATCACCGGTTCCAACATGGCCTGGACCCACCCGGTGGTCTTTCAGCGCATCTCGGCTGCGCGGCAAAAGCGACCGGGCATGAAGGTTGTCGTGATCGACCCGCGACGCACCGCCACCTGTGACATTGCCGACCTGCATCTTGCCATTTCACCTGGCATGGATGGCTTCCTGTTCGATGGCCTGTTTGCCTGGCTTGCAGAAAACCGCTTCGTTGACGAGGAGTACATCAGCGCGCACAGCGAGAACTACCCTATAGCACGTGACGATGCCCTTGTTCGTTTCACCACTGTCGCCGATCTCGCCAATCAATGTGGCCTGGATGCCAACTCGCTTGAGACGTTTTTCCGGCTTTTCGCCAGCAATCACCGCACCACAACGGTTTTCAGCCAGGGCATCAACCAGTCAAGTTCTGGCGTCGACAAGGCAACAGCAATCCTCCAGTGCCACCTTGCGACAGGCCGGATTGGTAAGCCCGGCGCCACCCCTTTTTCCATCACCGGCCAGCCCAATGCCATGGGCGGACGCGAAGTTGGCGGGCTGGCGAACCAATTAGCTGCCCATATGGATATCGCGAACCCGGCTCATCACCAGCTGGTCAGCGAATTCTGGCAGACAGAGTCACTTGCCACTGCCGCCGGCTTGAAAGCCACCGATTTGTTCAACGCAGTCTCTGACGGGCAGATCAAAGCCATCTGGATCATGGCCACCAATCCCGTGGTATCGCTGCCTGATGCTGACAAGGTACGCGCGGCGTTGAAGCTGTGCCCGACAGTGGTCGTTTCCGACTGCGTGGCCGACACCGACACACTGGCGCTGGCAGACATCAAGCTGCCCGCTGCGGCGTGGGGCGAAAAGGATGGCTCAGTCACCAATTCGGAACGCTGCATCTCGCGCCAGCGCGCGTTTTTGCCCCTGCCCGGTGAAGCACGCCCTGACTGGTGGATCATCAGCGAAGTGGCGCGTGCAATGGGGTTCGGGCGCGCATTTGATTATCGCAGTGCAGCAGATGTGTTCCGGGAACACGCCAGACTCTCTGGCTACTGCAATGCAGGCACACGAGACTTTGATATTTCGGCGTTGGCAGAGCTCAGCGACGACCAGTACGACACCATGGTTCCCGTCCAATGGCCGTACAGCACCAGCAGTGCCGGCGGA
Organism: Alcanivoracaceae bacterium; assembly: GCA_029212745.1. Classification (GTDB taxonomy): domain Bacteria; phylum Pseudomonadota; class Gammaproteobacteria; order Pseudomonadales; family Alcanivoracaceae; genus JARGOL01. The sequence goes on from JARGOL010000008.1 coordinate 120,036, forward strand.
ACTGTCCGTCTGTACGCTGACGGCCATTTTTTTACACCCAGCGGAAAGGCCCGTTTCCAGTCGACATCGCCCCGGATGCCTCTGTCACAGGCTAGCGAGGCCTTTCCCTTCCTGATGAATACCGGTCGTATCCGCGACCAGTGGCACACAATGACACGCACTGCACGGGCCAGCCGCCTTCTGACCCACGTGGACGAACCGTTCGTTGCCATCCACCCGGAAGACCTTCTCAGCCTGGGACTACGTGAGGGCCAGCTGGCGAAGCTGTCCAATGACCTGGGCAACGTGGTGATGCCGGTACGCCCCGACACCGGTGTGCAACGCGGCACTGTATTCACACCGATACACTGGAATGACCAGTTTGCCTCATCAGCCAGGGTGGGCAGCCTGACACCAGCAAATACAGACCCCGTTTCAGGCCAGCCAGAGTACAAGCAGGTTGCCGTCGCCATTTCCCAGGTTCCGATGCGCTGGCGCGCTTGCCTGGTAGCGGCCGATAAAGGAGTGGAACCCCCTTCCAGTGATTGGTGGTGCCGCATCCCTGGCGACCATGCCACCGAATGGCGCCTGGCGGGAAACACCCTGGTTACGCTGGATGCTCTGCGCGGTCACTTGTCCGCCTACGCGGATGATTGGCAAACACTGGAGGACAAGAATGGCCACCACCACCGACTTGTGGGGTATCGGGACGGAAAAGTAACGATATGGTTTGCCATCGCACCCGAAGCAGTACACGCAGACGCGACCTGGCTGGGCCGGGTGATGGCAGGACTGGAAACTGCTGCACCGATCGCGCTGAGCTATGGCCGACCGCTTGCGGATACGGACATGTCAGCGCTGGTATGTAGCTGTCATCGTGTCCGCCAGGACACCCTGTGCAAGGCGATAGCAAGCGGGGCCGGCGACGTTGAAAAGATCGGCGCACAGACCCGTGCCGGCACAAATTGCGGATCATGCATACCCGAGATTCGTTCGCTGCTGCGCGAGCACAAGGACCAGGAAGGAGGTGCCAGCGCATGAAAAACCTGCTCAGAAAGCTGTCACTCCGCGCTCAGAAAAAATCCCCCAATACGGGTGAAGTACGGCTCGTAGGCGCCGGCCCCGGAGATCCTGACCTGCTCACCATAAAGGCGTTTAAAGCCATCGGCGATGCAGATGTGGTCGTCCATGACCGGCTCGTCTCCGACGAGGTCATGCGCCTGGTTCCATCGCGCTGCAGGCGTGTATACGTAGGCAAGGCGCCCGGCAGGCATGCCATGCGCCAGGAAGATATTAACCAGCTGCTGGTGCGGCTGGCGTTGCAGGGGGACAACGTGGTGCGGCTCAAAGGCGGCGATCCTTTCACCTTCGGACGTGGCGGCGAAGAAATGCAGGCACTCCGGGACGCCGGCGTTGCGGTAACCATCATCCCCGGCATTACAGCCGCCGCCGGATGCGCAGCCCAGGCGGGCATTCCGCTTACCGATCGCCATTTCGCCGACAGCGTCTGCTATATCACCGCCAGCCGCCGGGATGACGCTCCGGCAACCAACTGGCAAGCCCTTGCTGCCGATCCGGCACGCACGCTGGTTTTCTACATGGGCCTGTCACAGGCGGGCACCATCAGCGACCAACTTACCCAC
>JARGOL010000009.1 GCA_029212745.1 Alcanivoracaceae bacterium
GTACGGGCTCGAGCCCCTCTCCCTCCGGGAGAGGGGTTGGGGTGAGGGCCCTCGCGGCTCTCCTGAACATGCTGCACCAACACATAACCGACGGACGACACACATGACACACGCACCACAGATCCGCATTCCGGCCACGTACATGCGCGGCGGTACCAGCAAAGGTGTGTTCTTCAAGCGCGACGACCTGCCTGAGGTCGCCCGGCAGCCGGGTGACGCCCGCGACAAGCTGTTGCTGCGTGTCATTGGCAGCCCCGATCCCTACGGCAAGCACACCGATGGCATGGGCGGCGCCACGTCCAGTACCAGCAAGACGGTGATCCTGTCGAAAAGTGACAGCCCGGATCATGACGTGGATTACCTGTTCGGGCAGGTCGCCATCGACAAGCCGTTTATCGACTGGAGCGGCAACTGCGGCAACCTCACTGCCGCCGTGGGCTCGTTCGCCATCAGCAATGGCCTGGTGGCAGCCGACCGAATTCCTGAAAATGGCACGGCGGTGGTGCGCATCTGGCAGGTGAACATCCAGAAGACCATCGTCGCCCATGTGCCCATCACCAATGGTGAGGTGCAGGAAACCGGTGACTTCGAGCTGGATGGCGTCACGTTCCCGGCGGCGGAAGTGCAGGTGGAGTTCATGGACCCGGCGGACGGCGAGGGCGCCATGTTCCCCACCGGCAATGTGGTGGATGAGCTGGATGTGCCCGGTGTGGGCACGCTCACTGCCACCCTCATCAATGCCGGCATACCCACGGTGTTCGTCAATGCAGCGGATATCGGCTACACCGGCACCGAGCTGCAGGAAGCCATCAACGGGGATGACAAGGCCCTGGCCATGTTCGAGACGATCCGCGCCCACGGGGCCGTGCAGATGGGGCTGATCAAGGATGTGGCCGAGGCGGCCGCGCGCCAGCACACCCCCAAGGTGGCTTTCGTGGCCCCAGCGGCGGGCTACACCGCATCCAGCGGCAAGGAGGTCGCCGCCGGCGATATCGACCTGCTGGTCCGGGCCTTGTCCATGGGCAAGCTGCACCACGCCATGATGGGCACGGCGGCCGTGGCCATCGGAATTGCCGCTGCCATCCCCGGCACCCTGGTGAACCAGGCGGCGGGCGGTGGCGACCGCACCTCGGTAGTGTTCGGGCATCCCTCGGGCACCCTGCGAGTGGGTGCCGAGGCGACCTGCGAAGGCGGTCAGTGGCAGGCAGAGAAGGCGGTCATGAGCCGAAGTGCGCGGGTATTGATGGAAGGCTGGGTGCGCGTGCCTGGCGACGCCTTCTGAGTAGACGGTATTGGCGCCTCGCCGGCCCGGGGCCCATTCCGGGCCCGGCCGGGTGGGCCGCAACACGCTGCCGGCGGGGCCCGGCGCCCGTTTTCAGTGATCAACTGTTTCCTTTCTTCCCACTTTGGCGGCATTTTTCCCGGTCGCCGGCCGTACCGTTACAGGCACGGTAATATCACTTTTCCGCCGTCTCTAAGCGCCTGAAAAGAAAGAATTATCTCTGTATAGGTTTTGTAACAGGTGCGCCGGTTTCAATTGCCTTGCACCCCGTGGCCGCGTAATTTAGCAGAATGACAAAAAATACCATGCATATGGCTGGCTAAGCCGCCATGTGCGGGCACCGGAAACGGTGCTGGATAACAAGAATGAAGGGGTCTTTCGGTGGCTGGATTGCGTTCCAGAAAGATAATGACACGGGTGGCCGTCCTGGCTGCGGTGCTCTTTGCCGGCACCTCGCAGGCCCTGGAGGAGCTGCCTGAAGACGAGCTCTCGAGCATCTCAGGTGCCGGTATCGCCATTGCGCTGGACGATTTCCGCTTCGCCATGGCGCCCACCAGTTATATCGAGCTCACCGGCACCAATACCGCGCTGGCCAACTGGGATCGCGGTGATGTGCGTTATTACGGCCTGACCTTCTCGGCCGCCAGCGGTCCGGGAGAAACCTGGTACGGCAACGCCTGTAGCGGTGACCTGTCCTGTCCCATCGGCACCAACGCCGTGGCCAACTTCGCGCCGGTGGTCAACCCCTATGTGGCCCGCGTGTTCCAGTACCAGGGCTATGACTTTCAGGGCAACCTGGTCTCACCCACTGTTTTCGAGCTGATCGGGCCCTCCCAGTCAGACGACTGGCGTTTTGCCTTCTGGGGCGAGATCCAGTCTGATCGCGGCGGTGCCAATGACGCCACGCTGCAGTCCCAGACCATCATCAACGGCAAGCCGATCACGGCTGATGGCCGTCCTGCGGTGTTGCAGTTGATGCAGGTTGCAGACACCGCCGACCCGACTTTCGGTATCGTCTACGAGTCGGCGCTGTCCGGTGATTTCCGTTTTTCCGTCGCCCAGGACGGGGGTGAGCCGGCCAATGGCAACCAGGAAGTGCCGGCTTTTGATCCGCAGGAAGGCCTGTACTTCCGCAACGTGGATGCCTATCTGCCCCTCGGCCGCCTGCATCACCAGGCGCTGGTGCTGGACAGCACGCCTGCCAACGACGGCAACTTCGTTATCGAACTCACCCGCCTGCCTGATGTGCCTGCGGTGTACAACGATTACTACGCTGATGCCAGTGCGGCCGGTTATGTCCGCTGGGGCACCTTCGACATGAACATCGCCGGCAACAGCCAGACCAACGGCCTGTATTTCATCGAGCCGGTGGCTGCCGGTGGCGCAGTGGTCAACCTGGGCACCAGTCGTATCGAGGGTATCCAGATGCAGCACCTGAAAATCACATCGCTGGACGCGGGGCCCTGACATGAATCCGAAACAGGTATTTATGGCGCTGGTGCTGGCCCTGTTCTCGGGGGCAGCGTTCGCGGGTTCATTGACCGAGCTCAGCGATGCGGACATGGGTGAAGTGGTGGCCCAGGACGGTATTGCCGTGGCCCTGGAATTGCGCGTCAACGCCGACGCCAATGGCGACCCGCTGTCCAGCCTGAGCTTCTGCTCAGGGCTCAGCAACCCGTGCCGGATGGCACTGAATTTCAACAACCGCACGGACCTGGGCGGTGAGTGGCTGGTACTGAAGGACTGGTACGGTGTAATGAAGATCGACCCGATCTTCCTTGATGCAGGCACCCTCGCCAATGCCGGCTCGAACCTGGCCCTGTTCGATGCATCCAAGTTTGCGGATGCCAGTGGCAACTGTCTTGTCACAGGCAATGCGGGCGCCTGTTCGACGGGTGATATCACCAGCAATCCAGCGCTGGTGCTTTCCTACCCGTCGACCACGCTGAATTATGATCCCGGCACCAACACGTCCTCGGGCTACACCTCGCTGGAGATGAAATTCACTCTTGGCCGTATGGCAGTGGAATTTGGTGCCAACGGCTACACGTCAGACAACAACGGTTCATTCCTTGGTGCCAATGTGGGCGATCTGGATGGCGGTCTCGCCGGTGCGTCTTTCTCAGGACAGGCTTATGTATTCGGTTTCTGATAATAACAACAAGTCATTTATTGCAGGGCTGTTCCTGCTGCTGGCCGGTCTCGTTACCGGTAGTGCTGCCCATGCCATGGAGGAGCTGTCTGATGACCAGCTTTCCGATGTCATCGGCCAGGCCCTGTTTGTTTCCAACTCCCAGAGCCAGGGTGGCTTCGATTTCACCAGTGTGGCCCTGGACGTGGAGATGGAGATCAACACCAATATTTCCCAGCTGCAGCTGGGCTGCGGTGGCATCAATGGCCCCGGCATCTGTGATATCGACATTGATGATTTCAGCCTGACGGGTGATCCCGCCGGCGCCTGCGGTCCGGACCGGGTAAACTGTTCTGCCATCCTGACTCGGCCCTTCATTGAGTTCGCCATCAAGAACAACGGTTCCCGCACCCTGCGTGAGGTGGTCGGGTTCCGTCTGAGTGCGGAAAACATGCAAGGCCTGGTGACTGCCGGTCAGAACACCAGCAGTCCCAACGGTATCAATCGCCTGTCCGGTTACGTGGAAGTGGCGCCCACCAGCGGTACGGCAACCACCCAGCCTGGCGTGTTCGGCACCCAGCCGGATGAGCAGATCAACACCCTCGCGGACCTCAATATTGCCGCCTGTACCTCCGGCTGTGGTTCCGGGAGACCGCTTTACTCTCTGCCGGGGAGCTCGGCAGGCCTGAATATTCCGTCGGTGTCAGCGCCGTTTACCATTCCGGCGTTCACCATCTATGGCAATCGCCTTGAGTCGGTATCGGTGAACGCGTCAGCGGCCATTCCCAATATCACCCTGACCCAGCCCTCCGCCGGCACACTGGCGATGGAGCTGGCGACGCCCGCCTGCGTGCTCTACCTGGTCTGTATTTCGGAGACCGAACTGCGCCCGGATGCCGTGGTGGCGGGCCTGAGCGCCGACATTACTTTCGACGAGGATCTCGGCTTTATCCACAAACTGCCGATCAACAACCCGTTCTCGCTGTCGTTCCAGAAAGAGAACCTGCAATGGCCTGGCGCCACTGAAACGTCCCTGCGTGGCTGGTGGATGTCGTTCCAGGATCCGGTTGACTTCGGTGAGCTGAACCCGGCGGAGCAGGTGGATATTTCCAGTGCCTACCCGCAGCTGGCTGTTCTTATGGGTACTACGCTGGCGCAGCCGGCGAACAGGGTGACGGTAACCACCGGGGACGGCCTTGAATCGCTGTTTAGCGGGGGTATATCGAAAGACCTGGGCACCCTGAACCTGACCGGGCAAACCGTGTTCCTGAATCTATCGGACCTTGCGCTGGATAGCTCCCAGGATGTGGTGTCCAACTGTCGCGGCGGGGGGTCCACATGTTTCTTCTAGCGCGTACGCCGCGGGTTCTTCTCGGCGCCTTTCTGGTAGCGGGCGTATCCCAGTCATGGGCAATGTCGGCGTTGTCGGATGAGGACATGTCCAATGTTGCCGGGCGGGATGGCCTCGCCGTGTCCATTGACGGCGATATTACCGCCCAGTCCCTGCAGATACAGTCTGATATCGGCACCGCGCGGGAAGCCGGCATCATCGCCGAAGATATTGTCCTTGGCGGCACAGGGGCCGGCGAGTTCAACGCCGACCTGACCTTCGATACCACCAATGTTGGTGGTGTGCCGCGCCCGGTGATTGGTGCCAGTTGGGAAAATATCGAAATGCGCACCGGCGATATTCGCCACACGTCGGCACTGGGCAACTCCTATGGCGAGGCTTACCTGTCCAGTGGCAGTGGTTCATTCCTGATTTCGGCGGAAAATGGCCTGTTCAACAATGGCTCGAACCAGGGTTACCTGTCGTTGCGCTCTACCGGTGGTGACATCATCCTGCGCCAGGGCGGTCCGGGCTCCGCCGAGGTAAGCTTCGGCAACTTCAACATCACCGCCGAAACGCAGGACGGTGCTGGCAACCTGGGCCCGGCCACCATGGGCATTGATGCGGACGGGCTGCTGATTGATGCGCCATTCCTGGAGTTCGCGCTTAATTTCGACCTGCTGTTCAAGGCCAATCCCACCGATTTTGACACCACCGGCCGTGATGCGCTGATCCTGTTTGGCTGGGAAGGTGGTGTGACCGATGCCAAGCTGCGCCTGGGTACTGGTGGTATTGGCTATGGCACCGCGGTAGGGCCCAGTGGCTTCCAGGAATTCAACTACGATGGCTCGCTGCTGGGTACCCGCTCAGAGGGCCTTAACCTGTCGGTGGAATGGAACTACGACACGGATTTCGCCTGGATCCTTGGCCAGGCCGCCGGCAACCGGACCCGGGCCCGGTTCTTTGACTGGCAGCGCATGCCGGGTGCCAGCATTGACTTCAGCATGCCGATCATCGTGGATGCCATCAACGGCGCCGGGCAGGGGCCAGGCAATATCTGTTTCGGCGGTGACTTGCCCACGTCGGGCTCTCTCAATGCTACGGGTTGTGGCGCGGTGGGCGGAAGCCTGATTGCGCTGCCGCCGGATGCACCGGGGCTCGCCGTGATCATCCGTGACGGCCGTCTGCACGCCTATAACAGCCAGGTGGAAGTGATTGATCCCGGCACAGCCGTGCCCTCGGAAATCTTCAACTGGAGCCTGGTGTACACCTTCGGCAAGCTGGACTCCAACATCTACCTGTACCCGAGTGGTTTTGGCGGGGGTAATACCGGTATCCGTGCTGATGTGGCGCTGGCCATTCAGTCCCCGGGGTACTGGGACGCAGCCGCCACCAACTTCTCGGGCATCACCGGTGCGCAGATTGGCGACCCGGCCTTCGACCCGCGGGCACGCTGGGCCACCAATACCCACTTCCTGATTGCTGACACAGCCACGGCCACGGCCATTCCCACCGGCTCTGGCCCGTCAAACCGGTTCGGTATCGGCCTGGTGAACGCCGACTTGATCTGGAAGGTGGACGACTTCTTCCTGCGTATCGTCGACTCGGACCCTGATTACGCCGGCATTCCTGGCGGTCTCTGGCTGCAGTCCGACACCGAAGCCACCTATCGCTTCCGTGGCCTGTTCGGCGGCGGTAGCCTGGATGATATGAGTGACCCGGTGCGTATCTCACTGCTGGATATCAATCTGGCCACCAACGGCTTCCTGTTCGCGCTCAGTGGTGCGCCAGGCGGGCAGAGCTACATTGGTTATGATGGCCTGCTGAATTTCGACGGGACTGCCTACGTATCTCTTGCTGAGCCGTCTTCGCCATCGGCGGACTTCCGTCTCGATAACGTCTCGGGCAACATCGCGTGGCGCAACGGTCGAGTGCTGCTGGAGTCTGCAGCAACCACGGCAGACAACAAGCCGGCGCTGACATTGCAGAATGATCTGCAGTTCGGCTCCACAGCGGGTCTTGGTGGCAGCACGCCTTTCCAGGGTGACCCGCTGATTGGTGAGGTGTCATTCAGTGGCAAGACCCTGGGCCAGGTGGCGATCCCCTCGGGCCAGTGGTACAGCAGTATCTCCCTTAAGAAACAATAGCATCCGCTGTATTGGCGATGGCGTAGTGGCATATACTTGCCACTACGCTCCGCCGGTCCGCCAGTTTGGGATGTGCAATGATTTTTGATGCCAACCAATTGCCTTCAGGTACACGTCTGGAGTGCGATGTCTGCATTATTGGCGGCGGTGTTGCAGGGATCGTTCTGGCACTGACCCTGTCCCGCAACAGTGCTCTGAAAATCGTTATCGCAGAAGGTGGCGGTTTCGATTCCGACCCGTTCAGCACAGCACTGTATACCGGTGAGGCGGATCCCGCCGACTATCCGGCCATGCACAAATCCCGGCTGCGTTACCTCGGCGGCAGCTCCAATCACTGGGGCGGGTGGACGCTGCCGCTGCGCGCCAGCGATTTTGCCCCGCGTGAATTCCTTCCCCGCAGTGGCTGGCCCATTACCCGGGAGTCCCTGGCCAGGTATGACGCCGAGGCGTCGCGTTGGCTGCAGCTCAACGGTGACACTCACGACACGGCGTTCTGGCTCAACCACAGTGATGATTTCCAGCCTCTGCACGCGCCGGACATGGTTACCGATATCTACAGGTTGTCGCCGCCGACCCGTTTTGGTGAAGCCTACCGGCAGCAGCTCAAGGATGCGGAAAACATCTACCTGATGTTGCATGCCAATGCGGTCGATCTGGTTGCCCACGAAAACGCCAGGGCTGCCAGGCAGCTTGTCTGCATGAACCAGACTTCGCGCCGGTTTGAAATCGCGGCAAGCCAGTATGTCCTCGCTGCCGGCGGTATCGAGAATCCACGCCTGATGCTCAATTTCCGCAGTTTCCATCGTGATGGCCTGGGTAATGAGCACGGCAATGTGGGGCGCTATTTTTCCGATCATGTCGGCTTTCGTTTTTCGCAGGCAGTGATTGACGGTTATGCCGGCCGCCGGCCGCTTTATGACCCGGTCGTCGGCTTCACCGACCGCCGTGAGGGCGCCCACCGGCTGGTGGGCGGCATGTCTTTTTCCGATGCGTACAGCAACGCCAACGGACTGCGTAATACCGGCTTCCTGTTCCAGTTCCGTGGGCCGCTGGATGAATCCGGGCTTGCCGAGTTGCCGCAGTCCATGGCCGGCAACGCCGGTAACGACCCCGGCCTCGTTGATGTGTTCATGGGCGTTGAGCAGGCGCCGAACCGGGACAGCCGCGTGAGCCTCGTGCGCGACAAGGATCTTCTCGGCATGAACAAGGCAGAGCTGGATTTTCGCCTGGACAAAAGCGATGCAGAGGCGGTCAACGCCTCTGCCGATCACTTTGCCCGGGTGTTCAGCGCCAGTGGTCTGGGCCGGGTAAAGCTGGAACAGGGGTTCTGGCCGCCGAAAGCCCCTGAATACGGCAGCCATCACATGGGCACCACGCGCATGTCGCTGGATCCCCGTGACGGTGTGGTGGACCCTGACTGTCGGGTACATGGTGTCGACAACGTCTTTGTGGCGGGCAGTTCTGTTTTTCCCACCTACGGGTATGCCCAGCCCACCTGGACGATTGTCTGCCTGGCGCTGCGTCTGGCGGAAACGTTGGGAGGTGACGTGTCATGAGTGATCAAACAGCCTCACCGGGCATCCGGCGCCGTTCATTTCTTGCTGCTGCCGGGGCCGTCGGGGCGCTGACCCTGGCTGGCGTGCCGCTGCGGGTGAGCGCAGCGGAAACCAGGGCGGCGGCTCGCCTGTTGCGGGTATTACAGGCGTGGCCTTCGGACAGCTTTCTGCTGCAGTGCTTTGCTGACAAGGTGCAGGGCAGGGCCGCATCTGCGAATGAGGTGCTGATGTCGTTTCAGCGATTGTCGGCCCGTGTCGCCTCTGATGAGGAATTGCGCCGTGCGCTGCTCGAGCAGATCAGTGCTGATTGCCGGGCGGGCAGGATGGTATCAGCGCGCGGCTGGCTGGTGGCTGATGCCGAAGCGCAGCTAATGCATTTGAAGGCCCGGGTGGCCGCGCTGTGAAGGGGAGTGCCCCATGAATGGCGAGAGCAGCAGCCCGATGCAGCCGGTCGGGAGCCAGCCCCGGCAAGCCGCGGACTGTCGTTCCCTGGTGCCGTTGCGCGCCGCTCTGGCCATTGCCCGGAACTGGTGCGGCATTACGCTCGCTATAGCGGCATATTCCATGATTGATGCACCGCTGCTGTATCCGGTTGTGGTTTTGCTGGTCGGTGCCTGCCAGCATGGGCTGGCCATTCTTGCCCATGATGGCGCGCATCGGCTGCTGTTTCGCCGGGCGAGCATCAATGACAGGGTGTCGGAGCTGCTGCTGGCCTGGCCGCTGTTTGCCAGTTTTGCCAAGTATCGCAACGAGCACCTCGACCACCATCGGCACCTGAATAGCGATAAGGACCCTGACTGGGCCAGGAACCGGCCGGACCGGCTGGCAAGCAAGGCGTCACTGGCCGCGCGCGCCGCGCATCTTCTGGGCCTGAGCCATGCCCTTTCAACCGTGCGGGGATTCATGCTGCCCGCGGGGCAGGGCGAAAGCATTTCCCCACGCGGGGTGCCTGTGCGTGCCGTTTACTACCTTGCGTTGGCCGTTGCCCTGTCAGTCAGTGGCCACTGGCTGGATTTCGTTCTGCTCTGGGTTGTGCCTTATGCGCTGGTGTTTCTGCCACTCATGCGACTGCGCGGGATCATGGAGCACTGGCTGGCAGGCAGTGAGGGTGCCGGCACCCGTTCTGTGCTGATGAATCCCTGGCTCGGGTTTTTCTTTTTTCCGCACAACATCGGCTACCATGTCGAGCACCATGATTGCCCGGCCATACCGTTCTACCGTTTGCCCGAGTATGCGCGGGAAAATCGCTTGAGGCTCTTTGATGGCACTGATGAGCGTCGGCGGGTTGTCGGGTTGCGCGGCATGATTGCAGAGTTGTTGGCTTTGCTGAATCCAGGAAGACGGGTATCAGAACGTTGAAAACGCTTGAGAGAATGCTCGCACGGGTGCCGGCCTGGTGCTATTTGCCGCTGCTTTTCCTGTTGTATACTGCCCTTGCCTGGCTTGGCAGCCTGGAAGGTGAGTTCGCCTATCGCTGGGCGTGGGTTGAAGGTTCGAACCTGCTCGGCATTGATGACGCCTACCGGTACTACCTGAGCAAATACGCATTCACCAGCGGACAAATCTACGCATGGGATTATGTGCTGCCGGCAAGCACCTTCTTTTTTGGCGCGATCAACGCGTTTTTGGGCTCTGAGATATTTTTGGCCCGGGCCGTGATTGTCTGTTTTTCCCTGCTGGGTATTACCTGTCTTTACCGCGCCATCAGGATGATGAACCTGTCTCTCTGGACGGCCCTTGGGGCCATGGCGATCTATGCCCTGATGCCCGTTGTCGTCATCATGAACATGAGCTTTTACGGTGAGATGCTGCTGCTGGTGATCTTCTCTGCGGCGGTTTTCTTTTATCTCCGGGAGCGGCTTCTGCTGGCCGCTTTCCTGATCTCCCTTCTGCCCCTCGCGCGTCCGGAAGGCATCTTCCTGTTAGCCCCTTTTTCACTGGCCTTGTTGATGAGGCGGCAGTACGCCGCCTTTCTCATGACCGGCGCCAGTGGTTTTTGCTTCCTGCTGTTTCTGCTCTACTATTTTGACGGCGATCTGACGCTTCTCTACGAGTGGCGCGTGGAGATTCGGCGCATCTGGAGTCTCTTCGTGATGCCGAATACATACGCGTTTCCATTGCTCGGTACCTTTAATCCCCTGTGGGTGATTCCTGCGGCGGTTGGCCTTCTGGTTCCCGGCATGCGCCGTTACTGGCCGATCTGGAGTGGCGCCTTTCTCTGGTTGCTGTTCTACAGCACGCTGGTGGCCACCGGCCTGTCGAGCTATGAGTCACGCTACCTGATTGCCTGCTTCCCGGCACTGACGATTGGCTTCGCCGCGCTGGTTGACTACATCAACAATCAGGTAGCGAAGGATCTCTGGGCGGAATACAGTCGCCTTTTCAGCGGGTTCCTGGTGGTCTTCATCGTCGGCGAACATATGCTCCAGATTGACCCGATCAAGCACCGTATGGGCGGCGAGCGGGTGCCTCTGCAGTCCATGCGTGTGTTTAACCCGGACTTTGTGCGCGTTACCAGCGAAGACCTGGAGGAGATTTCCGGGATGTCACGGAAAATCAGCCATCTGTTTGCCGAGCATCCCAGGATTGATACGTTGCTGGTTTTCAATCCGGATATTTTCTATTCGCTGTCACCCTACATTGCACGGACGGACAAGCGGGTGTTTCTTGCGCCGCTGCCCCAACAGGTTTCTATCGGTGTGACCGGCGGCAGTTTTTTTACCTATGGACAGTTTGGCAGGAAATACGCCTATTTCGATCTGTACGAGCCCAAGGGTGCGCTTGACGGTATTGCGATCTATGCCGGCTATCTGGACGCGCCGGAAACCATTCCCCGTTACAGCTTCGGTGACAGGCGCCTTTTCGTTGTCGGCTACCGGGAGCGCCTGGAGCCGGCTGACCTGATCGACATGCCGGTGCAGTTTTACCAATGATCTTTCCAGCGGCGGGGGCCTGTCCATGCGAATGATACCGGCCTGGCTGGAGGGGTGGTTGCTTCGCCTGATCGGCGTGCCGGCGGCGCAAAGCAGGCTGGTTGATGTCTGTCGCACGGCGCTTGAGGGGCGGGCGCCGGTCAGCGTGCTGGATCTCGGTTGTGGTTCCGGTGTCTACGCGGGTCTGCTGCCATTTGAACGATACACTGGTGTTGACCGGTCCCGGCAATGCATCGAGTCTGCCCGTAGCCACTGCCGTCATTCCGGGGCATCGTTCCAGTGCGCCGATGTCAGCGCATTCCTCGCCGACGACAAGGGCCCGTATGACCTGGTCCTGATGGTGGGATTGCTGCACCATCTGGACGATAGCACTGGCAGGGCGGTTCTTGAGGCGTCGGCCCGGTTGCTGACGCAGGGCGGTGTGGCGGTGTCAGTTGATCCGGTCCTGTTGCCGCGTCAGAGGCCAATGGCACGATTGATGGCGTTGCTGGACAGGGGTAATCATGTTCGCACCCGCGAGGGCTATGGCGCCCTTGTTCCGGACGCTTTGCGTATTCACGAGCAGCGGGTGTCTGGATCAGAGCTGCGTGTTCCCCAGGACCTGTTATTGATGGTCATGAGGAGGGCCTGGTGAAGACGGATTCGGATTTTCTGCGCGACTGCATGGATGTCTCGCCGGCGGTGATACGGTCGATTGCGGAGCGGTATGAGGTTGATCCGGATTTCGTCGCCACTGCCATCGCCGCCAGCATCGACGACGCCTGCTTTTACATCAATGTGGTGCGGGAACGCTTCCCGCCGGGCGCACACTTGCTCGAGGCCGGTGCCGGACTGGGGCTTCTGACCCTGCTGCTGGAGCGCCATGGCTACAGCGTGTCCTGCCTGGAGCCGTTTTCCGGGCCATTCTCTCCGTATGCTGATGTGCGCCGGCTGATGGGTATTGATGACCATGCGCTATCAGGCGCCTTCTATACGGACATGTCGCAAGTGCCCACCGGGGAGTTCGACGGTGTGGTCAGTTTCAATGTGGCGGAACATGTGGCGGACATTCGCGAATTTATTCTGGGCCTCGCCGGCGCACTGGTGTCGGGCGGGGCGATGGTGGTGATCTGTCCCAATTACAATGTGCCGTACGAGCCTCATGTAGGCGCCTTTTTCACACGGCCAATAAGCGGAGAATCCCATCCTCGCCTCTGGCGCCGGTTGAATCGGTTCCAGAAAGACGTCATCACGACACTCAATTATGTGACCTACCAGGATATCCGGGCGCTACTGGATGCAACGCCTTATCGACTGTCATTTGATCGCGCCATTTTTCCCATGTCGGTGCGCCGCCTGATGGAAAGCCGTGCCTTCAAGAAGAAACATCCACACCTTTCGGCAACGAGCAGCCGGGTGCTGTTGCGTCTGGCCAGCATGGTTGCGGGGCTTGTCCCGGCGAGATGGTTGACCCCGATGCTGTTCGAGGTGCATCGGCCGAAGGAGAGTGCCCATTGACGGCGCCAGACTGGCAGCAAACTGGGCCCTCCGATGAGGGCCTGGTGCGCTGCCTGCACGCAGCGCTTGAGGGCGGAGCTCGGGCCTGCCCGTTCGCGCATATGCCGTACGCGGCATTACCCGGTGCGGCTGCATCAGTCGGCGAGCTGCTGTTGGCTGACGCCATCGCCGTGTTCGCCAGCGTGTCCCGGACGGGTGGCCTGCGCGCGGCTTTGATTGTCTGTCATCTTCCCTGGGACAGTGAGTTTTTTGGCCAGCCTGTGTATGCGCTACGCGTCCTTGCGCCGTCTGACGACGTCGTCGACCCGGATGACTGGCGAGAGGGGTTGGCACGTGCGATGGACCTGGTCCGGGAGCGAGCACCCGGTGCCCATGTCTCCTGTCGTGTGTATCCGGACAATGCCGGTCTGCTCGCTGCGCTGCCGGATTCAGGGTTCTGGCTGGTCGATACGCAACTGCACATGATCGCGCGCCGCGCTGACCTCAATGACATTCGACCAGGGGCGGCGGTCATTCGTCTGAACGATGCCGCACGGCATGGACCACTCGTGGAAGCATTCGCCAGGACCTGTGCGTTTCCGTCACGACTGAGCCGGGATGCTTTTTTTGACCCCGCCAGGGTTGCCGAAATGAATCACCGCTGGCTGCGCCAGTTATGTTTCGATGAAAATGGTGTTGCGTTTGGAGTGCTCTCGCAGGGTCGGCTGGCCGGGTTTGCCGGCGGCCAGCTGATGACGGAACCCGCCGGCAATGGCACCCGCCAGTTCGTTTCCCGCATCCTCGCCGGTTCAGTGCCGGGCAAGGGCGCCCAGGGGTTCTATGCGATGAGCCGCCTTGGCGCCACGGTGGCAAAGCAGGCGGCCTATGTCGAAGCTGTCATATCCGTGGCAAATACGGGTGCACTAAGGATGGTTGAACGGCTGGGCTATCGCACCTTCGCGGCCAGCCACTGTTTCCATTTCCGGCCTGTCAGCGCAACGCCCCCGCCAGCACGCTGACAGTGTCGGGTGTTTCCTGTCCTGCTGCTGGGCGCGCATCGTCCGGGTGGCGCAGCAGTGAGCCGTGCATGACCAGATCGGTGTTTTGCGCGGCACTCTGTTCAATGTGGCGGTACCAGTCCAGTCGTATCGTTTCCGGCCCGTCGCTGGTGCGCCCATTTTCCAGCGCATCAACGATTTCTTCGACACCGGTTGCTACGCTGGTGCCAGGCAGCCAGCCGAGCAGTTGCCTGAGCCTGTCGAACCTGACCTCGTAACTGCGGCTATCCGCAGAGCCGTAGAAGGCGGTACTGACCGTTGTGCCACAGGTGCGTGACAGTTGCTGGCTGACGGTCATGGCCACGTCCCTGAGGGCAATATTCAGCGCTTCGCTGCCAACGTTGATGATGTGCTTGTTGAGAACGGATGAAGGCATCGCCAGCATCCTGGCAAACGCCTCGGTCACGTCCCGGACATGAATAAAAGGCCGTCGCTGGCTGCCATCGCGCATCAGCCGCACGGTCTGTTGCTTCCAGCCGTCACGGGACATGGCATTGATGGCGAGGTCGAATCGCATTCGCGGCGACAGGCCAAACACGGTGGCAAGGCGCAATACGGTCACGTGGAAATCCGTGTCTGCCAGCGGCAGGATGTCGCGCTCTGCGGCAAGGTTCGCGCGCGCATAGTCGGTTTGTGGTGCCGGCACGCTGGATTCGTCGACACATGATGGGTTGAAGCCATAGACGCTGCAGCTGGAGGGCAGCATGTAGTGGTCGACCCCGGCTTCCCGGGCCAGGCGGGCGGTGCGCAACCGGGCACGGTGATTGATCGCCCAGGTGCTGTCGGGGTAGTGCGCTCCGGTGGGATCATTCGAGACTGCGGCCAGGTCGATGACCCGCGTCACGCCCTTGAACAGGTGCCGCGGCAGGAAACGGGTATCTTCACGGACCACCTCCAGGCCTGGCGCAGGTGCGGGCGCTGGGCCGAAGAAAAAGCGGTCGACGGCAATCACCGAATGACCCTCAGCAAGTAGCACGGGCACCAGCACCGAGCCGATGTAGCCGCCAGCACCGGTCACCAGTACATGTTCACGCGTGGTTGTTATTTTTGTGGTATCCATTGGCCTGTCGCTGGTTGCCGGTCATGGTCAGGGCGCGCTGGCCGCCAGTATAGCGCAGGCAGCGGCCGGGCCGGTATGGCCCGGGACGGCGCCTGCAGGCGGTGATGGCGACCGGAAGCCGCAATCGGCGATAAATGGTCGTTCCGGTATATTGTGACACAGTTCACATTGCGGTAGTTTGAGGCAATAGGGTGTGTTCCAGCACCTTCTGCAGGGATGTCTGTCCGTGACAACAAAAAAGATCAGGGTTGAGAATCAAAAGGGCGTGGTCAGCTCGACCTTCGAGACGTTCCTGAATGGCGCGATCAATCCCGGTTGCCGGCCATTCCGCGTTCTTTTCATCAAGCCCTGGCAGGCATCGCGCTACAACGTTACCGGCCCGCCGCTGGGCATACTCTATCTGATATCCGTGCTGCGCAAACGCTTCGGCGACGCCGTCACCATCGATTTCTGGGACATGCAGGTTTATCGCCAGAGCGTTGACTCGGTGGACGCGGTGACCCGGCGGCTGGAGCAAAGCCGTCCCGATGTGGTTGCTGTGTCAGCCCTGAACCAGGAAGCGGCCTGCAGCTATCGCCTGGCCCAGCTGGTCAAGGCCCACGATCCTTCGATCATCACGGCCATCGGCGGCCCCTTCGCCCTGCGCCAGGCAAATGTGATCATGAAGGAAAGCTGTTTTGACTGGGTATTCGAAGGCGCCGCTGATCGCACCTTTACGGTTGCCCTTGAACGCTACTTCAGTGGTCTGCCCCTGGGGCAGGATCTTCCCGGGTTCAGTTACCGCTCAGGCGATACAGTGCACATGGGGTCTGGCCAGGATCTCATTACCGACCTGGATGCCATTCCGTTGCCGGCCTGGGACCTTATCGATTTCGAGCGCTACCGCTGGCGTGACCGGCCGCGCCTGATCACCAATCCGTACGAAACCCGCTATGCGTTCCTGTTTACCTCGCGCGGCTGTCCGTACCTGTGCAACTACTGCCATGACATCTTCACAAAGCGTTTCGTGTACCGCTCCGAGGATAATGTCATTGCGGAAATGCGGATGCTCTACGACGACTATGGTGTGCGTGAGTTCCACATCATTGATGACATCTTCAATCTGCACAAACCACGCGCCAAGGCACTGATGCGGCGTATTGCAACCGAATTTGACGACATCCTGATCGCATTTCCCAACGGCCTGCGCGCTGACATTCTCGACAAGGAGCTCATCGACCTGATGGTCAAGGCGGGCACCTATAACGTCGGCATCGCCATTGAGACAGTAACGCCACGCCTGCAGGAAAAGATCGAGAAGTTCCTGGATGTGGAGAAAGCCAACTGGGCGATCACCGAGTTCGCGCGCCAGGGCTGTATCGTGAACGGCTTCTTCATGCTTGGTTTCCCCGGGGAAACGGTGGAGGAGTTGAGGAGTACCATTGGTTTTGCCCACAAGAGTGCGCTCACCCATGCCTTCTTCTTTTCGGTGGTGCCACAGCCGCAAACGCCGATCTACGACCTGGCCATGCAGGAAGCGCCTGACATGACGGAGATGCTGGCGCGGCATGAGCGTGGCCAGATGTATACCGGTGGCTATTCCTGGTATTCGCATGTCTACGGTTTTGACCTGGAACGGGAGATCAGCCTGGCGGGATTGCGCTTCTACCTGAAGCCGTCACGTCTGCTGCGCGCCCTGCAGGTATACCCGATGGCATTGCTGGTGCCCGCCGGTTTCAATGTCTTCCGTCGTTTCGGCCAGGCCCTCTGGGAAGGTGCCAAGAACTCCCTTCGCGGATGGCGTGCGCGTGGAACCGGCGACAAGGATATCAAGCTGCCCTGAAGCCGTGGCCGCCGTCAGTCCTCCCGGGCAGAAACAAGCGCGCAGACTTTCCTGATAACGTCTTCCGGCATGTCAGGCCACAGGGGCAGGCGGAGCAGCGAGGCTGCCGCGCGCTCCGTGCATGGCAGTGCCTGCCCATCGTGATACTGCCGGCCCAGGGGCGACTGGTGCAGTGGCACATAATGCGGCGCAGCGGTTATGCCCGCCGCGGACAGTGTCTGCTGTAACCGGCTTCTGGCTCGCGAGTCGCTGGTGCGGATGGCGAACTGGTGCGCGTTGTGCGCGGCATAGGGTGGTACGGTCATCAGTCTGTACCCGTCATGGGTGCCTGTGAGCAGTTGGTGATAGCTGTTCCAGGCAGCCAGGCGCGCGTCATGCCACTGTTGCGCGTACTCCAGTTGCGCGCTCAGGAATGCACTGACCAGCTCCGACGGGCCGCCGCCCGGGCTTGGTGCACGCCATTGATAGTGCGCGACCGCCTTTCGCTCGAAAGCCATGCGGTCAGTGCCTTTTTCACGCAGGTATTCAGCCCGGGGGACCAGGTCCGGCCTGTTGATCAGCAGGGCGCCGGCTTCCCCGGCGCCCACATTCTTGGTGCTGTGAAAAGAAAGCACGCCGATGTCACCCAGTGTGCCCAGCGGCACTTCCCTGTGATTTGCCAGTAATCCCTGGGCCGCGTCTTCGATGATGGCCAGCCCATGGTGGCGGGCCAGTGACAGGAGGGCATCCATGTCGGCCGCGACGCCGGCATAGTGAACCACGCAGATCGCCCGGGTGCGGCTGGAAATCTTCGCGGCCACAGCGTCCGGGTCGAGATTGAGCGTTTCCGGGTCAACATCGGCGAACACCGGCTGCGCGCCCACCAGGAGCACGGCATTGGCGGTGGACGGAAAGGTCCAGCTGGGCATGATGACTTCGTCGCCGGGGCGCAGCTCCAGCAACAACGCCGCCATGTGCAAGGCCTGGCTCGCGGAGCCGGTCAGCAATGCCCGCTGACATCCAAGCCGGGCCTGCAGCCAGTCTTCGCAGAGCCGGGTGAAGTGCCCGCCACCGCCCAGCCGGCCGCTCTCCACGGCGGCCCTGACACGGTCAAGGGCATGCGGGGCGACGGGCGGCTGGCTCAGGGGAACCGGCATGTCAGGAACCGATGCCGTCACCGGATCAGCCCTGCAACTTACGCTGAAGCCCGGTGCTGGCCATGATCCGCGTGGCAATTTCTTCCACAGACAGCTCGGTTGCATCCAGGTAGGGAATATTGTGCTTGTTGTAAATGGCCTCCAGGCCACGCACTTCAAGGTCGCACTGGCGCGCCGAGGCATACTTGCTGCCCGCCTTGCGCTCGCTGCGGATCGCTGACAGGCGGTCGGCGTTGATGGTCAGGCCGAAGATCTTGTCCTTGTAGGGCTGCAGGCTCTTTGGCAGGCGCAGGTCGTCGAAGTCATCTTCGGTGAGCGGGTAGTTGGCCGCGTTGAGGCCGAACTGCAGCGCCAGGTACAGGCAGGTTGGCGTCTTGCCGCTGCGCGATACGCCGGTGAGGATGATGTCGGCCTGGTCGTAGTGGCGGGTGCGGGCGCCGTCGTCGTTGTCCAGGGCGTAATGCACGGCGTTGATGCGAATGCGGTAGGCCTCGTGGTCCTTGATGGCATGGCTCTGGCCCACGGTATGACTGGAGCGCATGCCCAGCTCCGCCTCCAGTGGCGCCAGGAACACCGCAAACAGGTCGAGCACCAGGCCCTTGCAGCCGTTCAGGATGGTGCGGTGTTCTTCATCCACCAGCGTGCTGAACACGATCGGTTTGTCATGGCCGGCATCTACTATGCGGTTAATCTGGGCCACTGCCTCGTGGGTCTGCTCATTGGTCTGCACGTAGGGGAGGGTGACCTGGGCCCACTCCATGCCGGCAAACTGGCTGATCATCGAATGCCCAAGGGTTTCTGCGGTGATGCCGGTGCCGTCGGAGACAAAGAAAGCCGTTCGTTTCATGATTCAGCCTGGTTAAAAAGTGACCAATTGGCGCCTGCATTGGGGTCAAAACGGGCAGGCAACGGACGCTCATTTTGAGTAGAATACGCCGGCAAACACAACCACCCGGGGCAACTATCTGCCCCAAGCGGACATGTAGGGAGTAAGACCTTGGCGGAGTACGTAGTCTGGTTCGACCATCTGGGCAAGGGCGATGTGGAGAAAGTCGGCGGCAAGAATGCCTCCCTTGGCGAAATGATCAGTAATCTGTCAGCCGCCGGGGTGAGCGTTCCGGGCGGTTTCGCCACCACGGCAGACGCCTACCGGGATTTCCTGGAAGCCAATGGCCTGACGAAGAAGATCAACGATGCGCTCGCCGCCCTGGATGTGGACGACGTGGTCGCGCTGGCGAAGACCGGTGAGCAGATCCGCCAGTGGGTGGTGGACGCGCCGTTCCAGCCGGAGCTTGAGAAGGCCATTCGCGACGCCTTCGACACCCTCGCCGATGGCAATGGTGAGCTGCCGGTGGCGGTGCGCTCCTCGGCCACGGCAGAAGACCTGCCCGATGCCTCGTTTGCGGGCCAGCAGGAGACCTTCCTCAATATCCGCGGCGTGGACAACGTCCTGCAGGCGGTGAAAGAGGTGTTCGCGTCCCTGTTCAACGACCGCGCCATCAGTTACCGGGTGCACCAGGGGTTTGACCACGAGCTGGTGGCCCTGTCTGCCGGCATCCAGCGCATGGTCCGCTCGGAAACCGGTTCCGCCGGTGTCATGTTTACCCTGGATACTGAATCCGGTTTCCGCGACGTGGTATTCATCACTGCGTCTTATGGCCTTGGCGAAATGGTAGTGCAGGGCGCGGTGAACCCGGACGAATTCTACGTCCACAAGAAGACCCTGCTGAACAAGAAACCATCCATCCTGCGCCGTACCCTGGGCAGCAAACTGCAGAAGATGATTTACGGCAGTGAAGCGGCCGCCGGCAAGTCGGTGGAAACCGTGTCCGTGGATGCGGCAGACCGGCTGCGTTTCTGTATTACTGACGCGCACGTGGAAGAGCTGGCCAAGCAGGCCCTCACCATCGAGAAGCATTACGGTGCGCCCATGGACATCGAGTGGGCCCTGGATGGCGATGACGGCAAGCTGTACATCGTCCAGGCGCGCCCGGAGACGGTGAAGAGCCGCTCTGACGTGTCTGTGATGGAGCGCTACCTGCTCAAGCAGTCCGGCAAGGTGCTGGTGGAAGGCCGTGCCATTGGCCAGCGCATCGGTGCCGGTGTGGTCCGTATCGTCGACAACATCAAGCAGATGGAGAAGGTTCAGGATGGCGATGTCCTGGTCACCGACATGACTGATCCCGACTGGGAGCCGGTGATGAAGCGGGCGGCGGCCATTGTCACCAACCGCGGCGGGCGTACCTGTCACGCCGCCATCATTGCCCGCGAGCTGGGTGTGCCGGCGATTGTCGGGTGTGGCGATGCCACCGAGATTCTCTCTGACGGCCAGGAAGTGACGGTTTCCTGTGCCGAAGGTGACACCGGCAACATCTATGAGGGGCGTCTGGATTTCGATATCCAGCGCAACGACATCGAATCCATGCCCAAACTGCCGTTCAAGATCATGATGAACGTGGGCAACCCGGACCGTGCCTTTGATTTCGCCACCCTGCCGAACCAGGGTGTGGGCCTGGCGCGCCTGGAGTTCATCATCAACCGCATGATTGGGGTGCACCCGAAGGCCTTGCTGAACTACGACAAGCTGCCGCGGGATGTGCAGCAGACCGTGGAGAAGCGCATCTCCGGGTACAGCGGCCCGGTGGAGTTTTACGTCGAGAAGCTGGTGGAGGGTATTTCCACCCTGGCCGCGGCGTTCCACCCGGAAAAGGTCATTGTGCGCCTGTCCGACTTCAAGTCGAACGAATACGCCAACCTGGTGGGCGGCAAGCTGTACGAGCCCGAGGAAGAGAACCCCATGCTGGGCTTCCGCGGTGCGTCGCGTTACATCAGCGAAAACTTCCGCGACTGCTTCGAGCTTGAGTGCCGTGCCATGCGCAAGGTGCGCGACGAGATGGGCTTCACCAATGTGGAAATCATGGTGCCGTTCGTGCGTACCGTGGGTGAGGCGGAGCAGGTCATTGACCTGCTGGCGAAGAACGGTCTCAAGCGTGGTGAAAACGGCCTGCGCGTGATCATGATGTGCGAGTTGCCCACCAATGCGCTGCTGGCCAGCGAGTTCGTCCAGCACTTCGACGGCTTCTCCATCGGTTCCAACGACCTGACCCAGCTGACCCTGGGGCTGGACCGTGACTCCGGTATTGTCAGCCACCTGTTCGATGAGCGGGACCCGGCGGTGAAAGCGCTGCTGAGCATGGCCATCCAGGCCTGCAACAAGGCCGACAAGTACATCGGCATCTGCGGCCAGGGGCCGTCCGACCATCCTGACCTGGCCAAGTGGCTGATGGAGCAGGGTATCGATACCGTCTCCCTGAACCCGGACTCGGTGCTGGATACCTGGTTCTACCTGGCGGAAAAGCACGGCCAGTAATTCGGGCGTTGTGACGGTAAGGAAAAGGCCGCCTTCGGGCGGCCTTTTTTGTTGGGGGCTGTGTGATCGGGCCCTCACCCCGGCCCTCTTCCAGAGGGAGAGGGGGCGCTCCAGATAAGAGGGTGCCATAAGCCCCTCTCCCTCTGGGAGAGGGGTTGGGGTGAGGGTGAGGGCTTTCCCTCCGGGAGAGGGCCGGGGTGAGGGCTTTCCCATCGCCGGAGATCCCGGCATCCGGTAGCAGTCATACCGCCACACCGGTTGCCGCAGTGGGCGATTCGGTCCACCATCAGCCAAACCACTGCCGGTCAAACCGCACGGAGCCCGCCATGGCCTTTGTCCGCATCGCCCGACTCGATGAAATCCGCCCCGGTTTTCGCAGGGTGGTGCGTGCCGGCCGTGAGGAAATCCTGGCGCTGGAATGTGATGGTGATCTGCGACTGGTCAGCAACCGTTGCCCGCACCAGGGCTTTCCGCTGGCGCAGGGCGGCGTCAATGGCCAGTCCCTGGTCTGTCCGCGTCACGGCTTCCGTTTCAGTCTTGAGGATGGACGCTGCTTTCAGTCGGCCTGCCGGCTGGACCTGTTCGTGCCGGCCTATGACGGGCAGTGGGTCGGGGTCGACCTGCGCGACTGATCAGCGCTGTGCCAGGGACTCGCCAAAATGTGGCCGGTAAGTGTTGAGCAGTTCGCTCACCTTGACCACGTAACGCTGGGTTTCGGGGAATGGGGGAATGCCGCCGTGGCGGCGGACATTGCCTTCGCCGGCGTTGTAGGCGGCGAGGACATGGTCGAGGCGGTCAAACTTGCCCATCAGGTAGCTGAGAAAGCGGGTGCCACCGAGGATGTTCTGGCGGGCGTCGAACGGCCGGTGTACGCGCAGGTAAGCCGCGGTTTCCGGCATCAGCTGCATCAGCCCCTGGGCGCCGGCCCGGGACACGGCATGGGGGTCGAAATGGGATTCGGCGTGGATCACCGCCTTGATCAGCGCCGGGTCCACCTGGTAGGAGATCGCCGCATACTCGATGTCGGCGTCATACTGGTCACGGATCTTTGCAGTGAGCTTGCGCGGCGTGTAGTCCCAACCCTTGCGCACGGACAGCAGGGTGTAATCGCCGGGCACCCGGGCCTGGTCCCGGTCGGTGAACATGATGCTGCCGTCGGGGCCCTTGTAGGTGAAAATACGCTCACCGGCTGCCGGCGCGGTGGCCGTCAGCAATAGCAGCAGGCTGGCTGTGGCGGTGATCAGTCGACCCATGGGGCTATCGTGCCTCCCGAGGCTTTCTTTTTAGTGTCCGGCCGACCATTATGACTTGAAAACAACCCGTTACGGAACCCTTTTCATCCCGCTTGTCAGGTCGTTAGTCTGTCAGTGAGGACCGCTCAGCGGGCACCACGCGTCAGGGAGAGCATTATGCTCGGAGATAACATGTCAGCCTGGCTCGGCGCCATGAGCCAGATTTTCAGCGTCGGCGCGCTGCTGACGGCGCTGGCGCTGCTGCTTGTGGCGGCGGTTTTCTGGATTTATGACCGCTTTTTCCAGACCCGCCACGCCATTCGGCGCAATTACCCCCTGATCGGCCGGTTCCGCTACTTTTTCGAGCATCTGGGCGAGTTTTTCCGCCAGTACTTCTTTGCCATGGACCGTGAGGAGCTGCCGTTCAACCGCGCCCAGCGCGCCTGGGTCTACCGCGCCTCCAAGGACCTGTCCACCATGGTGCCGTTCGGTTCCACCAAGAGCATGCTGGATCCCGGGCGCATCATCTTCCTGAACGACCCGTATCCGTGCCTGGACAAGGATGAAGCGCCGACCATGCCGTTCATGATCGGCCCCAATGCCCGGCAACCCTATGTGGCGCACTCACTGCACAATATTTCCGGGATGAGTTATGGCGCCCTGTCGCGGGTGGCAGTGGAGGCACTGTCGTCCGGGGCCGCCATGGCTGGCTGCTGGATGAACACGGGCGAGGGCGGCCTGTCGGAGTTTCACCTCAAGGGCGGCTGCGACATCGTCTACCAGATCGGCACGGCCCGGTACGGGGTACGTGACCTGGAAGGCGAACTCAGCGACGAAAAGCTGGAACAGGTAGCGGCCCACACCCAGGTGAAAATGTTCGAGATCAAGCTCAGCCAGGGCGCCAAGCCGGGTAAAGGGGGAATCCTGCCGGCGGCCAAGGTGACGCCGGAAATTGCCCGCATCCGGGGCATTCCGGTGGGCCAGCCATCGGTGAGCCCGAATCGCCATCCGGACGTGAACAGCGCCGGCGACCTGCTTGACCTGATTCACCGGGTACGCGAAGTCACCGGCAAGCCCACTGGCATCAAGATGGTAGTGGGCCGCTGGGAGTGGCTGGAGGATCTGTTTCTGGAAATCCACGCCCGCGGGATCGATTCAGCGCCGGATTTCATTACCATCGACAGGGGCGACGGTGGTACCGGCGCCGCCCCCATGGCCCTGATGGACGATGTTGGTCTGCACCTGGCCGAAGCCCTGCCGTTGGTGGTGGACCTGCTCAACGGTTATGGCCTGCGCGAACGTATCCCCACCATTGCCTCCGGCAAGCTGATCACGCCGAACATGGTGGCCTGGGCGATCTGCATGGGCGCGGATTTCTGTGTTTCCGCGCGTGGCTACATGTTTTCCCTGGGCTGCATACAGGCCATGCAGTGTGACAAGAACACCTGTCCCACCGGCGTTACCACCCACAACCCGAAGTTGCAGCGTGGCCTTGTGCCCCGTGACAAGGCGCGCCGGGTGGCGGAATACAACCGTCACCTGATCAAGGAAGTGGAAGTGATCGCCCATGCGTGCGGCGTCGAGGAGCCGCGCCAGCTGGTGCGCCGGCATGCCAAGATGGTTACCGGCAGTGCCAGTTCCACCGCGCTCGACCGGATCTGGCCGCCGGTACCGAAAGGCTTCTACCTGGAGCACGGCCGGCGTTCGGAGCTGGAGATGATGGCTGCCCGGGATGCGCATCGCCCGCCGTTGAAACCGTAACAGCCCGGCCGCCCGCGCATCTGTTCGCCGTGAAGGCACCTGTCCACGAGGAGATTCCGTGACTGATTCATTTGACCTGGTTGTTATTGGCGCTGGCTCCGGCGGCGTGCGCGCAGCACGCATGTCCGCGTCCATGGGCGCACGGGTGGCCATTGTTGAAGGGCGCTTTTTTGGCGGCACCTGCGTCAATGTCGGCTGTGTGCCGAAAAAAATGTTCTCTTATGCCGCAGAGTTTCCGGAGCAGGTGGCGCTGGCCCGCGACTATGGCTTCGACTGGCAGACATCCCCGGTCAACTGGCCGCGCCTGAAGGCCAACAAGGACAAGGAAATTGCCCGCCTGAACGGCATCTACAGGCGCTTGCTGGACCAGGCCGGTGTCTCGGTCTACGAGGGCTATGCCCAGGTGCTGGGTGACGGGCAGGTGCGTGTCGGTGAGCAGGTATTGCAGGCTGAGCGTGTGCTTGTCGCGACCGGTGGTAAGCCTTTCCTGCCGGAAGTGCCGGGCATCGAGCATGCCAGTATTTCCGATGACCTGTTCGAGCTGGAACAGTTGCCCGCCCGCGTGGCGGTGGTGGGCGGTGGCTATATTGCCTGCGAGTTCGCCTCCATTCTGGCGGGGCTGGGCTGTGCGGTGACACAACTGTATCGCGGCGAGCTGTTCCTGCGCGGCTTCGATGCGGACATTCGTGCCTTCATGGCCGAACAGATGCCGCATAACGGGGTCAGGTTGCGTTTCAACACCGATGTGACCGCCATTCACCGTGCCGATGACGGGCTCCGTCTTGACCTGGATGACGGTGATTCGTTGGCGGTGGACCGGGTGTTCTATGCCACCGGGCGTGTGCCGAATGTGGACGGGCTGTTCGCCGGGCAAATGCCGGAAATGGCCATCAACGGCGCTTTGCTGGTGGATGATGATTACCAGACTTCGATGCCCGGCCTGTTTGCCATCGGCGATGTGATCGACCGGGTGCAGCTCACCCCGGTGGCGCTGGCCGAAGGCATGTGGCTGGCGCGGCAATGGTTTGCCAGTGAGAAACCGCGCCGGCCGGTGGAGTATGACTTCATTCCCACGGCAGTATTCAGCCATCCGAATGTCGGCACCGTTGGCCTGACCCAGGAAGAAGCCCTGGAAAAGCACGGATGCCTGCGCATATACCGGAGTGCGTTCAAGCCGCTCAGGTACAGTCTGGGGGAGCACTCCCAGCGCAGCCTGATGAAGCTGATTGTGGATGATGCCACCGATCAGGTGATTGGCCTGCACATGGCCGGGGAAGGTGCCGGCGAGATCACCCAGGGTTTTGCTGTTGCCATCCGGGCAGGTCTGACCAAGGACGACTTTGACGCCACCATCGGCATTCACCCGACATCGGCGGAGGAGTTTGTCACGCTGCGCGACGCTGAAACCGTCTCTGCCTAGCTGCGCAGGCGCCAGGCGTCAGCCACCACCTGAATGGCCAGCCTGGCCAGGTGTGCGAGGGTGTAATGGGAGCGGTGGTCCGGTGGCAGCCGGACATCCACCGGCAGGCAGACGATGCGGTGGCGGAATTCCCGGTACAGGTACAGGCGCGGGTTACCCGGGTGGGCCATGGCCTGGGGCAGAGAGGCCAGCACGCGGGCAGACAGCAGCATCATCGGGCTTTGCAGGTCGGGCACCTGAAGCCCGGTGATACGCCGCAAAAGCATGTTGACCAGGCGCGAGCCCAGTCGCCGCAGGGGGCCGATGTCGGGCCGCTGCCGGCGTACGCAGTGGACGATGTCAGCCTGCCCGAGCGCTGCCACCAGCGCCTCGCCCCCGGCCAGGCAGCCATGCATGTCAGGGTCGATCAACAGTGTGGCCAGATGCCGGTGCACCAGCACCCCTTCAAGCATGGCAGCGAATTGGCCCACCGGTGTGTCATGGCGAAGCACCGTGGTATCCAGCGCCGGGTAGTTGCGGGTAAACGCGTTGGCCTGTTGCGCCGAGGCCCAGACACCGATGTCATCCACCACCACCACGCGCAACCTGAGAGCCAAGCTGGCCTGCATGTCCGTCAGTGCATCGAACAGCCGGGCGAGGTCATGGCGGGCCGTGGCCGTGGTGACAACAGCCAGTTCGGTCAGGGGTGTCATGCGGTGGACTCCAGGGGCTGCATCAGGGCTGCAGGCGGACCATCAGTTCAAGGCCGTGAGTGTAACAGGCAGGCCATCGGCCGGCACCGGCAGGCTGGTGGTGTCCACGGGCATCTCATAGCCGGGTGGCACCTGCCACTCGAAAGACTGTACGACCTGGTGAAGGATGGCCTTGACCTGCAGTTCGGCGAAATGGAGACCGATGCATTTGTGGGCGCCGCCACCAAAGGGCACCCACGCGTAGGGATGGACCTTGTCTTCGCGCCGAGCCTCGGAGAAACGCTCCGGGTCGAAGCGGAACGGGTCCGGCCAGTATTCCTGCATGAAATGGGTGAAGTAGGGCGATACGTTGACCATGGTGCCTTCAGGAATGAAATAACCCTGGAACTCGCAGTCCCGTACGGTCCGTCGCGGCACGGACGGCACCGGTGCACACAGGCGCAATGCCTCCTTCATCACCAGCATGGCATCGGACAATGTGCCAAGCTGGTCGTACTCCAGTGGCTCACTGCCCAGCGCCTCGCTCTGTGCCCTCACGCGTTGCTGCCATTCCGGGTAGCGGGCCAGGTAATAGAACATGGTCGACAGGGTGATGGTGCTGGTGTCATGGGCGGCCATCATCAGGAAGATCATGTGGTTGACCACATCGTCATCACTGAAGCGCTCACCATCCTCTGTCTCGGCCCGGCACAGCACGCTGAACAGGTCGCTGCCCTGGCTCCTGCGCTTGGCCGCGACCCGCTCGCGGAAGAACTTTTCCAGTACCTTGCGGCCGCGCAGGCCCCTGGCCCAGCGTGTGCCGGGCAGCGGATAACGGATCAGCGATGTGCCGGCACGCACGGTATCGATAAACGCCTGGTTGATGGCATCCGCCTCGGGCCCGAGTTCCTCGCCCATGAACACGTCCGTGGCCAGGTCCAGGGTGAGCTGTTTGATGGCCTTGAGCACGCTGAAGTTGGCTGACGGCTGCCAACGGCTGATGCCCTCGGCAATCTGCGGGCCCATGCGGGCCAGGTAGGCCTGCAGCACATCGCGGCTGAAGGCCTGTTGCATGATGCGCCGGTGCCAGCGGTGCTCCTCGAAGTCGAGCAGCATGATGCCGCGATGGAAGAACGGGCCGATGAAGTAGTCCCAGCCCTTGCTGTTGGAAAACAGGTTGCCGCGGTTGAGGAATACAAATTCGTTGGCGTCCGCACCCACCATCTGCACCATCTTGATGCCGAACAGTGACGCCCAGCTGACCGGGCCGTAGGCGTCATAGCGCTGACGCATCAGCGGAATCGGGTTGCGCATGAAATCCAGGGACAGGCCAACCAGCGGCAGGCCGTTGTCGCCCGGCACAGGCTTGAGGCCTGATCCCGGCGGTGGGGCGCTCAGGGGCGTCGCCTTGTACATTGTTGTTCTCCGGCGGATGCTTGCCTTTTGGGATACCAGTGTTGCGTCTTGGCGGCAAGGGAAAGAAACATCGCAGGGGCGGCTATTTACCCACCGGACTGCGTTGCTCGCCGCAATCACGCTGGCCGCCGCCGGGCAGCGCTGTGTATGATTGCCGCTGTTCACTCGCACAGGTCAAAGGAGTCCAGCATGCGCCGGGTGGTATTCAACCAGAAGGGCGGAGTAGGGAAGTCAAGCATCACCGTGAACCTGGCGGCCATCAGTGCCAGCAAGGGCAAACGCACCCTGGTGGTGGATCTTGACCCGCAATGTAACGCCAGCCAGTACCTGATGGGAATGGAGTCATTCCAGGACGGCGAGGGGCCCAAGCCGAACATCGGCACCTTCTTCGGCCAGACGCTGTCGTTCCGGATCAAGGAAAAGAGCCCGCGGGAGTATGTCCACGCCACCGCGCAGGAAAACCTGTTCCTGATTCCGTCCAATGCCGAGCTGGGCGAGATCGAGCACATGCTGGAAAGCAAGCACAAGATCTACAAGCTGCGCGGCCTGCTGAAGACGCTGGAAAAGGAATTCGACGCCATCTACATCGATACGCCGCCAGCCTACAACTTCTACACCCTGTCCGCCCTGATCGGGGCCGACCGGGTATTGATCCCGTTCGACTGTGATGCGTTCTCGCGCAAGGCGCTGTATACCCTGCTGGACAACATCCAGGAAGCCCGCGAAGACCATAATGAAGGCCTCGCCGTGGAGGGGATCATCGTCAACCAGTTCCAGCCCCGGGCCCGGCTGCCCCAGCAGCTGGTGGAAGAGCTGCTGCAGGAAGGCCTGCCCATGCTCAATACCCGCATTTCCGCCAGTGTCGTCATGCGGGAGTCCCATGACCGCGCCCAGCCATTGATCAATATGGCACCAAGGCACAAACTGACGGAAGAATTTGTGGCCCTGTTTGACGAACTGGATGGCTGATGGCGCGCAACCACCACCAGATCAAGGCGGAAGCAGAAGCGGCTGAGATGCTCAGCCGCCCGCAGCTGGCCGCCCGCATGGCCAGCCGGGCGAGCTTTCGTGCGCAACGGTTCGCCCGTCGCATTGGCGGTGAGGCGTTGGCGGATCTGAATGACCTCGTGGCCATGGTGGGGGCCTGGGCCAGCGGCCGCTACCGGCGTATGTCGACATCTTCGCTGCTGGCCGCCCTCGGGGCGCTGATCTATTTCCTCATGCCGGTGGATTCCGTGCCGGACTTCCTGCCGGCCCTCGGGTTTGTGGACGATATCGCCATTGTCGCCCGGGTGATGAAGATGTTCAGGAAGGATATTGACGCGTTCCGCCAGTGGCGGGCTGAGCAGGAGGAAGAGCAGCAATGAATCCCTCTGATGACAACTACACGGCGCCCCGGGCCGGCTACCAGGGTAAAGGCCATATCGTGTATGAGGATATTAGCGCCTTTGGCTTGCGTCAGCGCCTGAACCGCCTGAGATTCGCCTGCTACAACCTGGCCAGCTATATTATCTGGTTCCTGCTCGGCCTTCTCTTGATGATCATGTTCAAGTACTGGGAGATGCCCACCTACGGAGCAGCGAGCTTCGGTCTCCTGGCCATTCTTTTCCTGCCATACTGGGTGTCCCTCGTCATTCGCAGACTGCATGATCTTGGCAGGAGCGGCTGGTGGTGGCTGCTGATGTTCGTGCCAATACTGTCTGCACCTTACAAGATGATGATGCCGGGAGCGACGACCACGATGTATCTCCTGATTCTTTTCTGGCCACTGTTCTATCTGTATCTGGTGGCCGGTGCCGGCACGCCGGGAATGAACCGCTACGGCACACCAAATCCCCAGAACGGGGTGCTGGTGAACGTTTTCGGGGGCCTGTTCTGGATATTCATGGTGCTTAACCTGCTGTTCAATTTTGCCGCTCTGGCGTTGTCATTCTTTGCGCCGGAAATGCTGGAACGCCTGCAGGATATTGATCCCCGCCAGCTTGGCGACCTGGAAGGATTCAAGGAGGCCATGGGTCGACTGCTGCAACGTTGACAGGGGCAGGTTCATGGGCTATTGCCGGGCCGTCAATGCACCGGTAAAGTTGAGGGGCAACGGGAGTAAAGCCCTGATTTTGCGGCCCGTTTTGGGTCCGCGCCAGGCAAAACACGGAGAATGATAATGAAAAAGATTGCAGTCGCACTTTTGGTGCCGTGGCTCATGGTGGCCAACATGGCATCCGCGGCCATCACCCGCAACGCTCTGGACCAGGTTGCCGTTTCCGTCTGGCAGGTCCGTTCCGCCTTTCACGCCTTTACCGTCATGAACGGTGACCGCAAGTACGAGGGCCAGCTGGCCGACGTTATCGATCTCGGTAACGACAACGTGGCGTTGCTGGCTGAAGAGGCAGAAACCGATGCGGAACTCGGCCTGGTGACCGAGCTCGAGGATATGTGGCGTCGTTACACCGATCTTGCCGACAGCAACGAGATCGTCGACCTGGGCTATACCGACCGCTACACCGTTCTGGACCTGGATACCCTGGCGCTGGACATGCACCAGCGTCTGCTGACCGCCCGCGAGGAACGTGACGGGCAGGGTGCTGACCTGATGACGCTGGCCGTGAAACTGCAGCGCATTGCCTCGGAGTACATGGGCATTGCCGCATCGCCGGATGGCGGCGGTACGGTGGGCTTTGGTGAAGGCCGGCTGGATTTCAAGGAAGCGGTGCCGGAATTCGAACAGCTGCTCGAGCAGGCCCAGGCAAAGTATGCCGGCAACGAGATGGTCACACGCTCATTGAACCAGGTGGCCGCCAAATGGAACTTCATGCGCGAGTCGCTGGTGAAGTTCTACGAAAATTCCGTGCCCTTCGTGGTGCACCGTTATTCCGGCAGCATGGTGGATTCTCTCCAGCTTGCCGTTATCATGATGGACTCCTGACAGGGCCGTCAGGTTTCATCGCCCGGGGCCCTGCGGGGCCCTGATACAAGGATCGTGTTGTAACTGACAAGGACGCCGACCATGACCCGCTTCATGCGCTGCCTGATGGCAGCTGTTTTCCTGTTTCCGTTTGCCGCCCGTGCAGAATGGTCGTCCACCGACCTGCTGCAGCTCCAGCTTGATGCCTGGCAGGCGCGTGGCGGCTTTCACCAGCTCTCCATTCGTGGCAATGCACCGGCAGACATCAGCTCGCTGCAGGATGTGCTCGACAGCGGCGAGGCGCACCTGGCCGTGTTGGCGGAAACCGCGTCACTGGAGTCCGAACAGACGCTGCTGTTGCAATTGCGCCAGGACTGGGAGCGTCTCGCCCGGCGTGCCCTTGATAATCCGCTGGCCACCCAGGGTTATGCCGATTACGAAGCGTTCAGTGAGTTGAATACCTTTACCCTGGCCCTGCACCGGGCCATCGGTGAGCGCCTGCGGGAAATGCCGGAACGGCCCATGGATGCGATGCTGGAACTGGCCATTCGCCTGCAGCGCATCAGCTCCGAGTACCTTGCCCTGACAGCCTTTCCGTCCGCAGGAATCAACGCCGGCACCCGTGAAGAGCCGCTGGATTTCTCCAGTGAGGCCATGGCGTTCGAGAAATCTCTGGACAAGCTGCAGGCGCAGTACGCCAGCAACGATGCCCTGTCCCGTACGCTCAAGCAGGTAGCCACACGCTGGTCGTTCATTCGCGGGGCGATTCCGGCGCTGGACGACCCAGGCTCTGCCAAGGTGCCGTTGCTGTTCCATCGTTACAGCGGTGACATTGCCGCCGACCTGTCGCTGGTGGCGAGCCTCGCCGGCGACGACGCCCAGGGCTGATCAGTCGGAGCGCTCGGCCAGCCAGTCGGCGGTGATGCGCCAGGTGTGGTCGGGTGCCTTGCCACCGGCGAACACGCCGGCATGCCCGCCCGGAACCACCTCAAAGCGCTTGTCCGTGCCGCCGGTGACACGCATCACGTCCTTCGCGGCCGATATGCTGACGATGCGGTCGGTGGCGCCGGCAAACGCCAGCAGGCTGGCCCTGACCCGTGACAGGTCAGCCTCACGCTCACCGATGCGGATGCGTCCGCCGGCCAGGCCATTGGCAATCAGCATCTTCTCGATCACTTCCCGCACGGTGCCGCCCGGGTAATCCACCATGTCGTTGAACCACTGTCCCATGGTCATGTAATCGGTGATGTACTCGCGATCGCCAATGTTGCGCACCAGGTCCAGGTAGCTTTGCACCACGCCCGGCGGATTGGTCATCTTGAAGCCCAGTGACAGCAGTTCCCCCGGCACATGGAACAGCTGCGTGTCGAGCGGTTCCAGGCGCATGCGGAACCAGTCATGCAGCTTCATCGCCGGAATGCTGAGCAGGCCAAGCACCTTGCCGTAGGGCCCGCTCTTGTGGAAGTTGACCGGGCTGGCAATGGTCACCAGGTTGCGCACCGGGGCGTCATGGGCGCCCATGTACATCAGGCAGAGCAGGCCGCCCATGCAGTAGCCCAGCAGCGATATGGTGTCGGCCTCGGCGTGTTTGCGCACCGCCGCCACGGCGGCCGGAAGCCACTGGTTGACGTAGGTGTCGAGGCTGATTTCCCGGTTCGAGTGTGACGGTTGGCCCCAGTCCAGCAGGTAGACGTCAAACCCCCGCGCCATCAGGTACCGCACCATGCTGCGGGTGGGCATGATGTCGAAGGTCCAGGCATGGATGCCCAGTGCGGGCACCAGCAGCAGCGGCACCCGGTGGGTATGCGCGGCCACCGGCAGTTGCTGTTCCTCCACCTGGACAGTCTCGGTGGGGGGCAGGGTGTAGTGGCGCACGGCCATGATGCCGTCCCGGTAGATTTCGTCCCAGGGCGTCTTGTCTACGCGGATGAAGCGTTGCGGGTGTCGGCGGCGCTCCACAGCGTGGGAGACAGCGCGCAGTCCCGTCCGTAACAGCGGTGTTCTGGGCATGGGCCCTCCTGGCAAAAACCGGCAACTGCCGGAAAAACAAGGGCAATTATGACGCCATGCGCGCCCATGCGCCCTATGAAATTGAATCAGCGGGCGCTAATCTTGCCCCACTGAGACGACAAGGTAATTGACCACGGTGACTGACAAAAACGATCCCGGATACACCCGGCTGGACGCCTGCCGCCGCTTTGTCGAGTCGGTCAGGCACTCGCGCGAACTGGGTATTGAAGTGCTCGACGCGGTCGAGGAGCGCGTCACGGCGCGCATGCCCTGGGACGAGAAGCTGGTGGGCAATCCTGAAACCGGCGTGCTGCATGGCGGTGCCGTGTTTGCGTTTCTGGACCAGGTAGGCGGTCTCGCCAACGCCTGCCGGGTGTTTCCGGACTTCGAGATCACGCCCACCATCGACCTGCGCATTGATCACCTGCATGCGCCAGCACCGGGCAAGGCAGTGCTGGGCCGGGCAGAGTGCTACCGGCTCAGTCCCCATGTCGCCTTTGTCCGCCTTGAGGCCTTCGAGGAAGGGGTCGAGGACGATCCCATTGCCATGGGTCTCGCCACCTACATGCGCATGAAGATTCCGCGCGAGCAGATGAAGGGGTACAAGCGCGTTGGCTGAAGCACTGAAGACACTGATTGATGCCTGCCGGGCAGGTGAGGCGGACTACCAGAGCCTGGTGGACCGGGTGCCGTACGCCCGCTTTCTCGGCATTGAGCTGAACGCCATGGGCGAGGAGCTCACCTTTCTCCTGCCGCGCAAGGAAACCAATCTGGGCAACCCGACGTTGCCGGCGCTGCATGGTGGCGCCGTGGCGGGGTTCATGGAACAGGCGGCGCTGATTTTCCTGTTGCTGGAAATGGGCGAACCACGCCTGCCCAAGACCATCGACTTCACCATCGATTACCTGCGCGCGGGCCACTACCGCGATACCTACGCCGAGTGTCGCGTCACGCGGCTGGGGCGCCGGGTGGCCAATGTGCACATCTCCGCCTGGCAGGTACGCCGGGAGGACCCCATCGCCATCGCCCGGGCCCACTTCCTGCTGGCTGAAGAAACTGCTTGATAAAAGTTAGCTAACCAACTGAAAATAAAAGAAAACATGGCTTTTGTGCCGTGTGCTCGCCCATTGTGATCAGGCGACAAACGGTGGCGGAATTGTCATTGAGCGACATTGTTCGCCCTGTCATGGCCGGGTAGTGTCGAAGCACAAGATGACAAAAACCCGATCAGAGGTGTGCGCTATGAAGATCAAACAGCTTGAGAATGCCCCCACGGAGGTGGCGATCTACGAGAGCTGGGATGGCCCGGGCAGTGATGATATCGAGGACAAGCTGACGCAGCAGCATGTTGAAGACGTGGTGCAGATCTTCCAGACCCCGCTCACCGGCCATTACAACTGGGATTACAGCAGCGCAGACGGGCGTATCCGCAAGCTCTACCGGCTGGGCAAGGAACTCAACTGGAACGCTGAGCTGGATGTGGACTGGAACCGCACCTTCCCCAAGTCGGAAGTGCCCATGGACCAGAACATGAACCCGTTTGTGGGCTGGGAACCGTTCGAGAGCATGCCGGAAGAAGAGAAGCTGCGCTTTGGCTGGCATAACCTGGCCTGGATGCTCGCCCAGTTCATGCATGGCGAGCAGGGCGCGTTGCTGGTGGCCTCCCAGTTGGCGTCCTGCGCACCCACCTATGATGCCAAGCTGTATGCGGCGTCGCAGACCTTTGACGAAGCCCGGCACGTGGAAGTGTTCACCAAGTACCTGCAGGAGAAGGTGGGCATCCTGTACCCGGTCAACAAGCACCTCAAGGCGCTGCTGGACAAGGTGCTGTCCGACCCGCGCTGGGACCTGAAGTTCATCGGCATGCAGATCATTATCGAGGGGCTGGCGCTGGCCGCCTTCAACACCCTCAAGCTCACCGCCCAGGATCCGCTGCTCAAGGACATCATTACCCTGGTGATCCGTGACGAGGCGCGTCATGTCACCTTCGGCGTCAATTACCTGGAAGACTTTGTCAGCACACTCAGCGATGAAGAACGCGAAGAGCGTGCCCAGTTTGCCTTCGAGGCCTGCGTGGTAATGCGTGAGCGCCTGATCGGCACCGACGTGTTCGAGCATTTCGGCTGGGATGTGGAGGCTGCCCGTGAGAAGGCGCTGGAGTCGCAGCTGATGGCGTCCTTCCGCAACCTGCTGTTCACCCGTATCATGCCCAACCTCAAGCGCATCGGCCTGTTGACGGACACTGTGCGACCGAAGTTTGAGGAACTGGGCATCCTGCAGTTCGAGAACCTGGTGGATGACGGCGAGATCGACTGGGCGGAGCTGTCGAAGCCGCTCTACGAAGAAGCCGGCTGAGTCTGGCAGTGGCAGAAGAGCCCGGCTTCGCCGGGCTTTTTTTATGGCCGCTTTTGCGGCTCTGGACGGAAGTGAGCATGACAACACCGTGGGATGACGATCATGGCCGATAGTGCCGACGTGGGCCGCTCGCGCGCCACAGAAGCGCTACTGCTGCTTGCTGTGGCCGTGACCGGCATGGGCCAGACCCTGGTGTTCGCAATCCTGCCGTCACTGGGGCGCGCCGCCAACATGGCCGAGATTCAGGTGGGCCTGATCATTACCTGTTCCGCGCTGGTGTTTGCCGTGGCAAGCCCGGTGTGGGGGCGGCTGTCGGAATATGTGGGGCGGCGCCCCGTGCTGGTGCTCGGCCTCACCGGTTACGGCCTGGGCACCCTCGGTTTTGCACTGGTTTTCCAGGCCGGTATCAACGGGGTGTTGCAGGGCGCCGCTCTTGTGCTGGCCCTGGTGCTGGCGCGCTCGCTACAGGCCATGGTGATGGCGGCTTCGCCACCGGCGGCCTCTGCTTACATCGCCGATGTCACCAGCATTGCCCAGCGCACCCGGGGCATGGGCCGGATTGGTGCTGCCCATAACCTGGGGACGGTGGTGGGCCCTGCCATGGGCGGCGCCCTGGCCGTGGTGTCGCTGGTGTTGCCGCTGTATGTGGTGGTGGTGGTCAGCCTGGCCATGGCCCTGTTCGTGGCGTGGCGTCTGCCCGAGTCCCCTTACATTCGCCAGCGGCCGGCGCCGGAACGGCCGTTTTCCGTGGCCACGGCCCTGCGCGCCAGTTTCGCCAGTTATCGCGATCCGCGTCTCACCGGCATCCTGTTACTGGGTGTTGGTATGTTCATGACCTTCGCCGTGGTCCAGCAAACCCTTGGGTTCATGTACCAGGACCGCTTTTCCCTGAGCCCGGCCGGCGCTGCCGGCGGCGTCGGCATGGCGATGATGGCTGCTGCGCTCAGCTCGCTGCTGGCCCAGGCCGTGGTGGTGCAGTGGCTGGGCTGGGCGCCACGGACGTTGCTGCGGCTGGCGCTGCCATTGATGGGCGCCGGATTCCTGGTGCTGGCGCTGGCCCCGGTGCCGGCGGTGGCGGCGCTGGGTATTGCTGTCACGGGGTTGGGGCTGGGGCTGGGTATGCCCGGCATCAGCAGTGCCGCCAGCGTGCGCGTGGGCAACGATGAGCAGGGACTGGTGGCGGGGATGATGAGCGCCTGTCCGGCGTTGGGTTTCATTATCGGGCCGGTGTTGGGTACCGGCCTTTACCAGTGGCTGCCGCAGGCACCGTACTGGCTGGTCTGTGTGCTGGTGGTGCCGCTGGTTGTGGCGGCCTGGCGGGTGCCAGGCCATCCACAGGACTGACTTACTCTGTCAGCGGCAGCAGGGTCAGCTCCACGCGGCGGTTGGCCGCACGGCCGGCATCGGTGCTGTTGGAAGCAATCGGCTGGGTTTCGCCGAAACCCACGGTGTCGATGCGTACGGGCTGCACACCGAAGTCCATCAGGGCACTGCTGACCGACTGGGCGCGCTGCTTGGACAGCAGCAGGTTGTACTGGTCGCCGCCGGTGCTGTCGGTGTGGCCACCCACCTGGATCATGGTCTTCTCATATTCCTTCAGCACTTCAGCCACCGCGTCCAGGGTCGGCTTGAAGCCTTCCTGCAGGCTCGACTGGTTGGTGGCAAAGGTGATGTTGCCAGGCATGTTGAGAATGATGTTGTCGCCATCGCGGGTCACGGAGACGCCCGCTCCCTCGAGTTTCTGGCGCAGTTTGGCTTCCTGGACGTCCATGTAGACACCCACGCCACCGCCGGTGATGGCGCCAATGCCGGCTCCCTTCAGGGCACGTTCCTTGCGTTCCTTGGCACTGTCCGAGGTGGCAATGCCGATCAGGGCACCCACGGCGGCACCGATGGCGGCGCCTGACGCAGCCTTGGAGGTCTGTTTCTCGCCGGTGTAGGGGTTGATCGTGCTGCAGCCGGTGATGGCCACGCTGGTGGCTAGCAGGGATGCGACAAAAACTTTCTTCATGGTGTCTCCAGAAGGTCGTCCGGACCTGTTCTTGTACGGGATAAATCGATGACGGCCATTCCCATGGGGTCATTGGCACTGCATTAGACTATGCCTTTTGACCTGCGATAAAAACAGCAGTTCCGGCATAAGTGTTACAGTTGCGCGACGATTTTTAGACGTTGTACACAGTTTGAACGGGCAGGACCCTCAACTATGTCAGGTACGGACTTTCCGCTGGACGATTTCTCGCCGCCGTCGGTGGCTTACCTCAAGCGCCGGCTGGCGCCCCTGTACCGCTATTTCACGCCGCATTTTGA
Organism: Alcanivoracaceae bacterium; assembly: GCA_029212745.1. Classification (GTDB taxonomy): domain Bacteria; phylum Pseudomonadota; class Gammaproteobacteria; order Pseudomonadales; family Alcanivoracaceae; genus JARGOL01. Next base: position 37,379 of record JARGOL010000009.1, read on the forward strand.
AGGCGCTGAGAATGTGGACCCGTCGCGGCCGGCGCTTTTTGTGGGCAACCATGCGATCTTCGGCATCATCGACTCGCCGCTGTTCATGACCGAGCTGTATGCCCGTACCGGGGTGTATCCGCGCAGCCTCGGCGATCACTTTCATTTCACCACGCCGGTGTGGGGGCCCCTGCTGGTGCGCCACGGTGCCGTGCCCGGCACGCGGGAAAACTGCAGTGCCCTGATGAACGCCGGCCAGTTCATCCTGGTGTTCCCGGGCGGCGCCCGCGAAGTGGCCAAGCGACGTGGCGAACAGCATCGCCTGGTGTGGAAGCAGCGCACCGGGTTTGCGCGCATGGCCATCGAGCATGGCTATGACATCCTGCCGTTTGCCTCGGCGGGCTGTGACGATGCCTTCCGGATCCGCTATGACGGCAATGACTTCGCCAACAGCCGGCTGGGCCGCTGGCTGCTGGCCAACCCGGCAATCAATGACCGGCTGCGTGGCGGCGACCTGTTCATGCCGCTGACCACGGGCATCGGCCCGACATTACTGCCGCGGCCAGAGCCGTTCTGGTTCAAGGTGGGGGCGCCCATATCCACTGCGGCGTATGCCGGCCGGGAGGACAGCCCCGAGGCGCTTTGGGATCTGCGCCAGAGCGTGGCCGACAGTATCAATGACATGCTCAGGGATCTGCAGTCCCGACGTCAGCGCGCCCGCGACCAGATGCCGGCATGGCGCCGCTGGTTGACGCGCTGATGCCGGTTCAGGGCGCCGGACGCCACATCAGCCATAGCGGTGGCGCACCGGCGGGCAGGGACAGTTCGCTGGTGAGTTCGAAGCCATAGCGCCGGTAAAAGCCCAGGTTGTCCGGGTTGGCCGTTTCCAGGTACACCGGCGTATGGCGCTGGTCTGCCATGCGCAGCATTGGCGCCAGCAGGGTGTGGCCCAGGCCCTGGCCCTGGCAGGCCGGGTCCACTCCCAGCACCTGCAGGTAATAGTGCGGCTGCGCCGGATGCACCTTCTGTACCGCATGGATGGCACGCTGGACAGGCAGCAGGCGCCGCCAGCCTATGGCGGCAATGAAGTCCGGCAGCACCTGCAGCTGCTGGCGCAGGCCCAGGTGCCACTGGGATGGCGGTGACCACAGGGCGGCGGCCGTCCGTGCCGGGGTGCAGTAGACCAGGCCGTGGGGCAGGGCGAGGTGGCGCAGCTGGGCCGCAAAGCCCAGTTCCATGCGTTCGGCCACGTCATCGCCATTGCCCACCAGCCAGCGCCAGAATGGATCAGCGGCAAACGCCGCCGCCAGCATCCGGGCAAGGGCCGGAATATCCGCCTCATTGGCGCGTTCAATCGGTTGCCCGTCAGGGGCTTGCAGTGGCATTGTCATCAAATGTCCATATGCTGGCAGGCAGCGTGGATGGCGGGCGCAGGGGATGTTTGTACCATTTGCGCGCGCTGATAACGAGGGGAAAACTATGCGTCGCTGGAACGGCTGGGGTGATGAGGCCAACGAATTTCCGCTGAAGCCATCGGGGCTCGCTTTCTTGCGTGAGCGTCTGGGAGAAGGCCGCAACCTGCCGGATGCAGCCCTTGAAACGGTGCTGGCCCAGGTGCCGCCGTCGCGCCTGCCGGATCATGCCCTGGTGAGCACGGACGCCGAAACCCGTGTCCGCCACGCCCGCGGGCAGAGCCTGCCGGACTGGCTGGCCATGCGCTCCGGTGCGTTCCAGGTGTTCCCCGATGGTGTTGCCGAGCCGGAAACCAGCGACCAGGTGCGCGAGGTGCTGGACTGGGCGCTGGCCAATGGCATCCATGTGATCACCTACGGCGGCGGTACCTCGGTGGCGGGTCACATCAACCCGCCTGCCGGTGACACGCCGGTGCTGACGCTGTCACTCGGGCGTATGACCACCTTGCTGGCGCTGGACCGCGACAGCCAGGTGGCGCGGTTCGGCGCCGGGACGCCGGGGCCATCCCTGGAGCAGCAGCTGCGTGAGCAGGGTTATGTGCTCGGGCACTTCCCGCAATCCTTTGAGCTGTCCACCGTGGGTGGCTGGGTGGCAAGCCGCTCTTCCGGCCAGCAGTCCATGCGTTACGGGCGCATTGAACAGATGTTTGCCGGCGCGCGCGTGGAAACCCCGCGCGGGCGCCTGGATATTCCTGCCATTCCGGCCTCGTCCGCCGGCCCGGATGTGCGCGAGATGGTGCTGGGCAGCGAAGGGCGCCTGGGTGTGATTACCGAGGTGGATGTGCGTGTCACGCCGCTGCCGGAGCACGAATCCTTTCACGTGGCGTTTGCCCCGGACTGGGAAAGTGCCGTGCGCCTGGTGCGCGGCATGACGCAGGCAAAACTGCCGCTGTCCATGCTGCGCCTGTCCAACGCCGAGGAAACCCGCACGCACCTGGTGCTGGCCGGGCACGACCGGCTGGTGGCCGTGCTGCACAAGTACCTGGCCCTGCGTGGCAACCCGGACGGCAAATGCATGATTACCTTTGGCACCACCGGCAGCCGGCGCCAGGCGCGCCAGGCCCTGGCCGAGGCGAAACGGCACCTGCGCGCCGCCGGCGGTGTCTATGTGGGCACCGCCCTGGGCCGCAAGTGGGAAGACTCGCGCTTTCGTTCCCCTTACCTGCGTCACGGCCTGTGGGAGCACGGCTACGCGGTGGACACCCTGGAAACCTGCGTCAACTGGGATCGCGTGCCCACCATGGTGGCGCGTGTCGAGCAGGCCATCCGCGACAATGTCGGCGAGGGCGAGGCCGTTCACGTGTTTACGCACCTGTCACACATGTACGGCCAGGGTTCCAGTATCTACACCACCTACGTGTTCCGCTGCTCGGACAGTTACGAGGCCACCCAGGCCCGCTGGCGCGCCATGAAGTCCGCTGCCAGTGACGTGATTGCCGACGTGGGCGGTACCATCAGTCACCAGCACGGTGTCGGCCGTGACCATGCGCCCTGGCTCCATCGCGAGAAGGGTGATGAGGGCATTGCCGCCATTGATGCGTTGTTGAAGCATTTCGACCCGCAGCAACAGCTGAACCCGGGTTGTCTCCTGGAGGACAAGTAACATGTTGGGCCAACGGCCGTCAGTGCAATCACTGGCAGAGGAAAACTGGGACCTGGTTGTCGTCGGCGGCGGTATTACCGGTGCCGGTGTGGCGTTGGAAGCGGCGCGACGGGGCAAGAAAACCCTGCTGGTGGAACAGCGCGACTACGCCTGGGGTACCTCCAGCCGCTCGTCGAAGATGGTGCATGGGGGCCTGCGTTACATCGCCCAGGGCGATATCAAGCTGACCCGGCATTCGCTGCTGGAGCGCGAACGTCTGCTGCAGGAGCTGCCTGAACTGGTGGTGCGCCAGACCTACCTGTTCCCGATCCGCAAGGGCAAGTTCCCGGGTCGCTGGGCCATGAAAGTAATCCTCTGGCTGTACGATTTCCTCGCCGGCATCCGCGATCACCGCTGGGTGCCGATCATGGAAGTGGCGCGCCGGGCGCCGGGCCTAAACCGCGCCGGTCTCAAGGGCGCCATGTCCTATACCGATGCGCTCACCGATGACAGCCGCCTGGTCATGCGGGCCCTGCACGAAGCGGCCAGCCACGGCGCCCGAGCCTGCAACTACATGGAAGCGGCGGCGGTGACGCCGGGTGCTGACGGCATCAGCGTGCAGTTGCGTGACGTACTCAATGGCGACGAGGCCACCGTCAAGGCGCGCTGCGTGATCAATGCCACCGGTGCCTGGGCCGACAGGCTTTCCGGCGCCGACGCCAAGGTGCGTCCGCAACGCGGCTCGCACCTGTTTATTCCCATGGAGCGCCTGCCGGTGTCGGACTGCCTCACGGTCATGCACCCGCGCGACCAGCGTCCGGTGTTCGTGTTTCCCTGGGAGGGTCGCACCTGCATCGGCACCACCGACCTGGACCACCCGGACAGTCTCAATTTCGAGCCGGTGTGCACCCGCGCCGAAATCGACTACCTGCTGGAGTTGATCAACAGCCAGTTCCCGCAGGCCAACATCAGCGATGCCGACATCATTTCCACCATGGCCGGTGTGCGTCCGATCATTGCGTCCGGCAAGGGTGTGGATCCGTCCAAGGAGCGTCGCGACCACGCTGTGTGGGGTGAGAACGGGGTGATTACCGTCTCCGGCGGCAAGCTCACCACCTTCCGCCTGATTGCCCTGGATGCGCTGCAGGCCGCCGGCCTGATCGATGAGGACGAGCGCGAGCGCAGCGAAACCGGCGGCAAGGCGTTCAGTCATGCCGTTGCTGCGCCGCACCGCCTGGGCCACCCGCTGGCGCCCATGCCTGAGGGTGAGGCCCTGCGCGAACAGCTGGCGTGGGTGCTGGACAACGAAATGGTCACGCGCCTGGATGACCTGCTGCTACGGCGCACGCGCCTGGGCAACCTGCTGCCTGATGGCGCCGCCGCGATTCTCGAGGACGTACGAGCCCTGTGCATGGACAAACTGGGCTGGGATGACGCCCGCTGGCAGGATGAGCTGTCCCGCTACCAGGACATCGTCCAGCGCTACTACAGTGTTGCACCGCGCCAGGCGGAGGCCTCTGCCGCATGAGCGAGCCGCTGCTGCTGGCCATCGACCAGGGCACGCAGAGTGTGCGTGCCATGCTGTTCGACGTGCATGGCGAGTTGGTGGCGAAATCCCAGGTCCATATCGAACCGTATTTCTCGCGCCAGCCCGGCTGGGCGGAGCAGGAGTGCGATTACTTCTGGGACAACCTGAGCCAGGCCTGCCAGGCGCTCTGGCGCGACCATGCGGACCTGAAGCCGCGTGTGGTGGCAGCGGCCCTGACCACCCAGCGTGCCTCGGTGGTGTGCCTGGATGCTGATCACACGCCCCTGCGTCCGGCGGTGATCTGGCTGGACCAGCGTCGCACCTCCGATTTCCCGGTCCTGCCGCCGTGGTTGTCCCTGCCGATCAAGGCGCTGGGGCAGGGCGGCACCATGGCCCAGTTCCAGTCCAAGGCCGAGTGCAACTGGCTGGCCGCTGACGAACCCGAGACCTGGGCAAAGACAGCGCATTTCGTGCTGTTGTCCGGCTATCTCACCTGGAAGCTCACGGGCACCCTTTGCGACGCCATTCCCTCCCAGGTGGGTTACCTGCCCTTCGACTTCAAGGGCCAGCAATGGGCCGGGCCGCTGGACATGAAATGGCGCGCGCTCACGGTCAAGCGCAAGCAGCTGCCGCCGCTGGTGCCCGCCGGCGAGCAACTGGGTTCGGTCAGCGCCGAGGCGGCCGCTGCAACGGGGATTCCCGAGGGCCTGCCGCTGTTCTCGGCCGGTGCCGACAAGGCCTGCGAAGTGCTGGCCTCCGGGGCCCTGACCCCGAGCACGGGCAATCTCAGCTATGGCACCACCGCCACGTTCAACACCTGCAACAGCAAATACGTGGAGCCGATGCCGTTCGTGCCGCCGTACCCGGCCTCGGTGCCCGGGCATTACAACTCCGAGATCATCGTCCAGCGTGGCTACTGGATGGTGAACTGGTTCAAGCGCGAGTTCGCCGCCGCTGAAGTGCTCAAGGCCGAGCAGCAGGGTATCGAGCCGGAAGTGCTATTCGAGCAACTGCTTGCCGAAAGCCCGCCCGGGGCCATGGGCCTGACCCTGCAGCCGTTCTGGAACCCGGGCGTGAAGGTGCCGGGGCCGGAGGCGAAGGGCGCCATCATCGGCTTTGGTGATGTGCACACGCGCGCGCACCTGTACCGGGCCATCATCGAGGGCATCGGCTATGCCCTGCGTGAGGGCAAGGAGCGACTGGAAAAGCGCAACGGTGTGCCGGTGCAGACGCTGACGGTATCCGGCGGCGGCTCGCAGAGCGATGCCATCATGCAGATCACCGCCAACATCTTCGGCCTGCCGGCGCGGCGCCCGCACACCTTCGAGACCTCCGGGCTGGGCGCGGCCATCAACGCCGCCGTGGGTGCTGGCCTGTATGACAACCACGCCCAGGCGGTGGCGGCCATGACCCGGCCGGGTGATGTGTTCGAGCCTGATCCGGCCACCGCCGAGTTGTATGACCAGCTTTACCGGCAGGTCTACCGGCCGCTGTACGGCCGGCTCGCGCCCCTGTACCGCAGCATCCGCCATATCACGGGCTATCCCGCCCGCTACTGAGCTGGCCGCCATCGAAAGTGCTAAAGTGCATTACATAAGCCGCATAACCGTCTGAAATAAAAAGATATTCTGGCTGCAAAATGTGGGTGGTCCGTAGGAGCGGCGTGTACGCCGCGAATAATCGCGTCCCCCTCACACCGTCAATCTTTCCTGATGATCCCGCCGCGATTCGCGACGTACACGCCGCTCCTGCAGCCTCAGTGGTGGATGGCGCGCCTGCATCGACCTGGTCTAACCTTTGCCTTGACCTTGGGGTTGCCCCAAGGTTGGACACTGTGTGGCAGGAGGACAGACCATGAATGTGACCGCATTGGCCCGCCGGGCCGGCACCACCAGTGAAACCGTGCGTCATTACACGGACGTCGGACTGCTGCGCCCTGAGCGCAATCCCGATAACGGCTATCGCGTCTACCGCAAGCGGGACCTGGATACCCTGCGTTTTGCCCTCAGCGCCCGCGCGCTGGGCTTTACCCTGGCCGATATCCGTGAACTGGTGGAGGAGGCGGAATCCGGGCAGAGCCCGTGCCAGCACACCCGCGAGCTGATTGAGTACCGCCTGGCCGAGGTGGAACGCCAGATCCACGCGCTGCAGGCGCGCAAGGCGCGCATGCGCGAGGCCATGCAGGCCTGGGCCGAGCAGCCTGACTGCCAGCCCGGTGACGGCAGTCACATTTGTGGCCTGATCGAGACCTTTGCCCGAGAGGAGGTGCCCAATGAGTGATGACTGTTGTAAACCCAAGGCGCCGGCATGCCATGAGCCGGAACCGGAAAATACCGGTCACGGCGCCTGCTGTGACCATGACAATGGCTCTGGTGGTTTTCGCATGGACTGGCTGATGACCGTCAGCGGCGTGCTGGTGGCGCTGGGTTACGGCCTCTACCTGGCCGACCCGGCCATGCCTCAGTGGTTGCACCACTATGCCAGCGGCAGCTTTGAGCTGATGAATGCCATGTGGTGGGGCCTGGCACTGGGTATATTCTTTGTCGGCCTGCTGTCGCGGGTACCGCGCGAGACGGTCATGAAGCTGATGGGCCCCGGCGGCTCCTGGGGCGGCCTGGTGCGAGCCACTGGCGCCGGCGTGCTGCTGGACCTGTGCAGTCACGGCATTCTGGCGGTTGGCGCAAAGCTCTATGAACGCGGTGCGTCGGCGGGCCAGGTCATGGCCTTCCTGATCGCCAGCCCATGGAATTCCTTTTCCCTGACCCTGATCCTGTTCGGGCTGATTGGTGTCAACTGGACGCTGCTGTTTATCGGCCTGTCGTTGCTGGTGGCCCTGATTACCGGGCGCGTGTTCGACGCCCTTGTAGCGCGTGGCACCTTGCCTGCCAACCCGGCCTCGGCACAGGTGAATACCGACGGCGCGCCCTCGGTGGTGCAGTTGTTGCGTGAGGCCAGGCCATCCGTCAACGGCACCGGCAGCCTGCTCTGGGACGGGGTGAAGGGCGCCCGCATGGTAATCCGCTGGGCCCTGTTCGGGGTGGTGCTGGCCAGCCTGATCCGGGCCTTTGTGCCGGCGGACATCTTCCAGGACTGGTTTGGTCCTACCTTGCTGGGGCTGGGCGCCACGGTTATTGCCGCCACCATCATCGAGGTGTGCTCGGAGGGCAGCGTGCCCATTGCCGCGGACCTGTTCAACCGCGCCGGGGCGCCGGGTAATGCCTTTACCTTCCTGATGGCCGGGGTGGCCACGGACTACACGGAAGTGATGGTGATCAGGGATACCACGCGGTCTTGGAAGCTGGCGCTGTTCCTGCCGCTGATCTCCCTGCCGCAGGTGTTGTTGCTGGGCTGGATCATCAACCTGGCGGGCACCTGAGGGCGCCCGTTCAGGCGCTCAGCGCGCGGGCGCTCTCGGTGGCGGTTTCCTTCTTGTCCGGATTGTCTTCTTCCAGCACCAGGCTGATGATCTGCCAACCGGCGCCCAGGCGCGGCTGCACTTCCTCGGTGAAGACATGCAGCCGCTCGCGCGTATCGATGGCAAACAGCGGCCAGATCTGGCGTTCCGACGTGGCCATGTAGGAGTCGAAGGTGAATTCCTCGGTGAGCTTGGTGCGCTTGATCTCGGCGCCCTTGGACAGGGCGCTGGCCAGCTTGCCGTAGGTGAGGTCGGCACTGAACAGGGTGCCACCGCGGTGCTCCGGTGCCACCGTGTGCTTTTCATCGGAATCCGTGGGGCTGGCCAGCGAGTAGACGTTCTGCTCGCCGAATTCCAGCCGGTAGCGCATGGTCGCCAGGGCATTGAGCTCACGGCGCTGGCTCAGGCCCATGAGCCGGCCCAGGCCCACCAGGTCCAGGCTCTGGTCGGCGTAGGCGGACACCGGGTTGCCGTAGAAGGTGCCCAGGCCCGCCATGCGTGCCGAGCGGATCATTTCCCAGCTGGAATCGCTGAGCAGCACCGGGTAGCCGTATTTCTGCAGGGCCGTACCGATGGCGCGAGCCACCGGGTTGGCGCCGACGATAAAGACGCCGCGGGGTGCCGGCTCGGCAACATCGAGGCGCTTTGCCAGCGCCCGGGCGGTGAGGCTCTGCAGGGACACCGTGCCGATGATCATCATGAAGGTCAGCGGCACCAGGGTGGCAACCCCCTCCGGCGCCCCCGGTTGCTGGGCCAGGCGTTCGGCGAACAGGGCCGAGATGGCGGCGGCGACAATGCCCCGCGGCGCCACCCAGGAGAGCAGGGCCTTTTCGCGCCAGTTGAGGGAACTGCCGGCTGTGCTGACGATCACTGACAGCGGTCGCGCGATAAACTGCACCACGCACAACATCAGCAGGGCGACACCACCGAGTGCGGCAATTTCTTCCATGCGCAGGCGCGCCGCAAGGACGATAAACAGGCCGCTGATCAATATGACGCTGAGGTTTTCCTTGAAGTGGAGGATGTCTTCCGTGCGCACGCCGCGCCAGTTGGTCAGCACCATGCCGCACACGGTGACAGCCACCAGGCCGGATTCTTCCTTCAGTTCATTGGACACCACGAACTGCGCCACCACCGCAGACAGCACCAGGAAGCTGCGCAGGAATTCCGGCACCAGGTGCCTCTTGAGAAGCTCCGCCAGGGCCCAGGCCGCCACCAGGCCCACCGCGGCGCCGAGGAAAATGGTCTGCAGGAACAGCCACAGGCTGTGGCCAATGCCACCGGCCGGGCCGCCGGCCACCACAATCAGCTCGTAGGCCAGTACCGCCAGCAGGGCACCCAGCGGGTCGATGACAATGCCTTCCCAGCGCAGCAGGCGGGAGACGCTGGCCACCGGACGGACGCTGCGAAGCAGTGGCACGATCACGGTGGGGCCGGTCACCGTCACCAGGGCACCGAACAGCAGGGCCAGTTCAAATTCCATTTCGACGATGTACACCGCCGCGGTGGTGATGACCGCCCAGGTAATCAGTGCGCCCCAGGTCACCAGGCGGCGCACGGTGGTCTCCAGGCCCTTGATCTCGTCCAGCTTCAGGGTCATGGCCCCTTCAAACAGGATGATGGCCACCGCCAGTGATACGCCGGGCAGTAACAGGTCGCCAAACATCTCGTTCGGGTCGAGCAGGCCCAGCAACGGGCCGATGGCGATCCCGGAGAGCAGCAACGGCAGAATGGCTGGGAGCTTGATGCGCCACGCGGCCCACTGGCAGACAAACGCAATTGCGGTGATCAGCGCCAGCTGAAGGGCGATGCCTAGATCCATGGAGAGTCGATCCTTGAGGTGATGGCGCTTATGGTTTCAGGGCCGGGCCAGCGCTGCAACTGTCCTTTTGTGCCGGGCTTGCCATGGCGCGGGGATGTCAAGGCGCAAGGCCTGAATTGTCGGTCGTTTGCTGCCGGCTCTCGGGCGTGCGCGCGGGGCTGAACGGATTGCCGAATACCTCCAGGTAACGCTGTCCCAGGTATTCCGAGCCCATGCGATTGAGGTGATCGTCGTCCCGGTAGATTGGCAGGCCGTCCAGCTCCGTGGTGCAGGTGCCGTCGGCGCAGATCAATGCGTTTGGATCAATGAACTGCAGGCTTGGAAACGCATCCGCCAACTCCGCAAACAGCGCTCGCCGGGTGCCTTGCTGCTGCGTCAGTACGCTGTCGCTGAAAGTGCAGGGTGCGTCGTAAAACGGCAACAGCTTGCGCCGCGAACATTCGAACAGCTGGTCAGGAGCGGTGGGGTTGTCCTGGATGATCACCGGGATGGCACCGGCGTCGACAATTCGCTGGATGCCCTCGTGGAAGGCTGCCGCCAGGGCGGCCTGCGTACTCGGTGCGTCCAGCTCCGGCCAGTGCTCACTGGTGAAGAAATAACGGTCCGCCTTCATGTCGGCAAGGGCCCAGTAGCCAGCGAGCACGACATAGTCGTAGCGGTGCAGTTGCCGGTACAGGCGTGCGTTGTGCTTGACGCACTTCGGGTCCGGCTTGAGGGCACCGTCCTTGAGGTAGGTCGGGGTGAGGCCGGGCAGGGCCGGGCACCCGGGGCGCTGGACCGTATTCAGGGTCAGGCCGGCATCAGCGGCGATAACGCTGAGGAAATCGCCAAAGTGCTCGGCATGGGAGTCGCCAGCCAGCAGGATGTCGGCGCAGGGTTTGTCCGTGTCGTCCGGACAGGCGATGCGATGCTTGCCCGGGGTGCTCTCCATGGCGCGGATGGCCTGCTCGGCCTCTTTGCCGAAACGGCCCATGAAGCCGTCACCGGCATCCAGCACCCCGGCCACCACGGTCAGCGCCAGGGCCGGGCCGAAAAACAGCACGGCGAAGGTCTTGCGCGGCGTGAACAGCCAGCGGAAGCGGAATGGCTGCTCGACAAAGCGCCAGGTCAGGTGCGACAGGGCAATGGCCAGGGCGATACCGGCGGCGCCCATCCACGGGGTCAGTTCGCCGGTGGCATAGCGGGCAAAGCTGAACACCGGCCAGTGCCACAGATACAGGGAATAGGACAGCATCCCCAGCCACACCATGACCCGTCGGGTGAGCAGGTAATGCACGCTGGAGGGCTCATTGCCGGCATAGATCAGCAGGGCAGTGCCCAGGCACGGGGCCAACGCCTGGTAGCCGGGAAAGCCCTGGTCGGCGGCCAGCGTGAACCCGGCCTGGATGATCAGGGCCAGGCCGCCCCAGCAGAGCAGCTCCCGCAGCGGCCGCGAGGGCGTGGGCAGGCGGTGCCCCACCAGCGCCAGCAGGGCGCCAATAAGCAGTTCATGGAAGCGTGCCGGCAGCAGGTAATAGGCACGCGAGGGGTCCGCGCTGGTGTACCAGCCGGAAAACAGCACCGATACCACCAGCAGAGCACCGATCAGGCCCAGTCTCAGGCGCGGCGACTGCAGCTTCCACAGCAGCAACAGCATGGCCGGCCAGAGCAGGTAGTACTGCTCCTCCACCGACAGTGACCAGGTGTGCAGCAGGGCGATCTCGTCGGTGTCTGATTCGAAATAGCCGCCGGTGGTATTGGACAGGTAGAAGTTGCTCAGCGATACCAGCGCCAGCACCGTCAGGCGTGCGTGGTAGATCAGGTCTTCCGGCAGCATGATGAACAGTGCCGCCACCAGGCTCGCCAGTGCCACGGCGAGATAGGCCGGCGCCAACCGCCGTACCCGACGCAGGTAGAACTGGCTGAAGGAGAACTGGCCCTTGTCCAGGTTCTTGGCCAGCTGGCCGGTGATCAGGAAGCCGGACAGGACGAAGAACACGTCCACACCGATGAAGCCGCCGCTGAGGGTGGTGTAGCCGGCGTGGAACAGCACCACCAGTCCCACGGCGATGGCCCGCAACCCGTCAAGATGTGGAAGATAGCCCTGCTGCATGAAAAGACCACTGCCCGGAAAGCGGGCAAGGATAGCACGGCGGTCAGGGCCGGCGAAGGGCACACAGGCGGGTGGCCCGCCGTGTTCCTGTCAAAAAAGAGGGCACCCGGTGGGTGCCCTGAACATGAGACGTCATGCGCAAGCCGCGTTTCAGAGCGGGTTGACGTGTCCGGACGAATTGTTGGCCTCGGCCCGCTCCCACATCTGCAGGTAGCCCTCAGCGGAGCGCATGATGGCGTTGTAGGCGCGGGCACCGGAACGCGCGCGAATATCCGCGATCAGGTCCGGCAGCAGACCATAGTGGGCCAGGCCTTCATTGTTGACGTCGAAGGTCCGGTTGCCGGACACCTGGCGATCAAAGCGCAGGCCGAATTCCGTGGTGTACGGGTAGACAAGCGGATCACTGCCGGCGTTGCCGCGCGGCCCGGGCTGCGCGGACAGGCCGGAGGTGTCGGTGCCCAGACCCACTGCTGGCAGGTAGGGCGTTTTCTCCACCGCATCCAGGTACTCCCCGAAGCCGTTGCGGGCGCCATCGGCGTTGGTCATGTAGCGGGCCGCGAAGCCGCCGGCATTGAGCAGGCGCTGGAAGTTTTCATGCAGTGCGCCCTGCTTGGAACGGTGCATGAAACTGTGGGAGCTGACCAGGCCGCTGTAGTTGCGTGCCTCGGCGATATCGAGCACCTGGCCCGTGGCTTTTGCACTGAGGTGGTCCAGGTCGATAAGCATGCCGCGGTCGATCATGCGATTGACCAGGTAGACGCCCAGGTCGGTGAGTCCGCGCGTGTTGCAGTGATCGCCGTGGTCCTCGTAGCTCGGCGACGCGCCGATCTGGGCCAGCAGGTCCTGCACCACAGGCACCTCGCCAATGACCGGAAAGCCGGAATCAAGATGCTTGCCCTTTGTTTTGTCATCGCAGCGCTCGGACTCGAAGTAGTGCCCGGTGGCCAGTGCCTGGCCAATGTTGACGAAGCCGTTCTCGACCTTGCCACCAGAGAGCTGGTTGTCGGACTTGTGGGCCGGGAAGATGGCCCGTATGCCGAGGTTGTAGAGCTCGTCCAGTCCCTGCTCGATCTTGGATGTGTTGCAGAAGTCCCGTTCGCCACAGTTGAGGGTTTCCGAGGCTTCCACACCCATTACCACCGCCATCTTGCCCTGGGCGATGACCTGGCGCGCCTGGGCCGGGGAGGTGACGACGCGGAAGAAGCCCTTGCCGGGGCCGCCGTACTGGGCATCGATGTAGTCCTGCATTTCATACACGCGCCTGGCCTGAAGGCGAATGCTGTCCATGGTGTTACAGCTGTTGTGGGGCAGCCAGCCAATGGGATTGAGGATTGACTGGGCATTGCACAGCACTTCGTTTTCCACCAGCAGGGTGACGTTCATGCGCTGGCCCGACAGCCAGGCGCGTTCCAGCCAGGTCCAGTAATAGCCGGTGTGGGTGATCTGCTTGCGATTCGGCCACCAGGGGAAATCCGGCCAGCCCCGGGTGTCGTAGCGGAACAGCGGGTCGCCGAATTCCTGAAGATTGCCGATCAGGTCCAGGGAGCCGTTGGGGCCGTGGCTCACCTTGCTGTCGTTCAGGGCGTAGGGCACACCATATTTGTGGAACGGCGCGCCGTGCATGACCTTGCCGCCCATGAACTCGTAAGAGGTGATGTGGGTGTGGGCGTCGACGTAACCACGCACCGGATCATTGATGTTACCGCGCAGGACATTGGCGTCGCCGTGCACGTTGGCGCTGATCTCGGGATAGTCACGGCAGCCGGAACGGCTGACCACATCAAAGCGCTGCTCCAGGCGGGGCTCGTAGGTGTACCAGGTGAAACGCCACCAGCTGTGCTTGATCTTCTTGATGTACTCGTACTGGATCGGCGACTGGGTCAGCCGGTTCCTGAATGTGAAGCGGAAGCGGTTGCTGCTCACCTCGCGGGCGCTGATGTCCCATTCACTGCCAAGACTGGGTGCCGACGTGGTGCCTTCCACCAATGGCACCAGACTGGTGAGATAGCGGCCGCTGCGGTCCGTCATCAGGAAGTCACCCAGGCGCGCGGGTTTCATGAAAAAACGCTCGGCCCGGTTGGCATCGGTGGTGTCGAAGCGGAAAACGCCGTTGACGTTGGTCAGGTATCTGCCAGTACCGGGTGAACGCAGCGAGTAGCATTGCTGCGCCATGCTGTAGACGGCATTGTCCGTGCGGCTGACAGCCTGTGCCGGCTGGTGGAGGAGAGCAAGAATACTGACTACGCCAAGAAGGCCTGCGACCCGTCCCATGATGACTCCTGTTGTTGTTCTGATGGGTGTGCTGATGTTCAGGCTTGTGATGGTACGTTCCGGGACGGGCGTGCAGGAACGCGGGAAACTGCCATTTCTCGCCATCATTCACACAATATGCGCCATCCCGACGAGTGACTCAGCCACAGGCATGAGCAGTGACTACGCCGGTGGTATTGAGTCGCAGGATGAGTCGTTGCCCGCTGAGGGTAGTTGCCAGATGTCGGGTTGGTTTCGTCAGAAGCGGTCAATGCCTGTCCTGGTGGCGGGTGCTATAACGTGGCGCAGCACAATGGCACACCCCGGGCATGAGAAAGGAGAGGGCAGTGAGAGCAGTGATTGCCACCAATGGCGTGTTCAAACCCGAGCTGACGGTGACGGAGCTGCCAGCGCCGGCAGCGCCCGGCCCGCACGACGTGATCGTGCGGGTGCATGCGGCGTCCGTGAATCCGAAAGACTGGAAGTTGAACTACAACCTGTCCCGCATAACGGCTATTTCCAGCGCCATGGCACGACGCGTCAGGCCGCTGTTTGGCGACGACCTGGCCGGCACCGTGGTGGCCACCGGCAGCAAGGTCCACGACCTGCAGCCGGGTGACGCGGTCTATGGCATGGACATGCGCCTGCGTACAGCCTCCCTGGCCGAACAGGCCCTGATCAGTCGCAAGCGCATCGCGCGCATGCCGCCGGGCCTGTCCTTCACCCAAGCGGCATCCATGCCGCTGGCCGCACTGACGGCACTGCAGGGCCTGCGCAGGGGGCATGCCAGCAAGGGCAGCCGGGTGCTGGTGATTGGCGCCTCGGGGGGCGTGGGCACCTTTGCCGTGCAGATCGGCAAGGCGCTAGGTATGCACATTACCGGTGTCTGCAGTGGCGCCAATGCTGATTTCGTCACCAGCCTTGGTGCCGATGCCGTGATTGACTACACCGCCGGTGACTACCGCCAGGATGCCGGTGAGTTTGACCTGGTGTTTGATGTCACGTCCTATGAGACACCGCAAACCTGCGCCGCACTGATTGCTCCGGAAGGCTGGTTCATTTCCACCGGCGGGCAGGGCGCATCCATGCTGGCCACGCCACTGTATCGCCTCGCGGGCCGCAACGCAGACAGTGTTGTGGTGGAGTCATACAGCAAGGATCTGGATACGCTTAGTGGCATGGTCGAGCGCGGCGAGCTGCGTCCGGTGGTCGACAGCGTGTTCAGCCTGGAAGACGCAGAGCAGGCCTATGCGCGCAATCGCACCGGGCGCTGCCGTGGCAAGGTGGTGGTCGCCATCGTCCCGGATTGATGGGCATTACACATCCAGTGCATAGGCGCACCACATCGGGAAGTGATACACCGCGGGTGACTTGCTGGATACGCAAGGGCCCTGAAAATTCAGGGCCCTTGTCGGTGAGTGAGGTCGCAACCGACTTCACAAAGCCCCGTGCCTGGGGCCGGGAATGGCTGTGTCAGAAGCTGGTCCGCACCTGGATGCCATAGTTCAGGGTGTCAAACGAGTCGTTCTTGTCGCCCAGTGAGCCACGCGGGTAAATGTCCGCTTGCGTGTTCCGGGTATCGAGAATGTTGGACATTGACTGGTGATCTACTGCAAGCACAACGTCCACCGGCGTACCTGAGAGATCAAATCGTTTGCCGATGTGCGCACCAATTGTCAATGTCGTCACGGTAACGTCGCTCTTCAACTGGGCGGCGTTCAAATCGGAAAAGCTGCCCGGCGGGGTCTGCAGTTCCAGGTCGACGATATCCCGTCTCCGCGTGCTCGAAACCTGCGTCATTTCCAGACCGGCACCCCAGAAAAACTGTTCCTGCTGCTGGACAAGGTCCGCGCCGAGCAGCAGGCCTACGCCGGAAAACGAGGAATCATCGTCCACAAGCGTGCTGGTTCCACCCTCATACAGATAGCCAACATCACGCTCCTCATCAAAGGAAACCTCCACAAGCCCGACCCGAGGCGTCAGGGTCAGCCGCTCGCCAACGTCCATGTCCGTTTCCAGGTAAAGCGCCAGGGTGGTGGCCTCTGTCTCAATGTCGATGGAGCCCTGGTTCCAGCAGTTATCCTTCACGCCCAGGGTAGGGGAGATATTACACGGTGAGGCAGGGTCGTCGTAGCGGCCTACGCTCTCGTCAGTGCTGGTCTTGCTGGACTGGTAGCGCAAGCCGGCGCGCAGCCCGGAGTCGCCCAGACCCAGCGCACTCAACGGAGCTGTTGCGTCAATAAGGATATTGTCGCCCTCATCGTATTCAGCGGGCAGGGCCGCATCACCCTTGTCCGTGTCGATTGCATAAAACACCTCGGCGTCTTCAACAGATGCCATGCCGGCACCAATGGTCAACGAGATGCCTTCATCGGCTGCATTGGCGTGCACACTTGAGAGGCCAATGACGACCGCTGCGAAATAGTGTCGGCTCATCCTTTTCATATGTTTCCCTGATCTTCGGCTGGTGAGTTGTAATCGGTGCCTGGCTCTGTCCGCCGGGCACACGGATAGTCGCCCAGCGTGAAATTCATGTCAAAGCGCACTGGCATATTCGGCTTGAGACATCAGGGCCGGCGAACCGGGTCGGTGTCCGCTTGTTAAAGCGTTGGTGTGCTTGCCAAACGGAGCGCTGGTTCGTGGCGGCGCGGAAGCACAGCCAGCAGAGGAGGATAGTTTCATTGGCGTTTTCAGGAGTACCGGCCGCTGCAGAGGGAGATACGTGCACCTGGGGCATGGCGTTTCCTTGCTCCTGTTTTCTCGCCGCTGCAATATTTAACATATATGCACACCATAAGTGTACACTCCGCTTATAAATCAATGGCCTATGTTAACCGCCGTGTCAACTGTGCTCCGTCACAGCCTTGGTTCCCGGCTCAATCGCATTTTCGGCCGCGATTGCCCCGATAGAACCGCGGGGAGGGGAGGCCGTGCCGGCGCGAGTTCCCGCTGCTCGATCAGTTCAGCTCCACGCTGCAATTGACTAGGAGAACATTGGGGTCTGGCCTCAATTTCACATGCCCTGCGAGCAGGCAAGCAATTCCCCGGTAAGATAGAGGGTGATCGCTGAAAATGATGCTTGGGCGCTTCAGCGAGACTGTACTCTCCATTCGGGGGCAGAGAGGTACAGGAGCTATGGCTCGCCGCCTAGCTCTGCTTGAATGGTTACCCGGAGTGGTGTCTGGACAGATTTCTCAGACGGGCGATCTAAAGCGATGAGTCGGTTGCGGGAGAAGGGGGACTGGCAGTGCTCGTGGCATTCAACTTAGCAACACTCCAGCAGGTGGGGCTTCTGGAATCACTCAAAGGGCTCTCCGAACCTTCGTCGGATTGAATAGTCATGGTACATGGAAGAGGAGTAATTACCAAAGACAATGCGGCGTAGACGCCATGCAAAGCCCCGTAGCGCGTTGACTAACCAGCAAGCGCCTCTGCCTTCAATGATTTCAGCCGGAAGACCCCGCTAGCATTTGGCTGCAATTCGGAGCCGAAACAAATAATGACAGAGAAGGGCCTAGAGAACTGGTGGGGATTCACTCGACATCCCGCAATTTCTCGTAAACACGCGCCCAGAAATGCGCGATAGCTAGGGATCAGGGATCTCCGCTTCATACAGCTTGACGCCGCAGGTCGTGGGTAGTTTGAACGCAGTCCGGCAATTCACTGCTTTTCTCGCGCCAGGCGCAGACATCCCAGCGGCAAATCGGTGGCGTCGGCGTATTTAATTGGATTGCCCAGTACCCCTGGTCTGTATTGCTCACAACCCCTTCCCTTTGTTGAAGCGCCAGGAGGCTGGAAGGGTGTGAACGGTCGTGCTCGTTCCGGCGTATGAAGGGGCCAGTAGCCACTAGTTATGGGGATGTGTAAATCTTGACAGTTGGTTGGTCAAACAAATAAGCTTCTCAAAGTACCTTTACGCCTATTGTCCTTGCTGTTCGGAGGAGCTATGAATTCTGTGCCTATCCAGCCCCGTAAAGTCGCTTTTGATGTCTCGTCTGTCCCGCGCCACTGGAATGGTGGTGATCCGGTGCTGACCCGTTTCTTTGATGCCCTGTCGGTGCATTTCCCCGAAGGGGAGCGGTTCTTTATCCAGTCCGTACGCCATTTTCAGGATCAGGTGTCGGATACTCGGTTGCGCGAGGATATCCGTCATTTCATCCGTCAGGAGGGCCAGCACGGCATCGTCCATGACCGCTTCAATGACGTTATGGCTGGTCAGGGCGTGGAGGTCGAGAAAGTAACGGCCAATCTCCGGTTGTTTATCCGGACCACGCAAAAGTACCTACCCAAGAAATACCAGCTCGCGATGACTGCTGCCTTTGAGCACTTCACGGCCACCCTGGGTGAGGCCATGATCAGCGACGAGAACGATATGTTCCGCCAGGCGGACCCGGTAATGCGAGCGCTGTTCCTATGGCACGGCGTGGAAGAAGTGGAACACAAGGCGGTGGCTTATGATGTTTACCAAGGCGCAGCAGGCGGCGGCTACCTGACCCGTGCCTCGGCCTTGGTGGTGGCCACCCTGATGGTGCATCTGGTGGTGGCGCCGGTGTTCTGGAATATGCTTAGGCTAGATGGCGTTACTCGCCAGCCAGGTGTGATTCTGCGAGGTTTGAACAAGTTGTATGGCCGCAAAGGCATTCTGACTGGCATGTTACCGGAGTTTCTTGCTTGGTTCCGCCCCGGGTTTCATCCTTGGGATACCGGCATGCCGGAGCAGGTCGCCGCTTGGCTTGAGGAGTATGAAGCGCACGGTGATCCGATGCGGGCATCGCAGATCATTTATGGTCCGGCGGAAGTCGAGCGGGCAGCCTGATGCAAACAGTCAATACAGGCGTGCGCGGGGCCGGCCGACCGGACGCCTCAATTGTGCCGACACACCGGCCGGGGCGTCATTGCGGCAGCTCGGCGATTCGAGATTTGCTTGAGTTTCACGGCCTGACGCTGACAGAGGCCTTCTGTTTTGGCCTCGGGGCAGGGCTTGGTATCACCTATGTTGAGCTGCCCGACTCGGACACACCCTTTATGGTCCATGTTCGTTCGATGGGATTTGAAGAGAAGGTGTTCGCCACCTTGGCGGTGCCGTTTCATTGGGAGAGCTGGCAGGACCCCTCAGAAGCGGCAGAGGTGCTAGACCGGTATCTGGATCAGGGCCGGCCAGCGCTGCTGCTGACCGACATCTATCATTTACCTTATTTCAAAAGCAGCACGCATTTTCCCGGGCACGCCATTGTGGCTTGGCGCCGTGGGGATGATGGCGACAGCATCATGGTTAGCGATACCGAGCGCCCGGATCTTCTGCCAGTGCCGCGTGACGAGTTGGCGAAGGCGCGTTTCTCGCCGGCACCGCCGTTCGTCCATCACGGGTCCCTTTTCGCGCCAAGTGCTGTCTTTGCTGAGCTGTCACCGGATCGAGTCCTTGAAGCGATTGTCTTTAACGCACGGGCACTCAAACAGGGAAGCCGCACCAGAGGTATTGCTGCACTCAGAACCTGGGTTAAGGACCTCCCCAGATGGCAGGCCTTTAACAAGTGGCCTTGGCTACTTCGCTTTGCCTATCAGGTTATCGAAAAGCGGGGAACCGGCGGTGGCGGCTTTCGCGTCATGTATGCCGAGTTTCTCGACGAGGCTCAGGCAATGTTGCCAGAGATTGGGACGGCGGGCTTACCGCGCCTGATGCGCGAGTGTGCTAACGCCTGGTCGGCATTGGCCGAATGCCTTCGCAGGGGTTCTGAAGGTAAGCAATTCCCTGTGGATCCGATTGCCCGGGCAATTGACTCGGTTCGGGTTGCCGAGTTGCGGTATGTAGATGCCGCATTGACGATGCAGAAATAAATTACTGCAGTAATAAAATGGAGAAGACGGGGAATATGACAGCATCTAGTCCGGATTTCCAGGCGTTGTTGGCAGCGAAGGCCTTTTTTGGCAGAGAGCATCCGCTGTTCAGTGCATTTGGTATTGAAGTTGGAGAAATGAGCCAGGAAGGCGCCGCCATGAGTATGGCGTGCGTAAACGATGTGCAGGATTCCAATGGAGCTGTCCACCGGGGAGCGTTAAGTACGCTCGTAGATACCACCTGCGGGTTGGCAATCTTTGCTCGTCTGGGTGACATGCGGCCGATTGCGACCATTGACCTGCGCGTCGATTTCATCGCAGCCCCGCAAGCCGGCGAGGGAATATACAGCAAGGTAACCTGTTTTGCCGTTGAGGGAGAGGTGGCCTACGTGCGGGGCGAGGCCCGGGGTTGCGACAGCGACAGCCTGCTTGCGTCGACATCCGGCAGTTTCGCTATCGGTACGCTCGGCCCTTCGTTTGATCCTGGCTCGAGGAGAAATGATGAATAAGCAATTGTCGACGGACCCAGTTGATGCAGTCAGCGGCAGTGGTCCAGAGGCGGAAACACGTTTGTCACCGGTGTCGTTTGATGATTCGCCATACTCGCGTTTCCTCGGCATAGAACAGGAAGCAGTCGATGGCAAGCTTGTGTACAGAATGACATTCCGTGATCAGCACATCGGCAACCCGTTAATCAGAACCTTCCACGGTGGCATCATTGCCAGCTTTGCCGAAGTGGTCGCGGCACGCCACCTGCAGGCCAGCGGCGTTCTCCATGACCCCTCTGCTTGCACCAGCATGACCTTCGATTACCTGCGACCTGCGTTTGCCGGCAGCCTCAGTGCCGAGCCCGAGGTGGTGCGTGCGGGCCGGCGCTTTGTCGTGGTAGAGGTCAATGTGTTCCTTGAGAAATCGCTGGTATCACGAGGCCGGTTTATCTATCGCCGTCCGAGCACCGGCAACTGCTCGAGCCCATCTTAACAACGGAGTCTCGCTATGCATATTTCGCAGACCCTGCGCCGCGCCGTTCAACTGAACGGACATGGGATTGCCACCGTGTTTGCCAATCGTCGTCAGAGCTGGTTTTCCTTCCAAGATCGAGTGGCGCGTCTGGCGACCGGGTTAACCGAACTTGGTATAGAACCTGGCGATCGGGTTGCGATTCTTGCGCTGAACAGTGATCGCTATCTGGAGTATTTCTATGCGGTCCCCTGGGCCGGGGCGGCAGTCAATCCTGTCAATATTCGTCTGGCGCCTCCGGAGATTGCTTACACATTAAATGATTCCGGCTCCAGGGTGTTGTTTGTTGACGACGCTTTCGCCGCCATGCTGCCGGCGCTGCGGCCGATCCTGAAATCGGTTGAACATGTTGTCTTCACCGGTGACGGCGCGCGGCCTGACGGCTGCGTTGACTATGAGTCGCTGATTACCCAATCAAGCCGAATGGCTGACGCCGATAGTGGCGGTGATGATCTCGCCGGGCTGTTCTACACCGGCGGCACCACCGGACGCTCGAAAGGGGTGATGTTGAGCCACGACAATCTCGTATTCAATGCACTCAATGTGGTCGCGGAGATGGGCTATGACCGTGACACTGTCTACATGCATGCCGGCCCGATGTTTCATCTGGCGGATATGGCCAGCACCTTTGCGGTCACTCTGGCGGCAGGCACCCACGGCATCGTGCCGCGCTTTGACGTTGATACGGTGCTGGCGTTTATCCAGCAGGAAAAAGTGACCAATACGCTGCTCGTGCCGACCATGATCAATCTTCTGGCCTCATCCGGGCGCATTGGTGAATATGATGTCAGCAGCATGAAACGCATGCTCTACGGCGCTTCACCGATGCCGGAGGCCGTGCTGCACAGTGCTATGGAGCAGATGCCGTCAGTGTCTTTTGCCCAGGGGTACGGCCAGACTGAAGCCTCACCGATCATTACCTCTCTCGGTCCGGAGCATCATGTCCCCGGCGGTGAGAAATTGCGCAGTGCCGGACGGGCGGCGATAGGCGTGGAGGTGATGGTTCTCGATAAGGATGATCAGGAGGTCGCACGCGGTACGGTAGGGGAAATCTGTGCACGCGGGCCCAACGTAATGCTTGGCTACTGGGGAATGGAATCCGCTACTGTAGAAACCCTGCGCAATGGCTGGCTACACACCGGCGACCTTGGCTACATGGATGAAGACGGTTTCGTGTTTATTGTTGATCGTGCCAAGGACATGGTGATCAGCGGCGGTGAAAATATTTTTTCGGTGGAAGTCGAAGGAGCCATCTACAGTCACCCGGCGGTTCAGGAGTGCGCTGTGATCGGCATTCCTGATGAACGCTGGGGCGAAGCCGTCCATGCGCTGGTGGTATTACGCGACGGTGTCAGCGCCAGCGAGACAGATATCATTGCTCATTGCCGGGAGAAAATTGCAGGCTACAAGGTGCCGCGCAGAGTCGAGTTCCTCTCGGATCCGTTGCCGGTCAGCGGCGCCGGAAAGATTTTAAAGAACGAACTGCGTGCGCCTTATTGGGAAGGCAAGCAGAAGCTGGTGAACTAATTGTTGTTCTGCTTCAGACATCTCGGAGAAGAGTGTGAACCTGGAATTCAGTGACGAAGAATTGGCGTTTCGGGATACTATACGCCAGTGGATGAAAGCGAATGTGCCGGACGATCTGCGCCGTTGCACCGCCCGTGGCGCAATGCCGGGCAAGGAGATGCAACAGCGCTGGGAGCGCCTTCTCGGTGAACAGGGCTGGCTGACAGTGACCTGGCCGGAGCAGTATGGAGGCCCCGGCTGGACCGCGACGCAGCGATATATTTTTGATCTTGAGCGCGCATCGGCCGGCGCCCCACCGACCAGCCCTTTCGGCGTCGCCATGGTTGGCCCGGTGCTTTATACCTTTGGCTCGCCGGAGCAAAAGGATCGCTGGTTGCCCGGCATACGCAGCGGTGAAATGCTCTGGTGTCAGGGTTACTCCGAGCCCAATGCCGGCTCTGATCTGGCATCCCTGAAGACCCGTGCCGAGCGCCATGATGATCACTATCTGGTCAATGGCCAGAAAATCTGGACTACCCAGGCACATTGGGCGGACATGATGTTCTGTCTGGTGCGTACCGATAGCACGGTCAAGCAGCAGCAGGGTATTTCGTTCCTGCTGATTGACATGAAAACGCCCGGCATCGAAGTGCGCCCCATCTACTCTATTGATGGCCATCATCATCTCAACGAAGTCTACTTCACCGATGTCAAGGTGCCGGTCGAGAACCTGGTCGGCACCGAGGGCATGGGCTGGACCATAGCAAAGTTCCTGCTGACGCATGAGCGAACGACCATTGCTGGGGTGGCGGACACTCAAAATGAGATCAATCGCCTCAAAGCGGCCCTGGCAACCATGGCGGAAAACTATGACAAGCACCAAGCAGCACGTCGTGTCGCCGCTCTTGAAATTGATCTGATGGCGCTAGAGTACACCAACTTCCGCACCGTGGCAGCGACTGACGAAGGAAAGCCCTTCGGGCCGGAGTCTTCGGGGTTAAAAATCAAGGGTACCGAGCTTCAGCAAAGTGTTTCACAGGCCATGGTCGAGCTCGGCGAGCTATTGTCCCTGCCCTGGGATAATGAGCAGCCGATTGGCAATGAGGTATTCAATCGCGCCAGTCGCCGTTACAACTTTCTGCGAGCCTGCACAATATACGGTGGCTCCAATGAAATTCAGAAGAACGTGTTGGCAAAAATGCTGCTCGGATTGTGAGATAGGCCATGGATTTCAAGCTCTCTGAAAACACGACAATGATCGCCGATACGGCGCGTCGTTACCTGAAAGACAACTACTCGTTCGATATCTATCGGTCGCAGCTACAGGAAGCGGATCATCTGCATGCTGCGCGCTGGCAAGCGATGCTGGAGCTTGGCTGGTTCGGATTGCCATTTCCAGAATCCTGCGGCGGTTATGGCGGCAACTTGGTGGATGTTGCGGCCATCGTACGCGAAACCGGAGCGGCACTGTGCCTCGATCCTTTCGTGGATCTCGTCGTGTCACCCGGCAAACTACTCGAATACATCAATACATCCGAGTCGCTTGCGATACTGGAGGACGTCATTGCCGGGCAGGCTCGTGTGGCCTGTGGGCTTTATGACCGGTACGCCGGGTATCAGGTGACCAAGCCATCGCTGCGGCTTAACGGTTATCGCCTGTCCGGCCAGAAGCATGTGGTGCCGGACGGCGGCTGCGCCAAGAGGATACTGGTGTCCGCCATGGCGGGTGATGAGCTGCTGATCCTCGCACTGCCGGTTGAGCAGTGCCAGATCGAGCGCTACCGTCTGCTTGACGGTAGTCGGGCATCCAGTCTGATGCTGGATGATCTGGAAATCACCGATGCCATGATCCTCTGTCGGGGTGAGGTGGCAAGGCAAGCACTAAGCGGTTGGTTCGACTATATGTGCGCGCTGGATTGTGCGCGCATGTACGGCGCCGCCAGTCAGGTTTTCGACGACACGCTGGAATATGCCCGAACTCGCAAGCAGTTCGGCACGGCCATTGGTAGTTTTCAGGTAATCCAGCATTACCTCGTCGATATGTTTATTGATCTTCAACAGCTTGAATCGATGCTGCTGATGGTGCTGGTGAAAGCAGAAAGTGAAACGGTATCAGAGCGTGTGCGCGCCACGGCCGCAGCAAAAGCCTATTACGCCAGCCAGGCGGTGAGGATTGCCCAGCAGGGCATCCAGATTCACGGTGGTGTTGGTGTCACAGAAGAGCTGAATATCGGTCATTACTTTCGCCTAATCACACATTGTTCGTTGAGCCATGGTAGTCGCGACCATCACGTTAGTCGTTTTATCGAGGCGGATGCGGCTGTATGAGCAAATATGATTTCATCATTGTCGGTGCCGGTTCTGCGGGCTGTGTGCTCGCTAATCGGCTCAGCGAGGGTGGCCGCTATCGTGTCTGCCTGATCGAGGCAGGCCCCCATGACAACAGTGGTTTCGTTAACGTGCCTTTCGGAGTAATCGGCCTGATCAAGGAAGGCAAACGCAACTGGGGTTACTACACCGCAGCGCAAAAACATCTTGGTAACAGAAAGCTCTACTGGCCGCGCGGCAAGACTCTGGGGGGCAGCAGCTCGATCAATGCGATGGTCTACATCCGTGGCCAGCATCAGGATTATGACGACTGGGCTGCCGAAGGGGCATCTGGCTGGGACTGGGAAAGCGTTCGACCGATCTTCAATGCCCACGAGAACAATGAGCATTATCCTGCGGATGGTCGGCATGGCGTTGGTGGCCCGTTGAATGTTACCCGGGTCCGCGATATCAACCCGCTCACGCCGTTGTTTGTCAAGGCGGGCGAAGAGCTTGGCTATCCCCGCAACGACGATTTCAACGGTCCCGAGCAGGCCGGTTTCGGGCTTTTCCAGGTGACGCAGAAGGACGGCCGGCGCTGGAGTGCTGCGCGGGCCTTTCTGGACCCGGCAAGAGCGCGCGAAAACCTGCATATTCTGACCGACACACTGGTTACCCGAGTGCTGATTGATAGCGGCAGGGCAACCGGAGTTGAGGTTTGTGACAGCGCCGGGAAGGTTTCAATCATCGAAGCAAATGCCGAGGTGATACTTGCCGGCGGGGCAATTAACTCACCACAACTTCTGATGCTGTCCGGAGTGGGTGATCGCGGCCACCTCGCTGAGGTCGATATTGACTGCCAGCATCACTCTCCGGAGGTGGGTAGCAATCTTCAGGATCATCTGGACATGACGATCATGGTCAAGGACCGGAGTCGGCAGGCCATCGGCATGTCACCGTTCTTCGTGCCACGATTGATCCGGGCGTTCTACGACTATTTTCGCCACCGTCGCGGGTTCCTCGCCAGTAATGCTGCCGAAGCGGGCGCTTTTGTCAGCGTCCTCAGTGACCCGTCGCGACCGGATGTGCAACTTCATTTTCTGCCGGCATTTTTGCGTGATCATGGTCGCGAGCTGACGCCGGGCTTTGGCTGCACCATTCACGTTTGTCAGTTGCGACCGAAGAGTCGGGGTCGCATACTTCTGGCCGGTAAGGATCCGTTCGCCGCGCCCCTGATTGATCCTAATTATCTCTCTCACCCGGATGACATCGCGGTGTTGCGCGAGGGGGTCAAGCTGGCCAGAAGGGTGTTTCACAGTGAGGCCTTCTTGCCGGCCTTCGGTGGTGATGACAAACCGGATGCGAGTATTGTCAGCGATGCCGATATTGAAGAAGATATTCGCCAGCGCGCTGAAACCATTTACCATCCGGTCGGCACCTGCCGCATGGGCAGCGACGATCGGGCGGTGGTGGATACACGCCTTCGGGTCAATGGTGTGCATGGTTTGCGGGTTGCAGATGCCTCGATCATGCCGCTGCTGATCAGCGGTAATACTAACGCTCCCTGCATGATGATCGGCGAGCGGGCGTCGCGCTTTATTCTTGAGGATCAGGCAATCAGGTAGATCATGGTGCCGTTGGCGACTGTCTTGTCGGAGGTCTCTTCATTGAGAGATAACTCACAGAAGATTAGCTTCTTGCCCCGTTTGACGGCCTTGGCGTGAGCTATCACGCTGGCCTGTGCTGCAGACAGGTAATTGATGGTCATGGATACCGTGGCGGCTTTCATGCCGTTGCGAATATCGTGCCCGGACCAGGCCGCCAGTGCGCCGGTCAGGTCTAGAAAACTTCCCAGCGCGCCACCGTGAAAGGCGTTGCCGCAGCCGACCAGTTCGGGCCTGAACGGCAGTCGCACCTTGGCCATGTTCTTGGCCACCGCGATAATCTCGATCCCGAGCAGTTTCTGAAAAGGAACATCGGGAAACATCTTGATAAGCGAATCGATAAAAGAATCAGTTATAAGAGCGCCGGCCTGTTCTGGCTGATTAGATTCAGTAGAATAAAGAGTGATACCCGATGACCGTCACTCGTCGCCCAGACGGCCATCGGGATGCTGCGCTGCAGTCAGGCTACGTGATTGCGGTACTCTTCGTACAGCTCACCACCTTCGGCGAACAGATTTTCACGCCAGTGGTCTTCCAGCTCTCTGGTGTCATGGCCGTCGGGGTGGAAGCCTGGCTGGATAAACTCCGGCAATCGCGACAGGATGGCGGTGACGAAGCCTTTTGGTCCAAACAGGACACTGAGGCCTTTAATGTTGTCGGGAATATTGCCGAGCTGCCCGTCCTTCGCCAGCATCCAGCCCCAGGTAATGCCCAGCATTGGCAGCAGCACCAGCATGGATGCAAGCGCGGCGGCAGCTCGCTCTGTGCGGCTGTTGCCGACGATTTCGTACACGTCATAGGTCACCGCCTTGTGCTCGAGTTCCTCCAGCGCGTGCCATTGCCAGATCTTTATCATTTCCGGGTCCGCTTGTTTTCGGAATTCCTCATCCTCAAGCAGTCGTTCCGCCAAGAGCGCGGTGAAATGCTCCATAAAGGTGGTGGCAGCAAGGCGGGTACTGGGCGGCAATTTTTCAAGAAAAGAGAGGCCGATCTTCACAAAGCGGTCCGGGGCCTTCATATCGAAACCGCGCTGCGCCAGTAACTCATTCAAACGATCATGCTCGCGGCCATGGATTGCCTCCTGCCCCATAAAACCGGAAACCGCAGCGCGCAAAGATTCATCGTGTATCTTATTCCGGAACGGACGAACAGATTCCATGAAATAACGCTCACCGGGGGGGAAAAAGGCCGACAGCATGGCGAAGAAAGTAGTGGCAGTAGCATTGCCGCCGTAGAAGTACTTGGGCATGGAATCGGGAAACCGAAAGTCAATATGACGCGGCGGGATTCCAACCATGGCCCCGGTAAGTTTCTTCAGTTTCGTAACAGTGCTCGATGATTTCATGGAATCCTCCTTTTCTATTATCCGGTGATGGTTTCAGGCAGACTGTTTGGGCGCCGTCTTTTTCCGACGGTTAACGCGGAACAATGTCTCAAGCAGGCGCTGATATCCGGTCGGCATCAACCGTTGAGCGGTGTCAAGCATCACGGCATCGGCACCGACGAGTACCCTGCGTTGATTCTTGCGCACACCGGACAAAATGGTGCGCGCGGCGGATTCGGGCGTGGTCAGGGCAATTTTTTCGAACATGTCTGCGATCTCTTCCTTGCTGTCAAAGCTCATTCCCCCCATGTCGCCCATGCGGCTGTTGCGCGCGATATTGGTTTTCACGCCGCCGGGGTGCACGGAGGTGGCGCTGACACCGCAGGATTCGATGTCCAGTTCCTCGCGCAACGATTCGGTGAATCCCCTGACGGCGAATTTGGCGGCGTTATAGGCAGATTGGGTGGGTACGCCAATAATGCCAAAAACGCTAGAGATATTGATGATATGGCCCTCGCCCGAGCGTTTCAGGTGAGGCAGGAATGCCTTGGTCCCGTAGACTACGCCCCAGAAATTGATATTCATAAGCCACTCGAAGTTTTCATAGCTCATGTTCTCAACGGTTTCACCGAGACCTACACCGGCGTTGTTCATGATCAGATTGATCTTCCCGTGCTCGCTGACGGCGTCCTCGGCGTAGCGATAGACCGCGTCACGATCACTGACGTTGACCAGGTGGGTGCTGACTCGAATCGGAAAGCCGGCGAGCAATTCCGCAGTCTCTTCCAAGCTGGTTTCACTGATGTCCGATAGAGCCAGATGACAGCCTTTTCGCGCCAATTCGATGGCGGTGGCCTGGCCGATGCCCGATCCTGCACCCGTGATGGCAGCAACCTTTCCGGAAAATGATTTCATGGGTCGTTCCTCTCTTTGTCCGCGCTCAGCTACCGATAAGCTGCTGTACCAGTCCACGTTTACCGGCATGCAGGTGTGCCCCCTCGAAACGCAGGTGGCCATCGTTGAGGTTTCCATAGCGCAATGCGGGTAAGTCGCGCAGATAATCGTTCAAATTCTGCCACGGAGTCCTGTCGCCCTGACGGGGAAGGCGATCGTTGGCGCGCTGGATGTATCCGGAACGCAGGTTCAGGAAGTTCAGGTCCGTGCCACAGCCTTCTTCATCCACTGGCGTCACCTTGTCCGCACCAATATCGCGCATATGCTTGACAAGCCGGCAGACAAATTCGCAGGCGATGTCAGCTTTCAGGGTCCAGGACGAATTGGTGTATCCGAAAACCAGCGCCATGTTGGGTACATTTTCAAGCATGAGTCCCTTGTACATCATGGTTTCCGCGATGTTTACGTCGTTGCCGTCGACACGTATCGTCGCACCGCCGAACATCTGTAGATCGAGACCGGTTGCTGTTATGATGACGTCGGCGGCCAGGGTCTCGCCGGACTTCAGTTTAATTCCGGTCTTGTTAACCCTCTCGATATGGTCGGTGACCACCGAAGCCTTGCCCTCGCGCAACACCTTGAAAAGGTCGCCCTTCGGTACCGCGCACATGCGTTCCTCCCACGGATTGTAGTGAGGCTGGAAGTGCTTCATGTCAAAATCCGGACCCAACTGCCTGCGAGCGCTGGCAAGTAGCAGTCGCCGGATCGCTTTCGGCTTTTTCATCGAGAGCTGGTAGACGGTGCGCTGCAGAAGAATATTGCGGGCACGGGCCATTCTGTATACAACCATTTCCGGCAGTATTCGGCGTAGGTTTCTGGAGATAAGATCCTGCTCGGGGACGGTGGCAACATAAGTGGGCGAGCGTTGCAGCATTGTCACATGGGCGGCCTTGTCGGTCATTGCCGGAACCAGGGTCACGGCAGTGGCGCCACTGCCGATCACGACCACGCGTTTGCCACTGTAATCGTAGTTGTCCGGCCAGTGTTGCGGGTGGATGACGTCACCACCAAAGCGATTGATGCCGGGTATTTTTGGGGTATAACCGGCATCGTAGTTGTAGTAGCCGGTGCAGTTGAACACGAAGCTCGCGGTGAAGGTTTCTTTCTCGCCGGTTTCCTCGTTCAGAGCGGTGACGGTCCAGAGGTTTTTTCCGCTGTCCCACTCTTCCGAAAGCACCTTCAGACCGAAGTGGATATGCTTCTTTACCCGGTATGTCTTGGCCGTGTCTTCGATGTAGTGACGAATGGACGGACCGTCAGCCAGCATTTTGGTGTCGGTCCAGGGGCGGAAATTGTAGCCCAGGGTGAACATGTCCGAGTCCGACCGGATGCCGGGGTAACGAAACAGGTCCCAGGTGCCGCCGATCCGTTTGCGTCGTTCAACGATGCCGAAACGCACCTCCGGGGCTTTTTGCTTCAGGTGACAGGCCGCGCCAATCCCGGACAGGCCGGCCCCGATAATCAGGACATCCAGATGGGAGTGGTTCATTGTGTTGCTCCGTTGTGACATTGGGACACGACTTCCGGGCTCGTTTCGGCGGCGGAGCGGTCGTGCAGAAAATTAAGTACCGCCTCGGTGAAGACATCGTTTCTGTCGCCGGCGACCATGTGGCCGGTCTGCTCCAGAACGGTATAACGGGCGCTGGGAATGAGACTGAGGAGCTCCCGCGCGCCCTGGTCACTAAGGACGTCGCTGTGGTAGCCGCGGATCAATAAAACCGGCAGGTCTAGTTCAGACGCGGCCCGCTCGAGCCTGGCGGGATCGAACATGCTCCCGGTGTCGGTTGGCGCGTTCGCATGGTCGAGAAAAGCCGGGTCCCAGTGCCAGTAAAACCGGCCGTCACTGTGTTGTCTCACGTTCTTTCGCAGCCCCGACAGGTCCTCTGGCGGCGGCCGGTGTGGATTGTAGGCGGCGACGGCGTCGCGGGCCTGTTCGAGCGTCTCGAAACCGTCCTGGTGGCGGCGCATGAATTCGATGATGCGCTGCACGCCGCGACGTTCCAGCTGTGGCGCCACGTCGACCAGCACCAGTGCCGTGCAACCGAGCGAGGGGTCCTCGCCAATCGCCAGCAGGGCGGTCAGCCCACCCATGGAGGCGCCAACGATAATCGGTTCGGCGGGCAGCGCCCGGATTACGGCCCTGAGGTCCGCGGCCAGGGTCTGGGCACTGTAGTCGCCCAGGGGGCACCAATCGCTGTCCCCGTGCCCGCGCGCATCCAGCGTGATGGCACAGTAGCCCTCCTCGGCGAGCGTCCGAGCCGTGTCGGCCCACGCGTGACGCGTCTGGCCGCCGCCGTGAAGTAGCAGCACGATCGGCGCCGTGAATTCGCCATATCGGCTGGCACGGAGCTCCAGTCCATCGCTACCGGTGAACGTTGTCGGGACCGCTGACGATGCCGGCCTGGCCTTTCGCCCGGGTGAGCCACTGAACAGGGGGTAACAGGATGTCATCGCAACCTCTTTCTGTTGGGGTCTACCAAGTTCGACGCTTGGTCGACCAACCAAATATTAACGTAATGCAAGCCGGATGGCAAAGCCATTCTGTCGTGCAGGGTGATTTGCCCCCTCAACAGACGCCGCTGCCGGCCATTGCCTGGAAAGTTGTCAAGCCGCGTTTTCCCGTTAACCCGGCAAGAGCCAAAAAAATGGCCCCTTGAAGGGGCCAAAGGGGTGTGGGGGCGGGAGCGCGCACACCAAGGAGAAGGAGTTCGCGTCAGAAGTTCTTGACCGGCAGAAAAGTTAACGTCAGGTCGGCCGCCTGGGGAGGGACCTCAAGGTCTGCGTTTGCAAGACCGATTCCGAGCAAGTCGATATTGGCAGGAATCATGAGGGGATCCGGGTTGCTGACTTTGAGGATCAACCGACCATCGTCGACAAAGCGCAGTGGCCCCTCAAGCGTCACATCGGTCACCCGTTTGCTGCGAATATCATGACCCAGCTCAATCGGGCCCAGTGCCGGTCTCAACGCGGGAGCATCCACCAGAATGTCGAAGGTAGCGTTGAACCAGGGGCCGTTTGGGGTGTCCGTGATGAAGCCGGTGATGAAAGGCTCGTTGTCATCACCAGGTACCAGTCTGAGTATCAGTGGCCCGGTGTCCAGCCCGATTGTGATGAGGAACAGAGCCTGAGCCTCCAGATAAACGGCCGTGGTACTGATGGTGGTCGGGTAGACGTTGGCATGTATGGCACCGGTGATTTTATTGTCTGTGTCCGGGTCGTCGTCGATCAGGCGTCGATTCACCTCGGTATTGGGCTCGAAGGTGCGCGGGCCGGCCGCTAGCGCGCCGCTGCTGAGAAAGGCGAAGCGCTTTTCCGGACAATTCTCGCCAAGCGAGCAACCGAGGTTGGCGTCCGTGATCACGCCGCCTCGGTCCGCCAACCGTAGCCGCAAATGATTGGCGGGTACTCCCGGGTCGACCCTGCCATCATTATCGTTATCGGTGGCGCCTTGCTCCGAGCCGTCCACTGCCATATTGGCATTGACATCCACCGTGGGCAAAACGCGCAGCCCGACCAGGGTGTAGCGGTCGTCTTTGCCGACAGGGACAAAATGATTGACCATATTCGGACCGCCCTGGCGCGGGGCCGGCGCTTCGTCGCTGCTTTGCGAAATTTGTCGTGTCTGCAGCGGTGCGCCATCCGGCGAACAGATGGCATTGACGCCGCAAGTGGGAGTGGTCGTTGGTACCGATCTTAAGGTGTACCGATACAGGTCGCCGATCCGCCAGGGGGTATCCGGGAAAAACTCGACGCGCTGGGGCAGGATATCCCGCCGGCCTGGCACGGGGACCCAAGTGCCCTCCGGGTCGCGGCGTTCCACAAAGAAGGTGTCCTTGTTGATGGTTGCCGGATCGATGCTGCGGCTGAACAAAACCCTGATAGGATAGTCCTTGTACAGACCATTTACATGGAGCTTGGGGTCGCCGGGCTGGCCGCCCACGCAGCGACCGTTGCGCCATGTGGCCGGTTCCCCGGTGAGCTCGGCCCCTGTGAGCGCACAGGGAAAGCCGGGGAACACGGCGGCGACGGGCGAGCGCAGTCCGCTGCCGTCGCCGTTAGGGCGATGCAGGTCCGGAAGGCGCATGTCAAGGGTTCTATCCTGATTCAACGGATTGCCCTGGGTATCGCGCAGAAGGCTGGTCAGTGTAATTTTTACGTCCTGATTGTGCTCAACGATGCCGGCGCCCTCGATGATGACAGTGGCGCCGTCCTGGCGCATCGACACCTGGTTGGGGAGTAAGCTGGTTCCGTTAACGCTGACCTCGATGGCGCCATCAAGGGAAACCGATGCCGGATCAAGCGGCTTGTTAAAGTTCAGGATGATCGGGTCACCGGGCCGGGCATTGGGCTGAAAGTCCTCCCCGGGTGACCAGGACTGCAGGTCCAGTTGGGGTGTATTGGTTGCTGGCACCGACGCGTTGCGCTGATCGGCATAGGCTTCCATGCGGAAAGACAGGGTGCCGCTGGCTCGTTCCAGGCCGAGAATCTCCGGTTCGACCACGCTGACAGCATCCATTACCAGTATTCCATCTTCCACGATCGCAAGGCCCGCCACCTGAATGTTAAGCAGATTCTGGCTCAGCGCTGCATTAGCGATGGTTTTCTCCGCGGTCATGGCTGCGTCCATGTTGAGCAAGGCATAGCGCGGGGCGTCCTTTGCGTCGCTGAACGGGTTGGGGATCAGGTAGCCGTTGGCGTCGCTCAGGAGTGTGATCTGCACCTCACCAGTCTCGATGCCAGCGTCGACTTCACCGAGAATATTGACATCCACTGCACTGCCGCTCAGTACTGAACCCGCCGGTACCCGCAGTGGGACCGCCCCGGGAAAATCAGGAACGAAAGCCAGATCCGCCGCCAGGTCTCCCTCCAGCTTGGTAAAGGATTCGCTACCCAGTACAAAACTTTCCACCGGCACCTGATTGACGCTTTTTCCGGTGAGCTTTGACGCCAGTTCCGGCTGTTGTTGGCCAAGGGTGCCCACCTTGAGCACGGCCGTTTCACGAGGTGTCGTGGCCACCGGCGTGAAGGAGCGTTCGAGGTCCGGGAGCGTCTCGCCCTCCCGGCTGCGCAGACCGGACAGAATCAGGGTATGTTCCGCCGGTTCGAGATCATTCGTCGGGTCGAGCACCAGATAGCGGCCCTGCAGTAACAGACTGGCTTCGACCAGGCTGCCTTGTGCGTCAAGAAGCTTGATCTGTTCTCCATAGTTGGCGTTGGCCGGGTCCAGCAAGCCATTGAACACCATTCTCAGGGTGCTCATGTCGTTCGGTTGCCTGGCCTCGTCGATGTCGGCCAGCAGCGCGGTCTGATCCAGGGGTGTAACGGCCAGCAGTTTAAAGTCGTCGGCGCCAATCGCCCCGGCAAAGCCCTGTTGCGCGCCGGCGGTGCGAAAACGAAAATCACTGAAGGGGGCAGTGTCGACGCTACCGAGGCCCTCTCCGCTCAGTTGCAGCTGGTATTCTGTATTGGGCGCGAGTTTGTCCACAGGGCGTAGCACCAGGCCGTGGCCTTCATCCACTGCTTCATGGTTGAAGGTGATGGGGGTGCCCTCCTCGACAGTGACCAGTTCCAGTTTGTTGTCGATGTCTGCTATGACGCTTTCATCAAGGGGAGCCGAGAAACGGAGCACAATCTGGGCGCTGGGTGTCACTTCCCGCTGTCCCGGATAGGGATAGGCGAAAATAACAGTGTCTGGCGTGGTCCAGGGAATGCTGATGGCGCCATTGTCGCCGCCACATCCGGACAGCAAGAGAGAACCGGGCAGCATCACCAAGAGTGTAAGGAGCGCGGTTGCTGTTCGGTGACTGATTATTGTGTTCATAATGGTTTTCTCCCTATTCGCATCTGTTGAAGCTCCGCTCAGAACTTCACGGAAGCGGACAATGAGATGACCTGAATTTCTCCGTCGGCACGTACTGTTTCGTACGGTGCCGGATCGGAAGGCGAGTTGATGGACGTCAGCTCGAAATCACGCTCTTCGAGCTTCTGATACTGATAGGACAGCGATAGCACCAGGGGAGCATTGATGAGGGGTGCGCTATTCAAGCGGTAGTCGCCACCAAGCCCCAGTACAATCTTGTCGGTATCCAGGTAGTTCACGTCCTGTGAGCGGGAAGATTTCAGTGGCGAATCTTCCTGTGCCATGCCGCCAAAAAGCCTGAGCTGGTCGGTCCACTGGAAACGGGCACCCAGGCGGGGAACGACCACGTCACGAAAACGTAAATTCGCCTGGTTCCTGACCGTATCCCCGGCAAACTTGTTTTCCAGTTCGCTCCACTTTTGCTCTTCGACAGAGACAACAAGCTCGAATTTCCCAAGAGGCAGCAGGAGGCCACCGCCGAAGACTTCCGGCTGGTATGAGTCGACGGTGGACAGCGCCAGATCAAGCCCCGGCTCGGGGATGACGCCGGGGATCACCACGTTGGCATCCACACCGACTTCATAGTCGGTTTCGTCGCGCCAGAACAGCGCCGCCTCCAGTTCATCTAGCC
Source organism: Alcanivoracaceae bacterium (assembly GCA_029212745.1). Lineage (GTDB taxonomy): Bacteria > Pseudomonadota > Gammaproteobacteria > Pseudomonadales > Alcanivoracaceae > JARGOL01. The sequence goes on from JARGOL010000009.1 coordinate 72,620, forward strand.
CGAACGGCATGCAGGTGGTGGAACCGCAGAAGAGCTCGGATGTGCGGATGTTAAGGCCCAGCGCCGGGGACAGGGAAGGCTCTCCTTCCAGTGACAGTTTCTCGGAATCGGTATTCCCCGCGAGATCGGAGACCGCGTCAAGGCGGGCCTTTGCCGCCAGGGTCAGGCGTGCTGAAAAGCCCGCATCGACACCTCGCACGAGATCACGAACGGCGCCACCAAATGCCAGGTAAAGTGGTTGGGATTCGTAGCGCAGGAATTGGCCTTCCGCTGCCGTGTTGGCCTGGAAGGGCAGAATGTTGGAGGTGTATTCATCGACACCAACATTTATTCCCAGGTACATCGGGCGGCTCGAGTCCGGTTCCGATGCGCCGGCGATACGTGTTTTGAGGCCCAGCAACACAAGCTCCGAACTGGTATCCGACAGGACGTCATTCTCGCGTGTCACCGGGTCGGAGCCTCCCAGCGACTTCGCTCGTAGTTCCTGTTCGCCGTATTGCACCACGGTGCTCAACTCACCTTCCGGCGAGCGCGCCATTGCCGCGGGGTTGTAGTACACCGCCCAGGCTCCGGGTTCAAAGGCGCTGAGGGCCTGAGCGGAACCGGCGTTGACCGGGCCAAGACCATAGGTGGATGCGGCATCGCCAGCACCGGCAAGGGCATGCTCCGACTGTGTGCCAATGAGGACTGACGCCAGAAACAGCGCGAAAGTGATCGGAATGAACCGGCGAGTTTTTCGAGCCATGCCATTGCTCCTTGTTCTGTGTTGTTTTTGCTGTGTTGTTTTGATCGTTGTTTTTGGAGATCTCCAGGGAATGTCTATAGTTGGCGAGCCAACCAAATTAGAGGAAAGGCTACAACCCTGAATGACGGACGGGAATAAGAGAAAGGTACCTATTAGCACTAAGGATTTCGGAATAGAGGCCGGGCGATCAGGGTTGGTATCCAGGTAGTAATAGAGAGAAGGTCGGCAGGCAGAAGCTCAAGGCATCCGCCTCTGAATTGCCACGGATAGCCTTCCGATCCGGGGTTTTCAGTATTCCCGGCCGTCGCAAACCTTGACAGTTAGTTGGACGACCAAATAATGTGGTTCACACGTCGTACTCCGTGGAGGCCTGAAATGGCGATAGCGAGCCGCAAGATTGGTTACGATGAAGTCGAGCACAGGGATCTGAGTTTCGGCATGAGCCCGGAGACGGTGCCTCGCCACTGGTTCAACAACGACCCCTGGATCACCCACTGTATGAACGCCATTCTTGCCGCCGTGCCGGACGGCGAGCGCTGGGTTATGCAGGCCATGAGCAAGCAGCTCGATAATCTGCATGATCCGTCTGTGCGCAAGGCTGCGATCAACTTTATCCGCCAGGAGCGCACCCACGCCCGCGAGCATGACGCCATGAACGCGGCGATGGTTGCACACGGGATTCCCATGGACCGAGTGGAGGCCGTGTTCAAGGCGGTCAGGAAAACACTTCAGCGCCATCTGGGCGATGTCACCCAATGCGCCATGGCCGCGACCTTCGAGCATTTTACGGCGGTGATCTCCCAGGTCATGCTCGACCATCCGGAACTGTGGGACGATACCAGTCCGGAAGTTTCGGCCATGTTGTACTGGCACTTCGTCGAAGAGACCGAGCACAAATCGGTCAGCTTCGATGTATTCCAGGAGGTTAGCGGTGGAGGTGTCCGCGCTTATGCCATCCGCATGGCGACACTCGTCCTGGGAACCGCTGTTTTCATGCCCGTGGTAAACGGCAACTGGCTGTACTTTCTCTGGAAGGACCGGCAGCTGACGAATATTCCGTCGGCCCTGCGCGCCGTCAAGACGCTGTTTTTCGCGCCGGGGATTTTCAGGCGGGCCTTCCTGATTGATGTGCTGCCGTTCCTTTCGCCCCGTTTCCATCCCTGGGACGCGGATAACCGGGACGTCATCCACGCCTGGAAGCGAGCCTACGAGAAGACCGGTGACACCCAGCAGGCCTATCAGGCCTTTCGGCAATGGCACGCCGAGTTCGGAAGCGGCGCACCGGCGGAACGGGAGGTGGCGGCATGAGCGGGATCAAGCGTAAAGCACTCAAGCCATCGGAAGGTGCGGCGGCCCTGGTCACGGGAGCGGGTAGCGGTATCGGCCGCAGTTTCGCCTATGAGATCGTTCGCCGTGGCGGGTCGGTGATCTGCGCCGATATCGATGGTCAGCGTGCCGAGGAAACCGCCCGGGCCCTCTCGGAGCTGGGTGAAGGTCGCGCCGTCGCCTATCGTTGCGATGTCGGTAGTGAAAAGCAGATGGCCACGCTCGCAGAGAAGGCGGAATCGTTACTGGGACGGCCCATCACATTGGTCGTCAACAACGCCGGGGTCGGTGTTGGCGGCCCGATTGGCGAAGTGCCGCTAAAGGATTGGCGCTGGTGCCTCAAGGTCAATCTCTGGGGTGTCATTCATGGTTGCCACTTCTTCGCTCCGAGGCTGCGTGAGTTGGGTTACGGTGGCATCATCAACGTGGCCTCGGCGGCCGGTTTCGGCGCGGCCCCCGAAATGAGCGCCTATAACGTCACCAAGTCGGCGGTGCTGTCGCTTTCCGAGACGCTGGCCGCCGAGCTGACCGGCACCGGTGTCCATGTCTCGGCCCTGTGTCCGACCGTGGTGCCGACCAATATTCTGGATAAGGCGCGGCTGCCCGACAATCGCAGCGATTTTGCCAGCGCGGCCATGCGCAAATGGGTCTTCACCAACAGCGATGAGGTGGCGCGCAAAACCCTTGACGCGCTCGACAGGAAGCAGCTTTATGTCGTGCCCCAGTTCGACGGCCGCATCATGTGGCGCTTCAAGCGCTACGCGCCAGCGCTGTACACGCGCACCCTGGGCGAGGCCTATCGCCTGGCCGCTAACTGACACCTGGCAGGAGGCGTGCCATGACTTCGTTTGCGGCAAGGGTGGTCGACCGTGGCTTGCGGCTGCTGATGAAGCGCGAGCCGGCGACACCCGATGAACTGGTGATACGGCTGCGGCGCATCGCCGCGGCGGGCCGCCTGCCGGGCAGGCTGCCTTCCGGTGTGACGGTGCGCAAGACCACGATTGGCAATGAACCGGCGGTGCCACCCGGCGTCCCGGCGGTGTGCGTCACGCCCGACCGGCCCACGGCCACGGTGCTGTACCTGCACGGTGGTGCCTTCGTCAGCGGCCGTTTTGCCATGTACGCGAACCTTTGCGGGCAATTGGCCGGGCGGCTGAATGCGCGTGTGTTCTGGATTGACTACCGGCTGGCCCCGGAGATGCCTTATCCGGGCGCCCTCGACGATGCCTGCCACGCCTGCAACGCGCTGGCCGCCGCATATCCGGATGACCCCCTGGCCATCATTGGCGATTCAGCGGGCGGGAATCTGACCTTGGCCACGCTGCTGCGGCTGCGTGATGAGTCGGCCGACGGCGAGTTCGGTCCCCGCCCGCGCATGCCGGCCTGCGCCGTGGCGATCTCGCCGGGCGCGGACATGGTCGGCGATGCACCGTCGCGGCAGGCCAACGCGGCCAGCGACGCCATGTTGACGCCGCGCATGATTCAGATGGCCACCGCTTTGTATCTGGCCGGTCACGACCCCCGGGATCCCTATGTCTCGCCGGCATATGGGGATTACAACGGTTTGCCGCCGCTCATGCTCACCGCGAGCGAATCCGAGGTCCTGCGGGATGACGCCTACCAGGTCGCCCATCGCGCGCGTCAGGCCGGCGTGTCGGTGACCTTACGAACCCGTTGGAACATGCCGCACGTATGGCCGGTGTTTTACTCGGTGTTGCCCGAGGCGCGCCAGGACGTCGCCGACATTGTCGGTTTTATGCGCCGGCATTTGTCGGCGCCGGTGGCAGGCACCGGGGCCGCAACCCGAGCGAAACCGCATGTTCCGCCCAGCGGCCAGAAAGCCGCACGGAGCCGATTGCATTCTCGAGTTGGAGGACCAACATGAGTGTTGCGGAAGACAGGATTCACGAGGCCATGCTTAGTGAGCGGCAAATGCCGCGCCACGATGCCGCCGAACCCGACCACGAGATATTGATCATCGGCGCCGGTTTTGCCGGCATGGGCGCGGCCATCGAGCTTTTGAGCCGTGGCATCAAATCCTTCTCCATTATCGAGCGCGCCGACGACGTCGGTGGCACCTGGCGCGACAACCGTTACCCCGGCGTGGCGGTGGACATCACGTCCTTTACCTACTCCTTTTCCTTTGAGCAGGACCCGAACTGGTCGCGGGTCTTCGCGCCGGGTGATGAGTTGCAGAATTACGCCCGCCGCGTAGCGAGCAAGTACGGTCTCTATCCGTATATGCGTTTCGGCGTCAGCGTGGAGCGTGCCGAGTTCGACGAAGACCCCCACTTGTGGCAGGTGACAACCGACAAGGAGGTGGTGACGGCTCGCCATCTGGTCTCGGCCACCGGCGGACTCATCTCGCCGAAAATGCCGGATATCGAGGGCGTCGAGGATTTCCAGGGCGAGCGCATGCACACCGCGCGCTGGGACCACAATGCGGATCTCACCGGCAAGCGCGTCGCGGTGATCGGGACCGGTGCCACGGCGGTGCAGCTGATCCCCGAAATCGCGGGCAAGGCCAAACAACTGGATGTCTACCAGCGCACTCCGATCTGGGTACTGAAAAAGCCGGATGGTGAGCTGCCAAACTGGCTCAAGACCCTTTTCCGGCTGGTGCCCAGGCTGCAGCGGACCTTGCGCGGCGCCACCGATACGGTCAGCGAAACCCTGATGGTGCTCTCCGCGGTTTATTATCGTCAGGCACCCTGGCTGGTCAGAATGTGCGAAAAGGCCGGCATGAACAATCTGCGCGAGCAGTTGCCGGACCATCCGGAGTTGTGGGACAAGTTGACGCCCCAATACGGCTTCGGCTGCAAGCGACCGACGTTCTCGAACGAGTATTTCCGGACCTTCGCCCGGGACAACGTGGAGCTGGTCACCACGCCCATCCAGCGAATTACGCCAAGGGGCATCGAGACCACCGACGGCGTCGAGCACGACATTGACGTGTTGATCCTGACGACCGGCTACAAGGTTTTCGAGAAGGGCAACCTGCCGTCCTATGAAGTCGTGGGACGTGGCGGTACGGATCTGGGCGAGTTCTGGGAAGAGAACCGTTACCAGGCCTACGAGGGCCTGACCATACCGGGGTACCCCAACTTCTACATCATGCTGGGGCCGTACGCGCTGATCGGTTCGTCCTATTTCAAAATGGTCGAGGGCAATGCGACTCATCTGGCACGCTGTATCGAGGCCGCCCGCGAGCGCGACGCGACCTGCGTGGAGATCCGCCGGGACGTGCATGATCGCTACTTCGAGGACATCCAGCGGCGCCAGCAAAATACCGTATTTCTGAACCACAACTGCGGGGACTCGAACAGCTATTACTTCGACCGCCACGGCGATGCGCCCATGCTGCGCCCTTCCACCTCCTTCGAGATGTTGTGGCGGGCAAAGCACCTGCCGATGGACCATTACCGCTTCGAACACGCCTCTGCCGGCGACCAGGATGGCCACTAGGCGATGCAGGACTGATGGAGCGTAGTGAATGTTTTCCCGGAAAGAGCCTGTGGCGGAGGCTGCCAGCCGATGACAATGCATGAGGAACGTACGCCGGTGCTGGTTGGCGCCGGCCAGATCACCGCGCGCGAGCCGGATGCCGAGCGCACGCCCATGGACTTGATTGCCCTGGCCGCCCGGGCCGCCGCCGCGGACTGCGGCGTGGCCGGCGTGCTGGGACAGGTCCAGTCACTGACCTGTCTCAACATCCTGGCACCGGCCTATCCGGATGCCCCGGCCAGCCTGGCGCGGCGCCTGGGTATTGATCCCGGCGAGCGTTTCTACACCCCCATCGGCGGGAATATGGGCCAATGGCTGGTTGGCTACTATGCCGGGCGCATCGCCGCCGGTGAGCTCGATTGTGCCCTGATCGCGGGCGGTGAGGCGCTGGCCACGCAGATGAGCGGCAACGGCGCCGGCCTGTCCGGGGTGCTTGACACCGAAACCGGGGAGGGCCCTCGGCTGCTCGGCGACGACCGTGAGCCGACCAACGCGGCGGAACAACGCCACGGTCTGAACCTGCCCATCCAGATCTATCCGTTGTTAGAGCAGGCCCTGCGCGGCCGATACGGCCATGATCCGGTGGAGCACCGACAGGTGCTGGGTGAATTGTATGCCCGGTTCAATGCCGTCGCGGTGAATAATCCGCGTGCCTGGCGCCGCGATCCACTTTCGGCGGCCGACATCGCCGAACGCACACCGGAAAACCGCATGGTCGGCGCGCCCTACACCAAACACATGAATGCCATCATCGCGGTGGACCAGGCCGCTGCGTTGGTGATGATGTCGGCGGCCAGGGCCCGAGATCTGGGCATTGATCGCGAGCGCTGGGTGTACCCCCTGGCCGCTACTAATGCCCATGAGCGTTGGTTCGTATCCGAGCGGGCGGATCTGTCCCGCTCGCCGGCGATCGCCGCTTGCGGCGAGCGACTGACCGCGGCCAGCGGGCTTGGCATCGACGAGATTGATCACCTTGACCTGTATAGCTGTTTTCCCAGTGCGGTGCAGATGGCCCGTGACGCGTTGGGGATTGCTGCGCATGATCCCCGGCCGCTGACTGTCACGGGCGGGCTGGCTTACCATGGCGGGCCCGGCAACAACTACTGCACCCATGCCATCGCCGAGATCATGGCCCGTATCCGCGCCGACCGAGGCACCACCGGACTGGTCAGCGGCGTGGGCTGGTACATGAGCAAGCATTCCCTGGGGCTCTACGGCGGCCAACCGCCCACCGGCGGTTGGCCTCCCATCGATACCGACGGGTTGCAGGCTGAAATCGATGCCGGTCCCGTCGTCGATATCGCGGAGCAGGCGCGGGGCAGGGGCCGTATCGAGACCTACACCGTCATGCACGACCGCGCGGACCAGCCAGTTCAGGGCATTGTCCTGGGACGGCTGGACGATGGTCGGCGCTTTGTCGCCAATACGCCTGCCGATACGGACCTGCTTGATGCCATGACCCACGATGAGTTTCTCAATCGCGCGGGCCGCGTAGATAACGACGGCAAATGCAATTTGTTCACTCCCGACGAGTAAACGCGAGGAGAAAATAGAATGGATGCCATGTCCGGACAGGAATTCGACCAAGCCAGCGTTGCCCAGCGCATGCGCGAGATTCGCGAAGCCGCCCGAGTTGTCAGTGAAGGTTTTTCCCGGGCGTACATGCGCGAATGCATCGATAACCACCGTTTTCCGGAGGAGGCCTGGAAAGCGCTGGGCGAATACGGGCTGCTCGGCATCACCATTCCCGAGGATCTGGGTGGCATGGGCGGCGGGCAGGTGGAACTGGTCGCGCTGATGGAAACGCTGGCCGAGGCCGGGCTGGTGCTACCCATGCTGCTGCTCACCGGTTTTGCGCGGGTGCCGATTCTCCGTAATGGCACGCCCGAACAGATCGAGCGATTCGTCAAACCGACCATCAGTGGCGCCGAAAAACTGTGTTTTGCCATCACCGAGCCGGATGCCGGCACCAACAGCTTCGCGATGTCGTCGCTGGCGACGCGGGATGGTGACGGCTACCGGCTGACCGGGCGCAAGGTATTTATTTCCGGTGCCGCGGACGCCGATCGCATGCTGGTCGTTGCCCGGACCCGCAAGGCCGGCGAGGTCGAGCGCCGCACCGAGGGTATGTCGTTGTTCGTGGTGGATACCGACGCGCCTGGCGTGGAGCTGACGCCAATGAACATTGACGTCGGCTGGCCGGAGCGCCAGTACATGGTTTTCCTCGACGAGGTCGAACTCGACGCGGACCGACTGATTGGCAAGCCGGGAGAGGGCCTGGCCGGGATGTTCGAGGCGTTGAACTCGGAACGCCTGCTTGCTACCGCCATGGCCGTGGGTATGGGTAACTACGCGCTTAAAAAGGCCGTGACCTACGCCAACGAGCGCAAGCCCTTCGGCGTACCCATCGGCAGCTACCAGGCCCTGCAGCATCGGCTGGCCGAGGCCAAGGCCGAGCTGGAAGCCGCGCGGCTGATGATGATTCAGGCCGCCGCGACCTTCGATGCGGGCGGCAATGCCGGCACCCATGCCAACATGGCCAAGTTGCTGGGCTCGCGCGCCGCGGTCAAGGCCGTGGAGGCGGCGCTGCAAACTCACGGTGGTTACGGCTTCGACCGGGATTACGACATCATCAACCTGTGGCCCTCGGCCCGGTTGATGGAGATTGCGCCAATCAACAACGAAATGTTGCTCAACTACATCGGTGAACATGTCCTTGGCTTACCCAAATCTTACTGATACCTCCGGCGTGATCGAGCGCGATGGATTCACGGCCCCGGACGGCCGGGAAATCGCGCTGTGGCGCTGGCCGCGTTCGGCCGGACGCCCCACGCTGCACTGGGCCCATGCGACGGGCTTCCATGGTCGGTTGTACAGACCGCTGCTCGATGATCTGGCGCGTGATTGCAACGTGCTGGCTTGGGACATGCGTGGCCACGGGGCCAGCGCCGAGGCGGCGGACTTTGCGACTTTCCGTGGCTGGGAAACCTATTATCGGGATCTGGCCGCTTTTCTGGACAAGCTGGCGGAGCCGGTTTGGCTGGCCGGCCATTCCATCGGCGCCACCACCAGCATCATGGCCGCGGCCCGACGGCCGGACAAGGTGCTGGGCCTGATCTTGGCAGAGCCGGTGATCATGGATTTATGGCAGGGCTGGATGTTGTGGTGGGCCAAGCTCTTGCGCCGGTCCGACCGGTTCTCGCTGGCGGCCGGCGCGGCACGCCGGCGCAGGGAGTTCGACTCGCACGCTGCGGCCCTGGACAATTTCCGTGGACGGGGTGGCTTCAAGACCTGGCCCGAGGCATGGCTTGAAGCCTATGTCCAGCATGGTCTCGTGCAGCATGGCGATCAGGTTCGCCTGGCCTGTACGCCGGAGTGGGAAAGTGCCACTTTCGCTCATACCGAACACAACCCCTGGCCCGGTATCCGTCGGTTGCAGTGTCCGGTAATCACGTTGGCCGCGGAACAGGCTTCGACCTTCTCGCAAAGAGCGCGGCAACGCCTGCGGACCCGGCTGCCCTGCGCCGAGGTGGAGGTCTTGCCTGGAACGACCCACTTCCTGCCCATGGAGCGACCCGAGGCGGTACGGGATGCCGTGCGCCGGATGATGTCACCGCAACAGGGGAGCGGGTGAGCACACGCGGGCCGTACGCGCTACAGGCGCACACCGCCTGATGACTGGAGGCCTGGCACACCCGGAGCAGGCCGGAAATGCAAGGTTTCGACCTGTCTACTACCCGGGCTCAAGGAGCAAAGCATGAAACACACTCCCGTTATCAGCGGCGTCGGCATGGTGCCGTTCGCCAAACCGGGCGCCAGCGCGCCCTACTACGAGATGGGCGCCGAGGCGGCACGCCAGGCGCTGGCCGACGCCGGGCTGGACTACGGCAAGGTACAGCAGGCCTACGCGGGCTATGTCTACGGCGATTCCACCTGCGGTCAGCGGGCGCTTTATCCGCTCGGCATGACAGGCATTCCCGTGGTCAACGTCAACAACAACTGCGCCACCGGCTCGACCGCCCTGTTCCTGGCGCGTCAGGTGGTGGCCTCCGGCGCTGCCGACTGCGTGCTGGCGCTGGGCTTCGAGCAGATGCAGCCCGGTGCGCTGGGCAGCTACTACCACGACCGGCCGACGCCCTTCGAGCTCTTCGATCATGTGTGCGACGAACTGGTCGGCCAACCGGACGTGCCGCTGGCCATCCGTTACTTCGGCGGCGCCGGCATGGCGCACATGGACAGGTACGGCACCAGGGCGGAAACCTTTGCCAAAATCCGCGCCAAGGCGAGCCGGCATGCCGCGCGCAACCCGGTGGCACTGTTCCGCAAGGAGGTGACGGTGGAGGACGTCATGGACTCCCCGGTGCTGATCGGCCCGTTGACCCGCCTGATGGCCTGCCCGCCGACCTGCGGCGCGGCCGCGGCCATCGTCTGCTCCGAAGCCTTTGCCAAGGCTCATGGCCTTGATCATCAGGTACGCATCGTGGCGCAGTCGATGACCACGGATACCCCAAATACCTTCGAGGCACGCAACATGATGCAGCTGGTCGGCTGCGACATGACGCGCGCCGCAGCTGACCAGGTCTACGAGGCCGCCGGCATCGGCCCCGAGGACGTCGATGTGGTGGAGCTGCACGACTGCTTCGCTACCAACGAGTTGCTGACCTACGAGGCACTGGGGCTGGCGCCGGAAGGCGGTGGCGAGAAGATGGTCGAGGACGGCGACAACACCTACGGCGGGCGTGTGGTCACCAACCCCTCGGGCGGACTGCTGTCCAAGGGCCATCCGCTGGGCGCCACCGGACTGGCACAGTGCGCCGAGCTGGTCCAGCAGTTGCGCGGACAGGCGGGGAACCGCCAGGTCGAAAGTGCGCGCCTGGCCCTGCAGCACAATCTCGGCCTGGGCGGGGCCTGCGTGGTGACGATGTACCAGGCCACCTGAACAGGAGTTGCATATGATTAATACTAAACACATCGGCCTGCAGCTGCCGACCGTCACCTTCGAGGTCGAAAAGGGGCGCCTGCGCTTTTTCGCCAAGGCCACCGGCGAAACGCGGCCCGAGTATCTCGACGAGCAGGCGGCCCGGGCCGCGGGCTACCGCAGCCTGCCGGTGCCGCCGACCTTCCTGATGGGCGCTGATCTTGACGCCGGGACGCTGACCACACTGCTCGACACCCTGGGCGTACCGATCGAGCGCATCCTGCACGGCGAGCAAAGCTTCACCTACCACGCGCCGGTGTGCGCCGGCGACGTGCTCAGCGTCGAGTCGAAGGTTAGCGACATCTATAGCAAGAAGGGCGGCGCGATCGAGTTCATCGTCAAGGATTCGCAGATCAAGGATGCCCAGGGCGAGACAGTGGTCGAGGCCCGCAGCGTCATCGTCGTACGCAACCCGCAGGAGAACGCAGCATGAACAGTCCCCGCCGTGACGAAATCAGGGTCGGCGAGGAGCTTCCGCCGCTCGAGCTTCCGCCCATCACGCGCACAACCCTGGCCCTGTTCGCCGGTGCCTCGGGCGACCACAACCCGATTCACATTGACAGCGACTTCGCCAGGGCCGCCGGGATGCCGGATGTGTTCGCGCACGGCATGCTGCCGATGGCCTATCTTGGCCGGTTCCTGACCCAGTGGGTCCCGCAGACGCAGCTGCGCCACTTCTCCGTGCGCTTTGCGGCGATCACACCGGTCGGCGCCAGGCTGACCTGCACCGGCAAGATTGTCGAGATCACGCAGGGCGGCTGCGAGGCGCTGGCACGGCTCAAGATTAACGTGGTTGACGACCAGGGCGAGATCAAGCTCGCCGGTGAGGCCCTGGTGGCGCAGGCCTGATGATGAAACGCACCCTAATTCCCATACAAGAGGACACTGCATGAAACTTCAAGATAAAGTGGCCATCGTCAGCGGCTCGGGCCGCGGCATCGGCCGGGAAATCGCCCTCAAGCTCGCCGCCGAAGGCGCGAGCGTGGTGGTCAATGATCTCGATGCCGCCCCGGCGGAGGAAACGGTCGCGGCGATCGAAACCGCCGGCGGCAAGGCCGTGGCCTGCATCGGCAGCGTGACGGAAGACGGTTTTGCCGAGCGCTTCGTCAACACGGCGATCGAGCACCTCGGCGGTCTGGACATCATCGTCAATAACGCCGGCTACACCTGGGACAATGTCATCCACAAGATGACCGATGAGCAGTGGCACGCCATTATGGACGTGCACGTGACTGCGCCGTTCCAGATCCTTCGTGCCGCCTCCGAGTACTTCCGCGTGCAGGCCAAGAAAGAAGCCAACGAAGGGCGCGAGGTATTTCGCAAGGTCGTCAACATCTCCTCGCTTGCCGGTACCGGCGGCAATGCCGGACAGGCCAACTACTCGGCCGGCAAGGCGGCGGTGATGGGCCTGACCAAGGCCATGGCCAAGGAATGGGGGCGCTATAACGTCAACGTAAACTGCGTGGCCTTTGGCCTGATCAAGACGCGGCTCACCGAGGCTGCCGCCGGCTCGGATGCAAGCATCGACGTCGAAGGTCGCAAGATCAAGGTCGGCGTCAACCCCGATCTGCTCAAGACCATGGAGGCCATGGTGCCGCTGGGTCGCGCCGGCTCGCCGGCCGAGGCGGCCGGGGCCGTCTACCTGTTCTGCATTCCGGAATCGAACTACGTCAGTGGCCAGACGCTGCTTTGCGGCGGCGGCTTCTCGATGTGAGGGGGACGGCCGCCATGACATCGGATCAATCACCCTGGATGGACGAAGAGCTCTCGTTGTTCCGCGACAACGTTCGTAAGTTCATGACCAGGGAAATCACGCCCTTCGAGGAACAGTGGGACGCGCAGCAGTACGTCGACCGCGCGTTGTGGACCAGGGCTGGTGCCGCCGGCCTGCTGTGCACCGACGTGCCGGAAGAATATGGCGGCGCGGGAGGAACCTTCGCCCATGAGGCCGTGATCCTCCAGGAGCAGGCCCGTGCCGGCAATACCAGTTGGGCCAAGGGCGTCCATGAGATCGTCAGCCACTACATCGTCGGCTGCGGGACGCCCGAGCAGAAGCGGCGCTGGCTGCCCAGGCTCGCCTCCGGGGAGTGGGTGGGGGCCATCGCCATGACCGAGCCGGGCACCGGCTCGGATCTGCAGGCGGTGCGAACACGCGCCGAACGCCAGGGCAAGAACTATGTGGTCAACGGTGCGAAAACCTTTATTTCCAACGGCCATCACTGCGGCCTCCTGGTCATCGTCTGCAAGACCAATCCGGTCGAGGGCGCCAGGGGCGTCTCGCTGCTGGTGGTCGAACAGCCGGCCGAGCAGCCCGGCTTCCGCCGCGGCCGGCTGCTGCAAAAGATCGGCCAGAAAGGCCAGGACACCGCCGAGCTGTTCTTCGATGATCTGGAGGTTCCGGCCGAAAACCTGCTCGGCGGCCAGGAGGGCCAGGGCTTCTACCAACTGATGAAACAGCTGCCGCGTGAGCGTCTGATCATCGGCGTCGGTGCCATCACCGCTGCCGAGGCGGCACTGGAGCACACTCTCGCGTATGTGCGCGAGCGCAAGGCCTTCGGCAGGCGACTGCTCGACTTCCAGAACACGCGCTTCCGGCTCGCTGAGCGGCACACCGAGGTTACCCTCGGTCAGGTGTTTATCGACCGCTGCATCCAGCGTCTGATTGATGATCGGCTCGACGCGGAGACGGCCTCGATGGCGAAATGGTGGTGCACTCAGAAGCAGTGCGAAATCGTCGACGAGTGCCTGCAGTTCTTCGGCGGCTACGGCTACATGCTCGAGTACCCAATCGCGCGCTTTTACGCCGACGCCCGCGTGCAAAAGATCTACGGCGGCACCAATGAAATCATGAAGGAGCTAATTGCGCGGGGACTGGAATGAGCGCTCGCCACTTCTGTTTATGGAGAAACGGGAAGGGGGCCTGAGTGCAGTGCGGCAAACCATGTAGCCGAGTGCCATGGGGCGTGATCTATCCCCCTAGGAGGTGATTGCCCGGCGCCGATCATCGTGAAGCTTATGGAAGCGGCCTTTAAGAACATGAAGACAACAGGAGTGGCAAATCGTGATCCTGCACAAACCGGAAATCATTGAGGAATACACCGGCAACCGCTACTGGGGTAACAGCACGTTGCTGGAACGCTTTGCCGCCAACTGCGTCGCCCATCCCGACCGGGAAGCGGTGGTGGATCCCCCCAACCGCGATGAGCTGGTCGGTACGCCAGCACAGCGGCTGACCTGGGCCGAGTTCTCCCGGGCCGTGGACGCCACCGCCGCTGAACTGGCAAGCCGGGGCTTCGGCAAGGATGACATACTGGTGGCTCAGCTGCCCAACGTCTGGGAGCTGGCCATGCTCTATTTGGCCGCGGCAAAGGCCGGCGGCCTGCTTTCCGCGTTGCCCCTGCAATGGCGCCGCAAGGATGTGGGCTATGTGAAAGAAATAACCGGGGCCAGTTTCTATGTCTCTGTGGAAAACTTCCACGGCTTTGACTACCGGGCGCTGGGCCAGGAGCTGGGCTTCGAGCACTATATTAGCTTGGAGGAACTGACCGATACCGCCCTGGCAGAGCCTGGCCGCGTCCCGCAGGTTCCGGTGGATGCCAACGACATATTCACCCTGTGCTGGACCTCGGGCACCGAGGCAGAGCCCAAGGGCTGCCCCATGAGCCACAACAACTGGGAGTTCATGGTCAGCCTGGTGTTCACCACCTGTGGCCTTCAGAAGGGCGACCGCATTCTGTGCGTTGCGCCGCTGGTGAACATGACGGCGGTAGGAGTGAACTACCTACCCTGGCTGGCGGCGGCGGGCACCCTGGTGCTGCATCATCCCATTACGCCGGAAATCCTGCTGCGCCAGCTGACCGAAGAGCGGATCGAGTACACCATTCTGGTACCGGCGATGCTGAACATGATTGCAAAACTGCCCAACGTGGACCAACTAGATCTGTCGAGCGTGCGCACGATCACCACCGGTTCGGCACCGCCCTCGGCCTGGTCCCTGCAGGAATTCAAGCGCCGCTGGGATATCGAGATTGTCAATATATGGGGCCAGAACGAAGGGACCTGTCTGGTGGCCGGTCCGGCGGATGTGCCGGATCTGGACAGGCGGGTGGATCATTTGCCCTGGTGGGGCAAGGAAGGCGTCGAATGGCCCTCCGGTATCCGTGGTATCGAAGTGAAAGTCCTCGGTGACGGGGATGAGGAAATCACCGAACCCGGTGGCATCGGTGAGCTGTGCTATCGCAGCCCGGGGGTGTTTGCCGGCTACTTCCAGCGGCCGGATATTAGCGAGCGGTCCTTCACAGCGGATGGCTTCTTCCGCACCGGTGACCTGTTCATCGTCCAGGATGACAAGCACCTGGGCTTCTATGATCGCAAGAAAGACATGGTGATTCGGGGTGGTTTCAACATCTCTAGCGTGGAGGTGGAGAACGCGGTGCTGGGTTTTGCCAAGGTTAAGGACGTGGCCGTGATACCTCAGCCGGACGACATCATGGGAGAGCGGGTATGTGTCTGTGTGGTGCCAGCCGATGCAGACAACCCTCCGGCCCTGGAGGAAATCAACGACTACCTGAAGAAGCAGGGTATGAGTGTCTACAAGCTGCCGGAGAAGTTGAAACTGGTTGAGGCAGTGCCCCGCAATCCGGTGGGCAAGATCCTGAAAAAGGAATTGCGGAGCCTGTAAATAGGAAGGCCCGCGTCTTGCACTTTGTCGATCGTCATCCCCCGGAATTCTGATATCCGGGTAACATGATCAGGGCTGTTTGACGGGGTATTCAGTGCACCCTCAGTGCGCGGGCGGCAGACTGTCGCGCGAGCCGGCACGCTGCCTGTACTCCTCCGGCGACTGGCCGAACCAGCGTTTGAAGGCGCGTCTGAAGTTGGCGCTGTCGTGATAGTTCATTAACGCCGCGATGGCCTCGATCGGCAACTTGCTTTGACAGAGGTAGCTTGCCGCCTGCTGGGAAAGGATTTCATCACGAATTTGTCGGAAACTGCTGTGTTCCTGTTTCAGCTTGCGGGCCAGGGTGCGTTTGCTCATGAACAGGGTGGCCGCTGCTTCGGCTTCACTGAGGGTGCCTGGGGGGCGGGATAACATCATTTTCTTGAGACGGGTCTGGTAGCTTGGCTTATGGGTCTGGAGTTGCGCAAGCATGGATTCACACTGCTCCAGCGCCAGACGATAGTTTTCATGGTTGGCGGAGGCGTTCGGTTCCCGGCACAACGTCATCGGTAGTCTGAGCGTTAATTGATCGCAACCAAAGTGAATCTGGCCGGACAGGTACTCGGAATAGATCGCCTGGTATTCGGGCGCCGGATGGGTAAAGCCTATTTCAGCCTCATGCAGGGGGCGCCCGACAATGAATTCGCCGAATTCGAGCAGTGTCATGATCATCGTATCCGCCAGGCAGCGCTCAAGGTCGGCGTCCAGCGGCACCTGGAAAGCCAGCCGACATTCCAGGTGATCTTCAACCTGCTGCAAATGCAGCTGGACAACGCTGGCACGCGTCGGCAGAAAGGTGTGTATCGCCCGCAGCGCGCTCAGCAGGTCCGGGCTGCTGGAGGCAGCAAAGCCCACGGCACCGTGGGTCGCCGGCGTGAGGCGCTTGCCCAATCGTAAACCAAATTCCGGCTGGCCGGACAGCGCTAGCGCGTTGCGAAGAATCCGTATCTGCTGGGTCGGCGTGAGCAGGCTGTGCTCGTTCAGGAACTGTTGGACGTCCAGACTGGTGCCATGCAGTAACAGGGGCAATTGCCTGGCCGTTAACCCCAGCTCGCGGGCAATCAGCCGGGAATAGTTCGACGGAATATCGCCTTCCACGTGTTGCCGTTCATCTGCTGGTTGTGTCATCGGGGTCGACCATCACAAAGTAACAATATTGTCGTTAAATGACCCCCTTCCTGTCAAGAAATGACCTCCCCGTTATGGTGGCCCGGAATCACTATGGAGCCGTTAGTTATTCGCGGGAGAGAGGCTTTGGGCAAGGTTACCTTTATTGAGCATGACAACACCGAACATGTCACGGAATTCGAGGCTGGAAGCACGCTGATGCAAGTGGCCGTCGATAACGCCATTCCCGGCATCGACGGAGATTGTGGCGGAGAGTGCGCTTGCGGCACCTGCCACATGATCGTTGCGGATGAATGGTTCGACAAGACTGGCGACACACCCGGTGATGACGAAGAACAGATGTTGTCCATGACCCCGGAACGAGCGAAAACCTCACGCCTGGGCTGCCAGATCAAAACCACCGAGGCAATGGATGGCATCATCGTTTATCTGCCCGAATTTCAGATGTAAGCATTGGAGGACCCCATGACAACGCAATCGCAGACAATCCATACGAGGTTGGTCAACGCCACATCCAAGCTCGTGCCGATGCACTGGCAGATTCGGACACTCAAGCAGGTGATGAGGGCAAAGAAGAAGGTTTTTGGCCCGCTGCGGCCAATGCCCAACTTCGTTGAATCGCCGGTTCCCGATGTCAACGCACTGGCGCTTGAGGATATCGACCCCAGCAACCCTTTTCTGTATCGGCAGGACCAATGGCGCGCCTACTTCAAGCGCCTGCGTGATGAGGCGCCGGTGCACTACCAGAAGAATAGCCCATTCGGGCCATTCTGGTCGGTAACGCGTTATGAAGACATCCTGTTCGTGGACAAGAACCACGAGCTGTTTTCCTCCGAGCCGCAAATTATTCTGGGTGATCCCCCGGAAGGGCTATCGGTGGAAATGTTCATCGCCATGGATCCGCCCAAGCATGATGTGCAGCGCCGGGCGGTTCAGGGGGTGGTGGCACCGCAGAATCTCAAGGAAATGGAAGGGCTGATCCGAAGACGCACCGGGGAGGTGCTCGACAGCCTGCCGCTCGGTGAAGCCTTCAACTGGGTGCCGGCGGTTTCAAAGGAGCTGACCGGACGCATGTTGGCTACGTTGCTTGATTTTCCTTACGAGGAACGTCACAAGTTGGTTGATTGGTCGGATCGATTGTCCGGCGCGGCATCGGCGACCGGCGGCCAGTTTACCGATGAAAATGTCATGTTTGACGACGCCGCAGACATGGCGTGGTCTTTCTCCAGGCTTTGGCGCGACAAGGCTGCACGCCGCGCGGCCGGCGAAGAGCCCGGTTTCGATTTGATCAGCATGCTGCAGATTAACGAAGACACAAAGGATTTGATTGATCGGCCCATGGAGTTTATCGGCAATTTGGCCCTGCTTATCGTCGGCGGGAATGACACCACGCGCAACTCCATGAGCGGCGGTGTGCTGGCCTTGAATCAGTTCCCGGAGGAATTCGATAAACTAAAGGCGAACCCGGAGCTGATTCCCAACATGGTCTCGGAAATCATCCGTTGGCAAACCCCGCTGGCGCATATGCGCCGGGTCGCCACGCAGGACGTGGAACTGCGCGGCAAGACCATCAAGAAGGGGGATCGTGTTTTGATGTGGTATGCCTCGGGCAATCGGGATGAGCGCAAGTTTGAAAACCCCGATCAACTCATTATTGATCGCAAGGACGCGCGGAACCATATTTCTTTTGGTTACGGTATCCACCGATGCATGGGCAACCGCCTGGCGGAATTACAACTGCGCATCCTGTGGGAAGAACTGCTGGAGCGTTTCGACAGCATAGAGGTTGTAGGCGAAGCTGAGCGGGTGCAGTCGAATTTCGTACGGGGCTATTCCAAGCTGATGGTTAAGTTGACGCCAAGAAAATAATCAACTGTAGGGCCAGATGACCGCCGACAACTTCGATTATGTGGTTGTCGGTCGGCGTATGCGCGTGCACGACCTGCAAGGGTTGCGAATGTTCGATGCCTCGATTATGCCGACTCTGGTCGGCCGCAACACCAGTCAGCGGGGACCCTGGTCGGCGAGAAAAGTGCCGCGATGATTCTCAAGGATGCCTGAACCATAGGGTTCTAATGTATAGCTGAAGAGCGAGGCTATGGTAAACACACAGAAAGAGACGACAGTTATCGTTGGCGGCGGGCACGCAGCCGGTGCTCTCATGACAACCCTGCTGCAAAAGAAATATCAAAATGAAGTGGTTCTGGTGGGCGAGGAGATCCATCCACCATACCAGCGACCGCCACTTTCAAAGAATTATCTGGCAGGCGATGTTGGCCAGGACTCGCTGTACCTGAAGCCGTGCTCCGTGTACGAGGTCGCGGGTCATCAGTTGCGGCTCGGATTGCGCGCCGAACAGATTGATCGGGATAAGAAAATCATCAGATTGTCGGATCAGGACACATTGAAATACGGTCGACTCGTTCTGGCTACGGGGTCCCATGTTCGACGTCTGAACGCGCCGGGCGCTGATTTGAAGGGTATTCATTATCTGCACGACATGGCTGACTCAGATGCTCTGCGAGAGCAACTCCTTCCGGGGAAAAGGCTGGTCATCGTGGGTGGCGGATATATCGGCCTGGAGGTGGCCGCCACCGCTGTCAAGAAAGGCTTGAATGTCACGGTTCTGGAGGCTGCCGAGCGTCTTATGCAGCGCGTCACGGGCCCGGAGATTTCGTCGTTCTTCTTAGCCAAACACAGGGACGCTGGCGTGGATGTATGTCTCAACACGGCGGTAATCGGCTTCGAAGCGGATAATCAGGATCGTGTGGCTGGTGTGACCTTGGAGAATGGTGGCACGGTACCCGCCGATATCGTGCTTGTATCGATCGGTATTATGCCGGAAACGGCCCTGGCGGAGGCCGCGGGGCTGCCCTGTGATGACGGCATTGTCGTTGACGAGTATACCTGCACCGGTGATCCCGACATTCTGGCGATTGGCGACTGTACCCGCCACCGGAACCTTTTCTTCGAGCAGCCCCAACGGATGGAGTCGGTGGCCAACGCGGTCGACCAGGCCCGTACCGCTGCGGCAACGCTCATGGGCGAAGACAAGCCCTACGACGCCGCTCCATGGTTCTGGTCGAACCAATATGATGTAAGACTGCAGATGGTGGGCCTCTCCAAAGATCATGATCAACGGGTGGTTAGAGGTAACCCGAGGGACGGGTCATTCGCTGTTTTCTATATGCGCGAAGGTCACCTTATTGCGGTGGACGCGGTAAATCTGCCCATGGCTTTTATGGTTGGCAAGAAGCTTGTCTATCTACGAAAACGTGTTAGTTCTGAAGCCTTGAGCGATGTGGATGTCGATTTGAAGTCTTTGGTCTGAGGAAGGTAAGAACACCAAGTTCTCGTTTCGGGGGCTTCGGCATGCCCAGCATGCCGATCGCTGCCATGATGGCGTGAAGTTTGGAGATGCTTAATCCGACCCCGGGGCATGGTGGCGCTCCCTCGCCAGGCTGATGCAGCCAGCGAGTTGGGACTCTGTACGGAGCGCGCTCTGCTCGGTCTCGGTGCTCAGGATGTGTTTCGTGCGAGCTCGCCGGCACCCTTTTCCTTCTTTGGTAGGATAATGCCGCGGCGGTTGTTACCGCTGAACCGGTAGTGGTTCATCGGCAGGTGCTTTGCCCGCCAAAGCATTTCCACGGAGGTGGAAGGGCGCAGCATGGGCGCATCGCCGTGGTGGTCGAAATAGTAGCTGTTGGACTGGGCACAGTTGTGATTCAAAAATACGGTATTTTGCTGGCGACGTTCAATATCCCGGAAGTAGGCGTCATGAACCGGTTGGCGGATTTCCACCCGGGTCGCCCCTCGCTTGGCCGCCTCGCGGATACAACGCGATAGGTGAATGGCGTTGCCCTCGACCATCTTGAAATAGGATGTACCGATCAGCGCGTACGGCCCCAGCATGATGTAGAAGTTGGGGTACCCCGGTATGGTCAGGCCCTCGTAGGCCTGGTAACGGTTCTCTTCCCAGAACTCGCCCAGATCCGTACCGCCACGTCCCACGACTTCATAGGACGGCAGGTTGCCCTTCTCGAAAACCTTGTAGCCGGTCGTCAGGATCAACACGTCAATGTCGTGCTCGACGCCGTCGGTGGTCTCGATGCCCCTTGGCGTAATTCGCTGGATGGGCGTGGTGACCAGCTCCACGTTGTCCCGGGCGAAGGTCCGGAAATACTCGTTCGAGAACGTCGGTCGCTTGCAGCCGAAGCCGTATTGGGGCGTCAACTTGTCCCACAACTCCGGATGGTCCGGCAACTGCTCGCGCAGATTGTTCATGCCGGCCTTTTCGCACATTCTGACCAGCCAGGGTGCCTGACGATAATAAACCGCGGAGAGCACCATCAGGGTTTCGCTGACCGTATCGGTGGCGCCGCGCAAGGTCCGCTGCAGCCTGGGCACCAGCCGGAAAAGGGTCTTGAGCCAGTTTGGCAGCTCACCATCCGGCTTTTTCAGTACCCAGATCGGAGTGCGCTGGTAGACATCCAGTTGTTTGGCCTTGCCCGCGATTTCGGGGATCAGCTGCACCGCCGTGGCACCGGTCCCAATCACGGCCACCCGCTTACCATCCAGGTCAAGGTTTTCGGGCCAGCGGGCGGTATGGATGACTTCGCCCTTGAAACTGTCCAGCCCTTTGATATCCGGCATTTTCGGCGAGATGAGTCCGCCACAGGCCGATATGATATGGCGGGCTCGAAGCTGCTTTCCATTACTCAGTTCGATCAGCCATAGATCGTTGGCACAGTCAAAACGGGCCCGGGTCACTTCGACACCAAAGCGAATTAATGGGTAGATACCGTATTTGCTCGCCACTCGACGTGTGTAATGGTGCAGCTCGTCGCCCGGTGCGAAGACCCGCGACCAGTTTGCATTCTGCTCAAAGGAAAAGGAGTAGGTAAAGGACGTGATGTCAACTGCGATGCCGGGATAACGATTATCACGCCAAGTGCCGCCCACATCCTGACTGCGCTCAAGAATTAAAATGTCTTTCACGCCATCGGCACGCAACTGTATTGCGGCGCCGATGCCCGAGATGCCCGAGCCAATGATGATGACTTCATGATCAGGGGTGGCTGTCGACGTCGGGAAAGCCGCCATATTCATGCCGGAACCTCCCTGGTAGCAGTGGATCTGTCTGCCGCGTTTCCCCACGGGGCCTTGATGGCTTCTGCCGTGGCCAGATTACGGTGCAGATGGTTGACGATTTTTCTGAAGTCCCGTCTCGCTTCGGGTAATAGAAAAGTGAAAACCGGCCAGACGTGTGGCATATCTGCGCGCTCCAGAAGCCGCACGGGTACGCCGGCTTCGCGGCAACGCTGCGCGACGACATGGGCGTCGTCGCGCAGACACTCCTCGTCGCTGACAGTCAGCATCAGTGGCGGCAGGCCGCTGAAATCACCGAGGCAGGGCGAGGCGTACGGGTGTTGTGGATCCGCGCCCGCCAGATAGATGTCGGTCGCAATATCAATCATGCACTGGGACAGCATGGCGTCGCTGTCGCTGTTTGCCTGTCGCGACATCAGCTCGCCGCGCCCATCAGCCCCTGGTGAGATGGCCAGGGCACAAACGGGCATGGGAAGCTTCTGGTCACGGGCGCGAAGCAGGGTGACCAGGGTCAGGTTCCCGCCCGCCGAGTCACCCGCGATGATGATGGGGCGCGGATCAGTCACCAGCTCCTGATAGACATGGAAGGCATCGTCCGGTGCGGCAGGATAAGGGTGCTCCGGCGCCAGTCGGTAGTCGGGCAGGAACACCCGGGCATTCAGTGCGCCGGCCAGACGACCACAGAAGTTGTGGTAGGTTTCCAGCCGACCACCAATAAAAGCACCGCCATGTAAATACAGTATCGTTACAGCCGGATCGGGGGGGCTGAGCCAGTGCCCTGAGACCCCGGCAACCTCGCCCTTCTGCAACCGTATACCGCGTGGCACGCGAGACGGCGCCAAGGGTGCGTTCATCACCCGACGAAGGTGGCGCACCAGCTTATCCGGGTCCCTTATATCACGCTTGACGCCGACCCGAAGCAGCAGCTTCATGGTCTTTGCGGGAATCGATGCCATGTGGACTCCTTGCTGGTTTCTTGCTATGCCGGATCAATGAGCCAACAGTCGGTAGGACTCGCCGACCGCCCGGGCATATAGCGCTGGGGCCAGACGCTTCAGGCGCCAGGCAATGCGTCCGTCAATCTGCGGTAGCATGTACAGCTGGCCATCATCCAATGCGTCGAGGGTCTGGCGGGCCACTCGGTCGGCATTGGTCAGGGCGTAACGGGTCATCGCCGTTCGGGCAAAATCACGCCGCCGCTCGGGCAGGCGACCATCCTCGACAATATTGGTCGGCACCACGGTCGGGCACAGAGCGGTGACGCGCACGCCAGTGCCCGCCAATTCTGCCGCCAGGGTTTCGGATAACGCCAACACGCCGGCCTTGGTCACATTGTAGGTGGTCATTTCTGGGGCTGAGCCGAAGGCGGCAGCGGAGGCAACATTAATGATGCCTCCGTAGCCAAGATCGCGCAGTGCCGGAGCAAAGAAATGGCACCCGTGAATCACACCCCAGAGGTTGACGTTCATACACCAGTGCCAATCCTCCAGCGACACCTCGCCAATGGGTCCACCCAATCCAACGCCGGCGTTGTTGATGACCAGTGTTACAGGACGTCCGAGTAGTGTCTCTGCCTCTTCCGACAGGGCCTGCATTTGCTCTGCGTCGCCCACGTCGCATTGCCGGACGACAGCCTGGCTACCAAGCGCTCGCAGGCTGCTGGCGACCCGCTCGACACGTTCGGCATTGATATCAACGCACAAAACCGAGCCGCCGCGGCGAGCGATCTCATAGGCGAAACTGCGGCCAATACCACTGCCGGCACCGGTGATCACAGCCGCCGCGCCACGTGATAGTGGCAAGGTTTTTTTCTTCATGCCTGGCCCCATGCAGGTTCGACAGTAAGAGTGGGGGGAGCTTCGGCATGTTGTTTGGTCGGTCGCCGGTTCCGCAACGCCTTAAAGGCCTTCTGAGGATCGCCAGTTTGTTCATAGGCCCGCTTCCAGACCCGGATCACGGCCCGGTTGTCGTCATCCCAGGGGTGGAAGGTGGGTGAAAAATAGGGGAATACGCCACCCAGCACTTTCGACAGGATGCCCGGGCGGAAGAACAGCACCTTGGCCATATGGGCGGCGGAGCGCAGGTTAAACACCTGGCGATCTTTGTAGAGGAGGTAGGTCTGGTTGCCGATCATGATCGGAAAGCCGAGCGCGATGGCCAGCAACATGCCGCTGGTTCGGAGCCGATAGCTGCGCAGCCCGCCGCCACTGGCATCGACAAAGACGTCAAAGCTGACGCTTTTATGCTCCGTTTCCTCAACAAAATGCCAATACAACATGGCACGCAGCTCCGGATGAGTGTCGTCAAACAGCTCCGGATGCTCCAGCAGTACTGAAGAGATGATGGCGGTGAAATGCTCGAACGCGGCCGCAATCGAGCTCTGCATGTCATCACTGAGACGGTGCTGAAGCTGTTTCCGGATGAGTTTGAACACTCCTTCCACTTTGTTGATGGGCACCCCGTGCTGAACACCGACGGCATTCATTTCGTCATGTTCGCGGGCGTGGATACGCTCCTGGCGAATGAATTCCAGCGCTGCTCTGCGGACTTCCGGGTCGGCGAGTTTTTCGAGTTGCCGCCGTGCCGAATTCATGACCCAGCGTTCGCCATCGGGTACCGCGGCGAGGATGGCGTTCATCCAGTGGGTGGTCCAGGGGTCGTTGTTGAACCAGTGCCGGGCAACGTTCCCGGTATTCATCGGGAAGTGGAGGTCCCGGGTCACCACTTCGTCGTAACCGATCTTGCGATTTTCGAGGGCCATGACATAGCTCCAATTCCGTGTGCATCAGACCAAACTATTTGGTTGTCCGGCCAACCGTCAAGACATTTGGTGAGACAATAGGGAATAATGTGTATATCGAAGCCCGCCGGCCCACCTGGCGAAGACCGGGACGGATCAGGAGCCGGCGTGCTAAAATCCAGTATTTTCCGCAGCGGAGGATGTTTGTGAGCAATAGGGGGAAGCGCCAGGCGGCGACGGTGGCCCAGTCAGACAGGGAGTTTGTGTTGGCAGCGGCCGCGAGTCTGTTCCGTGATCAAGGGTTTGATCGCACCACGGTGAAGGAAATTGCCCAGGCTTGCGACATGCTCCCGGGTAGCCTGCATTACCGCTATCCTTCGAAGGAAAGCCTGCTGGTGGATTTGATGAGGCTGGCACTTGAGCAGGCTTCAAGCGCGGTTTCGCGCGCCATTGCCGGGGTAGACGATCCCATTGAGCAGCTGCGTCGCGGCATCAATGCACACCTGGATCTGCTGGTTGACGGGTCGGACATGGTCTACGTGCTGTTGTTCGAGTGGCGCTCCCTGCGTGGCCAGACGCGCAAGGAAATGATTGAACTGCGTGACCGGTATGAGGAACTCTGGGCGGCGATGTTGCAATCTCTGGCGACACAGGGCGTGATACGCCAGGATGTTGATATTCACCTCTTGCGGTTGATTGGTCTCGGGGGGCTGAACTGGGTGGCCACCTGGTTTGATAAAAGCGGGCCCTACTCTCTTGAGGATGTGGGCAATTTCGTCTGGCGCTTGATCCGGGATGCGGTGATCACCGAGCCTGGTCGGTAACGCCCGCGGGTTAAATTCTGCTCCTCGCGAATGGGAATGCACCGGACATTTCGCAAATCCACAGCGCAGTAGATCGGAATCTTTCTTCATCCATGGTAGCGCAGGAGAGCGTCCTCTCGAAGGAGGTCGCTCGAACCGGTTTGCGACCCGTCTTCAACCGGATCCGGTTTTGGATTGGCCCGCATGCCCAGCCAATGGTCACGCCTTCGTGGCGGTCCACCTTGGACGTGTCAACGTTGGATCGATCATCGTCCCACATTTCATCAATACGTTACTCGCCTCCAGGCTGCAAGGCGGTCACTCTGGCGTGGGCCTTATACGGAACCAGGCCGAATACATGGCCGGCAGGCTTAGTAGTGTCAGAGCGGTGGCCACCAACAGACCACCCATAATTGCGACGGCCATGGGCCCCCAGAACGAGGTATTGGTCAAAGGAATCATGGCCAGCACGGCGGTCACGGTGGTCAGCATGATGGGGCGCGCGCGGCGCACCGCGGAATCCACTACAGCATCGAAGGCCGGCACACCGTTTGCGATGTCCTGTTCGATCTGGTCCAGCAGAATCACGGCATTGCGAATGATCATCCCGTTCATGGCAATAATACCCAGGAAAGCAACAAACCCAAGCGGACGGCCCAACAGAATCAGTGTGAAAACCGCGCCGATAATCCCCAGCGGCCCGGTTATCAGCACCAGTACTGCCCGGGACAGGCTGCGCAATTGCAGCATCAGCAAGGTCAGCATGGTCGCCAGCATCACCGGCAGCCACTGGGCAATGGAGGCCTGGCCGTCGCGGGAGCGCTCGACGATGCCGCCGATCTCAATGTGATACCCAAAGGGCAGATCCTCGCGCACCGCGTCCAGACGCTCATCGATACGCCGCGCCACGGTATCACCCTGTACTCCCGGGCGGGCGTCGGCCTGGACGGTCACGGCGAAGTCGCGGTTGTAGCGCCAGATCACGCCGTGCTCCCAGGCGAACAGCGAATCGGCCACCTGGGAAATGGGAACCGACTCGCCATGGGGCAGAGGCATGTAGGCGTTGCCCACCGCGGACAGGGTCCGGCGTTCCGCCTCCGGCTGACGCAAGACGATATCAATGGTTTCGTCCTGCTCCCGGTATTGACCGATGGTCATCCCGGAGAGCAGGGTTTGCCCCGCCGTGGCCACTGATGCCGATGTCACGCCCAGTGCCCGGGCCCGGGACTGATCCAACTGCAGGTGTAACGCCTTGATGGGCTCGTGCCAATCGTCGTTAAGCCCGACAATATCCGGGTCTTGGGCCATGATGGCACGGACACGGTTGGCCAGTTCCCGTGCTGTCTGCGCTTCGGGGCCGATGACGCGGAAGCGGATCGGGTATGCCACCGGCGGGCCGTTAGGCAGCAATCTGACGCGGAAGCGCGCTTCCGGGAAATCACTGGCGAGGATTTCGCGAAGCCGCGCCTGGAGCCGGCCCCGGTTTTCCGGGTCACCGGGCTCCACCACCAGTTGCGCCACGTTATCCTGGGGAAACACAATATTCATGGGCAGGTAGAAACGCGGCGCGCCGGTGCCCACGAAACTAGTCACCTTACCGAGGTCCGGTTCCGCGAGGAAACGGTTCTCCACCCGTTCCACGATGCCGTAGGTATTCTCGAATGAGGTGCCCTCGGGCAACCAGAGATCCACCAGCAACTCTGGGCGGTTGGAGTCGGGGAAAAACTGTTTCTCCACCACCTGCATACCGAGAATGCCCAGCACCAGGGCGAGCAGTGTCGCACCGATGGTGCGCCACCGGTGCTCCACCGCCTTGCGAACCCAATGGCGCACGCGCCGATACACCGGCGTGTCATAGACATCATGGGGAGCATCGCCTTCGACGACTTTTTCCCGCAGCAAGTGATAGGCTAGGAAGGGCACGAAATACACCGCGACCAACCAGGAAATCACAAGGGTCGAAGCGGTCACCGCGAAGATGGAGAAGGTGTATTCGCCCACCGGCGAGCGCGCCAGACCAATGGGGAGAAAGCCCGTTGCCGTGATCAGGGTGCCGGTAAGCATGGGGAAGGCGGTTTCACGATAGGCATGGGTGGCCGCATGCAGTCGCGGCTCGCCTTCTTCCAGTTTTCGCACCGTCATCTCGATAATGATGATGGCGTCATCCACCAGCAGCCCCAGCGAGATAATCAGGGCGCCCAGCGAAATCTTGTGCAGATCGACATCCCCGCCGGCCATCACCAGGAAAGTGCCCGCCAATACTGTGGGAATGGCGAGCGCCACCACCAGCCCGGGCCGCCAATCGATATGGCGAAATGACCCTTGAACCCCCAGAATCACGAAACTCACGGCAAGCACGATGACCAGAGCCTCGATCAGGGTCTTGATGAACTCACCTACGGAATCGGCCACCAATTTCGGCTGATTCTGGAAGTTCTCCAGTTCGATTCCAATGGGTAGGGACTGCTGGATACGGCTGATCGTCGAACGCAGATTCTCGCCCAACCGGATAATATCGCCGCCCTCGCTCATGGAGATGCCAATGGCTATGACGTCCTCGCCATTGAATCGGACCTTGGGATCCGGCGGGAAAGTATAACCTTCGTAAACCTCGGCGATGTCTCCCAGGCGGAAAGTGCGATCGGCAAACCTAAGCGGCAATGTCTGCAGGTCCTGGACGGCGTTGAACTGGCCGGACACGCGGATATTAATCTTGTCCTCGGGTCCATTCAGTGTTCCGGCGAAACGCACCGCGTTTTGGCGATTGATTTCCTCCACCACCTGCTGCATATCGATGCCCAGGGAGGCCATCCGGTTCTGGGAGATTTCCACGTAGATTTGTCGGCTCTGGCGGCCGAAAAATTCCACCTTGGCCACGTCCGGCACCCGCAGCAGTTGTTGGCGGATTTCCTCGGCGAAGTCATCCTGCTCGGCCCAGCTGTATCCGTCCGCGCGAACCGCGTAGATGATGCCGAACACATCGCCAAATTCGTCGTTGACGTAGGGACCCTGGACACCGTCGGGCATCCGATGCCACATGTCATTGAGTTTCTTGCGCGCGGTGTACCAGACATCCGGGATTTCCTCCGGCGGCGCGGAATCGCGGAGTTCAAAAAGGACCGTCAGTTCTCCGGGCTTGGCGTAGCTACGTATTTTGTCTGCATAGGGCACTTCCTGCAGCGTCGCTTCCAGACGGTCACCGACCTGTTCCACCATCTGCATGGCATCGGCGCCGGGCCAGAAAACGCGCACGGACATGATGCGGAAGTTGAAAGGCGGGTCCTCGTTCTGCCCCAGACTCTGATAGGCATAGATACCGGCGATCAGTAGAAGCGTGAGGAAATAAACGGTCAGTACCGGCTGTCGAATCGCGTATTCCGAGGGGTTGAACCGCATGGTTTTTACAACTCCCCGTCTTTCGGCGACGCTTGCTCGTCCAGCGGCCGCACTGGCTGACCCTCGCGGATCACGTGTACGCCCGCCTCCGCGATGCGTTCACCCGGCTCCAGCCCGCCGACAATCAATTCGTTGCCGTCCACACCGAATATCTGTACCGGGCGCATGCGCATGACGCCTTCCTGTTCATCGTATACCCATACGGCGGATCCTTCGCCGTGCCGTATCACGGATGCGGTGGAGACCCGCACGCCCTTGCCCATTTCCGGCAAAGACAGGCGCACCGTGGCGCTTTGCCCCAGTGCCAGGGCATCCTTCGGTGCCTCCACACTGAACCGTGCCATAAAGGTACGCGTCACCGGATCGGCAGCGGCACCCAGCTCACGGAGGCTGGCTGGATACCACTGATCCTTGTTTGCCCAGAGCGTCACTTCCGCGGTGCCTTTACGCACCAACTCCAGCTGGTTCTCGGGAATATCCACGGCCACCTCACGGGGGCCGTCACGGGCGACGCGAATCACCGGCTGGCCCACCGAGACGACCTCCCCGGCATCCGCGTTCACCGCCACCACCACGCCATTCGCGTCCGCTTCCAGTTCCGTGTAGGCAAGACGATTGTTGGCCATGTTCAGGTCCGCGCGTGCTTGCTCCCAGGAGGCACGCGCGGTGTCCAGCGCGATACGGGCACGGTCCAGTTCCGTGTCGGAGACATGTCCCTTTTCATGCAACTCCTTCATGCGCTGATAGTCGGTCTTGGCAAGCTCCATGTCCGCGCGGGCGCTGTTAAAGCGTGCCCGGGCGGACTCGTAGCGCAGGCGTTCGTCCTCCTGGTCCAGCGTTGCCAGCACTTGTCCCTTCGTTACACGTTCGCCGGCATCCACACTGCGACTGCTGATCTTGCCGGACACGCGAAAACCGAGACTGGATTCCACCCGGGCGCGCACCTCACCGGCGTATTCGCGATGCGGCGCTACCTTGCCGGTTTCCACGGCATGAAGTTTGACCGGGCGACGTACCACCTCATCTTCGCTGTCCGAGCAGCCCGTGACGACCGCCGTACAGGCAAGCAATGGCAGTACCCATCTGAATCTTTTCATCACTGACACCTTTTCATGTGAGCGCGCGGAACAACCTCTCCAGCGTGTCTTTCGCGAGGGCGGCACGACCGTCGGGATCAAGCAGCCCGGCATGGATATCCTGGAGATCACCGGGCTCCGCAAAGACCCGGACAATGCCCATCAGCAGTATGTCGAAAGCCCCCCGAGGCGCGGGTTCGCGATTACTCTTCCGGCAACCGCCCTGGTACAGCTGCCACATGGCATCCAGCCGTTCGCGCAGATACTGCCGCCGGAGATAACGCCCCCGGGGGGTGTCATCGGCGGCTTCACGTACCAGAAACGGTAACAACCCATCCACGTCCATAATGTCCAGCAAGGACCGCGTCAGGGTGTCGCGAAAACGCTGAAAATCGACGGGCTCTGACTCCAGCGCGCGAATCTCGGTGACCTGCCGGGCATGGATCGGCCCATAGATTGCATCCACCGCCTCGTACCAGAGGTTTTCCTTGGTTTGGAACATGTGGGTGAGTAACGCTGGGCTGACCCCGCAGGCTGCCGCCAGGGCGCGCATGGTGGCCTTATCGTAGCCCTGGTCGGCGAACAAATAGAAAGCGTTCCGTAACACAGCCGAGCGGTCCACCGCAGCGCTGGATAACGGTCGACCGGGTTTGCGAGGTAAGTTATTGTACATTTGTTTAATTTATTAAAGGAACGGTGGCCCGTCAATGACCACAGATCGGGCCGAGCACGCGGTTGAAGAATAAAAATCACGTCAGTAGGGGAAAGCCCTATTGCTGCGGATTGCCTCTCCAGGCGAATTTCTTTACTTAAATCGCCACCAGTTTACTAGGCACCTTTCAGCCATACACAATGGCTTTCAGAGAGGTATCTATGAGCGACAAGCGTTATCCCGAGGAATTCAAGATTTAGGCGGGCCGTCAGGTCACGGACCGGGGTCACAGCGTGGCCCAGGTCGCCGAGCGGCTGGGGGTCACCACCCACAGCCTGTACGCCTGGCTGAAGAAGTACGGGCCCGACAAAGTGGAGCATCAGGCCAAGGCCGACGAGCAGGCTGAGATCAGGCGTTTGAAGAAGGAGCTGCGCCGGGTCACGGAAGAGCGAGACATCTTAAAAAAAGCCGCGGCGTACTTCGCGAACCAGTCCGAATGAAGTACGCCTTCATCCGGGACCACAGCCAGCAATGGCCGGTTCGGCGCTTGTGCTCACTGGTCGAGGTCCATCCCAGCGGGTTCTATGCCTGGCAGCAGAAGCCACGCTCAGCCCGGTCCGTGGAAGACGAGCGCCTGTCTGGCCTGATCAAGCAATTCTGGCTGGAATCAGGGGCGGTCTATGGCTACCGGAAGATCCATACGGATCTGCGGGAGCATGGCGAAGGCTGCGGGCCGAACCGGGTGCACCGACTGATGCGGGACGCTGGAATTCGGGCACAGGTGGGCTACCGCCGGCCTCGCCACAAGGCCGGCAGCGTGCACAGGGTGACCCCGAACGTTCTGCAGCGACAGTTTAATCCAGAGGCGCCCAACGAGAGCTGGGTAACGGACATCACCCATATCCGCACCCACGAGGGTTGGCTTTACCTGGCCGTGGTGCTGGATCTGTTCTCCCGTCGCGTCATCGGCTGGTCGATGCAGTCAACGATCACCCGCGATCTGGTACCCGATGCACTGCTAATGGCGGTCTGGCGGCGCAAGCCGGAAGGCAACGTGGTTGTGCACTCGGATCAGGGCAGTCAGTACACCAGCCACGACTGGAGCGCCTTCCTGAAGGCGCATGGCCTGGAGGGCAGTATGAGCCGGCGAGAAAACTGTCACGACAATGCTGTTGCTGAGAGCTTTTTCCAGCTTCTGAAATGAGAACGGGTTAAGCGGAAGATCTACACCAGCCGGGATGCGGCCAGGGCAGATGTGTTCGACTATATCGAGATGTTCTACAACAATCGTCGGCGCCACAGTTCTAATGAACTGCTGTCGCCGGTAGAGTATGAAAGGCGTCATCAAGAACGGCTGGAAAGTGTCTAGAGAACTGGTGGCGATTCAAGTTGCCATATCCCGGCCGGATAGATCCAGCCCCAAATAGTGTCTTTCCCGGTACTTCCGAGATAAGGGCCGTGACGGCCGGGGACAGTGCTGCTACAGCCATGGCATTCACTCCAGCCAAAGGTGAGCGCAGAAACCAGGGTAGAGGGGTAACGCTCGGCCGACATAGCTGCAGTTCGTTACTGGGAGTCAGGGCGCGTAGGAGGCTTGATGGCGGGCCGATCGACCGGGGCAGGGAGGGCTGGATTAGGAGGTACGCCTGGCCAAGTAGTCCAGATAGTGTGTCACGTGACACACTTTTCGCAGACCACTTTCTTTTCATCATCGAAATCTTTCTTTCCATCAATGTGGCGAAAGCGGAGGCGATGAGGTTGGCGACCATGCTGCGCACGCAACGCATTGATTTAAAACAATAAAACCGCTTCTTCGGCGGTCGTCGCTTCTCCTTCAAGTCAGGCCAGACGTCCGGATCAACGATGAACTGTTGATGTTTCGCTAGTTTTTGTGGAAAGAGAGCCCAGCACAGGATGATATTTCGCAAGTATTGGTGAAAAGTTGCACAGCATGCCTACAAGGGCCTCGGGAAGCAGTGAATCGGCGCCAGTTCTCTATATAGTTGCGGAGTGGGGCCAAATCCAGGTACCTTACTGGCTCATCCTTCATCTGACGTGATTCATGACATTTTGCCGGCGACACAAGAAGCAGATTGAGACTCAGGAGCCTTCTGGCGCTTGTCTCCTGCTGTGTTCGCGTGGTGACGTCCCCGCCTCAGAAACCCGAATAATACGCTCATAGCGGTGTCTCTGCTCTGGCAGAGATAGCGGCTTTTGCCGCCCCGACCCCTACGGCCAGCAGGCCTTTCGGGAAGATCTCATTAGCTATGAGCGTAGATCATGCAATTCAAACAGTTTGCCGCCAAGCGGCAAGATGGCAACAAGTCTTCAAAGTCACCTCGTACTGTACACCGTACCGAAATCGCCGCGGCCCGGGGGAAAGCGCCGGCCCGTCCAACGTTCATCGTCGACCTCGAGGCCACGTGCTGGGATGACCGACTCAGTAGCTCTATTGATGACATGGAGATCATTGAAATCGGCTGCGTCCTGGTCACCCGGGAAGGAACCATCCTTGATGAATTCTGCACCTTTGTCCGCCCCCTGGACGAGCCTTTACTGAGCGCCTATTGCACCAGCCTGACCGGCATTCACCAGGAAGAAGTGGACAAGGCGCCAAGCTACCGCGAGGCCATGATTGCTCTTGATCAATGGATGGCAGGAAGGCTGGGAATCTGGGGTAGCTGGGGCAACTTCGACCAAAGACTTTTCGCCTCTATGGAGTGCAGGCATCCCTCTAGATCCAAGTTCCTGAGCATCGATCACGTCAACCTCAAGCGGCCCTGGAAGCAGACGAACGGGACCAGAAGGACAGCGCTCAGAGCAGCGCTTGAGCATCACGGTCTCAACTTTATTGGGCGCCCGCACCGAGGTATTGACGATGCCCGCAACATCGCGCGTCTCATGCCGTTCGTTGACCACCACAAGCTGTTGGCGGCGGTGGGTGCTTTGGGTCCGATTACAGAGAATTCTTCGGATTCGGACAGGGGGGCGCAGCCATGAAGGAACAGTACGCAGAATTTCTGTACGCGCGACACCCTAAGATTCTTTCCAGGGTCAAGGCCGATGGTCTGGCTATTGGCGATGGCTGGCTCAATCTTATCGACTTGCTTTGCACTAGCTTGCAAAACCTGACCGACCATAATGGGGCGCCTCAGGTCGTGGCATGCCAGGTAAAGCAAAAGTTCGGTGGACTCCGGTTTTACGTCAACGACCACAGTTCTGAACAGGGCGTATTAATCGACCAAGCAGAACTTATGGCACAACGCACCTGCGAGATTT
The DNA here is from genome assembly GCA_029212745.1 of Alcanivoracaceae bacterium. Classification (GTDB taxonomy): domain Bacteria; phylum Pseudomonadota; class Gammaproteobacteria; order Pseudomonadales; family Alcanivoracaceae; genus JARGOL01. The sequence goes on from JARGOL010000009.1 coordinate 106,076, forward strand.
GCGGTGCGCCCGGCAAGCGCGTGAGCCTTGACGGCTGGGTGGTGGCTACGTGTATCAAGCACAAGAACGCCTTCAGGAAGCCGCCGAAAGGCCCGCGACAGATCAGGGTTTTTGTGGACATGGATGATGTGCTGACCGCATTCCGGCCAGCTTTCGAGGCTGTTCGTGCAGCAGAGCCAGCCTCGCTGTGGCCGCAATCGACGCCGGGCTTCTTTAGTGAGCTGGAGCCGCTACCGCACGCAGTGAAGGGCATGCTTGTTCTTGACGCCCTTGCTGGCGTGGAGGTCCATATTCTGACCGCACCAAGTCCGCGCAATGCGCATTCGTACACGGAAAAACGCCTCTGGATTGAGCGGCACCTCGGTTATCGCTTTGTGAAGCGTCTGCACATTAGTCCCCGCAAGGATCTATTTCGTGGGGACGTATTAATTGATGATAACCACAAGGGGAAAGGTCAGGACAACTTCGAGGGTGCCTTGCTGAAGTTTGGTAGTGATTTCTGCCCGGATTGGCCGTCTACGGTGGTACGTCTAGTGATGCTTCGCGGTGCTGACCCATGGCCTTCACCGGTTAGGGAGCGCCTGACAGGTTGCCCGGTGGGTGAACGTCAGGGTACTGCCCGAAGTCTCGAGGCGGGCTTATCTCCGTTGGCCCTCAACCTGATGGCATGGTTGCTGGCATTGGCAGAGACGCAGCTCGCAGAGATCATTTCTGCAGCGGAATCAGATATCTCTGAATGGAGAGAGAGCGGGCGGATCCCGCAGACATGGTCCAGGCGTCTCTATGATGTGGCCCATCTTTTTGATCGTGCACTGATCATGATGCGCGCCGATGTCGACAAGACCAGAAGGTGGCTATCCTCAGCGCTTCCCGTATTGATAGGCAGATCACCGCTTGGTTATCTGATGGAAGAGAATGCAATCAGTGATCTGGATAAGATCATCGACAAGATCGAGGAGGGCTTTCCATGATGAGTGATCGAGAGCCCGGCTGGCCGCGAAGAGCCCTGGAACTATCCGTTCTCAGTGATCTTCGCTTAGAGACAGGTAGTTTTTCTTACGATCCAGGTGATGCTGATCTTGCTGTGTTTGCGGGTGACATACATGAGCGTGAAAAGGGATTGGATTGGATGCTAGCCCTAGGGCTATCCATCCCTGTAATTTACGTGGTTGGTAACCACGAATTCTATAAGACGAGCTATCCGGCGCTAATTGAGAAGCTCAGGCGCAAAGCGCGAGGGTCAAATATCCATGTGCTGGATAATGAGTCTTTGACGATTGATGGCGTGCGTTTCCACGGCGTTACCCTTTGGACCGATTATCGAACCTTTGGGGATCCGGTCGCCTCCGGTCAGCTCTGCCAAACCATGATGTCGGATCACCGCTACATCCGTCGCCTGCCCGGGTATTCCAAAGTGAGATCAGTGGACCTGGCCCGTCTGCACCATGCGCACGTCAGCTGGCTCAGACAGAGCCTTGCTGAGTCTGATGATTACGAGAATGTGGTAGTGACACACCATGCCCCGAGCCCTCGGTCCCTGAGACCCAGCATGAGAGACGATGCATCTTCAGCTGCCTACGCAAGCGACTTGGAACCCTTTATTAAGGAATATAAGCCTGGAGCCTGGATCCACGGCCACTGCCATAACAGCAGCGATTACAGCGTGGGCCGTTCCAGGGTGATCTGCAATCCGAGGGGTTATTACCCTGATGAGCTCAACACTGATTTCAATGGGAGCCTGTGCATTGAAATCGGCGGCTAATGGCCAGAACAGAGGAGGAAAGCACGCGTGAGATGGATAAAGCAGATTTCCTGCAGAATTTGGATGCATTGAAAGGCGATCTCCCTAAGAACCCCATTTTCATCCACGACGGTGGTGAAGAGCTGTTCGCGGTTATCTCGCTCGCTGATCTGGAGCGTTTTCGCCTGTTTCTGGCAACCTCCCCGCAAAGTTCTCGGCAAACAGGGAAGATCCCGGCCACAGGCCAATGGTTGGAGGATGGCCCGATCGCAATGCAGGCTCTGTTCAGCATGGCCAGGGATATGATGCAAGGCGACCAGCGCGTTGCCGAGCGCTGGATGGGTACACCGCAGGGCCTTTTTGGAGGAGGCACACCCCGCGCGCATGCGCGTACGGAAGAGGGCACCAGAGACGTAGCCAATCTGATCGCCAGAATCAGATACGGGATCGCAAGTTAGGCGGCGCCCCAGCAGAGCTCGCTGCGATCAATGGATGAGTCCGGACTGGGGGAGCAGCACTGTATGCGTCTATAGCCCTCACAGAGGCCAGCTTTCAAAAACATCGTCAATCAATCTGCGGGCCTTCGTGATTGACCAGCTCAAAGCTTAAGTAGCGATGGCTCTACAGCATCACCCCAGCTTACCACGAGACTTTCTATACACACCATTTTTCAATCGCTTTCTGCAATAACTACGATCTGGAATTAATCCAGTTTTGTCGATAATGTTCAGCTTTTCCTCGTTCTTTTTCCAGGGCATTCTTCAGTCTTGCGTTTTCATGGCGTACGCTGGCTAGCTCTTTCTTTAACTTGGCCACCTTATTTCTTAGTAGTGCTTCTACATGACGGGACTCATCAGGGGTTCGGGCAGGAACACTAATGCCGTCAATCTTGACCTTTGTTGCCCTATCGTCATCGCGAATGCTCGAGAGAGCGTCTTTAAAATTATTGTATAGGTATTGTCTGCTAACGCCGGCTAATTTTGCTACCGCCATAAAGGTAATGGTTTCATTTGCCGCTTTAAGTGATTCAATGGCTTCCTCAACCGCTCTTCGCTTCTTAAGGCTGCGCTGCTCCCTGGCATGCTTTGCCCCGTCAAACTTATCGTTGCTCATTTATCGACCTCTAGGGACATCTGTCTAAAGTTCTTCTCAGAACCTGTAAATTTCCCATCACTTTCTATGGCCGTGATGATATTTTTAAGGCTTAAACACACTTCCTGATTCTTTTTTAGACGGCGACTTGTGATTTCAGACATTCTTATCTTGCCATTTTCTTTTAGTTCTTTTACTTCCAATTTCTGCTCTTCAATCAGTGAAACGATCTCGCTATGCTCCACTTTAAAAAAGTTTATGTCCTTCGAGTCTGCCCTGAAGTGCTTGCAGGTATAGCAGGCATTAGCATGTTCGCACCAGTCTCCTAATTGAGCGGGCATAGAACAGGCGCCGCCGCATACCCTTGTGGCGCCTATCTGATCCTTGCGAATCATCAATGTCGAAAGACGCTCATCGACTTTGCCCTCTATCGTGTAAAAACGTCCTCCTCCATGCTCCAGCAAAGCTTTCTTCTTCAGTTCAAGGCGATTGTTGATATATACAGTTGCCATATCGGGGCTGGCGTGTCCGAGCTCCATCATAATGGCCAGGATGTCATGACCTTCTTGTGCCAGTGATGTGCCCTTAGTATGCCGAAGCGGATGCCAAGAAAAGGATAGGGGGGTTCCATCGTCTGCCAAAATATTTTCTTTTATACATTGGCGTTTGATTTGCTGCATGGAATAACTGGATGTGAGATAACTTTCATGAGACCCTGAAAACGTAGGGAAAAGATACTTTGTTGGCTTGCCATATTTTTTCAGGATCATTTCCTTTTGAAGATCAATAATGCTGATAATCTCAGCATGGGCAGCGTCATTCTTATGAAGAGGCTTATCATTCCACTTTCTAACCTTGTTCTGCCAAAACGTTAAAATCATAAAGTCATCATCGTTAGGATCCTGCTTAAGGCAATCAAAAAGAATGGCGTGCCCATCCTCCGCACGCATTCCGGTGGCAAGAATCAGCGCAAAAACGCTAAACACCGGGGCTGGCGCTTTTGCAGCAGCCTTCATGAGCTCGTCAATAATCCGCTGGGAATATGCCCGGCCAGCGCCTTCCTGCGTATAACCAATCCTCCCCAGCCCCTCCCTGTAATGAACTTTCTCGATTTTCTTGCTTGCCCTTGATGAGACGGACAGGGCGGGCCATGTATCCGGCCAATTTCGGGATGCAGTTTTAAGCATGGCAACAGTGTCGGTGAACCAATTCCTGCCTTTGAGGCCTTTTTTGTTGCCCCAAGCAATAAACTCATCTTCCAACAGCGAATCAGATATCAGGTCAGGAGAGGGGGAGGGGAATCGCTCATGCATGAACTCACGGAAGCGGCCAAATCTGCCGAAGTATCCTTGGAGCGTTTTGGGAGAAAGCTCCCCATGCGAAACCTTCTGTAGTATATGTTCGCGTATTGCCGTGCGCATCCAGGAAGGATAGAGATAAAAATTTATATACTGATCATGATGTCGCTGAGCGTCCCTAAAGCGGACGTCGCGTTCTGTATAGAGATCATTCAAAAAAATTATGTTTCTCTTGCTCGGAGGTTGAAACTGTTCTCTGTAGATAATGGCCTTTTTATGAAAATCTCCGGCCACTGTTATTCTAGGGGAAAGATAATTTCGCTTCTCAATCTTCCCGGACTTGACGTATTCAGTTTCCGTTTGCGGTCGTGTTTGATTCTCCTGAAATAAGGAGAATAAATAAAGCAACTCTTTGTTGTGCTCTCGCTTCCCGCCTCCCTTGGTATGCCCATCCAGGGGGAACTCTGGATGAGGAATTTCCGCAATGCAGCTCGAGCTAAAAGCTCTAAGCACTTGCTCTCCTTCTGCGGTAAACCATGCCATTGGAAGGCGCCGCCGATCCAAATGGCTTCTCGAGTCCATTCTCGGATCAGCAAGCAGTCTTGCCCAGTAAAGCTTTAGTTCAAGCGCCAGTAAGCTTGGTATTCCTTCAAATGAAATCGGACTTCTTGGGCCTATATGCTTGTTTTTAAAGTAGGGGTTGTTCTCAATGAGGGCTTTATCCCAAACGGATTCTTGCGTCAAGATAGGGGCAATTTTAGCGAGCGCGTTCTCCAGCTGATTCTTGTAGAGATCAATTTCGGTCTTGCCATCTTCTACAAGCCTTAAATCCATTTAGAGCCCCGATCAGTCAGATGAATACCATGCTCATTAAATTCCTTCAGGCGCTTTTCCAGTTTCTCAGGTCCGGAAAGATGCAACTTTCGAATCTCCGAGCAAAACAGATGCTTATAGAAGTCCAAGGTGGTTTGAGGGCTTGCATGTCCAAGGCGGTCCGCAACGGCAAGAAGGCCATGCCCGTCAGCTATCGCTTCACTTGCATGCGTGTGTCGGAATTGGTGCCAAGTAAAGGGTTGGCCTGTCCTGGTTACCAGGTACTTTTTCAGATTCTCCGCGTAGCTCTTCGAAAGCGCTCGCCCGATACGCCCGCGCTGCACGTTGCAGAATACATATTCTGTCCCTGACTCGAACGCATCCTCATACTCATCGCTGGTCATATAGTCCTCGTACATATCCAGAACATATGACATTACCGGGATGGCGCGCGCACGACGTGATTTTGCTCTGGCACCGTTTTCGTTGTCGATTCTCGGAATGACCCAGATCACTCCCTCCGTAAGGTCGATATCCGCATGGCGCAATCCCAGAGCCTCACCGATCCTCATGCCAGTGTTGTACAAGAGAGTTACCAGGAATGCATCGCGGATTAAGCGACACGCCTGGATAAGCTCCAAAACGTGCTCGGGTGCGAGTCTTTTACTGATTATTTTTCGCTGCACAGATGCAAGATTCCCATGAAGATAAGGGTCTTGACGCCGAGTATTACGCCTATGATTTATGTGATCAAGGAACGGTTTATAGCTGTCGGTGCCGTGGTGGCGGTTAGAGGCTTCTACAGTTGAAAAGGCCGGAACTCGCCCAGTCAGATACCTGTAGAACGATTTTACCGCTAAGTGTATCTGGCTCCTCAGGGAGGGGCTGAGCGGGGTTGCCGGTCCTGCATAGAGATGAACCAAGTTTGGTGCTGCAGCATCACCGCTGTCGCTCAAGTGGTACTGCATCCACAGCAGAAAATGGTCGTAGTCTGTCACCGTTATCATGGAGAATTCTTTTCCATGCGCCTCAAGGAATGACCCAAGGCGGGCAACGTGCCTAGCATAGGCTTGAATCGTATTGGGCGACTGATTGACTTGCTCTAGATGAACGATCCAGTCTCGAATAGCATCAACTGGACGGCCATCTTTGTCGACAACAGTCCATGAGCAGCGAGAATCACTGAACCGTATCTTTGCCAGATCCATGGCATTGCTTCCACGCAGAATGGACAATAACGCATATATTGGCTAGCACCGTCATTTTGATCAATCCATCACCTTAACTTTACACAGTTGACATAGACACCCATGGTGCCCATATTAACATAATATACATTATGCGCAGTTGTGGATGGTCCGTGGTTCAGGGCAGTCTCCCGGGAACCCCGTGTTTGCGGCGTTCAGGCACCCTGGCAGCCGCGTTTCATCCGCCTTCACGCCGTTGCGCACCGCGTGCGATGATCCTCAGCCGTTAGCCACCGTTACGGGACGCTCACCTGCATGGATCCTTTCGCCCATACGCTCGTTGGCGCCGGACTGGCTGCCACCGGGCTGCGCAAACAGACGCGTTATGCCACAGCCGCACTCATTATTGGCGCCAATTTGCCGGACATCGATGTGCTGGCCACGTTCTGGGGCGAAGACAGCATGCTGTATCACCGGCGTGGCTGGACCCACGGCATTCTCGCGCTGGTGGTCCTGCCCATGGTGCTGGCTGGCCTGATAGCCCTGTGGCAGCGCTTGTTTGCCAAACCGCGGCCAGATACGCCGGCGTTCCGTTTTTCCGTCCTGCTTGCACTGTGCTACCTGGCGGTGGCTACCCATCCATTACTGGACTGGCTGAATACCTACGGTGTGCGCCTGCTGATGCCGTTCGACGACACCTGGTTCTATGGCGACACGCTGTTCATTATCGATCCGTGGCTCTGGCTGCTGCCGTTGGCAGCGGTGATGTTCGGCTGGCACGCCAGTAATCGGGTGCGTACCGGCGCCACGGTCTTTGCACTGGCGGCGTCCATCATGGTGCTCAGCACCCATCTGACACCCCTGCTTGTCAAATTGCTGTGGTCTGTTCTGGTCGCCGGCCTTCTCGTCGCTGTATGGCGCGGCACAGCCAGGGATCGCGGGCCCCTGCTGGCGCAGGCCTGCCTGGCGTTGATGGTTGCCTATATAGGTAGCACCTGGACGCTGGCCCGCCAGGCCGAAACCCATGCGGCTAACGCAGCGGCCGCCACGCCGTTACAGGTACAGGCGAACCCCCTGCCAGGCACCCCGCTGGCTCACCGGCTGGTGCTGGTGTTCGACGACCATTACCTGCTGCAGACGCCGGATGGCAACGAGTACCGGGTGGAGCGCCCGCCGGCCAATGCCGTGGTCAAGGCTGCCCTCGCCTCACCGGAGGTGCGCGGGTTTGTCACCTGGATGCGCTTTCCGTACTGGGACGTGGAAGAAACAGCGTCTGGCTGGCTGGTGCATCTCTATGATTTGCGCTACCAGGGACCGGATGACCCCACAGCGGGTATCGGATACGCGCAGGTGGCGCTGGAAACGGACGACGTGCGCGACGCAGCCGCCTCGCAGGGGCAGCAAAGACCAGCCCAAGAAAAGAAGAAAAACAACACGTTACCTTGACTCCCGGTGGCCCAGCATCAGAGGCTGGCTTGTCCGGGGATGCACCGACATGTATTGGGGGTGATGATGTCGAACACAGCGCTTGTACTGGCCTTCCCGGCCCTTCGCAGACCTGTGGCGCGTTGGATGGCTGTACTGGGTTTCCTGCTGGCCGGTGCGGCCAGCGCCTCGGAACGGGCTGTGCCGGTCACTGTTACCACCGCCGGCACCGGTGAGGTCACCGAGCGGCTGCCGATCACCGGCACGATTACCGCCGCCCACTTCGCAGAGCTGTCTCCGGCGATGGCGGGCCTGGTGGATGCCCTTTCTGTGGACGTGGGCTCCGTGGTGAAAGCGGGCGACGAACTGGTGGCGCTGGATGCCGAGATCAGCGCACTGATACAGGATGGTGCGCAGGCGCGGGTACAGGAGGCCGAAGCGGCGCTTGCGGATGTCCAGCGTCGCCTTGCCGAGGCCAATTCCCTGGAAGCCGGCCAGAGTATTGCCGCCAGCCAGGTGCGTTCATTGCGCAGCGAAGCCGACATGGCCCGTGCGGCGCTGGCCAGTGCCCAGGCCGACGAGCGCCGGGCAGCGGCGGAGCTGGCGCGGCACACCATCAAGGCCCCCTTCCCCGGCGTGGTCAGTGCACGCCATGCCGATGTGGGCGAATGGGTGGCGCCGGGGGATGCGGTGCTGACCCTGGTGGATACCACACACGTCTATGCCGACTTCGCCATTGCCCAGCAATACTTGAAAGACGTCAGTGTCGACAGCGCACTGGCGCTGCGCCTGGACAGTCAGCCGGACGCCCCGCTTGCCGCCAGTATCCAGTCCATCGTTCCGGTGAGTGATCCCACTGCGCGCACCTTCCTGTTGCGCGCCACGGTGGAGCCGTCACCGCTGGTGGCGCCGGGCATGTCAGTGCGGGGTGATATCACACTGGCCAGCGAGCAGGGGCGTATCACCCTGCCCCGTGACGCCCTGATCCGTTACCCGGACGGCCGCGTCTCTGTGTGGCTGGTGGACAACAGCGAGCAACCGCCGGTGGCCCGTGAGCGCAGTGTGCGCATCCGTGAAGGCTACGGCCGCCAGGTGATCATCACCGAGGGCGTCAGCAGTGGTGACCAGGTCGTGGTGCGTGGCAATGAAGGCCTGCGTGACGGCGTGCCGTTGAAAATCACTGCCGGGGAGCAGTAACACGTGTTTGATCGCATTGTCCGTAATGGCACGCTGGTGACAGTGATCGTGCTGATCATCTCCCTGCTTGGCTTGCTGGCAGCATTCCGTATCCCGGTACAGATGATTCCCGACCTGGAAGTGCGCACCATCGGCGTGGAAACACGCTGGCCTGGCGCCACACCCCAGGACGTGGAAAAGGAAATCCTCATCGAGCAGGAAGAGTACCTGCGCAACATTCCCAACCTGCAGCGCCTGACGGCCACAGCGTCCAGTGGCGAGGCCGAGATCGAGCTGGAATTCCCCTTTGGGGTGGACATCACCGAAACCCTTATTCGCGTCAATAATGCGCTCAGCCAGGTGCCCTCCTACCCGGCCACCGTGGATCAGCCCCTAATCGTGGCGTCTTCGTTTTCCAGCAATGCGTTCATGTACTACCGCGTCGCGCCCCTGGACGGCAATCCGCGCGGCCTGGACATGGACATGATGCGCGATTTCATCAACGACAATGTGCGTACGCGCATGGAAAGTGTGTCCGGCGTGTCGCAGGTGGAAGTCCGGGGCGGTGCTGAGCGCCAGGTGCGCCTGCTGGTGGATGCACAGAAACTGGCGGAGCGGAAGCTGTCCCTGATCGACGTGCGTGATGCCATTCGCACACGCAACCTGGATATCTCCGGCGGCGAAGTGGACAGCGGCAAGCGCCGTTACCTGTTGCGCACCGTGGGACGCTTTGAATCCCTGGCGCAACTGGAACAGCTGATCCTGGTGCGCCGCGGCGATGGCGTGGTGCGACTCAGTGATGTGGCTACCGTGACGCTTGATCACTTTCCGGTGCGCGCAGTGTCACGGGTCAATGGCGACCCGGTGATCAGCCTGGCGGTGCGCCGTGAACTGGGCTCCAACGTCATCGATATCAAGTACGCCATGTTCGAGCAGGTCGAGCGCATCAATGACGACGTGCTCAATCCGGCCGGCATGCATCTCTCCCTTATTGCCGATGACGCCCAGTACGTGGAAGCGTCCGTGCGTAATGTCTGGACCAACCTGACACTGGGCGCGGTGTTTGCCACGCTGGTGATGTTCCTGTTCCTGCGCTCGGCAAAGGTGACGCTGGTGGGCGTGGTGGGCATCCCCATCTGTACCATTGCAGCGTTCCTTGGCCTGCTTCTGGCCGGCCGCACGATCAATGTAATTTCACTGGCGGGCGTGGCATTCGCCATTGGCATGACGCTGGACAACTCCATCGTTGTGCTGGAAAGCATCGAACTTGAGCGGCGCAAGGGTCTGGCGCGTTTGCGCGCGGCGGCATCCGGCATTCGCAAGGTCTGGCCCGCCGTGTTTGCCTCCACCATGACCACGGTGCTGGTGTTCCTGCCGGTGGTGTTCATCCAGGAGGAAGCCGGGCAGCTTTATTCCGATATTGCCATTGCTGTGTCGGCCTCGATCCTGGTGTCCATGCTGGTGGCGATGATGGTCATCCCTACCCTGTCTGCGCGCCTCGATTTCAGTGCGGTGGTGGATCACGACGGCGCCCACAGTCACTGGCTTACGCGGCTGCATGCGTTGTCCGACCGCCTCAGTCAGTCAGCGCGCCAGCGCACGCGCACCATCATTGCCACACTGCTGGCTGGCGCCGGCATCATCCTGTTCCTGACGCCGCCGGCGGAATACCTGCCCGAGGGGGAGGAAGCCAAAACGTTTGCCGCCATGAGTCCGCCCCCGGGTTACAACCTGGACACCATGCTGGTGATTGCCGACGAAGTGGAGGCGTATTTCCTGCCCCTGGTGGGCAAGGACCCGGCGGCTTTCGAGCGCGGCGAATTGCCGGCGCCGCCGGTGAAGTACATCAACCTGGGCGTGGACGCCGGACGCCTGCGCATCATTGCCGAGCCGGTGGACCCGGACCACATGGAGCCGCTGATGGATGCGCTGACTGAGGTCTACCAGCGTTATCCCGGTATGGGAGCGTTTGCCGCGCGCGGCTCGATCATCTCCAGCAACGATGGTGGCACGCGCAGTGTCACCCTGGACATTTCCGGGCCGGACCTGGCGACCCTTTACCAGGTGGCCGGCGCTATCAAACGCCGCGCGGTGGATGTGCTCGGTGATCCGCGGATCCAGTCGCGCCCGTCGAGCCTGTCCCTTGCGCAACCGCTGGTGGAAGTGCGCCCGGACTGGGAACGCGCTGCAGAGCTGGGCATGAATGCCCGCGACATCGGCTTTACCGTGGCGGCCCTCACGGACGGCGCGTTCCTCGACGAGTTTTTCCTTGGTGATGACAAAGTCGACATCTACGCCTACAGCAACAGCGGTGTCGACCCGGGACTGGACAGCCTGCCTAACCTTTCCGTGCACACACCGCAGGGCGCCACCGTGCCGTTGCATGCCATTGCCGCGTTGCGCGAGACCGTGGATACCAACCAGGTGCGCCGCGTCAACGGCCGCCGCACCGTGACCCTGAATATTATTCCACCGCGCAGTATTGCGCTGGAAACCGGTGTCGGCCTTGTGCGCACAGAGGTGGTCAAGGCGCTGCGTGACGACGGCACCATTCCCGCGCAGGTGAACGTGGACATCACCGGTGCCAGTGACCAGCTGGATGCTACTCGCGACTCCCTGTCCGGCAATTACGGCGTTGCGCTTGCCCTGATTTACCTGATGCTGGTGGCGATCTTCCGTCACTGGGGCCTGCCGTTGCTGATCATGACCACGATTCCGGTGGGCATCGCCAGCGGCATTCTTGGCCTTGTGCTCATGAACATGGCCGGTGCCGGTATTGGCTGGCTGGGGCTGGAGGCGTTTCACCAGCCGCTGGACATGATCTCCATGCTGGGTTTCCTGATTTTGATGGGTACGGTGGTCAACAACCCCATCCTGATCGTGCACACGGCGCTGGACTACTGGCGCCAGGGGCAACAGGTGACAGCCGCAGTATCAGCCGCCGTGCGATCGCGCCTGCGCCCTATTGCCATGACCACCATTACCACGGTGTGCGGGCTGGCACCGCTGGTGCTGATTCCCGGTGAAGGCACCGAGCTGTATCGTGGCGTGGGTGTGATCGTGCTGTTCGGGTTGCTAGGGACGTCGCTGGCGACGATCACCTTCCTGCCAGCGCTGACGGCCGCGGTCTTCCTGCGCTTGCGTCATCCTCCCGGGGCCGCCGATGCAGGGAACTGAACCGTTTCAGGCGGGCGCAGTGCTGGCGCGGGTGTTGTTGGTTTCCTGCACCTGGGTGTTCAGGGTGCACAGGTCATAGATCAGGCCCAAGCCGAACAGGCCCAGGGTCAGCAACCAGAGGATGCCCGTGCCGATCTTGCCCATGTAGAAGCGGTGGGCGCCGAAAAAGCCGAGGAACAGCATCAGTATCCAGGCCGCCGTGTAGTCCACCTCGCCGCCCGTGTATTTGGCATTCGCTTCGCGGTTCATGCCCGGCACCAGGAACAGGTCGATGAGCCAGCCGATGCCCGCCAGGCCCAGCGTCAGCAGCCAGATCACGCCGCTCACCGGCTTGCCGTAATAAAAGCGGTGATAGCCGACGATCCCGCCAAGCAGCCACATGATGTAGCCAATGATGGTGTTGTGCGTTTCCTGCGCGTGCGGCATGGTTGCTCTCCCTGACGGTCCTGTTGGTATCGGCCGCGCCCGGCGCGGCTGGTTCAGCATAACGACTGCCCCCGTTAGCGCCAAACCAGGTGGTAGGCCATGACAGATTACAGGTTGCTCTGGCTGGTGCATGTCTGTGCCGCCATGCTCTCCATCGCCCTGTTCCTGGTGCGCCTGGGCATGGACGAGGCGGGCCGGGACTGGCGCAGGACGCCGTTGCGGGTGCTCCCGCATATCAATGACACGGTGTTGCTGGCCGCTGCGGTGGGCCTGTGTGTGGTCACCGGCTGGCGCCCCTGGGCGGACGCCTGGCTGGGGCTGAAGGTGACGCTGCTGCTGGTGTACATCGGCCTGGCCGCTGCCGCGTTCCGGCAGACGCGCCGCCCACCGGCGCGCTGGCTCGCCGCGGCTGCCCTGTGCACGGTGGCAGGGATTGTCTGGCTGGCGATTTACCGGCCCGCTTTCGGGTGAGCGCCAGCCTCCCTGGATGACCGCAAGGTCAAAAAAAAGAACATCCGTAAGCTGATTTTTTGCTATCGTGCGCGCGGCCGTACCGTCACGGTACGTTCACGCGGAGAAAAAGGGCCTAAGCGCCTGTTTTCCCGCCGGTAACGGAAGCCGTGTTGACCCATATCAAGGTATTCACACGGCCCCTTCGGCACCCTTAGCGCTGCCATATTAGTCCAACCGGGGTAAGGAATCTGACGATGACCACAGCCGCCAGCACTTCACCCCCCGACTACAACTACACGGTCGTGCGCCAGTTCACCATCGCAACGGTGATCTGGGGCATTGTCGGTATGCTTGTCGGGGTCATTATCGCTGCCCAGCTCGCCTGGCCCGCGCTGAATTTTGACCTGCCATGGATCAGCTTCGGCCGTCTGCGGCCGCTGCACACCAATGCAGTGATCTTTGCCTTTGGCGGCTCGGCGCTGTTTGCCTCGGCCTATTATGTGGTCCAGCGCACCTCGCAGGCGACCCTGGCATTTCCGAAACTGGCTGCGTTTACATTCTGGGGCTGGCAGGCGGTCATTGTGGCGGCAGCCATCACCCTGCCCCTGGGTCTGACCTCCTCGAAGGAATACGCCGAGCTCGAGTGGCCCATCGACATCCTCATTACCCTCGTCTGGGTGGCCTTCGCGCTGGTGTTCTTCGCCACCATCGCGCGTCGCCAGGTCAGCCATATCTACGTGGCCAACTGGTTCTACGGCGGGTTCATCCTGGCCGTGGCGCTGCTGCACGTGGTCAACAGCGCCGCCGTGCCGGTGGGCCTGTTCAAGTCCTACTCGGCCTACCCCGGCGCCATCGATGCCATGGTGCAGTGGTGGTACGGACACAATGCGGTGGGCTTTTTCCT
>JARGOL010000010.1 GCA_029212745.1 Alcanivoracaceae bacterium
AACCCTCGTATGCAGCTTGGGAAGCTGCCGTTCTACCATTGAACTACACCCGCATTGTGACTGCTGATGGTGGTCAGTGCTGGTGGCCGCCGGGGCCGTGGGCGTGCCCGTGGGCCTTTTCTTCGTCGCTGGCGTCACGGACCTCGCTAATACTAATGTGAAAATTCAGGGTTTTACCAGCCAGTGGGTGATTGGCGTCCACATCCACGGTTTTCAGGCCCACCTTGATCACGGTGACCCAGCGTTGGCCGTCATCGGTTTGTACCGGCACCTGCATGCCGGGACGCAGCTTGCCGGCGTGGCGCAGGTATTTGGCCGAGATGCGCTGGTGCATGCTGTCGTCGCTTTCACCGTAGCCCTGTTCCGGCGTTACCGTGACATCCAGTTCGTCGCCTTCGGTTTTGCCGGACAGCGCGGCTTCCAGGCCCGGGATGATGTTGTTGGCGCCATGCAGGTAGGTCATGGGCGTGTCCTCGGCGGAACGTTCGATTTCGTCGCCCTGTTCATCGCGCAGAATGTAGTGGAAGCGCACCACCTTGCCGTCTTCAATCATTACTCACTCCTCAGTGGGCGCCGATTATCCGGTGCAGCGGCATTCCGCACAAGCACCTGACCGGGATGCGTCGTGCCGACAAAAGTGGTCATTGCCAGCGGCAGGGCCGGGTGGGTACAACCTGTAGCAACGGTTTCAGCGGGAGCAGACCATGGCGCACACCCTGGCGCGGGTCCATCAGCAGGATTACGACACGGCGGAATATCCACGTTTTCAGCAGCCCTGGTGGGAGCACCTGCCGGAGGATTTCTACCGTTACCCGGATGCCTTCGCCATGCCGGCGGCACTTCGGCGCAAGGTGGGCTTTACCGTCGCCCTCGATCAGCTCACCCGAACCGGGCTGGCGTCCCTCGTGGCTGCGGCCTCTTCGCCGGCCATGCTGCTCGGTAATTCCCTGCAGGAGGACCTCCGCCAACAGGACTTCTACGAGAGTCTGCTGGCTTCGGGGGACCGCTATCAGTTTTTCCGTGAGCCGCAGCCAGTGTCCCATTTTCGCGAGTCGCCGGTGCGCCGTTACCATTTTCATCCCAGTGACGGTGAAAACGTTACCGTGCGCTTTGAATCACCGTTCCAGACGGTCAATCCGGCCCTGCGCGAGCGATATGCCGCGCACCGGGAGAATGCCACGGCCTGGGCCCAGCACTGGCGCCATCACGATGGACCGCGGCCAACGCTGGTGGTGGTGCATGGTTTTGTTGCCGATCCCTACTGGCTCAACGCCCGCTTTCTCGCCTTGCCCTGGTTCTACAAGCAGGGTTTTGATGTGCTCCTGTACACCATGCCGTTCCACGGCCGGCGCAAGAGCCGGCTGTCGCCGTTCAGTGGCGCCGAGTTCTTTGCCGGCGGCGTGTCGCATATCAATGAGGCGTTCGCCCAGACTATCCATGACTTGCGGATATACCTGCGCTATCTGCGCCAGCGTGGTGTTGACCGCATTGGTGCCACCGGCATTTCCCTGGGTGGCTACACCACCGGGTTGCTGGCGGCCATTGATGACCAGCTGAGTTTCGCCATCCCCAATGTGCCGGTAACCAGCCTGTTTGATCTCGTTCCTGGCTGGTTTCCGCTGAGTGCCGAGGTGCGGCTGCTGATGCGGCGCGCCGGCATATCATTGAAGGATTTGCGTCATGCCACAGCGGTGCATTCGCCGCTGACCTGGTCCTGCCAGCTGCCCCGGGACAGGCGATTGATTATCGGTGGAGTGGGCGACCGGTTTGCGCCGCCCAAGCAGGCCTGGATGCTCTGGAAGCACTGGGAGGAATGTGGTCTGCACTGGTTCCCGGGGAACCATCTCCTGCACCTGGACCAGGGACGCTATCTGCGCGAAATGAGTCAGTTCATGCGTGCCAGCGGGTTCTGACCGCTAGTCGCGCCGACGTGACCCGATGACCTGGAGGCGCTTTTCCAGCCCCAGGGCTGACAGCAGCTTCTGCACCGCGTCCTTGCGTACCGGCTTGCTCAGGAACTGATCCATGCCGGCATCCGCCATGCGCTTGCGCTGCTCCTGCAACACGTGTGCCGTGAGCGCCACGATGGGGGTGCGCGGCAGGCCGGCCTCCTGTTCAAGCTGTCGTATCAGGCGGGTGGCCTCGACGCCATCCATGACCGGCATCTCGCAATCCATAAGCACCAGGTCAAAGGCCCCGCCCGCAGCACGATAGGCAGCCGTGGCTTCCTCGCCGTTGCGGCACAGGACCGGTTGTATGCGCAAGGCACCGAGGATGGCACGAATCACATCACGGTTGACGTCATTATCTTCCGCCACAAGGACGCTGAGGTGATCGAAGCGGGCGTGTTCGGTGATCTCCTGCTCCGATTCAGTCTCCGCCTGCTTGCCGGAAGAGAGAAATGCGCGCAATGCCGATGGTGTCACCGGTTTGTTGAGAAGCGGCAAACCGTCCTGCTTTTCGTCGATGTGGGCAAGTACCGTGACCTTGTCCTTTATGCGGTTGACCAGCTTGCGGTTGGCATCGCTGGTTGATTTCAGCAGCGCTGCATCAATGAGGATATGTTCGAACCGGTCAGCCATCTCCAGGTAGGAGAAATCGCTGGCCCGCGTCACCGTGCTGCCCATGAACTCCAGCATGTGCTGTATCGAGTGCTGCTCGGTCTCGTTTTCCATCAGCAGCAGGATGGTCTGTTCCGGCAGGGGAGCAGCGTATTCATCTTCAATGGCGGGAAGTGGCAGTTCCAGCCAGAAGCAGCTGCCCTTGCCCTGCGTGCTGTTGACGCCAATGCGTCCGGCCATCAGCTCGGCCAGCCGGCGGCAGACGGCAAGCCCCAGGCCGGTGCCGCCATACTGGCGCGTAGTTGTCTGGTCAGCCTGGGTGAACACATCGAAGATGCGTGCCTGCTGTTCTTCAGGGATACCCACACCGGTGTCGTGAATCTCTATGCGAAGGCCCTTGTTGCCGTCTGAAAGGGCGCCTTCAGTGACGCGCAACATGACGAAGCCTTCTCGGGTGAACTTCACCGCGTTGTTGACCAGGTTGAGAATGATCTGGCGAAGACGCACAGGGTCGCCATAGACCGAACGCCAGTGGCTCAGGGTGACGTCCATGATCAGCGTCAGGCCCTGCTGCCGGGCCACGCCGGCGAAGGCAGAGACGCAGTCTTCCACCAGCATCTGGACGTCCACCGGACTATTGTCCAGCTGTAGCTGGCCGGATTCGATCTTGGAGAAATCAAGAATGTCATTGAGGATGGCCAGCAGGTTCTCGCTGCTGTGCTGCATGAGTTTGACATAGTGCTGCTGGCGGCCCGGCAGCTCGCTGTTGGCGAGCAGGTCCAGCACACCGATGATGCCGTTCATGGGTGTACGGATTTCGTGGCTCATTGTGGCCAGGAATTCACTCTTGGCAATATTGGCACTTTCTGCCCGGATCCGTTTTTCTTCATCACGCAGACGGCGTTCGCGTTCCTCCGCCAGGGCAAGCTCCGCTTCCTCGCGCTGATGGATGTCATCGCGCAGTGTTTCCCGCATCTGGTTGATGGCGTCGGCAATATCCTGGAGCTCGTCGCGATGATGCTCCGAGCGTGGCAGCTTGAGTGGGTGATGCAGTCTGGAGATGGACATGCTGCGTGCGTATTCGGCAATGGCACGCAGGTGACGTCCCATCATGTGACGTATCAGCAGGATCACAAGTACGGCAATGATAAGGGTCTTGAAGCCCTGGAACAGGACGATGAACGCGGCGTGTTCGCCGACGCGCTGGTACAGCGCGTCGCGGCTGATCTCGACACGCAATACACCCAGTTCCTCGCCGCTGCCATCGCGGCGCCTGTAGACAATGGCGAAGTTGTGGACATGGCTGGACTTGGTGTCGGCACGCTCTTCGCCAACACGCAGGTTGCGTGTTTCCCCGTTCCAGTCCTGCC
Organism: Alcanivoracaceae bacterium; assembly: GCA_029212745.1. Lineage (GTDB taxonomy): Bacteria > Pseudomonadota > Gammaproteobacteria > Pseudomonadales > Alcanivoracaceae > JARGOL01. The sequence goes on from JARGOL010000010.1 coordinate 3,932, forward strand.
ACTGCACCTCGGCTGCTATCACCTCAGGCAGTCGCAGCAGCGCACCCAGCTGTACCTGCAACTGTTCTTCGTCGAAGTTCCAGAGGCTGCGCGTAATGCCGGGAAGGGCGGTGAGCTCAATCTGCTCGAGATCGCGTTCCATGTCGGTGACGCCGTCATCATATTCACGAGCCAGCAGCAACAGGATGGCAATCAGGGTGATGACCGAACTGATCAAAAGGATCGCGCCCATCAGGCGAAAGGCCAGCGGGTTTTCCATGTGATAGCGCTTCAACCATCCGAGCATGTATCAAGGCCCTCCCTGAGCCGTTCCAGGTGACACTGCTTCCATCAACGGTGCCAGGTGGCCGTCGTTGCGGAAACACACGAATAATTCCTGCTTGGCCAGCAGTTTCTCGTGAAATGTCACCAGGTGACCGACTGTACGTACCTGGCTGTCATGCTCTATCAGCCAGGACAACACGTTCCTGTCGATTACCGCCATGTCCAGGCGGCCGGAGGCCACCTTGAGTATGTTTTGCTGATCTGCCGTGGTCAGCTCCACCGCCAGGGTGCCGTCGGCCACCAGGGCATCAAATTCGTCGGTGTTGATGTAGTCCTGCACCAGCCCGATACGGTACTGGCCCAGGTCTTCCAGTCTGTCCCAGCCAATGGCATCGGCCCGTTTGCGGTGGACCACAAACCCCAGCGGGCTCTCGCCCACCGGCCCGGCGAGGGTGCACCGCTGGCCCAACGCACGGGTGTAATACTCCGGGAAATACCCGTCGTAGCCGCTGCCGGGGCCGTCCACCACCTTGATGGCGCGGGCCCAGGGCATGAAATCCACGGACAGGGAGTAGCCATTGCTGGACAGCAGCTCCTGCACGGCTTGCGTTGTGCTGCCCTGGCCCGGCAGGTCAGTGCCGGTGTACGGCGGCCAGAACAGGGAGGCCAGACGGACCTCGCGTTCGGCTGCCATGCCAGGCGGGCAAAGCGCGCAGAGAAATAACAGCTGCAGCAGCGCAAGTATGCCGACTGATTCTCGGTGAAACCGGGACGGCATCACAGATCCTCCCTGGATCATGCTTTCTACCTATGCTAAGGCGGGCATTCCATTGCCGCAATTGCTTTTTTCAGTGGCCGGACGACCGGTTATTCCTCGCCTACCAGCCGCAGGTGGCGCAGCTTTTCGGTCTCGATGCGGTCCAGCCGCTGCAGGCACGACCGGAACGTGCGGCTGATGCAGGTGGTGTTGCCGATCATCTCCAGGCGCGGCCAGGTGGCGCGCTCGCCACTGCGGATGAACTCGCGCACGTCGTCAACGCTGGGATTGCGCAGCACCCGCAGGATATTGCGTGCCTTGCGCTCCGGGATCAGGTTGATGTCGCCGATGTACTTCTGCTTGAGCACCGACTCGGCCTTGTCCAGGATCAGGCCCACGTCGTTGGAGCGGACCTGGCGCTGGGCCAGGTTGAGCACGAAACGGGCATTCATGGTGAAGTTGCGCAGGGCCAGGTTGCCCAGGGCCGGCAGCGGACGGCCGTTACCCTTGCGGGCCAGGAACGGCACCACATGCGGGTTGGTCTGGCTGACAATGGCGTGGTTGACGCCGTACAGACGCGCCAGCCGGTGGATCGGCAGGTCGTCCTTGATCGAGCCGTCAACGAACTTGCGGCTCGGGATGTAGGGGACTTTCTCGCCCTCGATGTTCTTCGCCCACAGGGTCACCGGCGGGTAGATGCCCGGAATGGCGCAGCTGGCCAGCGATGCTTTTCGAATCAGCACGTTCGGGGACGTCTTCCAGTTCAGCAACCGGCTGTGTTGGTGGCGGTCGTAGGGGCTGACGGTGATATTGATCTCGCGCCCGGTGCGATGGTACGCCTCCTCGAAGGTCAGGTCGGCGATGTTCTCCTCCAGGCAGGCTTCCAGGAAGTTGCCGTCAAGGACCGGCTTGCCGCGCATCAGGCCACCCCAGCCAACCACCTTGAATGCTTCCAGGTAGATGTTTTCCGGCTCCAGCTTGTGGCGCAGCTCCTCGTCATCGTGGGTGCCCACCACCGAGGCGATGATCGAGCCGGCGCTGGAACCGGAGATCACCGGCGGCAGCAGGCCTTCTTCCCAGAGTGACTTGGCCACGCCGATGTGGAACAGGCCCAGGGCAGCACCGCCGGACAGCATCAGGCAGCTCTGGCCAAAGGCCTGGCCGGTGGTCTGGAAGAAGTCCAGTTTCTCCTTGAACCCGAACTCGCTGAACTCGTTGTCGCAGAGGAAATCCAGTGCGGTGCACACTTCCTGCAGGTAGCGCTCGATCAGTGTCTTGGTGCCGACGCGGGCGACCTGGTAAAGCGCCGGGTTGGAGATGTTGCCGAGGTTGCCGTGCAGGCCCTCATGCAGGTGGAACACCAGTTTGTTGACGTCGTTGCGCTCACGGGCCTGGCGGATCTGTGCCAGGCGGTTGCGGATGAGTTCGTAGTCATAGTGCGGGGAGCGGTCAATGTCCTTCCACTCCTCGGCGCCGGACAGCCTGTCATGTTCCAGGCTGGCTTCACGCCACTCGGCGTAGGTGGTGGCGTTGTCGATGGCTTTCTGAAGTTGTTTTAGTGCCCGTTTCATTCTCTGGCCCCTGGCTCACTGGTCCATTTTTCACTGACAAGATCACGCAGTATATCGATATGCCAGTATCGGGCCGGGCCCCTTGTCAGACAATGCAGACGGGTCAGGTGCGCGCCTCACGGGAGCGGTATTCCCCCGGTGTCATGCCGTTCTGGCGCTTGAAACTGCGCTGGAATGAGCGGATGTCGCTGTAGCCAAGGCGCTCGGCGATTTCGGCCTGGGTCATGCGGGTATCCCGCAGGTAACCCTGGGCCAGCTCCTGGCGCAGGCGGTCAAGAATGGTCTGCCAGCTGGTGCCCTCGTCCTGCAGGCGACGGTGCAGGGTGCGCACGTTGATGCCCAGGTCCTCGGCCACCTGTTCCTTGCGGGGCAGGCGCTCGTTGATGGAGGCGAGGATGCGGTTGCGCACCTTCTGCGCCAGGGTGGTGTCGATGCCCAGCGACTGCAGTTTCTTGGCCGCATGGGCTTCCAGTGTCGACAGCAGCTGCGGGTCCGGCTGGCGCAGCGGGTGTTGCAGGATATCGGGCTTGGATACCAGTGCGGAACAGGTCTGGTTGAACTTCACCTCACAGCCGAAAATGCGCCGGTAGTCCTCGATCAATTTTCGGTTTTCCGGCGGATCATGCTCGAGCAACACCATTTCCGGGTTCAGGCTCTGGTTATTGGTGAGCCAGCGGGTGTACAGCACCCAGGAGCCCAGTACGTTCTCGATCAGGTGGCGCCGTGCCGGCTGGCGCTGGTGGCGGCAAATCCAGCGCACTTCCACCATGCCGTTGTGCATCATGGTTTCGGTGACACCCATGTCGCCGACCAGCTTTTCGTACAGGGCAACCTTGGACAGTGCCTCGAAGATGGTGCTGGCACTCATGGCAATGTAGCCCATCACCGAATAGCTGCCGGGCTGGACGAACTGTGATGTATGCAGCCCGAACAGGGGGTCGCCAGAGCGTTCGATCAGCCAGATGAGCAGATCCTCGAACGCCTCGCCGGAGATACGCGCTTCTGCATCGGCAGCCTGCTCGGGGTCGATGCGCGCGACCTGCATGCCGTCGGTGGGGTCAATGCCGCTGGCGCGCGCACTCTCCAGATACTGGTTCAGTGCTGCCCCGGAAATGGTGCCAAGATCCGTCATGATGGCCTTACTCTTGTTGTTCTTGCCGTCGTTCAGTGCAGCTCATAGGTGACGCTGACCCGCGCGGTAACTTTGCTTGTGCCGGCCTGGTAACTGTCCTGTTCCGGCGCGCTGGCCATGGCCCGCATCATGGGAACGCCCGGCGAGCCGGCCTCGGAGACCGTGATGACCTTGCCCAGGGTCATGTCCGAGGCGTCGGCCAGCACCTGGGCACGGGCGCGGGCATTCTCCATGGCCCGGGCCAGGGCCTGGTGTTCCAGGGCGGCATGGTCGCTGATCTCGCGCTGGGCGAGGCCGAAGTCATTGACGCCCAGTCGGGCCAGGCCGGTAACCAGTTCAGCATAGGTGTCGATACTGTTGACGCGGATGGTCACGTCGCGGCTGACCCGGTAGCCGAGCAGACGTTTCTCCGGCTGCCATTGCCATTCGGGTGCCACGGACACGCTGTCCGCAGTGATGTCCTCTGCCGCGATATCCAGGTCCTCGCCCAGGGCGAGGATGCTGGCCACCTGTTTGTCCACCGAAGTCTTCAGGCCGGCAATGTCCAGGCCGCGCAGGCTGGCGCTGCCGCGCACGACGTAGACATCAGCGGTGGCAGTGACACTGCCGCTGGCGGAAACGGCCACCTGGCGCGGCTGTGGTTCGCCGCTACCGCAACCGGCGAGCAGCAGGCACAACCCCAGTGCCAGGGTCAGTGTTCTGGTCATGATGTTTCTCCCGAGGGGGCGCTGCGCACCCCATTTGTTTTTCTGACGATTCTGACAAGACTACGTGCTTTTTCTGTCATTTTGCAGAAAACCGGCGGCGGTGCCAGCCCCACGCCCGCAGATTGGAATGGAGGCCGTGGAATCACTATGATGTGGCGCCTTCAGGAAGGCGATCTCCCGCAAACCCAGACACAGGTGACGCATGAATCCGCAGGCGCTAGAGCAGGCACTGGCATCCTTGCCGGTGGAAGATTTCCAGCTGGGGTTCGCCGATACCGGTGCCTCCCTGGTCCAGACCGGGCCCTCCGACGTGCTGCTGACCACGGGTTTTCCCTGCGCCAGCATGGCCGACAGCTACAGTGAGGCCATTGCCGCAGCTCTGCCCGAGCCCTGCACCGTGCGGGTGGAAACCCGGGTTGAACCGCACCGTTGCCAGAATGGCATGCCGGCGCTGGACCAGGTCAGCAATATCATTGCGGTCTCGTCGGGGAAGGGCGGGGTGGGCAAATCCACCACCGCCGTCAACCTGGCCCTGGCCCTGCAGGCCGAGGGGGCTCGCGTGGGCCTGCTGGATGCGGATGTGTTCGGTCCGAGCCAGCCAGTGATGCTGGGTGTGCCCGCAGATACCCGCCCCGAGGTGCTGGACGGCAAATGGTTCGTGCCGGTGACTGCCCATGGACTGCAGACCATGTCCATGGGCTTCCTGGTGGGCGAGGACGCGCCGGTGGTCTGGCGTGGCCCGAAAGCCAGCGGGGCACTGCAGCAAATGGTCGCCCAGACCCGTTGGCAAGCGCTCGATTACCTGGTGGTGGACCTGCCGCCAGGCACCGGTGATATCCAGCTGACGCTGGCCCAGCGGGTACCGGTGGCAGGCAGTGTCGTGGTGACCACCCCGCAGGACATCGCCCTGGCGGATGCCATCAAGGGCATCGAGATGTTCAACAAGGTGGATGTTGCAGTGCTCGGCATCGTCGAGAACATGGCCGTGCATGTATGCAGCAATTGCGGGCATGCCGAGCACATTTTCGGGAAAGGGGGCGGCGAGCGCGTGTCCGTGCGTTACGGTGTGCCACTGCTGGGGAGTCTGCCGCTGTCCCGTGGCATTCGCGAGCAGGCCGACGGTGGTTTGCCCACCGTGCTGGCCGCGCCTGATTCGGCCGAAGCGGCCAGTTACCGCCGCCTGGCGCGGCATACGGCGGCCCGGCTGGCTACCCGGCCCGGCGCGCCGCGTGCCTTTCCCGCGGTGACGTCGGCCTGAACGACATCAGTCTGGATAAGTTGCCGCGACAGGGCTAGGATGCGGCGATTCGTTTGCGAGGTAGTGTCATGAGTATAAAGTCAGATCGCTGGATTCGCCGCATGGCCGAAGAGCAGGGCATGATTGAGCCGTTCGAGGCGGGCCAGGTGCGTGAAGGCGCCGACGGCAAGGTGATTTCCTACGGTGTCTCCAGTTATGGCTATGACGTGCGCTGCTCGGATGAATTCAAGGTCTTCACCAATATCTATTCCGCCACGGTGGACCCGAAGGCGTTCGACGACAAGAGCTTTGTTGATATCAAGGGTGATTACTGCATCATCCCGCCGAACTCGTTCGCACTGGCGCGGACCGTGGAGTACTTCAGGATTCCCCGTTCGGTCCTGACCATCTGCCTTGGCAAGTCCACGTATGCGCGCTGTGGCATCATCGTCAACGTGACGCCGCTGGAGCCGGAGTGGGAAGGGCATGTCACCCTGGAGTTTTCCAACACCACCAACCTGCCGGCAAAGATCTACGCCAATGAAGGGGTGGCGCAGATGCTCTTTCTGGAGTCGGACGAGGTGTGTGAAACGTCGTACCGGGATCGCGGCGGCAAGTACCAGGGCCAGCGCGGGGTCACGCTGCCGCGTACCTAGGCCGGTACTATTATTGAGGTTGGTCCGTGCGCATGCTGGGCCCTGAGTAGCTGCGCATGATCAACTCGCCGAACAGGGCCGCGTTCTCCACGTGTTTTGCCTTGACCACCATGTAGTCCAGTGCCGGTGCCACCCAGAAAAAAGTTTCCCGTTCGCTGTCGTCCTCACGGATCTTCTGCACCACCAGCGCGTTCATCTCGCCAGCCGGCGTGTCTACCAGTTCCGCGCCTATCACCTGCATCCGGTGGCTGCGCAGCTTGCGCCCGTAAGCGGACTCTGCCCTGAATTCCTTGTCGCCGGTGGAGAGAACACAACGCGCCTTCAACAGCAGGGTGAGGTCATCAAGGGTGTCTTCCGAGATGGCATAGTCCTTGATGCCTCTCGGCCCTTCATTGTGCACAGCTGGCGGGTCCCAGCTGAACGTCATGTCGTAGCGACGCCGTTTGCCGAAGCCGCGAAAGTTGTGCACGTAGGTTTGCGTTTTCGGCTGGCAATCGTTCCAGCGAAAGGTGGAATGCTCCAGGTTGCTGACCAGCAGCGAATCGATGGCCAGCTTCATCTCATAGATGTCTTCGTGTGCTTTCACGGCGGCAAGCGAAAGGTCCGCCTTGATGGTGGTCGGGATTTTGGATACGTACAGCCGGTACTGGACGCTGAAAGGCTCAAGGCCCTGCGCCTGCGTGATGGCGCAGGAAAAAACCAGCATGATGCTGGCAAGCAATCGCGGCATGGTTCTAGAACTTCTGAATGTTCAGTTCATGATGATCGCCGTCCTCCACCTGGAGGAGACGAACCAGATTGTAGTCGTGAGAGGGAGAAAACCAAAGCACTGTCTGGCGGCCGCTGTCGTCATCGCGCTGGCGCTCGACGCGCACAGCCAGCAGTCGGCCGGCCGCAGTTTCCAGCCATTCTTCGCCGGTGCGCTGGTAATGGAACTGCTCTACACCGCGCTCGTCAGCCACATCCACCGACAGGTCGGCGTCGCCGCGGGCCAGCTTGCACTGCAGGGAGAGTACGTGTGAGAGCTTGTCAGCCGTGTTGTCGGGGACGTCATAACTGACCGGTTTGCCGTTGCGGTTGCCGCTGGCGCGCTTGTCATCCGCTACCTTGATGAGCGCCTGCTTTTCGCGGCCGAGCCCCTTGCGGATGTACCCGTACCGGCGAGTGCTGGCATCACAGCCTTTCCACTCGAACGCGGTACTTTCGCGAATTTCTCCCAGCCAGTTGCTGGCACTGACTTCCAGGCGCCAGAGCCCATTGCTGTCGCGGGTCAGGGTGCGCTGGGTGCGAATGGAAAAAGGAAAGCCGGAACTGCTGGCGCTGAACTGGTGTGAGAACGGGTGCAGCTCACCGGCTGCCTGAAGCCACGCGGGGCAGGTCAGCAATGCCAGAGCGCTGATCAAACTGAATGCCGTTTTCTGCCACAGGCGTGTCATCAAGAAGTACCCCGTCATCGGTCCAGCACAGCCGTTGCTGTGCCCGCCAGCGAAGCACCAGCGGATATAACTGGTGTTCCAGCTGCTGCACTTTCTTTGACAATGAGTCGGCGCAATCGTTCCTGTCAACGGAAAACGCGCCTGGGCGACCAGAGGGCCGCCGTCCAGCTGTTCGGTGACGAAATGGATGCTACAGCCGTGTTCGCTGTCGCCGGCGTCCAGGGCGCGGGCATGGGTGTCCAGGCCCCGGTGGCGTGGCAGCAGGGAAGGATGGATGTTGAGCAGACGGCCGTGGTAGTGGCGCACGAACGCCGGGGTCAGGATGCGCATGAAGCCGGCCAGTACCACGGTGTCTGCACCGGCGGCATCTATGGCGCTGACCAGGGCACGGTCGAAGCTGTCACGGTCCGGGTGATCGGCGTTATTGATCACTTGCGTGGCGATGCCGGCCGCGGCTGCGCGTTCGAGGGCAAAGGCACTGGCGCGGTTGCTGATCACGGCCGTAATGGTGGCCTCCAGGCCGCCATCGGCAATGGCATCGATGATGGCCTGCAGGTTGCTGCCGCTGCCACTGACCAGAACCACCAGCCGGTGTGTCACGCGCGCGACCCCTCGATCACGACTTCGGGCGTGTCGTCACCGGCCTCTACCTGACCGATCATCCAGGCGTTTTCACCGGCCGCCTCCAGCACCGCCAGGGCCTGGTCCAGGTCCGCTTCGGCCACGCCGATGACCATGCCAACACCACAGTTGAAGGTGCGGTACATCTCGGCCGTTTCAACCTGGCCCTCTTTCTGCAGCCAGCGAAACACCTCGGGCCACTGCCAGCTGTCGGTATCAATGCGGGCACGGGTACCCGCTGGCATCACCCGGGGCAGGTTCTCGGTGAGGCCGCCGCCGGTAATGTGTGACAGGCAACGCACCTCTACGGCATCAATCAGGGCCAGTACTGATTTGACGTAAATCCGGGTGGGCTCCATCAGCGCCTCGCGCAGGGGGCGGCCGTCCACGCGTGCGTCCGGGTCACTGGCCTGGGCGAGAATCCGGCGGATCAGGGAGTAGCCGTTGGAATGCGGGCCGGAGGCACCCAGGGCAATCAGCCGGTCACCGGGCTGCAAACGCGAGCCGTCTATGACGCCGTCTTCCTCCACCACGCCGACACAGAAGCCGGCCAGATCGTAATCCTCGCCCTCATACATACCCGGCATCTCTGCCGTTTCACCGCCGATCAGTGCGCAGCCGGCCTGTTCGCAGCCCTTGCCGATGCCCGCCATCACCGCTGCTGCGGTATCCACGTCCAGTTTCCCGGTGGCGTAATAATCGAGGAAGAACAGCGGCTCGGCTCCGCCCACCACCAGATCATTGACACACATGGCCACCAGGTCGATGCCGACGGTGTCGTGCACGCCCTGCTCGATGGCCAGCCGCAGCTTGGTGCCCACACCGTCGGTACCGGCCACCAGTACTGGCCGCTTGTACCCTTCCGGAATGCGGCACAATGCGCCGAACCCGCCCAGGCCACCCATTACTTCCGGGCGCAGGGTGCGCTTGGCGACCGGCTTTATGCGCTCCACCAGGGCATTGCCTGCGTCAATGTCTACCCCGGCATCGCGGTAACTCAGGGGGCGCTTGCTGTCAGTCATGGTCGGACTCCGGTCAGTGAGGGCGCGTATTCTAGCAACGCCGGCAGGCCCCCGAAACGCTGTATCTGCCCGGATCGGCAAATCTGTGTGCTTTTTTCGGAACCTTGCCCTTAATTGCGGGGCCTCAACTGTGGATAATGGCGCCTTCGCGACGGGAACCGAATCTGATGAGACCACTGCTGACTGCCTTGTTGATCGTTTTTTGTGCCACTGCTGGCGCGGCCGAGCTGGGCCGGGTGCTGGAGCCGGTGCCGGATCGCTCGGCAGGGGAGCGGGAAACGGCCATGGTCGCTGCCCTGGAGAAAGTGCTGGTGCGCTTGACGGGCAACGCCGTGCCGACCCGGTTCGACGGCGTGGACGGCATCCTGCGCCAGCCCAGCCGCTGGGCCCGCCAGTACTCCTATCTGGAAAGCCCGGTCGACGAAGCCGACGCAGAGGCACCGGCCGACAGCATGCCGGAGCAAGCGCTGACCCTGGTTGTGGATTTCGATACCGGCGCCCTGACCGCCCGGCTGGAGGCCCTGGGTGCGCCGGTCTGGAGTACCCAGCGACCGGACGTCCTGCTCTGGGCCGTGCTTCAGCGACCGGCCTATGGCGAGCTGCTGTCGGCGCGTTCCGAGGATGTGGTGGCCCGCGATCTGCTGGCCCAGGCTGATGCACGGGGGTTGCCGCTGGTGTTGCCGCAAATGGACAGTACCGACCTGGCCCAGGTGTCGCCGGCGGATATTCGCGGCCGCTTTGACCGGGTCATCAGTCGCGCGTCGACCCGCTACGAGGCGCCGATTCGAGCCACTGCGATCATTTATACCGGTGAGCCCGTGCAGGTGCGCTGGCGTTTGCTGGATACCGATGCAGACGATGAAGCGGGTGAATTCAGTGCCAGCAGTGAGCAGGAAGCGGTGTCCGCGCTGGTGGATGCGCTCACGGGTGTGATGGTGTCGCGCTATGCGGTGGCTGGCGGGGTGGCCAGTGCGCGCACGGTGCGTATTGAAGGCATCGGCACACTGGATGCCTGGCAGGGGGTGCAAAGATACCTGGCAGCCCTGGCAGGTGTGCGCGACGTGCATATGAAAGCCGTGGATGGCAAAACGGTGTTCTTCCAGATGATGTTCTCGGGCCCGGCGGCGCAGCTTGAGCAGCTGGTCAGCCTGAACCCACGGCTTCAGCGCTGTCCTGACAGTGCTGCGGCGCCGGAGGCGCAGCCACAGCCGGCGGCGGATGCGCCGGCAGAAGCGGCGGTAACGCCGGTACTGGCGTTCTGCTGGCAAGGGCAGCCATGACACCGTCTGCGCAGCTTCCGCTGCCGTTGCAGCTGCGTGACGCCAGTTCGTTTGCGTCCTGGGAGGCCGGCGATAACCAGCCCATTGTCGATGGGCTGCGCGGGCTGGCCAGGGCGCGAAAGGGGCAGCTGTTTCTCTGGGGGCAGCCCGGCTCCGGGCGCAGCCACCTGCTCGAAGCGGTGGTGCGCGAGGCGCTGGACCGTCAGGAGCAGGTATCCATGCTCGCCGGCACCGAACTGCCAGATTTGCCGCCGTCGCTGCTGGAGGGTCTGGAGCACGCAGACTGGCTGGTTATTGATGATCTCGACCAGGTCGCCGGGCTGGCTGACTGGGAAGAGGGGCTGTTCCACCTCTACAATCGCTGCCTGTCGGCGGGAGTAGCCATGGTGTTTGCGGCTTCCGGCCCACCGGCCGAGCTCGGGGTGCGGTTGCCTGACCTGGCCAGCCGGCTGGCCGCAGGGCCGGTTTATCGTATCCAGCCCCTGGCCGACGCAGACCTTGAGAATCTGCTGGTGCGGCGCGCTCGCGGCCGTGGCCTGGAAGTCGGCGCCGATGTGGCCCGCTTCGTGGTGGCCCGATGCGGCCGCTCACCAGCGGCCCTGATGGCCTGCCTGGCCAATCTCGACCGGGCAGCACTGGCCAGCCAGCGGCGCCTGACCATCCCGTTCGTCAAGCAGGCGTCGGGCTGGTAGGGGGATTACAAAACTATAACATTTCGCTTGCCACAGAGCGGATAGAATCTGCGCTGGGGCAATATAAGCAATTGTCTGAAAAGACTTTTAAAAAGAACAAAGACAGGTCGGAGACGGCCGGAGCAAAACATGCGCCATCGTTTTTCAACTTATTCCGTTGCACTTTTCTGCCTGCTGCTCTCGGGGCTTTCCCAGGCCACGCGATACACGGTTGATTCCACGGTTGATGCTGTCGGTCCGGACGGCGTCTGTTCCCTGCGTGAGGCCGTCCAGGCGGTGACCACCCAGGCGGCGGTGGAGGAGTGCGAGGCCGGTGGTCGGTCCAACGTCATCACCCTGACACCCGGTGGCGATTACCAGCTGACCGCCGGCGAACTGGTGCTCGGGGACGGCACGGAAACCATGGCGCTGACGATCGATGTGGCCCGAGATGGCCCATTTGATGAAGAGGTCAAGGAAAACGCTGTTATCACTGCGACGTCGGCAGACCGGGTTTTTTCAGTGCTGGCGTCGGCAACACTGACGCTCAGCAATGTGACCCTTGCCGGGGGTGCCACGGCCATTGCAGGTGACGGCGGGCTGGTCAACGTGCAAGGCCGTCTCAACACCGAGCTCAACACCATCTTCTCTGGTGGCCAGGCCAACAACGGTGGTGCGCTGTTCCTTTCTGGTGGCGAGGCGATCATCACCATTACCGCAAGCCGGTTTACCGGCAACACCGCGACGGGTAACGGTGGTGCAGTGGCCTCGGATGCGACGTTCGACGGCGATGTAGGCTTCCAGAACGTGTACATGGATGGCAACAGTGCGGGCGCAAACGGTGGTGCCGTCTATATGTCCAGCGCGCCTGCTGCCACTGGGCGGTCCCTGGATTTTGCCGCCTTCAATTCGACCTTCTATGACAACAGCGCAGCAAACGGCGCAGCCATATACATTGATGCGCCGGCACGACGCACCACACTCAACAACGTGACCATTGCCGGAAATGATGCCGCGCCCAATGCAGCACTGGTGTACATGGACCACGTGCCTGTGCCGACTGAAGACCGTGATGGCTTGCTGAACTCCGTCGTGGTGGGCAACGCCGACCTGGATTGTTTCTTCTCTGCCAATGCGTCCAACCATGCCTTCCTGAGTTACCTGGTGAGCAATGGTTGTGGTGCCGCCGGTGGCGGCCTGGATGAGGAGCGCCCGGGCTACAATTCAGACAGTGCCTCTTTTGATGTTCTTCTGGATCCCACCGGTGTCGCCTGTCCGGCGGCCACGGGGCCTGCGGCCTGCGCGCCCAGCACCGATTATGAAACCGGATTCGCGGGCTTCTTGCCCAACAGCCTGGCCACCGGCCCGGCCGCCTATAATGCCGGTTCACCGCTTTCTGCGGTGGCTGATCCCTGCTTCAGCCAGGACCAGCGTGGTGCCGACCGAGCTGACCGCTGTGATGCCGGTGCCTTTGAATTCCAGCTCAGCCAGGGCCTGCGGGACGAGTTTGAGCTGGTACAGGGCCGGACGGAAGAGATTGATGTGCTTGAAAATGACCAGGGCGATAACCCGATTGACTGCACCGGCGCGTTCACGGTGGCGGTGACCCTGCCTGTGGTGAATGCAGCGCCGGGTACGCCGGGCGTCAGTGACTGCGTTCAGATTCCCATTGCGCCGCGGGACGGTGACGTCGGCATCAACATCGACGTGGATGGCTATCCAACGCTGTCTTACCGTTCAGAACCTGCGTTCCATGGCCTGGATAGCCTGCGCTACTCGGTAAGCAAGGATGCCGTGCAAGGGGCCACATTTGCTGATGGCGACCTGTCTGCACAGGTGAACCTGGTGGTCGAGCCAGCATCCGGTTTCACCGCGAGCGAGAACATTGATGACCTCGGTGGTACGTTTGTCTGGTGGCAGCTGTTACTGGCGGCCTGTGCTGGCGCGCTGCGTCGTTTCCGGATACTGGTAACCGGTGCGCTGTTTGCGTTCGCGGGTACTGCCCAGGGCGCAGATATTACTGTCAATACGACGCTGGACAGCCTCAATTATGGCGATGATCTTTGCTCTATCCGCGAGGCAATTGGCAACTCAGTTGACAGTATTCCGTCGTTTTCACCGGACTGTGCCTCCGGCGCCACGGGAAGGGACACGATCCTGCTCCCGGCAGGCACCATTTCCCTGTCATCGCCGCTACAGATCGACAACACGGCGGTGGAGTTCGAGGGTGAGGGCGTTGGTGTAACCATCCTCGAGAGCGGTGGTGCGTTTCGTGTGATAACGGCCACGTCCAGTATCCGCATGCGTTTCCTGACCGTCCAGAATGGCAACACCACCGGTTCCGGCGGTGCCATCAGCACAACAGCCAACCTGGCTTTGACATCCGTAGAGTTGATCGGGAACCAGGCGGACGGGGATGGTGGTGCGATATTCCTTAACTTCAATAGTGATGAGCAGCGGGACGTGTCGTTCAGCTCGGTGCTTTTTCGCGGCAACCAGGCTGCCGTCAATGGTGGTGCTGTCGCCATGGTGGGGCAGTTCCAGCAGCATGATATCGAGATAGAAGGGGCGACGTTCGATGCCAACACCGCTGGACAGGAAGGCGGCGCCATGGACGTCAACCTGGCTGAAGGGGGTTCCCTTAATATTGCCAACACCACATTCACCCAGAATGTGGCCAGCAGCGGTGGTTCCTCCCTTGACCTCAAGGATACCGAAGCCCCGGTGCGCATCATGAACACTACCTTCCTGAATGAAAACGCGGGAGGCGCGGTGGGCGCTATCGATATGGGCGATACGACAGCGCAAATCCAGATGAACCACTCGGTCTACGCGAATGCTGGTAATTGCTCCTCGGGGGCATCCCGCTTTACGACCTCATCCCAGGACAATGTTTTCAGCGCGCCGCGAGACGCTACCTGTCAGTACGCCGGTGAGTTGTTGCCGCCCGACCCGGGAGCACGGAACCAGACCGCGGACGGTACCGAGATCAGTACGGTTTTAGGGGATACGCTGGTAGCCGGCGATGGCCTCAAGGATGACTACTACCCGGATCATTTCGCCATTGATCCGTCGGCCAGCGCCAGTCCTGCGTACCCGTTTATCGTGGATGCAGGCAAGGAAGGGGATCTGCGGCCGGGCTTTGCCGGTGCGGACCGGTGTCGCCTGGTTGACCTGAGGGATGCGTCCAGGGAGGCGGGGGCCAGATGTGATATCGGTGCTTTCGAGCTGCAGATTGCCACGGCTGTCCCTGACGAAGACGACAATAATGGCCGTGACTCACGCACGGTATTGGTGGACGTGCTGGACAATGATCTTGCGGGTGAAGGCGGGACCATCCTTTCAGGCACGATTTCCTTTACCTCACTGCCGGCCACCGGCAGCGTGTCGGTTGTGTCGCGGTCGGACGAGGATGTGCTGTGCGGGACGTTCAATGGTGGCGGTGCAGCGGATGACTGCGTAGTGCTTTATGAGGCGCCGGCTGGGCTTACTTGTGCCGACTTTGAAGATGATCCTTTCGAGGAAAGCTTCAGTTATGAATTCGACTACACCTCGACTGTGGGGCCGGCGGGGACATCCACTTCCGGCGCGGATAATCCCGGCGACGATATTGTTACCGTCAGCGTGGATAACGTTGCCCCGCAAATGAGAGGCCAGACGCGTTACACGGAGGCGGGTATTCCGGTGGTCTTCCCGCTCATCGTCGATGATCCAGACAGTGCTGTGGCGCCGTCGAATTTCACCATCACGAAAGAGCCCCAGTTCGCCAAGACCCGGGTGATTGATTTGCCCGAGCCGGATGAAGATATCGTCACGGCTGAGGGTGTAGGGGTGGTGATCAATCCGGCGGCCGGTACCGTAACCTACTATCAGGCGGATGTGTCAAAGCGCTTCAGTGATTCATTCCAGCTTGAGGTTGAGGATGAGTGTGGTACCACCACAACGGCCGTATTCCGCGTTCTTTATAACGTCGAGGACAGCACTGGTGGCGATCTTCTCGGTGGGGGCGGCAGTCTGCCCCTGTCCGTGCTTGCAGCGATTTTCCTGCTCGGCTATCGCCGCTCACGTCACTGAAATGGCGGGCTGCGTTTGCAGCCCGCGACACCCTCCGCTTTACGCCGGCGCCTGAATTGCGTTTTACTCCCCACTCAGCTGTCGTCATTGAGTCGTTGCATCGGGTGAGTGTGTAGATGGATGTATCACAGGGTTGGGACCTGGTCATTCTTGGTAGTGGTCCCGGCGGAGAGGCCGCCGCCATGCAGGCCGCCAAGGGCGGTCTTCGTGTTGCCATGGTCGAGAGCAGCGCGCACGTGGGTGGTAGTTGTGCGCACCTTGGCACTATTCCTTCCAAATCCCTTCGCCACCAGGTTCGCCAGGTGGTCCGCGCCGGTCGTAATCCGTTGTTCCGCGAGTTGCTGGGCGCCCACAAGGTGCGCTGGGAGCAGCTCGTCACGCGTGCCGCAAAGGTCGTCGAGCAGCAGGTGTATGTGCGAGAGGGTTTCTATCAGCGCAATCGCGTCACTGTCCTCCATGGTATTGGCCGGCTGGATGGGCCCAATCATGTTGTCGTGGAACAGGCTGGCGAGCCACGCCACCGGCTGGAGACCCGCAACGTACTGATTGCCACCGGTTCCAGGCCTTATCACCCGGATGACGTGGACTTTTCAAATCCGCGCATCTATGACAGCGATACCGTTCTTCAAATGCAGCATACGCCCCGGCACATCGTCATTTACGGCGCCGGGGTCATAGGCTGCGAGTACGCGTCCATATTCTCCGGCCTCGGGATACGTGTGGACCTGGTCAACAGCCGCGAACACCTGCTGGATTTCCTGGATACCGAGATCACGGATGCCCTCAGTTACCATCTGCGCGAACAGGGCGTCACCATCCGCCACTCGGAGCATTATCGCGCCGTGGAAGCGGACGATGACGGCGTGTCCCTTTTTCTCGATTCCGGCAAGACCATTCGTGCGGATGCGCTGCTGTGGTCCAATGGCCGTGCCGGCAACACTGAAGATATAGGCCTGGAAACGACAGGCCTGAGCAGCGACTCTCGTGGCCACCTTTCCGTGAACGAACGATACGCCACCGCGGTTGATGGCATCTATGCAGTCGGTGACGTGATTGGCTGGCCCTCATTGGCCAGCGCCGCCTACGACCAGGGCCGCTTCTTTTCCGCCACCCTGTGTGGTGACGAGCCACGCCAGGTAACAGATGTGCCCACCGGCATCTATACCATCCCCGGCATCAGTTCGGTTGGCGCCAATGAGCAGCAGCTGACAGAGCAGCGCGTGCCTTACGAGGTCGGCCAGGCATTCTTTCGCAACCTTGCCCGGGCGCAGATCACTGGTGAGCAGGTGGGCATGTTGAAAATCCTGTTCCACCGTAACACCCGCGAGGTGCTGGGCATCCATTGTTTTGGTTACCAGGCGACAGAGATCGTTCACGTGGGCCAGGCCATCATGCGCCAGCCAGCGCCCAACAATACGATCGACTATTTTGTGCACACAACATTCAACTACCCGACTATGGCCGAGGCCTATCGGGTGGCTGCAATAAACGGGATGAACAGGATTCGTCGATGACGGTACATGAGCAGGTCAAGGACTATTACGGCAATGTGCTCGGCGGCACGGATGACCTGAAGACATCCGCCTGCTGCACCGCAGATGAGATGCCCGGATGGCTCAAGCCCATCGTATCCAGCCTGCACGACGAAGTGCTGGCGCGCTATTACGGCTGCGGACTGGTGGCCCCCGAGCAGCTGCCGGGCCTGTCGGTGCTGGACCTGGGCTCTGGCAGTGGCAGGGACTGCTACGTGCTTTCTGCGCTGGTCGGGGAAAAGGGGCACGTCACCGGTGTAGATATGACCGCCGAGCAGCTGGCGGTGGCGCGGCGTCACGAGGACTACCACGCGCGCACCTTTGGCCATGGCCGGAGCAATGTTCAGTTCCTGGAAGGGAACATAGACGCGCTGGAGCAACTGGCGCTTGATGATGGCAGTTTTGATGTGGTCATCAGCAATTGTGTCATCAACCTGTGCCAGGACAAGGCGGGCGTGTTGCGCAATGTCTGGCGTCTGTTGCGTGACGGCGGCGAGATGTATTTCTCTGACGTATATGCCGACCGCCGGATACCGGCGGACCTGCGCGACGACCCGGTGCTATATGGCGAGTGTCTCAGTGGCGCGCTTTACTGGAACGACTTTCTTCGCCTGGCGCGAGCAGCTGGCTTTGCTGACCCGCGCCTTGTCAGCAGTCGCCCCCTGACAGTGGACAACGAAGCGTTGGCAGACCGTATCGGGCACATCGGTTTCTGGTCGGCCACCTACCGTCTGTTCAAGCTGCCGGCACTGGAGTCGGCCTGCGAGGATTACGGCCAGGCCGTCGTCTACCGTGGCACCATCGAACACTGCCCGAGGGCATTCGCGCTGGACGGGCATCACTACATGGAGACCGGCAAGGTCTTTCCGGTATGCGGCAACACCTGGATGATGCTGCACGACACACGGTTTCGTGAGCACTTCGAGTTCATCGGCGACTTTGATACCCATTACGGCATTTTCGAGGGTTGCGGCACGCCGGTGCCGTTCGCGGACACTGCTGCGCCTGATGGCAGCGGAAGCTGCTGCTGATCAGGACGTGCGGCCCTTGCTGAAAAATTCCCGGGTCCGCTGGCGCGCGTCTGCTGACTTGCGAAGCAGGACAAAGGTGGCGCCTGCACCGCCGTACTGGGCCGGCGCGCTATGCCAGGCCAGTACCCGCTCTGATTCATCCAGCCAGTGCAACGTGTAACTCTTCAGCCGCCCCGGTGTGGGGCTGTGTTGCCCCTTGCCGTGGGTGATGAGCACCGTTCGCAGGCCGCTGCCGTAGCAGTCTTCAAGAAAGTCATAGACCTGGCGTCGCGCCTCGCGCAGCGTCATGCGGTGCAAATCCAGGCGTGACTGGGCTTCGTACTTGCCCAGACGCAATTTCCGGTAGACCCCTTCCTGCACGCCGTTCTTCTTTCGACCAACGATATCGGCCGGGTCCACCTGGGGAATTTCGTCCGGGATACTCAGTGGGTTGTTGTCTGTCGGCGCTGCCTGGGCAGCCTGCCTGCGGGCAAGCTGGGCCGGGCTGGGCCGGGCCCGGCCCGGGAGATGGACCCGGTCGTCTGCCGGAAGTGGGCGTACGCCCTGCATTTCACGCTGGAACAGCTCGTCTTCTTGGTCGTCGTGCATGGCCCGGCCTCGTTTGCATGGTCTGCGAAAAGCGCCTATACAGATTGTAACAGGGAGAAACAGGGTGGGGTGAACATGCGCCAGCGAACGCACAGAGAGCGTCTCAACATCAACATCCCGGCGCGTATGCCGGGTAATCCCGACCCTATCGGGCACGTGGCGGACATCTCGTTAACCGGGCTGTGCATTTCCGGCAAGGGCGAAGTGCCCGGCGAGCCAATCCGCGTGCTGACCCTGTCACTGCCCTGGACCATTGATGGCTACAGCGCCGTGGAACTGGGGGTGGAGAGTCGCTGGCAGGAATACACCGGAGACGGTCACTGGCACGCCGGCTTCCGCATCAGTGCGTGCCCGGAAGAGCAGCTGCTGGCCCTGGAACAGCTGGTGCAGCGATTCGGCGAGAGCAGCTAGGCGCCGCTCTCTGGCGGGCGTTCATGGCGGCCACGGTAGGATGAAAAATCCGGTATGGCGCGCGGATAAGCACTGTTCATAAGCGGTGAATGGACCATGAAGTCGGCGGTGGCTTCGTTACAGGCCACGGGGATATTCCAGACGGCCGCCAGCCTCAGCAGCGCCCGTACATCCGGGTCATGGGGTTGCGCTTCAAGTGGGTCCCAGAAAAAAATCAGGCAATCAATGCGGCCTTCCGCGATGCGGGCGCCGATCTGCTGGTCGCCGCCCAGGGGGCCACTCTCCAGGCAGGTGATGGGCAGGCCCAGGCTATCCTGCAGCAGCTTGCCGGTGGTGCCTGTGGCATGCAGGGCGTGCCGGGCGAGGGTGTCGCGGTTGTGGCTGGCCCACTGCTGCAGGTTTTTCTTGCGGTTGTCATGGGCCACCAGGGCGATACTCTTTCGGGCGGGAGACTCGATGTTGCTCATGGTGGGTCCTTTAGCGGGTGGTGTGCCAATGACCAATAATAAGGGTATTGAATGACTGTCGCAGCAGGGCACCGGCCAGGGAGTACGGACGCGTGGATGTAGCCGATGCGCACAGGCTGACAGAGCTTCTCACCGAATACCGGGCTGGCGCGCTGGCCCTGGCCAGCCTGACCCTGGCGGTGCTGGCGTCCCTTCATATCGTACAGCGCAAACGCGACCCAAGGGCGGCCGCCGCCTGGCTTGGCCTGGTCTGGCTGGTGCCTTTCCTTGGCTGCGCCCTGTACTTGGTGCTGGGTGTGAACCGCATTCGCCGGCGTGCCCGACAGTTGACCGGGGGGGAGCTGGAACCGGTGGGCGGCTGGCGTGCGGCTGCCGAGGCAGTGCCCACGGATCCCAATCTGCGTTCGCTGTCGGCGCTGGTCGGGCAGGTCACGGGACTGCCCCTGACCGCCGGCAATGATGTAGCTGTGCTTGACGCGCCGCAGGCCCATGACTTGATGCGCAAGGCCATTGATGGGGCTCGCGAGTCGGTCTATCTGGGCAGCTATATCTTTGGCAACGATGCTGCGGGCATCCCTGTTGCTGATGCATTGATCAATGCCCATCGGCGCGGTGTGCGTGTGCGCGTGCTCGTGGATGGTGTTGGCGCCCTCTATTCCCTGCCCACCATCGTCAGTTACCTGAAGCGTCACGGGGTAGTGGTGCATCGTTTCCTGCATTCCCTGGCGCCCTGGCGCATGCCGTACATGAACCTTCGCAACCACCGCAAGATCATGGTGGTGGACAGGCAGGTCGGCTTTACCGGAGGCATGAATATTCGTGCCGGTTACCTGGCAGAGCCGGCCAGCATTCGCGACCTGCATTTTCGCCTTCAGGGCCCGGTGGTGTCGCATCTGCTACGCAGTTTCACCGCTGACTGGTACTTTGCCTGTCGTGAACTGGTGGATGGCGCGTATCGCGGGCCGGCCATGTGTGGCACGGTCATGGCGCGGGGCATCAGTGGTGGTCCGGATGCGGATTTCGACAAGCGCCGGCTGGCGTTGCTGGGCGCCCTTAATCGCGCGGAGCACCGTATCCGCATAATGACGCCCTATTTCGTACCCGACCAGACCCTTCAGTCGGCGTTGAACCTGGCCCGGTTACGGGGCGTTGAAGTGGACCTGTTCCTGCCGCAGAAGAACAATCTGCGTATTGTGCAGTGGGCGTCCCTGTTTATCGTGCCCTGGTTGCTGCGCCAGGGCGTGAATGTGTACCTGCTTCCACCGCCATTTGACCACAGCAAGCTGATGGTGGTGGATGACAGCTGGGTAATGCTGGGTTCTGGGAACTGGGATGCCCGCAGCCTGACACTGAATTTCGAATTTGATGTCGAATGCTACTGCAGCCGTCTTGGCACGCAGCTGTCTACGTGGCTGGACCAGCGCCAGCAGCAGGCGCAAGCGCTGGACCAGCGCTGGGCTGATGCGCAGGGTCCCGGCGTCCGGCTGAGAAACGCCATGGCCCACCTGCTGGAGCCGTATCTCTGATCACGCAGCGCATGACAAAAAGCTACACCGCCGTCATGTCCGTGGCGGTTGCACTTTGCTAGCATTCGGTCAGGGCACAGGATCGCTGCCCGGAAATAACAGGGGGATTGGGAATGCGTCTTTTTGCTTGGATGGTGCTGTTGCTGGCCAGCAGTGTTTGGGCCGAGCCCGAACAGGACTGGCAGCTGGTCACCGACCGTGACGGCATCATGGTCTATATGGCCCACTCCGACGACTCAAAGATAAAGACCTTTCGCGGGGAGGGTGAAATCCAGGCGGACGACTTCCGCGCCATTGCCAACCAGCTCGATAATTACCCCTTCATCGCCAGCTGGATGCACATGATCTCCGAGCTCCAGGACCTGGGTAGGGAGACGCCCTATGATCGGGAAATCCACGTCACCACGCGTCTGCCATGGCCGGTCAGTGACCGTGATGCGGGCATCGAGGTCAGGGTCTACCAGGACCCGGAGACCCTTACCGTGCTGGTGCCGTTTGTGGCCAGGGACGATATTGTGGCGCCGTCAGACAGTTATGTGCGCATGCCGGAGCTGGAGGGCTATCTGCGCTTCGAGCCGCTGGAACCGGGCCTGATTTACATGACGTTTGAGGTGGTGCTCGACCCGGGTGGTTACATTCCCGCCTGGCTGGCCAACCTGATTCTGCGCGATATTCCCTACTTCTCGCTCAAGCGCCTGCGCCGTGTCTCAAACGCGGAGGAATTCCAGGGCAAGAATCCGGGTTATTTCCGCATTCCTCCGGGCTGGCCGGGAGCGGGTACAACGGCGGCAGAAGCGGCCAAGCGGGGCATTCAACTGGCACCCCCTTTCCCGGCACGCTACCAGCATTTGCGGATACGCCAGCAGTAACGGCAGGGCATTGATTGGTACCCCCGGCAGGAGTCGAACCTGCGACCTTCCCCTTAGGAGGGGGACGCTCTATCCAGCTGAGCTACGGGGGCCTCGCGCCCGTTGACGTGATCCGCATGCATGTGCTGACACCGTGGTGAAGGCGTCGCCGCGGTTCCGCCACGCCCGGGATTATACAGTTTCAGCGCCGAAAGTCAGGCAGGGCCCGAGCCGCCGCGAACAGACCGCTTACCCATACGCCTGTGGCACCATTGCTGGCAGACAGCCATGCACGGGCGCTGTGACGAGAGACAACCATGAAAGATTCGCGACAGTTGATTATTGGCCAGCAAACGTCGTTCCCGGCACTGCGCAGAGGGGCGCTGCAGACGCTCCAGGTCAACCTGGGCTACCGCTGTAACCTCAGCTGCGTTCATTGCCACGTCAATGCCGGTCCGACACGCACGGAAGAGATGGACCGGGACACGGTGGCGCTGGTGCTGGATGTTATCGATGCGCACGGCATAAGCTGCCTGGACCTGACCGGCGGTGCACCGGAAATGAACCCGCATTTCAGGTATCTGGTGAGCGAGGCGCGCAAGCGTGGTGTCGAGGTCATCGACCGGTGCAATCTCACCATCCTGCTTGAGGACGGCCATGAGGACCTGGCCGATTTTCTCGCTGACCAGGGTGTGCGGGTTGTGGCGTCACTGCCCTGTTACCTGGAGGACAACGTCGAGAAGCAGCGCGGCAAAGGTGTCTACGCGGCCAGCATCGAGGCCATCCGCCGTCTCAATGCGCGTGGCTTTGGCCAGCCCGACGGTGAGCGCGTTCTCGACCTGGTGTACAACCCGGTGGGCGCCAGTCTGCCGCCGGCGCAGGCTGCGCTGGAGGCGGACTACAAGCGTGAGCTGGGAGAACGGTTCGGCATCGCCTTCAACGGTCTGCTGACCATTACCAACATGCCCATCAGCCGCTTCGGCGCGGTACTCACCGCACAGGGACAGTTCGAGGATTACATGGCCCTGCTGCGCGACAACCATTCGGACAGCAACCTCGCGTCAGTGATGTGCCGCTCCCTGGTGAGCGTCGATTACCAGGGCTTTCTTTATGATTGCGACTTCAACCAGATGCTGGATATTCCCCTCGGCGAGGGGGCGGGCAGGAAGCACCTGAAGGAGCTGCTGGATGCGTCCCTGGAAGGCAATCCTGTGCGGGTGGCCGAGCACTGTTATGGCTGCACGGCGGGCGCCGGCAGCAGCTGCAGCGGCGCCCTGAACTGACGTGCCGCCCTGGTTGAGCGTGGTTGTGCCGGCCCGCAACGAAGCGCGCAGCATTGAGCGTTGCCTGGCCCCCCTGCAATCCTGGCGAGCGCGGGGCGTGGAAGTGATCGTGGTGGATGGCGGCAGTGGTGATGACACGGTGGCGCACGCCCAGCCGCTGGCCGACCGCGTGTGCCGGCATGCGCCCGGGCGTGCCGCGCAAATGAACGCCGGAGCAGCCTGTGCCAGTGGCGGGCTGCTCCTGTTCCTGCACGCAGATACCTGGCTTGAAGACACCGCAATACAGGCATTGCAGGCCCTTCCCCGGGGCGATGTCTGGGGGCGCTTTGATGTGCGTTTGCGCAGCCGGCATCCGGTGTTGCGACTTGTCGCGGCGGCCATGAACCTGCGCTCCCGGGCCACTGGCATCGCCACCGGCGATCAGTGCCAGTTTGTCAGCCGCAGTCTGTTCGCCCGGGTGGGCGGATTCCCGGCACAACCGCTGATGGAGGATGTGGAAATCAGCCGGCGCCTG
This sequence comes from Alcanivoracaceae bacterium, assembly GCA_029212745.1. Lineage (GTDB taxonomy): Bacteria > Pseudomonadota > Gammaproteobacteria > Pseudomonadales > Alcanivoracaceae > JARGOL01. The sequence goes on from JARGOL010000010.1 coordinate 27,560, forward strand.
CTTGGCCTGGTGCGCCCGGTATGCCTGCGCCAGCGGGTGAGTGTCTCCGCCCGGCGTTGGCGGCAGCGCGGCATTTTCAGGACCATTGTGCTGATGTGGTGGTTACGCTGGCGCTACTGGCGCGGTGACGATCCGGCGGCCCTGCACCGGATCTACTACCCGTGAAGACGGCCATTGCACTGCTGGGACGCAGCCCCGAGCGCGGCCAGGTGAAAACCCGCCTGGCGCGCAGCATCGGCGACGACGCGGCCCTGGCGGCCTACCGCGCAATGCTGTTCACCGGTGTCAGTCGCGCAGTCGCCACAGGCCTGGATACCTATCTTTATGCCACCGCCCCGGAGCACGCCGATATACGGCGTCTGGCCTCTGCCTTTGACGTGCAGCCGGAGCAGCAACCCGAGGGCGATCTGGGTGAGCGCATGGCGTCAGTGTTCCGGCAGCTTCATCGTCACTACCACCGTGTGCTCCTGGTGGGTACCGACTGCCCCTGGTTGCGGTCTGGCCATTACTGGCAGGCGCTGGGCGCGCTGTCAGCCGCGGATGTGGTCCTGCAGGCGGCGGTGGATGGCGGTTATGTACTGATTGGTTCTGCCGACGCAGGTATCTGGGCGCAGCAGCAGCCGTTTGCCGGGGTCCGGTTTGGCACGGGCATGGCCAGACAGGATACACTGGACGTACTTGCGCGCCGTGGTTGCCGGGTGGCGTGCCCGGGGCGTTCAGGTGATGTGGATACCGTCGATGACCTGCGGGCCTGGCAGGCAAGGGAAGGCGGGCAGATAGAGCAGGCAGGGAAATTCTGGGAGCGTAGCCACGATGACTGACACAATTGTAGATCAGGCGCTGGTGAGCGAGTTGAAAGATGTCATGGGCGAGGGCTTTTCGGCGCTGGTGGATTCGTTCCGGGCCGATGCGGAGAAACGTCTGGGGGCCCTGGAACAGCATCTCGCAGACGCTGATCCGGAGGCATTGGGCCAGCAGGCGCACAGTTTCAAGGGCAGCAGCGGTAATGTCGGGGCGGTCCAGGTGGCAGACCTTTGCCTGAGCCTGGAGAAGCAGGCGGATGGTGGTGACTTGCAGCAGGCGCCGGCCACCATCAGCGAGTTGCGTGATGCGGTGCAGCGCTATCTGTCCCAGGTGGGCTGAGGCCGGCCAGGCGGCGGGCAAAAAAAACCCTCTCCCAACAAGCCAGGAGAGGGGGGTTGTGTGCGCTATGTTCCATAGCGCGGGGGGATAGACGTTTCACCGAGCGCAATCGGTATTACGTTGTACTCACGAGCCTTACTGAGAAAGTACTATACGGATGTGCCCGCCGGCTTTCTGTAAAAAGCCGGGGCAATTTGTAAAAACGTGCCTGTCGACACACCCTCCCGCCGCTCCCGTGTAAGACATCTCTTACAAGGCTGTGCGAAAAACTGGTCAATTTCGCCATTCTGGCTGTCGACTACCCGGGCGATGTAACGCCAACCTACTGATACACAAAGAAAATAGCGGTCAGTGTGCCCAGTGGCCGGTTGCAGGGCGCCAGGGCGGCCCTGACAGGAGGGGGCTTTTTGCTACCATGAATGTGTGCACAGGGACGGTTGCACAAGGATCTGCAAGGGATAGCAGACAGGGACGTTGATGTGAGCGCAATCGGGTAAGGATTACTCGAAACCAAAAAAGGCGGCAGGATGCCGCCTTTTTTCTTTTCTGCTTTCTCTTTCCAGCTTTATTACCCCGTCGTTCAAGCCTGGTGACGGGGCGCCTTCAGCCCATATCCAGCAGTTCGCGTTTGCCCGGCTTGCCGTCCCAGTCTTCTGCGTCCGGCAGCGCGTCTTTCATCTCGGTGATGTTGGGCCACTTCTCGGACAGGTCCTTGTTCAGTTCCATGAACTCCTGCTGGTCGGCCGGCAGCTCGTCTTCTGAGAAGATCGCATTGACCGGGCACTCCGGCTCGCACAGGGCACAGTCAATGCACTCGTCCGGGTGAATGACGAGGAAATTCGGGCCTTCGTAGAAGCAGTCCACCGGGCAGACTTCCACGCAGTCAGTGTGTTTGCAGTTGATGCAGTTTTCGCCTACTACGAACGTCATCAGCCAGATCCTCGTCAGGTGTGTAATTGAGCGGCGCTAGTCTACTGTCTGCGACCGGGGCAGGCAAATGACCCGGTCGCCTCCGCGGGTGAAAAACCGGCCAATTTCCATGCACTTGGCGGGGGAATCAACTGTCCTTGTCGTGCAGGGCCTTGAGCTCGTAGAGACGTTCCAGCGCCTGCCGCGGCGTCAGCGCATCCGGGTCCAGGGCGTCCAGTGCCTTGTCCACCGGCCCGGGGGCGGCGGCGAACAGGTCAGGCTGGCGGGGTGCGCCGGCGCTGGCGGCCGGGGCAGGTGCGCCAGCCTCCAGTTCCAGCAGCTTTTCCCGCGCCTGGCGAATGACGGCCGCCGGGACACCGGCAAGCTGGGCCACCTGCAGCCCGTAACTCTGGCTGGCGGGCCCTTCCTGGACACGGTGCAGGAAGACGATGCCGTCGCCGTGTTCACTGGCTGTCAGGTGGGCATTGCCGACGCCATCCAGCTGGTCGGGCAGGCGGGTCAGCTCGAAGTAGTGGGTGGCGAACAGGGTAAAGGCATGGACCTGGCGGGCCAGGTGGGTGGCCGCTGCCCAGGCCAGCGCCAGCCCGTCAAAGGTGCTGGTGCCGCGCCCGATCTCGTCCATCAGCACCAGGCTTCGTGCGGTGGCATTGTTGAGGATATTGGCCGTCTCGGTCATCTCCACCATGAAGGTGGAACGCCCACCGGCCAGGTCATCGGAAGAGCCGATGCGGGTAAAGATGCGGTCGATGGGGCCGATGCGCGCGCTGGCCGCCGGGACACAGCAGCCGACATGGGCCATCAGCACGATCAGTGCGGTCTGGCGCATGTAGGTGGACTTGCCGCCCATGTTCGGGCCGGTGATAACCAGCATGCGGGTGGCCGGGTCCAGGGCCAGGCTGTTGGGCACGAAGGCCTCCTCAAGCACCTGTTCCACCACCGGATGACGGCCATCGGTGATGTCGATGCAGGGTTCATCCACCAGTTCTGCGGGCACCAGGCCCAGGGCTTCGCTGCGTTCGGCAAAGCAGGCCAGCACATCCAGCTCGGAGGTGGCAGCGGCAGTCTGCTGCAGGCCGGCCAGGTCCTGATTGAGTGTTTCCAGCAGTTGCTCGTAGAGGCGCTTCTCCAGCGCCAGTGCCTTGCTGGACGCTGACAGCGCCTTGTCCTCGAACTGCTTCAGTTCCGGGGTGATGAAGCGCTCGGTGTTCTTCATGGTCTGGCGGCGGACATAATCCGCCGGTGCCTGCTCGGCATCCTTGCGTGATAACTCGATGAAGTAACCGTGCACACGGTTGTATTTCACCCGCAGGGTGGCAAGGCCGGTACGCTCGCGTTCGCGCTTCTCGATATCCACCAGCACATTACCGGCGTTTTCACTGATGCTACGCAGTTCATCCAGCTCGCTGTTGAAGCCCTGGGCGATGACGCCGCCGTCGCGCATCAGCACCGGCGGATTTTCTATGATCGCACGTTCCAGCAGGGCCACCTGCTCGGGAAATTCCCTGAGGCTGTCGCGAAGCGCGCCCAGCGCACCCTGTTGCGGCAGCCGCTCGCGCATTACCGGCACAGCCGCCAGGCTTCTGCCCAGTCGTTGCAGGTCACGCGGGCGGGCGGAGCGCAGCGCCACGCGCCCGAGGATGCGCTCCATGTCGCCGACATGGTCAAGGGTCTCGCGCACCCCTTCAAACAGCCAGCCCTGCCGGAGGCCGGCCAGGCAGTCCATGCGCGCGCCCAGCACGCTGCGGTCGCGCAGGGGATGGGTCAGCCAGCGTTTCAGCAGCCGCCCGCCCATGGCCGTCACGGTGCTGTCCAGCACCCAGGCCAGGGTGTGGGTGTCGCGCCCGTCCAGGGTTTCCACCAGTTCCAGGTTGCGGCGTGTGGCGGCGTCCATCTGGATGCCGTCCTCGGCCGACTCGAGCACCATGCCCTGCAGGTGCGGCAGGTCAGTGCGCTGGGTTTCGCGGGCATAGGAGACCAGGCATCCGGCAGCAGCGATGGCAAGTGGGCCGGGTTCGCCGAAACCGGCCAGGTCCTGGGTGCCGAACTGCCTGCACAGCAAGCGTTGCGCGGTCTGCTGGTCAAACTCCCACACCGGGCAGCTGCGCGCCCCCGGGCGTTGGCGCACCGACTCGGGCACCAGCGCATCTTCACTGAAAAGTACCTCCGCGGGCTGCCAGCGCTGCAGCAAGGCCAGCAGCGGTTCGTGACCTTCCACCTCGGTCACGGTCAGGCGACCTGCCGCCAGGTCCAGGCTGGCGGCGGCGAACTGATCACCATCGTTGGCCAGGGCACAGAGCAGGGTGTCGCGGCGGGCATCCAGCAGGGCCTCATCACTGACCGTGCCCGGGGTGACGATCCGCACCACACCCCGTTCCACCGGCCCCTTGCTGGTGGCCGGATCGCCCAGTTGTTCGCAGATCACCACGGATTCGCCCAGGCGCACCAGCCGGCCAAGATAGTTTTCCGCCGCGTGATAGGGGATGCCGGCCATGGGAATCGGTTTGCCGGCGGACTGGCCGCGCTGGGTAAGGGTGATATCGAGCAGGCGTGCCGCTTTCTCGGCGTCGCTGTAGAACAGCTCGTAGAAGTCGCCCATGCGGTAGAACACCAGCTGGTCCGGGTGATCGGCCTTGATGCGCAGGTACTGCTGCATCATGGGTGTGTGTTGCGAAAAATCGTCACTTTTCATATCAAGGCTCTAGGCCAGAAATTTGCCTTAAAATCTAATAAAAACATTAGGTTGCATTGTTTTTCCAGGTTCCGTCATGGTTCGTGCTTTTCCGTCAAAGGGCGCCCCAAGCCGTAAATCTAGTATAGCTTCTAGTATAGCTTTTTGGGCTTGGCCCAATATGACGTGCTATACTGCGCTCAACCTATACCGGATTGCCTCTGTGCTGCGCAGTGCCTGATATTCAGCGTTTCGCTTGAAACCACAGGTGTGTGTCAATTCGGGAGTATCTGTTAATCAAGGTGCGGGAGCATAACAAACCCATGGCGACCCCTCTATCAGCCCGAGCGATTGAATCCATGCGTCCTGGGGACAAGCCGAAGACAGATGCCGGTGAGACTCAGGGACTGAGAGTGACCTGTGCGAAGTCCGGTGTGCGGACGTTCATTTACCGCTATCGCAGTCCCGAGACCGGCAAGCTGGTACAGCTCAAGCTGGGTCATTACCCGGGGTTGAAGCTGGCTGAGGCCAGAGTGCAGGTTGTCAGGATGAAGGAGCTCCAGAGGGAGGGCGTATGTCCCAAGGCCCAGCAGGAGCGAGAGCGGGCGGCACAGCGCGAGGAGGAAGAGCGAGCGAGGCGCCAGGAGGAGGCGGATGCTTTCTCGGTGGTCGACTTGATCGAGCTCTATCTGACCGAGGTGATCGAGGACCGCATGATCAAGGATGCCCGAACCGGCAAGCCAAAGCGATTGCCTGGCTCCAGAAAACCCAAAGGGCAGGCTGAGGTGCGTCGAACCCTGTACAACGACCCGGTCCGGCTACTCGGCGAGATGCCGGCCGGCGAGATCACCAGAAAACATGTGGTGGATATGATTCGGGAGATATTGGCCCGCGGCGCCAACGTCCAGGCGGGGAATGTGCTCAGGGAGCTGACAGCCGCCTACGAGTACGCCATCGCCATGGAGAAACTGCCGGAGGACTTCGCCAATCCCGCCATGCAGGCCAAAGGCAGCCTGAGAACGGCCAGGGTGAAGCTCAGCTCAGAGAAGGGCCGCAGGGCGCTGTCTGACGAGGATCTGAGAGCCATGCTGGCCTGGTTGCCCGGCTCCGGGTTTTCCGCAAACCAGAAAAACGTCATCAGGCTGACCCTGTGGACAGGATGCAGGACCGGAGAGGTCTGCGGAGCCGAGTGGAAGGATATTGACCTCGGGAAGGGTGTCTGGCACCTGCGTGACTCCAAAAACGGGGCAGAGCGCCATGTTCAGCTGTCCCGGCAGGCGGTTGATTTCCTCCGCCAGCTGAAGCTGAAAGGCACCACTTACGTGTTCCCCTCTTCGCGCTCCGGGAAGCCAATCCTGCAAAAGTCGCTCAGCGAGGCCAAGTGGCAGTTGAAGCACCCTGAGCAGGTGCAAAACAGGCGCTTGTACAGGCCAGAGCAGCGCTGGCTGACTACGATTGAGGACTGGTCCCCGCACGATCTGCGCCGAACGGTCAGGACGGGGCTGTCACGCCTGGGCTGCCCCAGCGAGGTTGCAGAGGCAGTGCTGGGCCACTCCCGCAAGGGTATTGAGGGTACCTACGACCTGCACCGCTACGAGGATCAGTGCAGGATCTGGCTGCAGAAGTGGGCGGATCACCTTGATTCGTTAGCCTAGCTTGCTCATTCTTGCTCCCGCGGCATTGATGCTTTCCGGCGTCTCCTTCCTTTTCGGGGCTCCGTCCTTATCGGCGAGGCCGCGGATTGCCGGGGAGGTGTATCGGATGGTTGTGCTGTGGTCGTCTTTGATGGGGGCTGAGGGCTTGCACGGAGCGCACCAGTCAGGCGTTCAGCATGAGCTCTAGCTGCGGCCTCTTGTTCCTCGCTTAGGCTGGCGGCTCCCGTCTCCAGCCGCATGTCTGCGGCTACCAGCTCGTATGCCAGGTTGCTTATCCGCATCCAAAGGCTGTCGACTTCTGACTGTAGCTCTTTGATTTTTCTGTCTTTCTCTTTTGAGATGACCTTTCCTTGCTTTTTGAAGGCGCTATTTCGGAGAGCCTCCTTCTCCCTCTTGAGGCTCAGCTCGGCATCTCGCTCCAAAGTGCTCTCCCTGGCGATCAGGTCCGCGATGAGCTCAGGGATGGTCATCTCGCGCCGTTTGCTAAGGCGAACCAAGTGCGCGCGTGTTCCCCTATCCATGTCTATGAACTGGGCGGTAATACCCGCTTTTTCTTTTTTCTTTCTCGACTTCCTGGAAGCCCAGGCGGACTTCATGTCTGTGTCCAGTTTCGCCAGTTCGCCCTCTGACAGGTCTGAAGACGGTGAGCAAAGGAAGCCAATCGCATGCTTGAGCGCCGCCCCTCGGAGCTTCTGTTTATCCGGGGTGCTAATGAGCCCCTTCCTTGTCAGATGCTGCAGTGCCCACCTGCACTGAGTTTCGTCTGTTAAGTCCAGCCACTGAAGGTATGTGTTCATCCCAAATGTGATCCATCGAGGCAGTTGACCACGTTCCATTTGGATAATGAAACGCCAAGATCGAACAATGGTATTGAATAATCACATAGTCAATTGCATAGTAAAAAATAAATTATTAACAGTGGTTCAAAAATGACTATAGGGCAGCTTGACGCGAAGGATACGCTCGTCGTTTGTGGAATACTGGGCTGGCAGGAAGAGGGCATTGATGCCGCCGCGAAGTACTTCCTGATTCGTGTGTATTGGCTCTATGGTTGTGACCCAATGCGCCAGACCCTGAAGAAGCTGTCGGGGCGTGTGGGGATGTCCCCAAAGGTGGTTAGTCGCTCGAGAGACTTGTTGCTGGATAAGAGTGTCCTGTCTGCTGTGCGTGTTCTGAGTGTGTCCAAGAAGACCGTGGGAGATATGCGCGCTGGCCGCTGCCGCGCAGGGTTCAGGCTCGAGAAGCAGTCTCTGCAGGCATGGATTACACAGGCCTCGGACAAACTGGAACGACAAGTTCCAGGGCCGCTTCGCTCTGCCGCTCTGGCTGAGCTGTTTTTTGAGCAGTTGCCTGAAAAGCTGGATCGGCCCGAGCCTGGTCGCCCGGCGGGCCAGGCCCACCACCTTTCACCCGAGAATAAGGTGCTCTTGGGGGTTCTCTGGAATCTTGCTGACGAACACGGCGTGGTTCAAGGGGATGGACTCTCTACTCTTGCCGGTCTCTCGGGGCTCTCTATGGTCCAGGTACGCAATCAGATCCGGAAACTTGAGCGGTTAGGGCATGTTTTGGGGAGAGTGCCAGGGGCTTCCTGTAAGGGGATGTTCGGTAAAGCGGAGGGCGCGATCTTTTTGGCGCCGCCGCGAAAGGGAGAGGATTCAGGACTCCGTCCGCCGCTAAAGTTTAGGTGCGCTGTTGGGTTTGACCAGATTACGTTTGCACATAAGCGGGCAGCGGAACTGCGAAAGCTGGAGCCCTCATCGGTGCCAAAGGATGGCGGCCAGGCCCCCGGACGGTCTAATCGATCCGTATACGAGAAACTGGTGGGTGATCTAAAGAAATCACTGCTCAGGGCCAGCCCTTATCTGAAGTCGATCCCGGCCCCTAAATCGCCTGGTTCTGAGTCAGCGCGTTCAGGCCCCATTACTATTACCGACCCTGCATGGGGCTCGTTTCCCAGGCTGGATCAGGTATTGATGGACGATTTTGTAGGTCCGGGAGTGCGCTACATCCGAGCCAAAGTGGTGGCTTATGCGGCAGATATCCTGAATGAAAGCCAAGACTCCTCCGTTTTTGATACGTTTTGCTATGCGAGGGCGCCTGATCAAGTCTTGAACAGGATTGAGCGGGAGGCGATAACTCCCAAGTTTCTCAAGGCCTTCTCCCAGCAGCAGGCCTCTGCGCTGGTGGCGCTTCTCTACGGCTGGGCCTGGCATGTGGCAAGAGCTGTCCATGCTGGAGTGAAGCATATGCTCGATAAGGTCAGCGCAGATGCTCAGAGAAGTGGGCATTTTGTGATTTTCCCGATTCGCGCCACCGAGGACGTTCAGGTGCTTTACTTTGAAAGCCACCTGCAGCCCGGGATGCTGGCAATGTCTGATCTCAGGGCCTAAGGGCATAGGTAATATTTTGATTTATCTGGACAGTGGCATATCGGCTTTGTTCTGAGCGATATCCAGATATCTTGAGGTCCGGGGTGCCGAAGATCGGGTCCTTGCTGTAGGTAATAGATTTATGCGCATTCACCAGCCCACTTGTGAAGGCTGGTTACACATTGAGATCGCTATTAATCAGAGGCACACAGGGCTGGCCCAAAGCCAGCCACTGAAAGAGTAATTTTTAACCAGCGTGCTGGTTCCTATGAAACATTCTTAGGAGCCACACATGAAAAAGCGTCACCCTGATAACACCAATATCACACTGCATTACGATGCCACCTGGGAAGGGCTGCCGGTACTGGCAAGGCCTGACCGGGCCCTGGCAGTAAATTACCTTGGGCCCACCCGATCCGTCCTGGACCGGGCTTTGGCTGAGCATCCCCGGACCTGCGTCATTCACTTCGTTGCGCGCCTGCCCTATGGCTGGCGGGGGCCTTCTGGTGGATTGGCAAACAGATTCATCAGATCTCTTCGCTCCCAGATCAGATTTGATCTGCAGCGTAAGCGCCGTCAGGGCAGGCGGGTACATGACTGCCGTGTTCGTCATATCTGGTGTCGTGAGTTCGGAGTAGAAGGGCAGCCGCACTACCACATGGCCATATTGGTCAATCGGGACGCCTATTCAGCTCTGGGTCGTATTGCCGGCCAACCTGAGCCCGATTACCCGTGGTGGCTGGAGGAGGAAGAAGTCGTAGCAAATATGGCGGGACGGATTCAGCGGGCTTGGTGCAGCGCTCTGGGTATTACCGCGCTTGAGGGCGCGGGGCTGGTGCATTTTCCGCAAAAAGCGGTCCAGCTGATCGCCCGAGGCTCTCCAATGTTCACTGAGCAGTATGCGCGGGTATTCAGACGCCTGAGCTATATGGCCAAGGTGGAGACCAAATTGTACGACGATGGGCGGCGAAACTTCGGGTACACCCATGGCTGAGGCCGGTAATTTTCTACCTCTGATCGCTATGTCATGAGCGAATGAATAGGAGTAGATCATGCGACTCATGCGATTAAAGGAAACCTGCCAGATGGCGGGCATCGAGAAGACCACAGCCTACAAGCTGATGAACGAGGGTGCCTTTCCCAGACCTGTAACCGTTGGGGGGCGAGCCGTCCGATGGGTCTCGACGGAAATCGAGGCTTGGATCATGGACCGGATGGAGGAGCGGGATGGTGAGGCAGTTGCCTCTGGCTGCCCATGACGAGATCACGTCGGTGTAGCTTGGGGCGGTGCTCCTGGCGGAACGATTCCTGCTGGAAAAGACGACATGACCATGTAATCAGTGATGTCATGTCGCCTGAAAGTACATATTCTGATGTTCAGAGCAACGTACTTGGAGCCCCTGATGTCTGCGTTCTTGGATCGTGGTTTAAGTGACGCCGACTGGTACAAGGTCCAGAAGGCCGCCAAAGACTGGTCCTCTCAGCTGATCCAGATACAGAACGAGGTCACCTATGTCATTGAGTGTCTCGTAGAGGATTATCGGGCCGAGGCACGGCGGGGTATGAAGGATGCCTACGACTGCCTGAGGCAGTCCACACTGCCAGAGAGCTGGCAGGCTCGAATAGAGGAGATGCTGGATGCCGCCGTGCCGCCCCTGAACAGCAGGCATTTGGTGTCTTGCGCCCGGAAGCTGTCCGCCTTGAGGCGAGTCCTCGCCAACGAAGTAGCATGGTTTAACCAGGTAAAGCTGCCGTACTCGGATGAGCTTTACCCGGCTCTTGATTCGGTACAAACCCCTTCATGAATCCGCTAGCATACGCCAAAAGTATGAATCTGGCCGCGCTCAGGCTCCCCTGCGGGGGACTGGGATGCCGCATTCAGGACGGAACCACCCGGCAATCCAGGGAGACAGGATAATGCCCCGTTTTCTCCATACCGCTGACTGGCAGATTGGTCGGCAGTACCCGCGCTTTGATCCAGACGATGCCGTGCCTCTTGCGGAGGCCCGCCTGACCGCGGTCGAGCGCATCGCGGCACTCGCCGCGGAAGAATCGGTAGACGCCGTTTTCGCGGCGGGCGATGTGTTCGACGCCCAGACCGTATCAGACCGGACTATCAGGCGGCTCTTCAACGCCATGGCAGGGTACACGGGGCCATGGATTCTGCTTCCCGGAAACCATGATGCCGCGCTGGCGGAGAGCGTCTGGACCCGGGCCCAGCGTCTGGACGCGGTGCCGGATAACGTCCACCTGGCCCTGTCGGCCGAGCCCATTGAGTTCAGCGAGCAGGGCTTTGTGGTTCTGCCAGCCCCCCTTGCCCAGCGCCACGCACAGAACGACCTGACCGCCTGGTTTGATCAGGCAGACACCGACAGTGGCCTGATCCGCATCGGCGTCGCCCATGGCAGTGTCCAGGGCGTACTGGCCGAAGAGATGGAGGCCCACAATCCCATCGCGCCTGATCGAGCCGAGACCGCAAGGCTGGACTATCTGGCCTTGGGTGACTGGCACGGGGCCAAACAGATCAATGCGCGCACCTGGTACTCGGGCACGCCAGAGCAAGAGCGCTTCAGGGGCAATGAGCCTGGCCATGTACTGCTGGTAGACATCGCATCTTCCGGTGCCACCCCGGCGGTGATGACCCATTTCGTGGGCCAGCACCAGTGGATTCAGCATGAGGCAGCCCTTGCCGTGTCATCCGATGTGGATGCGCTGGTAAGTGCCCTGCAGGAGCTGCCCGAAGGGGCGGTGGTGGACTTGAAGATTGCCGGCACGGTGGACTTGGAAGGCAAGCAGGCCCTGGACAGGGCAATCTCCGTGGCCAAGGCGCGGTTTCGCAGTCTGACGGTGGACGATGCCGGCCTACGCTTGCAGCCAAGTGAGGAGGATATCGCCAGCCTCAAGGCAGATGGGTACGTAGGCGCTGTGATTGCCGAATTGCAGGAAGAGCAGTCAGGCGAGAATGGCGAAGTCGCCAGGGATGCCATGGCTGTCCTAGCCGAAATACTCCTTGACGCACAGGGTCAGGGAGGTGGCGCATGAAGTTGTTGCGCGTCAGCGTCAACCAGTTACGGCAATTCCGGGACCCGGTTGAGATCCGCGACCTGGAAGACGGCATCAATCTTTTCACTGGCCCAAATGAGTCAGGCAAGAGCACCCTGGTACGTGCCATTCGCGCGGCCTTCTTCGAGCGCCACAAGTCCTCCAGTGTTGGCGACCTGCAGCCCTGGGGTGACTCTGCCGCCGCTCCCGAGGTAGAGCTTCAGTTTGAGTGGCAGGGCAAAATCTGGAAGGTGGTGAAGAGCTTCCTGAAGAAAAAGCGCTGCGATGTCTCGGTGGATGGCACCACCTATAGCGGCGATGAGGGTGACGACAAGCTGGCGGACCTGCTGGGCTTCGATCTGCCCAAGAAGGGGGCCAGCAATGAGAAGCACTGGGGCATACCCGGGCTGCTCTGGATCGAACAAGGCGCAGGGCAGGAGATCAAAGCCCCGGTGGAGCATGCCGGGCAGCAGCTGAAGGCTGCACTGGGTGAGGATCTTGGCGAAGTCGCCAGTAGTACCGGTGACGAGCTGATTGGCCGTGTCAGCAGCGAGCGGAGCAAGTTGCTCACCGGGAGGGGTAAGCCAACAGGCGAGCTCTCAAAGGCCATGGATCAAGAAGAGGAGCTGCAAGCCGAGCTGCACGATCTGCGTGAGCGCATCCAGCGCTATGCCGACCAGGTGGATCGCCTGGGCCAGTTGAGGGCAGAACAGCAAAAGGCTGATGCCGAGCGCCCTTGGGAGCAATTCCGGCAGCAGGCACAGCAAGCGCAGCAGGCTCTCGACAGTGTGACGGCTTTGCAGAAGGATCAAGAGCGAGACCAACAGGCGCTTAGCGACTGCCAGGCCAGCATTGAGACAACCCGCGAGCTGCTCAAGGGCTTTGAGAGCCAGAAAGGCGAACTTGCGGAGCGTGAGCGCCAGCAGCAGGAGGCAAACCAGAAGCGCACTGAGCTTGAAGCACGGAAGCCGGCTGTTGAAGAGGCGCTTGAGAAGGCCCGCCGGGCACATAAAGGCGCCCGTGAAGCGCTGAAGCGCGCCGAAAATGCGGAGCGCCGCGAGGAGCTGGAGCGCCAGCAAAAGGATCTTGAGGCCGACCTGAAAAGAGACAGCGACAAGCTGGAGCGCGCCAAATCCCTGCATGCCCGTTTGCTGGAAAGTCGCCAGAAACAGCAGGCGCTGGCTCTTGATGCTGACTCTATGAAACAGCTGCAAGAAGCCGTCAGGGCGCTGGAGCGCCTGGATATTCAACAAAAGGCGGTGGCGACCCGGTTGCAGTATGACCTGCAGGATGACCAGGCCGTTACCCTGGATGGAGAGGCATTGTCCGGGAAAGGTGAGTCCTTGCTCCTCGAGCCTGGAGAAGTGGCTGTCCGTGGCGTGGGCACGTTGAGGATTCTGCCCGGCGGGGATGATGTCGCTGAAGTGGCACGCAACCAGGCGCGACTGACTGACGAGCGAGATGGTCTCCTTCAGTCGCTGGGGGTGAGCTCGCTCGCCGAAGCGGAACAGCGGCTTGCTGAGCATGATGAACTGGCTCAGGCAATCGAGAAAGACCAGTCCGTCCTCAATGAGCTTGCACCGGAAGGGCTGGACGCCCTGTCTGATGACCTGAAGCTTCGCCAGGATAAGTTGGAACGGCTGGCCGAGCAGGTTTCGGCACTGCCGGCCCCGCAAGGCGAAGCCCTTTCGGTGACGCGCGCTCAGGCCCAGGTAGAGACCGCAGAAGAGGCGCTGGAATCAGCAGAAGACGCTTATCAGTCGTACAAAAACGAGATGGCCCTGGCAGATCAGGCATTGGAAAAAGCCAGTCAGGAGCACCGGCGGATCAAGACCGCGCTGGAAGACCCGAAGCGCAGCGAGCAAGAGAAGCAGGCGCAGAACCAGCTGCTGGAACGCGGGGCGGCCGAGCGTCGCTTTCAGCAGAGTATTGCTGAGCGCGACTTGAAAATTCAGGCGGCCAGGCCGGATGCGCTGCAGCAGGATGTGGAGCGCTTCACGCGCAGTGCCGAGGCAGCGGAGCGCCAGCTGGAAGAGCGAACCAGGGAGCTGGATAAAATACAGGCAGTTCTGGAGACCGTGGGAGCCGAGGGGCTGGGTGAAAAGTGCGCGGAGACGGAGGTCCAGCTTGAGCGTGCCTCGCGTCGAAGGGCCGAGTTGCAGCGCCGTGCCGATGCCCTGGATCTGCTATTGGAGCGTCTCACAGCGCACAGGCTGGAGCTGACCCGCCGGTTACAGGCACCGCTGCAGAAGCATCTCACTCACTACGTCCAGTTGCTGTTCCCTGGCGGCAGCCTGAGAGTGGACGAAAACCTGATCCCGGAGGTGCTCGTTCGGCAGACGCATGGGGCAGAGGAGCGGGGCAGCTTCGATGACCTGAGCTTCGGCGCGCGCGAGCAAATGGCGTTGATCAGCCGATTGGCATATGCGGATCTACTCAGCGAGTCTGGGCAGCCCACGCTGATCATCCTTGATGATGCCCTGGTACACAGTGATGCCGAGCGCCTGAAAGCCATGAAGAGGGTGCTGTACGATGCCTCTCAACGGCACCAGATCCTGCTGTTCACATGCCACCCTGAGAACTGGCAGGATCTCGGGGTGGTCGCCCAGAGCATGGAGGCACTGAAGAGCGCATAGGGGAGGGTGTCCGACTCCTCAATTTTCCCCTATTCTCTCAGGTCTGCAGCGGAGATGAGCATGGCAGACGACATCATGACCCTCAAGGAGGTCGCCGGGTACCTGAAGCTGGCCGAGAAGACAGCCTACCGGCTGGCGGCCGACGGCAAACTGCCGGGGTTCAAGGTGGGAGGCTCATGGCGTTTCCGCAGAGAGGATATGGAGCGATGGATCGCTGACAAGAAAAAAGAGGCCGGAGGCCAACAAGATTGATAACTGCCTGCCATGCCAAATACTACGCCCATGAGCTGACCCGCCAGGCGCCGCCGGGCGCTGCGGATCAGCTTTGTATGCCTGTTTTCGACGTCCTGCTGAGTGTGAATTCAAGCAACATCGAGTCGGACATAGCCTGTCTCAACATGACGTCTTCGCAACGCATCCGCCGGGGCTGGCCAGAAGGAGTTCTCCAGTGAAGCTGATCTCAAATGCTGGCAGTGACCGGGTTATCGATCACATCGAGCCCCACCTTGAGAAGGGTTTCCAGCTTGGTGTTGCCAGCCAGGAATTTTCCCTGTTCGCCTTTTCTGCGCTTAGGAAGGCTCTGCTCCAGACCAGTGAGGCCAAGATTATCCTCCCCGCTGAACCAGATCGACTGGCCTTGCTCGGTGGAGAAGGAGATCGTGCTGGTCGCAATAGTCTGCAATCCCGGTGGCTGGCTGGCCAGCTGATGTCCTGGCTCACGAAGAAGACCCAAATTCGAGTGGTCTCAGGGCCGGTGCCGCAGGGGGCGGTTGTCCTTAGTGACGAGCAGGGGAGTGCCAAGCAGGTTGTCATTGGATCGTTCGCTATGACGACGGACGGGCTCGGTCTCACGCCAGGCAATCCAATGACGATGATCCAGGCTACAGAGTCGGATGTGGAGGCGGAGAGGTTTGCCCAGTGGTTCGCATCCCATTGGGACGCCCTGTCCGATTCACCAGAACATACGGCTGGCCTGGTTGGTGCGCTGGAGGAAATTAGTCAGCACAAGGACCCGATGGCTATCTACGCGCGGATCTTGCTGTGCTTGTTCCGGCGTGGAGAAGACAGCCTTGATGAAGATGCCATCGTGCGATCTGCCACGGGCATCCGAAATACGGTTGTATGGAAGAAGCTGTTCAAGTTTCAGCGTGACGGTGTCGTCGGGGCCATTGATAAGCTCAACCGTTTCGGCGGCTGTATCATTGCCGACAGCGTCGGCCTCGGTAAAACCTTCGAAGCACTTGCGATCATCAAATACCACGAACTACGTAACGACCGAGTGTTGGTTTTGGCTCCTAAACGCCTGCGTGACAACTGGACGCTTTACAAGGCGAACGACAAACGCAATCTGCTTTCGGCAGACCGATTCAACTACGACGTGCTCAATCATACCGATCTAACCCGTCAAGGCGGCATGTCTGGCGATATCGACCTTTCCCATGTGAATTGGGGGAATTACGATTTGGTGGTGATCGACGAATCCCACAACTTCCGGAATAAATCCACCCATAAGGGCAAGGAGTCACGCTACGATCGCCTTATGCGCCGAATCATCCGTGAGGGGGTCAAGACTCGGGTGCTTATGCTTTCTGCTACACCAGTGAACAATCGTCTCACGGACTTGCGCAACCAGATCGCATTTGTCACGGAAGGTGATGACACTGCGTTGGCAGACCACGGCATTGCCAGTATTGAAGCAACGACTCGCAAGGCACAGACACAGTTTAATCGCTGGCTGGCCATGGATGAGGAGGATAAGACTCCATCGGCGCTGGTGGAAATGCTGGGCTTTGACTATTTCACCTTGCTGGATCATCTCACCATTGCTCGCTCACGCAGGCACGTGGAGAAGTATTACGGCACTTCGGAGACAGGCCGATTTCCTGATCGTCTGCCACCGATCAATATAAAGGCAGACATTGATCTGTCTGGCGAATTCCGGTCGATCCGTGACATCAATACGGAAATCCGCCGTTTAACGTTGGCCAGCTATGCGCCATTACGCTACGTGCTGCCGCAAAAGCAGGCCGCATACGATGCCAAGTACAGTACCCAGATTCGTGGAGGAGAAAGCTTCTTTCGTCAGGTAGACAGAGAGGAAAGCCTGATCCACCTGTTACGTGTCAATGTTCTGAAGCGTATGGAAAGTGCCGTCTCATCTTTTCGATTAACCGTGGAACGGCAGTTGAGAGACGTGGAAGCCACGCTTGAACAGATTGAGGCCCATGCCCATGAGCTTGAGGAGATCGACATCGCTGATGTGGATGTCGATGATCCGGCATTTGAAACACTGCTTGTGGGGCGAAAGATCAAGGTATTGCTCAATGACGTCGACCTTGTCCGCTGGAGGCAGGACCTGGTTGAAGACCGCAATCGGTTGGCCACCCTGCTTGCAGCGGCAGAACAGGTTGACCCCTCGCGTGACGCTAAACTGGCAGCGCTTCGTGACATGATCGAGCACAAGTGCAAGACGCCGGTTAATACGCATGAGGGCAACGGTAACCGAAAAATTATCGTTTTCACGGCGTTCTCAGACACTGCGCATTACCTGTATGAGCAGCTGGCCGACTGGGCGAAAGGCACTCTGGGCATTGACGCTGCTTTGGTTACGGGGAGTTCCGGCATCAAATGCACAGTGCCAGGGCTGCGCAAGAGCATGAGTGGCGTGCTGTCCGCCTTTGCGCCACGCGCCAAGGATCGCCCCGACGAACTGGCCGATGAGGGCGAGATTGATCTGCTGATTGCCACCGATTGCATTTCCGAAGGCCAGAACCTGCAAGACTGTGACTGGCTGATCAACTACGACATTCACTGGAATCCGGTGCGGATCATCCAGCGCTTTGGCCGTATTGACCGTATTGGCTCACCAAACGAGTGCATTCAGCTGGCTAATTTCTGGCCAAACATGGAGCTGGAAGAGTACATCAACCTGGAGCAGCGGGTCAGTGGTCGAATGGTTCTGCTCGACGTTTCGGCCACCGGCGAAGAGAACCTGATCGAGCAGCAGTCTGGCAATCCGATGAACGATCTGGAGTACCGTCGCAAGCAGCTGCTCAAACTGCAGGACAGCGTCATTGACATGGAGGATCTGTCCACCGGTGTGTCGATTACTGACCTGACACTGACCGATTTTCGCATTGATCTGGCGGAATACGTAAAGGCGCATCCGGGAAAACTGGAAAACCAGCCCTTGGGGGCCTTCGCGGTGACTTCCACGCTGGATGCCGATATTCCGCCGGGTGTGATTTTTTGCCTGGAAGCCTGTGGCCCGGCGGCCCACAAGGCGGAAGAATCCGAATACCCGCTGGCACCACACTATCTCGTTCACGTCGGTAACGATGGCTCGGTATTACTGCCTTACCCTCAAGCCAAACGCATCCTCGACCGGCTCAAGCGGCTTGCCCTTGGTCGGGAACTCCGTGATGCCACCGCCTGCGCGCAGTTCGACAAGGCCACCAAGCAGGGCGAGGACATGCGCCACGCCCAGAAATTGCTGGCCGCGGCGGTGGCTTCAGTAGTGGGGAAGAACGAAGAGCGGGCCGTCGCCAGTCTGTTTACGCCCGGCGGCACCCATGCCATCAAGGGAGAGTTCGCGGGCAGCAACGACTTTGAGGTGGTGGCCTTCATGGTGATCCTGCCGGAGAACGAGACGCCATGACCGCAAGCTCTGAGTCCATCACCAAGGCGAAAACCATTATCCGGGCCCTGTCTTTACCCCAGAGCTGCCGGGTGGATCAGCGTGTGCCCAAGAAACTGCTGCTGGAGAACGGCGCTCCCACGGCGGCGGACAAACGCCTGATCACCGAAGCCATTGAAGAGATCCAGTGGGTCGCCGCCCTCAAGCCCAACACCATTGGCGTACCGGATTCCCGGGATGCGGTGCGCGAGTATCTGGAAGTGGCGGTGCTCACCATCACCCTGAAAGCGGCCATTAAACCGTCTGGCCGTTCCCGCCTCGCCGAGCTGCTCCACCGTGCCGTGCCGTACCCGGTGCTGCTGCTTATGAGTGACGAGCAGGAGGTGACCTTGTCACTGGCGCACAAGCGCTGGGCGCAAAAGGAGGCGGCCAAAGTAGTCCTCGACGGTGATTTGGTGTCGGCAGCTTTATCAGCGTCACCCCCTGAAAATGCTGACCAGGCCGATGCTGAGCGAGCTTTTATTGAATCCCTGTCGGTCGCACGACAACCTCAGGCCAGCCTGCAGGTTTTCTACCAAGGCTGGATGGACCGGATTCATGCTTTACTGGCCGCTCGGCTAACAGGTAGCTATCGGCCAACAAACAACCCGGAACAAGCCGCCGCGCGTAGACAAGCCCTGATGGAATGCGAGCGCCTGGAAGCAGAAGCCAGCCGCCTCAGGGCACTGGCAGCAAAAGAAAAACAACTGGCCCGCCAGGTGGAGCTGAACCTGGCGCTGCAGCGTGTTCAGGCAGAACTGATCGCCGCACGCCAACAACTTTGAATCATCTTGCCTTGAAGATTGACTGAATGATGGAGAGCAACATGGAGAAGATCACCGCAACCAGCTCAGAGGCGCAGTCCGCCGATTTGGTGTCCGCCAATATCGAGCAGCTCAAAGCCCTGTTTCCGGAGCTGATTACCGAGGGAGCCAATGGTGCTGCGGTGAACGTGGATGTCCTCAAAGCGCTGGTTGGGGATCATTCGGTAACTGATGCGGATGAGAAGTATGGCCTCAACTGGCACGGCAAGCGGCGCGCTCGCCAACTTGCTCTGACGCCCAGCATGGGCACCTTGCGGCCTTGCCCGGAAGAAAGTGTGGATTGGGATACCACCCAGAACCTGATGATTGAGGGCGACAACCTTGAAGTGCTCAAGCTGCTGCAAAAGAGCTATGCAGGCAAGGTGAAGCTGATCTATATCGACCCGCCATACAACACAGGCAAGGATTTTGTGTACCCGGATAACTTTCAAGACAACATCAAGAACTATCAACAGCTGATGGGATGGCGTGATGACGAAGGTCAGAGGACAAGCTCTCTCGCCAGGAACAGTGAAGCTAGCGGCCGGTTTCATACTGACTGGCTTAATATGATGTATCCGAGATTAAAGTTGGCCAGAGACCTTCTCAAGGATGATGGCTTTATCATGGTATCAATTGATGATATTGAGCTTCACAATCTGCGCTTTATCCTGGACTCGATATTCGGCGAGGAAAACTTTGAAGGCTCTTTCATATGGGAAGGTGGGAGGAAGAACGATTCACGCAGGGTTTCGACGGGGCATGACTACATAGTTGTTTACGCCAAGAGTTCCTCTCTTCTGAAAGAGCTTGATATTAGGTGGCGGGACCGGAAATCTGGATTGGAAGAGGTCTACGCAAAGGTCGAAGAACTTAAGAACGCATTTAAGGATGACTACATATCTGCATCAAAGGCTCTTCAACGCTGGTTTAAAAGCTTACCTGAGGGGAGTCCGGCAAAAGAGCACTCTCACTATAAAATGATTGACGCGAAAGGCGCCTGGTACGGAGACAATATTTCCAGCCCCAACCCCAGAGCCAACCTTACTTTTGAATGGAAGGGGTATCAACCGCCTGCCAATGGTTGGCGTTATGATCGGGATGCGATGAAAAGGTTGGACGAAGAGGGGCTCTTGCTGTATCCCGAATCCAAAGAGAGGCGCATTCAGTATAAGCGATACCTACACCTTACAGAAACCTGGTCACCCTCATCGGTTTTTTACAAGGACAGAAGAGCGGCATCTAAGGATCTAAGTGCCTTGATGGGTGCAAAAATCTTTGATTTTCCGAAGGCCGTAGATGTTATTGCGCGCTTGGTTAGATTGGCAACCTCCCAGGGCGAGCTAATTATAGATTTCTTCGCGGGATCGGGCGCCACCGGGGAGGCAGTTCTAGATCAGAATCTGTCTGATGGCGAAGATCGAAGATTCATACTGGTCCAGCTCCCTGAGCCCCTTGATATCGAAAGCAAGGATCAAAGCGATGCGGCGAAATACTGCGACGAAATTGGCAAGCCTTGCACCATTGCAGAGCTCACTAAAGAGCGCCTGCGCCGTGCCGCAGCCAAGGTCAAGACCGATAACCCCCTGTTTTCCGGCGATACCGGCTTCCGCGTCTTCAAGCTTGACCACTCCAATATCCGCGCCTGGAACCCTAGTCCAGCGGATCTGGAAGTCTCCCTGTTCGACCATCAGGATCATCTCCTCGAAGGCCGCTCTGAGGCTGACGTGCTCTATGAGCTGTTGCTCAAGCTCGGCCTTGATCTCTGTGTGCCCATTGAGCAGCGCACCATCGCGGACTGTGAAGTGCATGCTGTGGGTGGCGGCGTGTTGATAACCTGCCTCGCTGAGCAGATTGCTCGTGAGCAGGTGGAAACGCTGGCCCAAGGCATTATCGACTGGCACAAGGAATTGCTTTCTGCTTCAGGCTACGCTAGCCAAGACAAAATAGCTCGCGAAACAACCTGCGTGTTCCGCGATAGTGCTTTTGAGGACGATGTCGCCAAGACCAACCTCGCCGCTATTCTGGAGCAGTACGGCATTCAGAACGTGCGCAGTTTGTGAGGGGCCAAGGATGACAAATTATCAGGAGAATGAATTTACACGCACGCCAGTGCGCCCGCAGGGTGGCGTAGAGGGAGTTGCGTCATGAAGCTTCACTTCGAGTCCAACCTCGACTACCAGCTGCAAGCCATTGAGTCCGTCTGTGACCTGTTCCGTGGCCAGGAGGTGTGCCGGACTGAGTTTACGGTCACTATGCAGGCCCAAGTAGCTGAACATGTACCGGGCTACGAGGAGCCTACCCAGCTTGGCGTTGGCAACCGTTTGACCTTGCTGGATGATGAGGTGCACCAGAATCTGGCGGATATCCAGCTCCGTGGTGGCCTGCCGCCGTCAGGCTCACTGGCATCAGGCGATTTTACCGTCGAGATGGAAACGGGTACTGGTAAAACTTATGTCTATCTCCGCACTATCTTCGAGCTCAACAAACGCTATGGCTTCAGTAAGTTTGTCATTGTGGTGCCCTCCGTAGCCATCAAGGAAGGTACATACAAGACCCTGAAAATTACTGAAGACCACTTTAAGGCGCTCTACGCCGGTGTGCCTTTTGACTACTTCCTCTATGACTCCAGCAAACTGGGGCAGGTGCGCAACTTTGCCACTAGTTCTAATATCCAGATCATGGTGGTCACGGTAGGCGCCATCAACAAGAAGGATGTGAATAACCTGTACAAGGATAGCGAGAAGACCGGTGGTGAGCGCCCCATTGACCTGATCAAGGCAGCTCGGCCTATCGTCATTGTCGATGAGCCCCAGAGCGTGGACGGTGGCTTGCAGGGTAGGGGAAAAGAAGCGCTGGATGCCATGAATCCCCTCTGCACCCTGCGATATTCCGCCACCCATGTGGACAAACACCACATGGTATACCGGCTGGATGCCGTGGACGCGTACGATCGAAAACTGGTCAAGCAGATTGAGGTTGCCTCAGCCACTGTGGAGCAGGCTCATAACAAGCCGTTTGTCAGGCTGGTTTCTGTCAGCAATAAGCGTGGCGTAATCAGTGCCAAGGTCGAACTTGATGCTGCCACGGCCAAAGGCGTTCGGCGGCAGGAAGTCACTGTCCAGGATGGCGATGACCTGGAGCAGACTACCCGGCGGCCGATCTATGAGGGTTTCCGCATTGGTGAGATTCGTACTGGTAAAGGCGATCAGTTCATCGAGCTGCGTTACCCGGGTGGCGAAGTCTTCCTGAAGCCAGGGCAGGCTCACGGCGATGTTGACGCCACGGCCGTGCAGCGGGAGATGATTCGCCGCACCATACGAGAGCACTTGGACAAGGAAAAGCGCCTGCGGCCACTCGGTATCAAGGTGCTGTCACTGTTCTTCATTGATGCCGTGGATAAGTATCGCCAGTACGATGCAGACGGCAACCAGGTGAAAGGCGAGTACGCCCTGATATTTGAGGAAGAGTACCGCCGCGCCGCGAGACTGCCCGATTACCAAAGCTTGTTTGCTGAGATAGACCTGGACTCTGCGGCCGAGGAAGTGCACAACGGCTATTTCTCGATCGATAAGAAAGGCGTCTGGCAGGACACTGCAGAGAATAACGTGAGTAATCGCGAAAACGCCGAGCGTGCCTACAACCTGATTATGAAGGAGAAAGAGAAGCTGCTGTCATTCAGCACGCCGCTCAAGTTCATCTTCTCCCACTCCGCCCTGAAAGAGGGCTGGGATAACCCGAACGTATTCCAGATATGCACCCTTCGCGATATTCAGACAGAGCGTGAGCGCCGCCAGACTATTGGCCGGGGTCTGCGCCTATGCGTCAACCAGAACGGTGAGCGTGTGCATGGCTTCGAGATCAACACCCTGACGGTCATCGCTACAGAGAACTATGAGGAGTTTGCCGAGAACCTGCAGAAGGAGATTGAAGCGGATACAGGAATACGATTTGGTATCGTCGAGCAGCACCAGTTTGCTGCCATTACCGTATTCGACGAGGATGGCCAGGCCGAGCCCCTCGGGCTTGATCAGTCCAAGGCACTTTGGGAGCACCTCAAGACAGCCGGACATATCGACGCCAAGGGCCAGGTGCAGGATTCTCTGAAGGCAGCTCTGAAGGACGGCTCGCTGGCACTGCCCCCTGAGTTCGACGATCAGAAAGCCCAGATTGCCGAAGTTCTGCGTAAGGTATCTGGACGCCTTGAAATCAAGAATGCGGACGAGCGTAGGCAAGTGGCACTGCGCAAAGGTGGGGACGGGAAGGCCATTTATCTTAGTGAGGAATTCAAGGCTTTATGGGACCGCATCAAGCATCAGACCACCTATCGAGTGGATTTTGACAATGCTGCCCTTATTACCAAGTGCATCGACGCGCTGCAGAAGGCCCCACCCATCAGCAAAGCCCGTCTGCAATGGCGTAAGGCCGACATAGCCATCGGCCGGGCCGGCGTCGAGGCGACTGAGACGGGCGGAGCCGCCACCATAACGCTGGATGAAGCAGATATTGAGCTGCCGGATCTACTTACTGATCTTCAGGATCGTACCCAGCTAACCCGCCGGACCATCACCAGGATACTGGTTGATAGCGGCCGTCTGGAAGACTTCAAGCGTAACCCGCAACAGTTCATTGAACTGGCCGCTGAGACCATCAACCGCTGCAAGCGCATGGTATTGGTAGACGGCATCAGGTACCAGAAACTGGGTGACCAGCACGTCTACGCACAGGAGCTATTCGAAAAGGAAGAACTCACCGGCTACCTCAAGAACATGCTGATGGATACCCAAAAGTCGATCTACGAGCATGTTGTCTACGACTCCACAACAGAGCGGGATTTCGCAGGCGCCATGGAGAAGAACGACGCCATCAAGCTCTACGCGAAGTTGCCTGGTTGGTTCAAAGTGCCAACGCCGCTGGGGTCATATAACCCGGATTGGGCCGTGCTGGTAGAGGATGACGGCGCGCAACGGTTGTATTTCGTTGTTGAGACCAAGAGCAGCTTGTTTGAGGACGACCTGAGAGACAAGGAGAGCGCCAAGATTAAGTGCGGGGAGGCTCATTTCGCCGCATTGGCCTCGGAATTTGAAGGCGTTGGTGAGCAGCCAGCTCACTATATTACGGCCCGTGATATCAATGACTTGCTGACGAAAGCCGAAGCAAATAAGAGTGGGTAAATGTCCATTTTTCGCTCGGGTGTTAAGGATTCCTCAGCACGAATCGGATCTCACCCCGCTACAGAGTTGGCCGAGGTCTGATCATGCGTCGCTGGTCCCGTATTCACCTAAGCGGCATGTTGGTGAGGAGCCAAGGGTCTGTCTCTTGGGTATTTGAAACCACAATTTGTTGTGCCTCTGGAGGGCTTTTAGCGGTAGAGGGGTCGACGCGTAGCTGCTGCAGGATGTAGCTGACCAGTGCACCTCGGGTGGTGATGGTGAGCGTGCCGTTCTCCATCCCGTAGTCTCTTGCCACCAGCTGCTGCTGGGCTTCGCTGAGTCTGGGGTCCGGCACCAGTTTGATGGCCACCTCCGTTTGCCAGGCAGCGTCGTCAGCTGCGGTTTTCTCCGCCGGCAGCACAATCTCGGGCTCATCACTGATCCGGCTGAGCACAAAGTCCCGGAAATCACTGTTCTTCTCACACCAGGCCCTGACGTGCCAGCGGTAGCCTGAATGAACGACGGTGTGGGGCTGGATCACACGGTATTCAGGTTCCGGGTTAGCCAGAGAGGCATATTCGATCTCGACGCGCTTCTGCTCCCTGCAGGCCTGCAGGATGGGGCGCAGGATATTAGGCCGCAAGTCACGGGCAGGAGGAAGCAGCACCTCTGTATTCAGCTCCCGCACGGCCAGCTCCTCAAACCGGCAGGCCAGGTCTTCCCGTGTGTGCATCATGTGCAGGTATTCATCGGCAACGCCGCGGGTAAATTTGGGATCGAACGTGGTGGTGGGCTTGTAGCCTTTCAGAAACCGGTCATACACCAGGTTGTCAGGGCCGTGTTCGGCCAAGTAGGTGTTTATGTCCTTGGAGGCTTGCTGGCGGCCGATGCCAAATGCCCGCATCAGGTGGTTCGTGGTGAGGCGCCCCTCCCACAGGCTGATCACTTCGATCAGCCGATAGCGTAGGAGGAGGTCCCACCGAAGGGGCCAGGGTGAAGCAGGTTTCGGGTTTGCCATGTCCTGACTCCCTTGTTCGGCTCAGCTTCTGAACGGGTCGACTGCTTTGAACCCGAATACGCAGTATCCAGAGAGGCCCGCATCGACGGAAATGATGACGTCCACTCCGGTGGTGATCTCGTCAGGGGTGGCCTCCGGGTCGATGTTCGCCACCAGCATCCTGTCCCCCAGGGCCGTATCGTATTCGCCAGCATCGCCGTAGAAGGCGAAGATCAGGCTTGGGTCACCCACATTTAGGCCATCAGACGTGGCATTTTCCGTGCACTGGCCGGTAAAGGGCGAGTAGCAGAGCGGTTTGTCTGACTTGAGCTGAATGCGCTGTACGGTCATGTGTACTCCTGAATCACATCACGGTTGTTGGTTCTGCTTGTATGGTTGAAAAGACGACATGTTCATGTAGTCAGTCTAACCATGTCGTCATTAAATACATATATTGGGTGTCAGGCAAGAGGGGGGTTTTGGCCTGCCACCGGTCAATCTTAGCCCCGGTCATTAACTGCCACTGTCGAATTGCCCCGGGAGGAACCATGAAGCAACTGCCAGAGGCGCTCATTGGCAAGCGCATAGAGGGAGCGGTATTGCGCGAGCATCGCGACTTGCGTCGCCGCCCCCGGTGCCAGCTGATCCTGTGCTTCGACGACGGCACAAGCTTTGAGTTCTGGTGCGGCGAAGACGAGATTCACCCTGCCGGAGGATTTGACAAGTATTCAGTCGATACAGTGCAGTCGTATATGGGCGATGTGATGAAGGTGGTACGCCAGATTCCGGCGCAGGGAGATTTTGGGGGCTCTGGCGCGGACGGGTAAGTGGAGACGGCCCGTGGAGCCTGGTTAGTTGGGGGAGCGGCGTTTCTCGCCCCAGAAGGAGGCGTTATCGATACCTTGGAAACCTATTCGTACACGGTGGATGGCTTGAAGTACGAGCTCTACATCGACGAGGACCACAGAATTACCTTGGCCCTCACAGGTGGCCAATCGCCGGTGTTCAGCCCAGCCTATGACCCCTTCGACTGGGACTACAGGCCCGCATTGACCGACGATTTGGGCAACTCCCGGTTTCCGGTCACCGTACTCAGGCATGCCTATCGCTACATTGAGGATTGGATGCGCAGGGAGAGGCCGGGCTATTTCTATTTCTCGGCCCTCACGGAGAAGCGGAAATCAGTGTACCGCCGCGTTGCAGCGGTGATGACCAGGCGGTTCCCGTATCACTGGGCGAAACAGGGTGGCCGATTCCATTTTTATCGGCTAAAGAGAGAGCAGGGCTGAAAAACATGACGCGTAGTCTGAGAAGCGAATTGATACTTCGGCTCCTGCAAACCAGCCATGTTGATGTGCTCAGGAGTATGGGATACCGGCAACCTGCTCAGAAGGAGGTGGCACGGCTTGAAAATGTCATCGCTTCTGAGGATCTGGGCCTCGCCAGTGGCGGCTTTGATTTTCGGTTCAGCGATGAGGAATTCCTCAAAGCGCTCTGTGCTCAGTTGGGAATCGGCGATGAGCTGGTGGATGCAGCGGTGCAGAATATCCGCGAGGCGTTAGCAGCAGAGAAAGCGGCATTCAAGCCCTGGCTATGGGTGGAGACGGGGTTCCGGCGAACCAGCCAACCGGTGTTCGCTTTGTCGCTGTGTGAGCCGTTAAGAAGGCTCAGGCTGGAGGAGAACCTGTGGCAGCTGCCGTTTGATGAACAGATCCTCAGGGCTGGCCATCGCATCCGAGAGCATATGGCCGAGACAGGCGGTGAGCTGGACATGTGGGGCGTCATCCAGCAGTACTGGTTCTTTTACGCGCCGGAGAAGTCCCTGGTCATGAGCCGCAACGGCGATGTGATTGGTGAGCGCGAGGGGCCAGAAAGTAGCCGGGCCAGCACCACGGCTGACCTGCCCAGTGGACAAGACAAAGATAAACCCTGAAGGGGCAGCCGAGTTGGCCCCTGGAGCAGTGGGGCTGGAATCAGCGGGAGTAACATGTACGACATCATTGGTGACATCCACGGCTTCCTGGAGCCGCTTGAAAGACTGCTGACCAAGCTGGGCTATCAGGAAAAGGGCGGGGTTTGGCGCCATCCTGAGCGCAAGGCCCTGTTTCTGGGAGATTTCGTGGACCGTGGGCCGGACCAGCCGGAGGTGGTCGCTCTGGTGAGGGCCATGGTGGAGCAGGGTGAGGCGCTTGCCATCATGGGTAACCATGAATTCAATGCGGTGGCCTTCGCGACCCCCCATCCGGACAAGCCCGGCGAGTACCTGCGGCCGCACACAGACAAGAACCGCCGGCAACACCAGGCCTTCCTGGATCAGGTGGGGGAGGGCTCAGCATTGCACCAGGACATCGTGGGCTGGTTTCGCACCTTGCCGTTATATCTGGATCTGCCGGAGTTTCGTGCGGTGCACGCGTGCTGGCACCCTGAAGCCCTGCAAGCGGTGCTGCCAATGCTGGACGAAGAGGGCCGACTCACACCCCAGGGGTGGTTGCCAGCCGCGGAGAAGGGCGACCCTGTTTTCGAGGGTGTCGAGACGTTACTCAAAGGGCTGGAGATATCCCTGCCCGAGGGC
This sequence comes from Alcanivoracaceae bacterium, assembly GCA_029212745.1. Taxonomy (GTDB): domain Bacteria; phylum Pseudomonadota; class Gammaproteobacteria; order Pseudomonadales; family Alcanivoracaceae; genus JARGOL01. The sequence continues at coordinate 55,204 of JARGOL010000010.1, forward strand.
GTTGGCTTTCATGACAAGGACGGCAACCCGCGCAGCAATATCCGCACCCAGTGGTGGATGCAGGGCGATTTCACCTACCGGGATCTGGCCATCGTGCCCCCGGATGTCATCGAGCGTATCCCGCACACACCGATACCGGGCGACATCCTGCCGGGGTACGACGACGACAAACCGGTATTTGTGGGCCACTACTGGCTCACCGGTGAGCCCGAGCCACTGGCAGACAACGTTGCCTGTCTGGACTACAGCGTGGTCAACAGGACGCATGGCAAGCTCGTGGCGTACCGCTGGGATGGTCAGCCTCTGAGTAAGGCCGGCTATTGCTGGGTGGAGAGTGCCGGATGAGGGCGGTAGTGTGGTCAGGCTTGGTGAATGGCTGGATTAATCAGATTTGAAGGCCTCCACCTCATGCACGGTAGCGGCCTCGCCGAGCGAAACGCAGTCTGCCAGGGAGATTGGGGTTCTTTGGCTAGTGCTGAGCTCGGCTACGAGCACCTGGACGTCTCCTGCATGGCTGTGACGATCCGACTCAGATGTTGCCCAGCCGGCGATCAGTGATCGAGTAGGCTCATTGAGCGATGAGCAGGTAATCGACCAACCATTGACGGGGCCGCCCCGGGCGTAGTGCCGAAGCCGGATAAAGCCGCTCTCAAGGGCCCGGTTAATGAGCGCAGTACGCGCCTTGCCCTCGAGCCCAAGGGGTTCATTGAAGTGGGCGTAGGCGTCGCGAACCGCCTCGGCAGACAGGTTGAAGGCCTCGGGGACATCAATAATGGCCCGGACATGGCTGCTACGGGTAACATCGAGAAGCTGGCCTGTCGGTGAGAGCCAGTAACCTTTTGATTTCATGAGATATGAATGAGTTCGGTTGTTGATATTAAGGATAAGAATATGGAACGGCCGGTTGCCAAAGATGGCTCAAGTTTTGACCGCGATACCTGCCGCAATGGCGTCTACACCGTAGGTGAGAAAGGCAAAGAACGTCAATTCAAGGACTATGAGGAGGCGCTCGCCTTCCTGCGTGAGATGGCTGTAGCCAAGTGGCGGCGGCCGAATTCCACCGGCCACTGGGGCATTGTTCGGGCGGTACGCTGGGCCAGTGACGATGAAATCAGAGAGGGACTGCGGATGGACGAGGCGGATGCTATTGGGGGGGCGGAATTGGATGATGCATTTGCACGAATCCGGGAAGCGAAGACGCTCAGGCAGCTGAATGACTTTCTCACCAAAAGTATGGCTCAGCAAAAGATCCAGGGCGTCATTAAGGCAGAGAATCTGGACCGGGTGCTGGATGCTGTCATGGCCCTCACGGCTTCGGAAGCAGGAACAGATGAGAGCGCAGCGCTGATCGGTGCTGCCATGCTGGGCCGTCTGGCAGCGGTAGCACGCGCAAGAGAGTCGGTGGTCTTTTCCCGCGTGCCTGAGCTTTTGCCCCAGATGCCTGTTTCTCTGGAAGTGCTGGCGGATGGGGACGAGAAGTATTACGCCGCGCTGAGTATCCAGAGTGCTGAGGCACCCTGGGTGCAAAATTACTGCTGCCGTGAGGCGGTGGCTCTGGATACCGCAGAGAAGGCACGACGTGTCCTGCTGAATGCGGTTCTCAAGCGCTCAGGCAGCCTTGCCGACTTTTGGCAGAGCCTGCTTGAGGTGGATGATGCTGTGTTGTCCGCAATTGATAGCAATGAAGGCCGGTATAAGCGTATCCGGCGGGTATCCTCGGCTGCGAATGAGGTAGTCAGAGCCTGGGACGGTGAGGTCGGAGATGAAGCGGGCCCGCGCCTGGCAGAGTGGCTTGTGCGCCTGTATCGATCTCCTTTCAAGGGAGTTGAAGCAGAGGTGCTTGCCAATATCCTGGACGACGCGTTGTCCATGCTCCTCAGGGTAGTGGAGCTCCGCTTCTCCAATGCCTTGCTGGCGCCTACCTATTCTGTTCTCGAGCGTGCTCGGCGTTCTTTGGGCTCAGACACTTGGGCCGCTGTAATCCGTGAATCAAATAACCTTGAGAAGATGAGAACGTGCCTTAAGGAGGCCGCACTTGTGCTGGCGCGGCAGCGTCGTACTGACAAGGACATGATGGATGCCCTGTGTTCTGCCTACTACTCGCGGGCTCAGGTGATGCCAGCGGTGGCGGCTCACTTTGCGTCTGCCCAAGAGCTCGACCCGGACATTCGTGAATGGTGGGAAAAGGCAGGCGTCGTAAAAGACAGTCAGCGTAAGGCTGAGCACAAGGTCGGCAATACGGAGGATCAGCAGATCGGTTCATTGCTGATCAATGTGGAAGACAGCAAACCAGTGATGGATAAGCTGAAAAGTGCCGTGGTGCCCTTCCTGGAGATATCAGACCCACCGTTGGCAGAGACGGTCAAGAAAGTGGCCGCAAGCTATCACGAAATCGAAATTGCAGCCCGGCAGCTCGCTACCATGCGGAGGCTGAGGAACATGGGGCTCAGCGGCGAAATTATTGAATACAACCCGATGCAGCACGATATGTTGGGCGGCCATCAACTTGGCGTGCGAACTGTCAGGGTTGAACGGGATGGAATACAGAAGGATTTCGGCGGCAAGATCAAAGTCTTGGTCAAGCCCAGGGTTATCCCTGAAGAATAACAGTAGTAAAGGAAAGGTTGTGATAATGGAAGAGATTGAAGCACGGATTCTGCTGAAGAACCTGGTTAAACGGATAAAAAAAGACGGTGATGGTTTCAGGCTGGATGGGCCGCTCACCGACGATGAGTTTGAGGCGTTGAATTATGCAGTGGGTGCTTTGGGCGGGGAGCCCCCGGGCGCGCCAGTGGCCAGCATGAAGGTGCTCACTACCCCGGAGGGCGAGGGGCCGTCTCAACGGGTAAATGACGACAGCTCTGGCGCCAGGATAGAAGGCTCTGAAATTTCTGTAAACGACGCGTCAAAAGAGCCCTCTGTATACCTGCACATGTCGGCGCTTGAGCTTTCTCCGGCGCCATCTGATCGGCGAGTGTGTATGGATTTTGGTACGGCCATGTCCAAGGTTACGTTCATTCGAGACATCAACGAAGCGCGGGACTTCGAAGAGATTGATGTGCTGACCTTGGGTATTCCGGGGGATCAGGAAGAAATTAGCGAAACCATGCTGGTGTCATCTGTGTACATTGATCTTGAGGGTCAACTGCACTTTGGTAATGAGGCAGTACAGTACTCGCAACTTGAAGGTCAAGATGGCTCCCGCCAGCGCATTGATAACGTAAAGCGGTTCTTGTCTGAGGAAGGACTCGAGAGCCAGGTTTCCCATGTTTTCAATCCGACCGACATCGCCGTTACCTACGGCGATATGGTGCTGGCATATTTGACCTATCTCACCTGGGCGGTGAACCAATGCCTTGAAGACTTTGGGGAGCCAGCTAATACAATGAGGCGCTTTGCTTTGCCCTGTTTTTCCGGCGTCAAAGCCAAAAATGCTGAGAAAGTTATGAGGGAGATGCTCGGCCAGGCTCAGGTTCTATCAGATACGTTTGGCGATAAGCTGCCAAGCGGTCTTTCTCTGAATGATTTCTCGAGCGCAGCGAAGGCTGTGCGTGAGATTGATTTGAAGTGCGATTTCATAAAAGAAGAAGTGACCGAACCCCTCGGCGCTGCCGGCTCTATTCTGAGCTGGCATGAAGACATGAACTCCTTCCAGTCGCTTGTCATGGTAATCGACGTCGGTGCTGGTACTAGTGACTTCAGTATGTTCAAAATGGGGTATGACCGTAACAATAAAAAGAGTCATGCGGCGCCAGTCGCCAGGTCCTCCCGGGGTATTACAGAGGCTGGTAACCACCTTGATAAGTTGCTCAAGGGCCTGATTCTAAGAGAGGCCGGAGTCGACTCAAATCATGAGTATTGGATCAACATCCAGGGAAAGCTCGAGCTGGAGCTGCGCGACTACAAAGAACGGTTGTTCATTGACGGCAGTGTTACGGTGCCGCTATTCAATAACCAAATCGTTACCATAGAGCTTTCTGAATTCATGAGTTTGCCTCAGGTCCAAGCATTCAGTGAGTCTCTGCGCCAGACTAGGGATGATATTCTCAACGATATTAACGAGAGCTTTATTCATGGCGCTCCAAGGGATGTCTTAAGTATTGCTCTGACCGGCGGCGGCGCGTCATTGCCAATGGTTAAGGCCCTTGCGGAAGGCTCGGTACTGGTAAAGGGTAAGCAACTTTCTCTGGTGCAGACCAAGGATTTCCCCGAGTGGCTGGCTGAAGAATACTATGATCTCGAGTCGGACTACTCGAGGATCGCGGTTTCATTAGGCGGCGCGCGTAAGTCTATTATTACTGGCGGGAGAGAGGTGAGTGTGACAGCAGGGGACCTGAAGGCGTCGCCAAAACTTGAAGGCTATTATACCAAGGGTGGTTAGTATGTCTGAAGAGCCAATTCTGGATAAGGTCGAGGAGGTTCTCGCGGCCGAGAGAAAGGCTTTCGAAGGCCTGAATCTGGATCAGCAGGATTCTGATGACTACACGGCGCTCATGGTTGCCACACTACGGAACGATCTCTCGGCAGTGGAAATGCTTCTCCGATTAGGGGCGAACCCGGATCTGGAAGAGGAATCCGGCCAAACAGCGCTAATGATGGCAATTGAAGAACATCACTACGCCGTTGTACGGACGCTTACCCACTACGCAGACATTAACTACGAAAATAAGTTTGGCGACAACGCCTTAGGGCATGCCCGATTCCACCGCGCTGAGTACATTGCGGATTTACTCATCCATGAGGGCGCGGAAGAAACCGGCAGGCCGACAAAGATGGAGCGAGATAACCAGGCGCTCCGCCAGGGGTATTTGGATAATACGGTGAGCTTTGCATCAATATTTCCGTATAGAGAAGCCCATCCGCTGTTTGAGAAGATGGCAGTCTTGTATCCGCCTCATAACTGTGACCAATTGAGATGTTCTACCTGCGGTGGGATTTTATTTCATATTCAAAAGAATATGACTGACGAACTGCGAGATGAGATATCTGCATTTCAGCGTGATCATTCTGATGCTGAATTGGAAAAGTTTGGCACATCAGCTGACCAGCTATCCCGTCTTATCCAGATGGCGGGCGCACTATGAGCAGCTACAGGGACGGGTCTCCATGGGATGATGTTTTGGAGTTAGAGTGCCTTTTGATATTCAAGGTGCTTGAGAATGAGCGATTCCCACGTGGGAGACAAAAGGAACTTGTGGAAGATCTTGCTGGAAGATCGGGCTTGTCGTGGGGAAGTGCCAGCGCCAAGGTGTCTAATTTCAAGTCGTTGGCAGGAAAAAATGGCGCGTCAAATGCGTCGAAGAACAGCATTCGGATCTTTGAAGCTTATGGTCATTTTGATGCCGATGAGATAAGGCGGCATTTGGACAGGATGAAAGAAAAAAATACGGATTAGGTATTCCCTTGATTGGCACCGCCGGCCAAAAGGCCGGCGGCAGGTTTTCTGTTAGTACTCCCAGGTCCAATCGCCCATATCGGTCACCACGGTCACCTCTGACGCACTACAGGGGCCTCCGAACGTGAAAGACGCAGACTGACCAAAATTCAGGGTCTTTGGCACCGTCCTCCCGCCAAGCTTCTCTGCGATTTTTTCGAGCTTGCAGTTGCCACGATTGACGATGATGTCCTGTACCTCGACACCGTCAGTTCTCGCAATGACATTCACCTCGACATACTCGACGCCGAAGATCTGGTTATCCCGGTCATAGGTCTCGATTTCAAAGGGCGGTTCGCCTTGGCTGCAGGCGGTGAGCGCGGTCAAGGCCAGAGTGGCCAGTATGGTTCTAAGCATATTCAGGGTTCCCTTTTTTGGTTGGTGAAATAACGAGCTTGCCTGGGCGGTAGAGGAGTCAGTCGATAGGATCGGCGACGTCGTCGCCTACGTTCTCGTCACACCTATCGATCTGCCCTACTAGCCGACTGCTTGTTGGCGTTGCGCCAGTTTCGCGCCCAAGTCTCCTTTCTGGGGCTTCTGCGGGCCCTGCCCAGACTCTGGCCCAGCGGGTGCCTCCGGCATGAATTCCTCGACCACCTGTGCTCCCTCATCCTCTTCGAAGTCGAAGAGTGCAAGCCCAAAGCCCGCCCGGGCTGCGTCGTCCAGTGCCGCCTGATCAATGCCCCGTTCCTTGCGCTCTCGCGCCACGACCCGGGCCCCGAGAATGGCGTCCTCCAGGGTTTGATCTTCCCGGGTGGTCAGGTCCACGTAGTAAATGGGTGTCCGGTGGCTCTGGGTGGTGCTCTTGCCCCTGAGCTTCAGTGCCAGCGGCAAGGCCGCCAGCACGCCCCCGGACAGTGCCTGGTAGTAACGCAGGCGGGCGGCGAGGGTGCGGATGCTGTTGTATCCGGTGGTCCGGAATACGAACACCCCCACATCCTCGTCGTCGCCCACGCGCACGCTCAGGCGCCCGTAGGGTTTGCAGGCGCCGTTGGCGGCCAGCGGGCACTTGTCGGAGCTCGGGCAGGGCAGGGTCTGGATGCCTTCTTCAGTCTGCCGGCGGCAGGTCTCCCCATCGCCAACGCACAGTGGACGGCCGTTCTGGCGGTCGAACAGGGTGTATTCGGCCCGGAGGTTCAGATCTGGGTCGTCGAAAAGCATCCGTACCGGGATTGAACGAAGCTTGCCGCCGGGGGTGTCCTTGCGCAGCTGCTCGTCCAGCGGGTGAAGCAGCCAGCCGTCCCGTGTCTGAATCTGGGTGGTCAGGGTGAACTGATCATCCTTCTCTGGCAGGCGCTTGCCGTTTTTCTCGACTACGCGGCCGATGCTGATCCGCCCCACTATGGGCGGAGTAATAGCCAGGTTCTTGATCATAGGTATCTCCAAAGTGATTGAGCTGGGGTGCAGGCCGGTAGGTCGAACGTAAGTCCGCTGTACCGACGGGTTCGTTAAATGGGGTCGTTGCCCTGTGGATAACTTTCTGGGTTGGTCAACTTTCGTGCTCTACAATCAGCGCAATATTTGTTGCCGAAGATTTTTATCAGGGGCGGTTGGCTATGATTTATTCCGGAAAGCTTTGGGTGTCAGATGGCGCAGGCGCGGAGTGGCGGTACGACGTGAAACGCTGCACTCATCATGAAGACGCCCTGAAGCTGGACTACACAGGCGTAAAGCAAGGTGCACCTTTTACTGGCAGTGCTGAATTGTTTGGTTCTGATAGTGACCAGTTCTCTGGGCAGGACACTTTTCTCTATGATGGCTACGACGAACCCAGCATCGGTACGGTGAGCCTCAAGGTGAGTTATATCGACGGCTTTCTTTCTCTGGAAGGAAAGTGGGTTGGGGAGGGCAAAGAGTATTCGGTTGAGGGGGACCTCGAGCCACTGGCTTGATACCGGCCGTCTCGGCGGCCGAATGGCGTTCTCGGGCCAAGCCTATCGGTGGATGCGCCCATATGCGTTCTGTGTTCCCGAACATGCCAGGCATCGGACGAAGACTGGGAAAACAGTCTCACTCCTCTCGTGCTAACTTCCTTAAAGTGGTCAGTGCTTCTTGAGACAAGCCTGCCTCGCCAATCTCATCCCACAAGTCCAGATGTGTTACCTGTTCGAAGACTGTCAGGGCAATGAGCTGGTCCAGATTATCAACCATGTATGCCAGGTCGAGTTGCTTCTTCCGTATGTACGAATCGACTCGGCTGGCATCTCCCCAATAGATGTTCTGATCTATCGGCATTTCAAGAAGGTGGGCATGTTGAAAACTATCGGTCAGTCCGAGAACGTCAAGACTTGTTCGTGTTGCGCTGTTTAACGCGGTTAGAAGCTCCGACAGAGTGACAGAATCATTCCTGAAACGTCTCACGCCGATCGCCGTCAGGAGAGGCCGTCCCCGCCACATCGTCTGATCAACTCTGAGACATTCCGTGCCCAATATCTCCCGGGAAAGGCGGCCCAGCGTAAGCCGGTCCGACGAGTCAATGAGAGCGGTTTCCGGTGTGCGCCAGTCGACCATATTTTCCTCCTGAAAGGAATTATCGAAGGTCTGACCGACAGTAATTGTCGCCGCCAGGTGCGCTGGAAGACGTACTGCCTCCCAGCGACACAGGGTTTACGAGGCTGGCCTCACCAGAAAGCGACGGGAGCCGGGCCTGCTGATGCCGTACTGGCTGAGAAGATCAGGCTGATCCTGCAGCAGGCGTTTGGAGTCCAGCACCGTGCTGTCCTGGCTGCGCTTCCAGGATACTTCGCCGCTCGGGAACACCGCCTTGCTTGCGTCACCCATGCACTGCTGGATGCGCTGCTTGAGGGTGGACTCCCGGGTTTGCAGGCGGCTGAGCCGCTCGCGGATATCCAGCAGCTCGTCGAAGTCACCGCAGAGCGAGTTGTCCCCGGACAGGTCCAGCACTGTGCCGGTGTCGCGGGGGTAGAGCGCCTGCAGGGCGCGCCCCGCTGAATCGCTACCGTCCGCCTCTGGCGGGGTGTCCGTCTCCACGTGATCCCAGAAAGCACGCTCCAAAGCGATCAGGCGCTCGATGACCTCCTCGTCGCGCTCGATCCGGAACACCTGCAAGTCCTGCCCACAGAGCAGCACGCAGACGTCTGCTGCCTGCTTGCCGGTGACTGCCAGCTGGTGCTGCACCTGACACTGGATGTACTCAGGCACACCATCGCGCCACAGGCGGGCGCCGAACTCGCCGGCTGTCTTGCACTCGAGGATCTGCACCGAGTCGTTACCGACCACGGTGTAGTCCAGATTGGCCAGCATCCAGGCCTTGTCCGGGTCCGGGTGCTGCAGCACGCTATTCAGCCGGCGGACCTTGTTGCCGGTCTTGCGGGCATAGTGCTCGGCCACCACCGGCTCCAGTACATGACCCCAGTACAGCGGCGAGCTCATGTCCTCCGGGTCGGGCTTGGGCAAGTCCTGATCCCGGCCGGTCTTTACCATCCAGAGCTCGAGCGGGGACTGGTAGGGGTTGAGGCCCACGGCAGTGGCGGCATCACTGCTGCCGATGCCCTGCCTGCGTACCTGGAGCCAGTCTTCCCGGCTCATGTCCCGGGTAGAGACCAGCCGCAGGGCGGCCCGGTGTGGCTTATTGCGGGCTGAGGACGTACTCATTTGGCACCTCCAAGGATGCCTGCCCAAAGCCGGAGCCATCCCTTCGGTCCCGACTTCTGGATGGGGGTTGGACAAAGGGAGCCGCAGCTGCTGACCTTCGACCGACTGAAGAACCGTGTCACAAGCCGGATACCATGACGGTGAACTGGGCATCAGTCGGTAGATTGCCCTCGTTGCTGAGCATGTGTGTGGCGATCTCCTCGCCCAGAATGGAGACCACTTCGTACTCGAATACCCCGGGAAAGCCCTGCGGCTCATGCCAGTAGGGCTGTACCTGGTCCCATATAAGCGGGATGAACTCGCAGACGGAATTGATGAGTTCTACGGTGCCATTTCCCCAGAGTTCTAGCAGCTGGGTGGTGCGCTCCGTGTTATTTGAAGTGAGCATCATGCCCTCATGCAGGAAGGCGCCCCAGACTGCCGCCAGGTGGGGATGGACTGGCGGCAGTGGGGCGCCCGCCTGCGGGCTTTGCTCTTGCTGATCGATGGTGGGTGTCATAGAGGGCTCCTTAACAGCAAAAACCCCCAGCCGGCAGTCCGGCTGGGGGTTTGTTTGTGGGTATGAAATATCAGGGTTGGCCGTTGAGACCTTTAGGATTCGGGAAAGAATGGGGCCCGATTCAAATCGGTAATATGTGTCTGAAATTCAATGGGTCATGGGCGCGGCTAGCCAGAAAGGGCGCGGAGCCCCGAAATCGGCCGTCTCTCCGGCTGTCACACCACTTGGCGGGTTGAAATCAGCCGCAAAGGCGCCACTAGGGTTTTGAGGGTTTTCCTTTGGTCGCGCCTAAAGGATACTCGAAACTAAGCCAAATGCCTTACATTGCGGCTCAATGGCTTTCTGCAGGAAGAAATCATAAAAATCAAGGAGTTAAAATTGTCCAGATCAGAAAACGACGTTTGGTCTGACGTCAACAATCCCAATAATTCAGCCAGCCTGGATGACTGGGCGGATGCCCACAATCCAAATAACCCGGGCTATATCGATGACAGCGATGATTACGATGATCCCGTTGGCCGATCCGAATGGCCAGCTTCGCTAATCCAGCAAGCTCCACCTAGCCCCTCATTCGTAGGTTATGAAGGCGAGCCGGAACAAGATGGAAACGGTGAGTGGTTTGTCCGCCTGAAGCGAGACCAAGAGGTGATTGAATCAGCGCGCTATGCATCCAAGGATGAGTGCATGAATGATGTCGAGCGAACATACCCTGGTTGCAGGCTGATTGAATCAAGAACAACCGTTGACCTCAGGGCAAAGCCATCTACAAGTCCTTATGCGGATGCAGTTCTAGGCGCGTTGCTAGGAAAAGGCGACGATGTTGACTGAGCAGTCGTTACTGAAGCTTGCTAGCAATTCCTAGCGTTAGCTCACGAGTGCGGGTCTCCGGCGAGGCCCGCACTCGTATTTGCCTATGCGGCCAGGGATTCTGCCTGCTCCAGAGCACGTGATTTCAACATGGCTCCCTGGCCAAACCATGCTGAATCCAGGCGGTAATCATTGCTATGCGACCGGCGCTGATGATCGACGAACTCGGTCACTGCGTTGAGTAAGCCATAGGCCGTGTTCCGGGCAGAGGGCAGATCAGCGCCTTGGCCAGCTCCGTCAAAAAGTGCCAGAACCTTGCCCATTGCGCGTTCATTCGATTTCTGTGCCACTTGTTCCGGGCGGGGTTGGAATACGGCGCGGACAAATGCCTCCGCCTCAGTCTTCTTGACCTTACGCTCGCTAAGTGCCTTCAGGCCGTACATGAAGTCGTCCCAGGCAGAGACCGAAATGCCCAGCTGCTTCTTCACCGCCTCCGCATCGAACACGCTACGGTGCGACACCTTCACGCACTGCGATTGGCCATTGAGTGCCACGGCCAGCGTGTTGTTGCACACCACGCGGACGCTGGTGAACTGGGCTGTGGTCGCGAGTGTGCCGTCGCAGGCCGTGGCCAGCAGCACGTAGGCATCGGTGCGGTCGTTACCTTTCAGCAGGCCGCTTTGACCGGTCTTCGCGAGGGCCCAGATCTTCCGCCCTCCCTTGAGACTGCCGGCGGTTTCAAGCTCAAAACCGGACTTCTCGGTGAGTTCGCGATAGAACTCCATGATCTCCCGGGGCTGAACCACCTGGTAGCGCTGGCTGACCACGGACAGCGGGGCATGGGTATCCGAGCGATACAATACCTTGTGGTCATCGAAAGAGAGGATCTCGCCGAGGTGGCCCTTGTCGCCATTGATGAACCGGACAGGCGCTTCCTGGATGGCCCAGTCCAGCCCGGCCTGTTGCATCCAGACTTCCAGCGGTTGCTGCTCCGCCAGTTTGTTGCCCAAGCCATGCCAGGGCGTGCGGCCTACATAGGCCATTTTTTCGATTTGATGTGCCATGGTATTTCTCCTGTAACGGCATAAACGCCCGGGCCAGAGTGCTCGGGCAATCGGAATAGGGAGGGTTACACCCAGCCGCGTTCGGCCAGGCTGACCCAGGTGCTCTGCGATACGACAAAGTGGTCCAGAACCCGCACGTCCACCAGGCCGAGGGCCTCGGTGAGACGGCGGGTGATAGCCCGGTCCGCCTCAGAGGGATCGGGGCAGCCGGAGGGGTGGTTGTGGGCGAAAATCACAGCTGCGGCGTTGGTCTCCAGTGCGCGCTGTACCACGACACGGGGGTAGACCGCAGCGCCATCGATCGTGCCGGTGAATAGCCGCTCGAAGCTGATGACCTGGTGCTTGTTGTTGAGGAACAGGGCGGCAAAGTGCTCGTTCTTCTCCCGGGCAAGCGAGAGCTGCAGGAAGCGGGCGGCATCCTCCGGACGTGTCAGGTTCTCCTGTCCGGCGAGATCCTCAAGCAGGATGTCGGCGGCGATCTGGATCAGCTGGTCAGGGCTAACATAGCCGCGCACGCGGTACAGGCCCTGGTCGTTCTTGATGTAGGGTGTTTTGGACATAGTGACTCCAGAAAACGAAAAGCCCGCACGAGGCGGGCTTGGGGCTTGTAGGGATTTGGGGTTAATGCTGGCGGATCAGTCGGTCTCCACGCTGAACGTGTGGCCGCAATCCAGACACTCGAAGTTGTCGAGGATGTTGTCATCGACGAAGTCGCCGAGGGCGGCGCCGGCGGAGCCCCCAGCCAGCGCTCCGACAATGCCGCCCAGAAGGCCACCGAGAACAGAGCCGGGTAGCCCTCCTATCGCGCCAACAGAGGCACCAATTCGTGCGCCAGAGGCAGCTGCGGCAACGCCGCTTGCGGCTCCTGCCGCTGTGCCGACCGATGTGCAGACCTTGCGGCCAGTGTGGCGGGCTGCGATCCGGATGGATCGGCAGCTAGGGCATTGAAGAATCATTGGGTCTCCACTGGTAATTCATGGGAAATGTAAGGCTGTGCAAAGACTTGCGATCTGCAGGTCTCTTGGGTGATATGTATCTGAGTTAATCTGGGTTCCAGTACGACAGTGGTTGTCGGATAGAGTCGGTATGCTTATTTATCTAAGTGTGGTAAATCCCTAAATCGCGGCCTGATAAACATGCTGAGTCATTCTGCATGGGTGCTTTTTATGCGTATATCCAAATCAAAATTTATGGCCGGCCATCAATGCCCGCGCCGGCTTTGGCAGCAGATCCATCACCCAGAGCGAGCTGATGATTACGGCGCTGGCACTGAATTTACATTCTTCCAGGGGCATGAGGTTGGGGAGCTGGCACGTCAATGGCGCGGCAAGGGCGTACTTGTCGATTTTGAGAACTATGATGTCAGGAAGGCACTGCGTCAGACCAGAGAAGCCCTCGAAAAGGGAGCGCGCCGGATCTACGAAGCCGCATTTCTCCATAACGGCTTTCTGGCACTTGCGGATGTCATTGAGAAGAAACGAGATGGCACCTGGCGACTGTTTGAAGTGAAAGCCACGACAAAGGCCAAGGATGTTCACGTGCCTGATCTTGCTTTTCAGGCCTGGCTAATGTGTAAGAACGGGCTGGATGTCTCAGAGACGGGGGTGATCCATCTGAATAACCAGGCTGTCTGGCCGGACGAGCCGATCCTGACCCTGACCAAAAATACGAGCGACGTACTACCCTTAGTGAAGGCTGTGGCAAAGGAGGCCCGCGCCCTGGCGAGAATGGTTGCCTCTACCGAAGAGCCAGCCATTGATCCGGGGCCTCAGTGCAATAACCCCTATGCGTGCAATTTCCAGGGCCATTGCTGGCGGGATATTCCCGCAGACCATGTTGGTGTGTTGCCGCGCCTGTCTGTCTCGCGTGCCGCACAGCTGGAAGAACGTGGCTGGCTAAGGGTGGCCGATATCACTGATACCAGCATGCTCAGCGAGACTCAGGTGCGCTGGGTTGAGGCTATGCAGGCAGGGAAGCCAAGGGTTGAGGCGAATGCCATCCGTGATTGGATAGGTTCGTTGGGGCGCACAGTGTACTCGTTGGACTTCGAGACTATTGCATATGCTATTCCCCGGTGGCGCGGGGTAAGGCCCTACCAGCAGATTCCCTTCCAGTTCAGTTGCCACCGGCAGGGGCCTGGGGGCGGTTTGACCCATACAGGTTACCTGCATCGCAGCAAAGCAGATCCGCGCCGTGACCTGGCCAAAGCACTAGTAGAAGCGCTCCCGGGTGATGAGCCTATCGTTACATGGAATGTGTCTTTTGAGCGCCGGGTGGTGGGTGAGCTTGCGGATCTGTTTCCGCGCCAGCGTAAAGCACTCAAAGGAATCCAGGCCCGGCTGGTAGATCTGATGCCGATTTTTCAGAAATGGTACCTGCACCCAAAATGTGCCGGCTCTGCCTCAATCAAAGTCGTCGGAGAGGCTGTGCTTGGTGCTGAGGCGGGCTATGGCGACTTGCCGGTGGCGGCGGGCGACGAGGCGTATGTGGCGTGGCACCAGCTCGTGTTTGATGGGGGGGAGTCTCCGCTGGCCGATGCGCTTGAGGCATACTGTGCCCAAGACACCATGTTGCCCATCAAGCTAATAGCTTTCTTGCGCAGGGTCATCTGAAAAGCGGCACTGCTACGGAGAAAAAATGAAAACAAACGTGCCTGATATCGATGCTCCCTGTGGCGACTACTTCACGTTCCATGACTTTGTTGCATGCAGTGACACGTATAAAAGATTGATGGCCAGCGGTGGTATCGATAACGTGCCCCGCGAGCCAGAGACATACCAATCAATGCAGCGCATGGCGCGGGACATCCTTGATCCGGTGCGTCGCCATTTTGACAGCGAAATCATCCTGACCTATGGCTTTTCCGGGCCCAGTCTGGTGAAAGCCCTGCGTCAGACACCATATCCGAATATTACCCAAGACCGGGATCAGCATGCGGGCAGTGAGCTGAGCCGCAACGGCAATCTACGCTGCAAGCGCCGCGGTATTGCAGTAGATTTCTATGTGGCAGGAATAAGCTCCTGGGATGTGGCATGCTGGGTGATTGAGAATACCCCCTTTGACCGCCTTTATTTCTACTCAGCGCATCGGCCGTTCCACGTCAGTGTCGGGCCTGAGGAAAATAGAGAAATTGTGGTTATGAGAGGCTACCGAGGAGGTCCTCACACACCTGCACGCACTTCTAAGTCCCGCTTCCTCGCTGAGCCACCGGCCTAGAGGCCTGACCAGACGGTGGGGTGGTGTCTGAGGGTGCGGGAAGAGTTTGGCCTAAGCCATTATTGCGGTGATGAATGTGAAGAACACAGAAAACTCATCATTTCGAGAAAAACTGATTGAGCATTTATTTATTGGCGAGCTGCTGAAGTTGTCCTGGGCACGGGGTGGCTGCACTTTGGAGGTGGCGAGCCCTGAGGTCGATAATTCAGGCTATGACGTCATTGCGGAGGATCTGGGCGTTGTGCGTCATATCCAATTAAAAGCTTCCTATATTGGAGGCAGAACCGCTACCCAGAAGGTTCATACACGCCTTTCCGATAAGCCCTCTGGGTGCGTCATTTGGATCTACTTTGATGAAGAAACCTTGGAATTAGGTCCCTTCCTATATTTCGGCTCAGAGCCAGGTCAGCCGCTGCCAAGTCTTGATAGCCTGAAGGTGGCGCGGCACACGAGGGGCAACCAGGACGGTTACAAGGCCGAGCGGCCTAATATACGGACCCTGCCAAAAGGAAGATTTGAAAAACTAAATACTGTTGAGCAGGTATATACGGCTTTGTTCGGCAGTCTTTCGTAATTCCTATAGGTCGTGCAATAAGAATATGGAGATTCAATAATGGCATCAGAAGAATTTGAAAAATGGGGGCTAGGGTATTCTGGCTGCGATGGCGGGGATATTGGTAGCCCGAGCGCTCCATCAACCTGGGTATGCGGGATTGAATGGGGTGGAGGTCACACACCAGAATTGCTTAGAACACATATGGCTGAGAATGTTGAATCACCCCCGAAGGGCTATGATTCATGGGAAGAAAACACTGCGTATATCTTCAACTGGCAAGTGATGAAGATTCTCGCAGCAATCAATGGCGGAACAGTCTCTGAATACTCGGGTTTTGCCAAGCAAGAAAAGCCATTTGTTGACGGTAGTAACGGCTACTTCAAGATGAACCTGTACCCGATTGGCTTCAAAGATACAAAGAATGACCGCTGGCACGATGACTTTTCTGGCATTACTGGCTTCCAGAGCAAAGCTGACTACTTGTCCTGGTGCTCCGAGTCTCGGTTTCCTGAGATGCGAAAGTGGGCTGCCAAGTTTAAACCAAAGCTGGTTCTTTGCCTCGGCAAGACATATCTGGATGATTTCAAGGCGGCCTTTCACGAGCCAGAGGCTACTTTGCATCATGAGGTTATAGACGATCGGGATTTATTCTGGGGTAAGAATGCAGAGGGTTCCCTGGTTGTCGTCATCCCTTTTATGGTTAACCGGCATGGACTGGTTAAAAATTCGTCAATACAGAAGTTTGGAGAAAGAATTTCACAGTTGCTAGCCGGCTAATCGGCTCGTGAAAAAAACAGCGGCGCAATTAATGCGCCGCTGGTCCCGTTCTAGTGCATGGCGGGGCGTTTCCCCGGAGACTCGCTGTCTGAACCGGATGTGTCTGCCCGGTACGCCGTATGCGATTGCAGTATTTCAATGACTCCCGTGAGTGGAAGCGCATCCTTGCGGATCATGAGGTGCCGGTGGAGTGCGGTAAAGTCTCCCGGCGCTAACGGCGGCAAGCCGGCAAGCATAGCGCTTGTGGTGTCCTCTCCAGGCAGCTCAACGCCATGATGCGAGCATACATCTTCGAGCAACTGCAGGGACTTCCTCGTGGGGAGGTAATCAAAGCGTACATGGAAGTCAAAGCGCCGCATTGCCGCTGCGTCCACCTGGCTGAGTAGGTTCGTTGTTGCGACGAATATACCCCTATAGTTCTCCATCGAAGACAGGAACTGGTTCACCTGGCTGATCTCCCAGCTACGCAGCGCCTGACCACGATCAAACAGGAATGTGTCCGCCTCATCAATGACCAGAACCGCCTGCTGAGCCTCGGCCCGGCGGAACATGGCAGCGATTTCCTTCTCCGCCTGGCCTACCCACATGCTCAGAAGGTCCGCTGCTTGCCGAACCATCAATGGTCGCCCGAGCTGACTCGATAGTGCTCTGGCCCATGCTGTCTTGCCGGTTCCCGGGGCCCCATGAAGACACAGGCGAACTTCAGCATTGGGCCTGATCTCCTTGAGCAGGGCCGCCATATCATGGTCCGCCTCAATACACTCTGGACGCCATGGCAGGGGATTGTGACTCGGTGGGCGCACCGGAGGCAGGTTTCCCAAGGCATCCAGACGCGCGTTGAGGTCGTCCATGACCAGGCTATCATGGTCCTCGTGGTTGCTTGCCGTCATGGCCGCGAAGTTGCCAGCAGATGCTACCAGGGCTGCGGGCAGGTGCTCGTGGCGGGCGAGAGATTGGCGCATGGCCTCGCTCACGGGTTGCTCGCCAAGCGTGCGATCAATGATCTGGCGGCGCTGAGGTTCTGCCGGCACATCCAGTGCCATCACGTGCGTGAAGCGACGCAGTAGGGCCGGGTCCATATCCACATCATTGGAGATCCACACTGTGGGGTGGGGGTTTTGCTCAAGCGTCTGTACCAGGACGCCTTTCTGCACCTGCCGAGGGGAAAACAATAATCCGGAACCGAGGCCGGAGGTCAGGGTTTCCTCCGCCTCGTCAAAGAGGACAATTGCGTCGCTCTCATTGCTGAGAATGCGCTGGCAAGCCAGTAATCGACGAATTCGCTGGTCAGAGCTCAGGGTGTCATTATCCTCGTCTAAGGCCGTAATTTCGGCCAGAGTCACACCCAGTTCCTGCGCCAACAGGCGAGCAAGCTGTGTCTTCCCGGTCCCCGGGGGGCCGTACAGAAGAATATTCACGCCAGAAATCCTGTCCGACAGGGAATGCCGCAGCAGTGTGGTTAGCCGCTGGACTTGTGGCCCGAGGTGCTGGTAATCCTCCAATGCCAATTCTGGCCCAGGTGATTCCCGGAAGAACTGGCGTACAATGTCTGCGGATCTTACATCTGGCAGCAGTAGCAGCTGTTGAATGTTGTCATCCAGAGATGCAGCGTCGCCCAGGCTATTACAGCTAAAGGCACGGACACTGGTTAAAAGAATGCCGGTAGCGCGCAGGGCACTGCCCGGGCGGATATGAGACAGCACAGCGTCTCCGGGAACCTCCAGCAATCCGCCCAGCATGGTCGCAGCAGAGCGTAATGTAACGTCGCGGAGTAGCTCGGCGGTCTCAGACAGCGGGGAGCAACTGTTCAGGTGCACCAGGAACGTGACCAGTCGACGGGCCGCCTCGTCCAGAGCAAGGTGTTGGCTCAGGTGCCCGGCATTCTGGTAAACCAGGTCGTCCTCAAACGCTGCTTCCAGCTCGTTATCTTCGAGCACATGAGCCATCAGCTCCAGTGGTGGCCTGCGCCCTTTCAAGGAAGATTCGTCCTCGATGCCCAGAGGTTGCAATAGCTCCGGGTGTTCGAACTCCTTTGTGTGCCTGCAGTGATTCTTCAGCCAGAGCGTGCGATCGCTAAGCAGCCACGCCATCCAGTGCCTCACCAGCGCTGGCAGGGCGCCGGTGCGCTGGGTTTCTGACTGAGGGTCGATGCCGGAACTGGGGTTGCTGCTCATAAGGCCTCCAATGCTATAGATAGGGAAATGCGATGAAATTGGGTGGCTAGCGCCGGGGTGGTTCAGGGAAAAGAAGACCCAGGAGCGCTCCTATCACGCCCACCGGGATGAGCAGGATAAAGAGGATGGTGAGGGCCCATTGCCAGCCAAACGCGAGGAGCAGGGCACCAAAGAGAACTTGTCCGCTGAGGCGTAGGCAGTTCAACATGCTGGGCTCCCCTGTTCAGTTAATGTGTAGACAAGTATGGTGTGTTGGTGCGACATTTTTGGTCGCAGGCCCGCCAAAGGCTTATGCCGAGTAGGGGGCCAGTTTTGGCTACTTATTGCCCCCGATGACTCATAAACGGACTTCGTCATGCCCAGAGATGCCAATATCAGCAATAAGGCCTTTCGCCTCATTTCCCTTCTTAGGGCCATTCCCAGAGAGCCCCAGCAGGTCACCAGCCGTGATCTGCTGGGGCGCCTAGCCAGCGAAGGGCATGACATCGACAAGCGCACTGTCGAGCGTTATCTCAGTGAGCTGGCGGCGTCGGAGGAGTTCGGTGGATTGCTGAAGTGCAATGAGCGCTCCAAGCCTTACGGGTGGAGTTTTCGCCGCGACGCGGAGCTGAGCCTGCCTGGCATGGACGCAGCCATGGCAGTGACCTGGGATCTGGTTGACCGTTACCTCAGTACGCTTCTGCCAGATGCCGCTCGGGCCCGCCTGGAGCCCACATTCAGTGCTGCCCAGAGATGGTTAAAAAAGCACCAGCCGGGCGGTCAGCCCGCTTGGTCGCGTAAGGTGGCCTTTGCTCCTCGCGGCTTGCAGTTGTTGCCCGCCGAGGTGCAGCCAGCGGTTCTTGAGATTGTTTACACGGCGTTGTATCAGGGTGATCAGCTGGATGTCTGGTACAAGGACAAGGCATCGCCGTATCGCGTGCACCCTCAGGCTCTGGTGGATAGGGGGCCAGTACGCTATCTGGTGGCCCCGGTCGGGGACCATGAGAACCCGGTTCTGTTTGCGTTGCATCGTATCAAGAAGGCTCACCCAGTCGATTCTCGGGCCAGGGTATTGCCAGATTTTGATCTGGCTGAGTACATCCAGGGGAAGCATCTGGAGTTTCCCGTGGGCCCAGAGATTACGTTGAAGGTCCGATTCTTCAACGGTGCCGGGCATCATCTGATGGAGACACCGTTAACGGTCGACCAGAAGCTCGTTGAGGAGGCTGATGGGCAAGTGCTTCTCACCACCCGCGTGCAGGAAACCCAGGAGCTGTATTGGTGGATTCAGGGGTTTGGCGCGAATGTGGAGGTTCTTGCGCCTAAAGCAGTGCGGCGGCAGTTGGCAGCGGATCTCCGCGAGGCTGTCGCCAGGTACGCCGATTGTTGATCAGCAGTTGTAGGGCATGACGCGCTCTATCGGGTTCTATTTTCTTATAGTTCCTATCAATAAGCCTTTGGGCGACCAATTGGGTCATGCCTTAGTGGCCTGACTCATGCCATGAAGCCAATGCCAGTCGGTGGGCTCTTATAGGAGATGCTGTCCACTAACTGCTCAAGGAGACCCTCGGCATTCTTGGGTGCCTGGCGGACCTGGCACTGACGCCACAGGGCGGCGAAGTCTCCTGGGGCAATGTGGTTGAGGGGCTTGAACCACTCTATCAGGGTTTCATAGGGCGGCAGTGTCAGCTGGAGTTTCTGGCACAGCCCGGTAAACAACTGTACGGCTGCCGGGCCCTTGAGGTAATCAAACCGAATACGGAAATCAAACCGCCTCATGGCCGCACTGTCTATACGGTCCATGAAATTGGTGGTGGTGACCAACAAGCCGCGGAACTGTTCCATGGAGGTGAGAAACTGATTTACGTGGCTGATTTCCCAGCTGTGGTTCGCTTGGCTGCGCGCATCCAGGAAGCTATCCGCCTCGTCAATCAGGAGTACCGCCTCGTCCTGCTCAGCCTGATCGAAGGCTTCTCCAATGAGCCGCTCCGTCATTCCGACATAAGGGTGCTGAAGATCACGGGCCTGGCGCACCAGCAGTGGCTTGCCCAGCTTCTGGGCCAGAATGTGCGCCCATGCCGTCTTTCCTGTGCCGGGCGGGCCATATAGACAGAAGCGCGCTTCACTGTCCGGATGCATTGTCTCTAGGAGCTGAGTCACATTCTCGCTGGCGTTTAGCGCCTCAGGCTGCCATGGCAGTGCTCTGTCAGTGTGGGCGCGACCCAGACGTTCACGCACGTCCATGGCCTCCAGGCGCTGATCGATGCTGCGAGAAAGCACAGATTCCACATCCAGGCCTTGCTCTTTCGCAACGCCACCAAGCCTCACTGCCCCCTGCAGTACTGCAGGGGGTACATCTCGGAGAGATGACAGTCGTTCGCGCCACTGGTCACTTACGGGCAGATTGTGGGTGAGACGTTGAACCAGCTCACGGCGGTGCCGGTAGCCGGGTGAATCGAGGCGGAGGATATAGTCGAACCGTCGTTGCAGCGCCGGGTCCAGGGCCATTACCTCGTTTACCACCCATACGACTGGCACGGTATTGCTCTCCAGCGTGCGGATCAGAGCTGATTTGGACAGCGCGGTCCTGTGGCGCGGTTCCCGGCCGTTGCGCTGGTACTCGAGCACTTCCTCCGCTTCGTCAAACAGCACCAGAAAGCGGTCGCTGTCAGCCAGCATGCGCATGGTTACGGACAGGCGCGCCAGGCGATTGGAGGGTGACAGGACCCGGGCGCCCAGTGTCATTTCCGGGATCAAGACCAGCTCACGCGCCAGCTCCTTGGCCAGGACCGCAGCGAGCTGGGTTTTTCCGGTGCCGGGCCGGCCATGGATAAGGATATTCGTGCCCCCGCCATGGGCCAGTAGGGCATGCAGCACTGCCACATCGCATTCGACGTGGCGGTAATCCTTACGGGCGAGCTGCGGAGGTGGTGCCTGACGATAGAAGTCTTTGAGGAAGGTGCTCGGATCGCTGCCTTCCGCATAGCACAGGTCACGCAGATCCTCATTGGGCTCAAGACGTGTTTCCAGTGAGCCGAGGGGCAGACGGATGTTCTCTGCGATCAGTTCTGCGGTAATGAGCAGGCTGTCGGGCTGAATGGCGTCCAGAACGGTACCACGGGGCTGATCGAGCAGGTCCGCAAGGAGATCATAGAACAGTAGAGGAGAGCGCAGGTCGGTGTCGCGGGCGATCAAATTCAGGATATGGTCAGTGTGGATAAGGACGGCCAGCGTGAGCAGCCGCCGTTGGCATTCGTTGAGGTTGAGCCAGCTGGCGGGCTCTGAGAGCGTTCGGTAGACCCTGGAGTGGTGATAAAGGCTCTCAAGGCATTGAGCGCCGACGATCGCCAGTAGGTCAGCCGGTGGTGCACTCGCCGTGCCCAGGTTGTCTCCATCCAGCCCGACGAAGTCAATAAACAGGCCACACTCTTGTTGACGCTGTGGGCTCCCCTGCAAGGAAGTCCAGACCGCAGGGATGCGCAGAAGCCGTGCCACCAGGGCTTTAACCAATGGGTCCTCGACTTGGGGTATCGGCTCGATGCTGTCGAACATGGGCACTCCTCGAATGGGGAGGGTAGTGTTAGCCAGAAATGCGACAATTTCTGTCGTAGAGGAGGATTTGAATAAGTGCTGCACTGGATTTGTGAGCCGTTGCGGTTTACTAATGGAGCGTTGTATATACGCTGTTGAACAAGGATGTCTGTATGGCCCACATTATTCCCTCCGACTGGCTGGAGGCCGACTTTCTTCATGAGCGTGAGAAGGAAACGGTGGGCTGGCTGGAGGAAGCCCTTCCTGACGAATTCACGGTGTATGCAGGTCTGCGCTGGGCGGCTACCCATGTGAGTGGCCATGCGCAGTTTGGCGAGGTAGACCTGGCGGTGGTGGCGCCTAGCGGCAAGCTGATCATTATCGAGCAGAAGAACGGCGGGTTGTCGGTGGTCAATGGCCGCCTGGTCAAGCGCTACGGGACCCATGAAAAAGCGGTGGGAATCCAGATCCGTCGCTCGGTCGAGGCATTCCAGAAACAGTGGGCCGAGCAGGGTCACGGTGGCCCGCTATGGGTGGATTATCTGGTCGTGTTGCCTGATTACCGGGTGCATGACGTAAATGCGGTGGAGCTGCAGGCTGAGCGGATAGTCGACCGGGAAAGACTGGCGCAGCTACCGGATCTTCTCCAGGAGCTGTTGGACGGCCGGCCGAATCCAGAGCGCCAACAGGCCCTTCGGGATTTCCTGGATGGCACATTGGGTATCAGCCAGGATCTGGATATAGCCAGTCTGAGGATGGATCAGCGCCTGGCCGCACGGGGGGATAGCCTGCGGGGCGTCATAAGCCGGCTCGAGTTCAAGCCTTGGCGGATGCGCATCAGTGGCGCGGCGGGCTGTGGTAAGACCGTGCTCGCGCAAGGTCTGTTCCGTGATGCCCGTCGGGAAGGCAAGAGAGTTATCTACCTGTGTTACAACCGACCGTTGGCTGACGGGGTGGCTCGCGCCCTGAAAGCCCCCGGGCAGGCCATGACTATCGACCGGCTCACTGAGCTCTATCCGGTGGACGGCCCTTTTGACCCGAGCGAGGGCCAGATGGCTTTTGAGAGCCGCCGGGCGCTGATTCGAAGTAATTCGCCACATGAGGACTGGCAGTTCGACCTCGTTGTGGTGGACGAAGGCCAGGACTTCAGCGGATCACAATGTACGCTGGCGGAGCACCTTTTAGCGGCCGACGGCCGGTTTGTATGGTTGGATGACCCGCGACAGAAGCTTTACCGACATGAGGATAGCTGCGTACCAGATTGCACCGTTTCACTGACACTTGCGGAGAATTTCCGGACGGCTAACAACATTGTCAGGTATATGAATGCGATGCTGGCCCTGGAACCGCCGGATATTCCGTCCGCGCCCGTGGATGGGGAGGTGCCAGACTTTAGGGTGGCCGACACCCACGATGCCGTTCATGACGCCGTGGTTGCGCGGGTTGGAGAGCTTCTTGAGGCGGGCTACAGGCTGGATGACATTGCGGTACTCAGTTACCACGGCTATACCTCTTCTTGGCTCCTTCAGCGTGAGCATATAGGCGTATGGCCTACCATCCGGTTCACTGGGGCATACACTGAGAACGGCGAGCAGCGCTATAGTGAAGGTCAGCTCAGAGTGGAATCGATCCATCGGTTCAAAGGGTTGCAGGCTGAGGCGGTAATCCTCGTGGAAGTGGATTTTGAGGAGCTCAATGATGAGGCGCGTCGGCGGCTATATGTTGGGATGACGCGAGCTCGGCAGTCACTAACGGTTATAATGAATGACAAGGCAGATCAAGCCCTACGGGTTGCTTTGGCCTGATCTGGTTGACGCGGAAAAGTATCAGAAGAATCGGTTAAGCGTGCGGGACTTTTCCCTTTTTGCCGTATCGAAAAAAGATCAGCACGTGCCCTCATCTGAATGGATGTTCAGAAGGGGGCTGCAAATGGAATGCTATTTTGTTTCGAAGTGTGTGTCTATCTGCGCTGATCAGAATTCTTCGGTAGACATAAAGTCTTACCTCGGTTTTGTCATGAAAAGAAATGGCCTCAGGTCTGCCGACATGAATCATGCGGAGTACCTGAATGACAGAAGCCAAGTCATGCAATGGAAGGGTGACTGCCTCGTAGGCGCAGACAATAAATAATAATTAAAACAATTTTTTAGGGATAAATATGAGTTCGATTGGATGGGTTGATTTTTCACCCGACGATAGAAATAAAGTTCGCACAGTTCTGGCAATGTTGTCAGAACCAGGGACGTTAGATGAGTTAGGCATAGGGCAAGTAAGGGATGCTTTTTCAGATCTTCTATTCCCAGGCTTTTCAACTATCCAAACAAGGGCCAAGTACTTTGTCATCATCCCCAGAATTCTTAGAGACTATCAAGCCTTGACGGCTTTTGATCAAAATAAGAACCCAAGCGCTCTCAAGTATCTTAACGCACATGAAGATATGGTAGCTGAGCTTTTAGATGCTAATCATGATGAAGGTGAGCTCGGGATTATCGGTAGAACGAGGGTGGGGCAGGGCGGAGTTGAAAGGCGCCCATCTGTTATCTATTGGAATGGTCTTCGCGTATTACAGTTGGTGAAAACGCCGCTTTCCTTGGCAGACTTTTGTCGAAAATTAAGCAGTGGTGAAAGAAGTAGCTTTGACGATAGTTTGCTCGGTGAGGAAGATGATGTCGATGCATTGAAGGATCGAAACGTAATATCAATTCCTAACCATGACCCTTCTTGGAAAGAATCAGATTTGAGTTTATCACTTACCTGTAAGGAAGCGCTTTTTTTAGTAAATAGATTCATACGAGTGCAGGCTGTGCAGGATAGTATTCCATCTCAATTGTTCAGGCACAATTTAATTGATAATGCTTTGGTGGAAGCGCCGAACCAAAGAATTAATAATTTTGATATTTTGGCAGAGATATTATTGACCAGTGATAAAGTTACTGAAGCTTGTAAAGAAAATGTTTATCAGGCCTCGCAGTTTTCACTTGCTATGGAAGGACCGCACATTCGATACAATATATTGCTCGCATCCCAATGTAGAGAAGCGGCTAAAGTAGTGGAGTTAGAAAGTGAATTTGCTGATTGGGTTAAAGAAGTTAGGGAAAAACGAGTTTTTGAAAAGGGCTGTGCAGATGAATGGCTAGGTAAAGCTGCAATAGGGGGCAAGCGAAATATAAAACCACAGACGCAGGATTTTATAAGAAAGGTATCTGGCCAAGGTGTAGCTGGAGACTTTAGCGAGCTCAATCGATTGGTAAAACAACAGGCCTTAATAAACAAGGGTGATAGAAGTTTATTGAGAAAGCAGACGAAGTATGATGGCTGGGTTGGGTTACGCCGTCTTGAGTATCGTTGGGGCACAGCAAGAATCTTGTTGAGTGATATTAACGAAGGTATTTCTCATGCTGAGGCCTGAGTCAGATAGACTGGATTATGGAATGGCGCTTGCCCCGCCTGACGGTTATGAGTTTGATGCTGCAATTGCAACGACTTATAGCCTCGATCTCAATGCGTTATTAGCTGTACCTATCTCACTTTGTTTCAGTGATACGCTTGACGGAGATCTCAAAGGAGAGAAGTTAGCGCTCCTGGAGGCAATTGGTCAGTTGAAGGGGCGTCTCAAAGTCTTTTACCAAGCTGGCAATATCAAGGTGCCAGACAACTTTAATCGCTTGTTTACTTTGCTCGAACCATCGCTATATGCAATTAATCCACCATCAGGAGCGAATTCGTCATTTCATCCAAAAATCTGGCTAATCAGATATTTGCCTGATCAAAATAACGGTCGCTCTGCTGCTAAGAAGGCGTGTTATCGACTGTTAGTTTCATCCAGGAACCTAACGTTCGATAGGTCGTGGGATGTTGCCGTTCGCCTGGACGGTCAGATTGGTAACAAGCAGTTCGCGGTGAATGAAGAGCTGAGCAACTTTGTAGAAAATCTTCTTAAAAAAGTTAAGGGGTTTTACCGAAAGCAGCAGTTTCTAGATGAGGTGAGCAGGATTCAATGGGATGCGCCTAGCAAATTTGAAGATGTTTCATTGCATGTGGGAGGCAGGGCTGAGGGCAGTCCAATTAAACTCGAAAAAGGCGACTCTTCCAAGCTGTTGGTTGTCTCTCCCTTTTTAAAGGATTCTGCAGGTGAAGTAAAAGGCCTGGATTTTCTTCAGGATTACGGATCTCCAGAAAGCCGATATTTGTTTTCAAGAGCCTCAGAGTTAGATGCTATTGGTTCGGAGAAGCTAAGAAATTGGCAGTGCTTTTCATTGAATGAGTTGATAGTTCAGGGAGAAGAGCGAAATGAGATTACAGATGGAGCTCCAGATATTCAGCAACTCGATTTACATGCCAAGCTATTTATTCAACAAATAGCTGCGCAAAGTCACTGGTTTCTTGGATCGGCTAATGCGACTTCAGCAGCAATTGGGGATAAAACTAATGGTCAGGTTCGAAATGCAGAATTTATGGTGAGGCTTTCGTCAACGAGTTCTGAAGTTTCGTTAGATGCAATTAGTGATCTGTGGACATCTGAAGAAAGTGGGCCACTATTTGTCCCACATGAGTTTGCGGAGTTGAGGGATGAAGAGTTTGAAGGAGAATCTGACCATAGGCTTTGGTTGTATAAATTGATTGCCCTTAATTGGAAAATCAAAGCAGAAGGCTGTGGTTTGGAGAATAAATTCGATTTAACTGTTTCCGTCAACGAAAAGCCAGATTTTCCAGAAAATATTTCAGTGAATGTAGGTCAACTTGGTATTAGTCAAAGCCATCAGTTGGAGCTGTCGATGAAATGGGGTGAGGTGCCCCTTGATAGCATATCGGCGCTAATCCCGGTTACCTTGTCGGTGACGGAAGGTGACAAGCAAGCTAGAAAAACCATTGTAGTGGAAGCGATGCTTGAGTTTGATGGTGAAGATACCAGGCATTCTTACATAATGAGATCGCTTTTTGACTCCCACGTAAAGGTTTTAAGTTACCTTAATATTTTGCTTCAACGAAAACCAGACAAGAACAATTGGTTGCCTCTCGATGAAGCGTTTTCTGGAGGAGGGGAAGGCTTTTTCTTTGATGGCATGCCGCTATTCGAAAGGCTTCTCATGGCGTCTTCAAGAGAGCCATTGTTGCTGGATAGAGTTGAGGCAGCCATAAAAAGGTTTGAATCAGCGAAGGTCGATATGCCTGTGGAATTTTTAGAGCTATGGAAGCATTTTAGGTCCAGAAGATGAAAGATCAGGAAGCTATCATAGAGCATATTGATGAATCGTTGAGCTCGCTCAAGGACTTTCAGAGAGCGACGGTAAAATCTGTGCTTTCAAGTTTTAATTCGAGGGAATGCCCAAGAGTTCTCGTGGCTGATGAAGTTGGTTTGGGTAAAACTATTATTGCGAAGGGTGTAATTGGTGATCTGGTCAAGCAACACATTGCTTTAGGTCAACCCAAAAAGAAAAAGCCTATTAGGGTTACTTACATCTGCTCAAACCTCACTTTAGCCGATGAAAATCGAAAAAAGCTAGCCATATTCAGAGGCTCTTTTAGGGAGCAGTATGTGAAGGAGCCGTCCTTTGGTCGACTAATCGAAACTGCTTTGTCTGAAGAGCCAGGTTCAGGGAAAGAGCTTCTGGAAGTTTGCTCCCTTACCCCATCAACTTCATTTAAGTTAACTACTGGTGATGGAAATTGTGATGAAAGAGTTATCGTTCTTTATGCGCTTATAAAGCATCCCAAACTTAAAAGGTATAGAAGGAAATTGGGAAATGTTCTGCGTGGAAACAGGGTTAGAAAGGAGAGGTGGGAAAAAGATAAGAAATGGTATCTAAAAAACACGCAGCTGAGGAAAGGCGTTGTTAGAGATTTTCATAGTCTTCTTAATCAAAGAATGACTGATAAGCACCGTGAAGATTGTGATATTTCAGGGCGAAAGACATCCTGGTTAAATATGATTCTTGAGATGTGTCAGCGAACTATGAGTCCGAACGAGGCTCAGGTTAGGACGCACCTTAGAAGAATGTTGGCTCAAACTTGCGCAAAGCATTTGGATGGAGATCTGTTTATTCTCGATGAGTTTCAGAGGTTCAAGTCCTTGCTGGGCGGCAATGACTATTCAGAAGAAGCATATATCGCCAGACAGGTATTTAGTAAGTCGGCTAAATCGAAGATATTGCTTTTATCAGCTACGCCATTCAAGGCAATTTCAAAAGAAGATGATGATGAAAGCGGTAATGCTCATGCTAAAGAACTCGAATTCCTACTTCAATTTCTGACGAATTCAAATGTGGATGTTGTCAATGCCTATGAAGAAAACAGGAAGGCATTGCAAGAGCAAATTCTGACGCTTCGAGATGAGGTCTTTGATCTTTCAAATCTTACTGATTGTCATAAGGTTGAAGTTGAAAAGGGACTCGGTGAGTATATTTGCAGAACAGAGCGCGAGCAATCAAGTGAGAGTTATTCAGGCTTGTTTGATGCAAATATGCATTCTTGCTATCGAGAGTTTTCCACTAAGGATGTTCAGACCTTTCGAGCGCTTGATCAACTAGGTGAAGGGCTGGAGAAGGTATACCATCGCAAGTATCCTGGTCAGTTAATGGAGTTCTACAAGGCTTCACCCTGGCCGCTTTCCTTCTTAAGCGGTTATCAGATTAAGAAGCAGATAGATCGTTATAAGAATCACAATCAGGTCCGGTTGTCGCTCGATAATTCCGCACCAGCCTGGTTGTCATATTCTGATGTGCAGCAATATCGATTGAATATGGAGCGTGCTCCACAGGCCAAATTTCAGGCATTAGTATCAAAGATTTTTGAGAATAAGAGTGAGGAACTTTTGTGGATTCCTCCATCTCTTCCGCACTATCCCTTGGAAGGAAGTTTTTTAGGCCAAGAGGACTTCACGAAATCACTCTTGTTTTCTTCATGGGCTTTGGTTCCAAGAGCCTTAAGCGGCCTCATCAGTTACGAGGCTGAAAGACGATTATTGACTAAAAAGAAAAGCAAGGCGAAGCGCTACCACAAGAAAGGAAAGCATAATTCCAAGATTCGATTTGAAGCCAAGTCAAGCTTGATAGGGTGGTCATTGGTGTACCCTTCGAAGATATCCAAGCAGTTGCGTATCGAGCATGGCATTAACTCTCTAAAAGATCTGCTTAATGATCGTAAGAAGCTTTATTCTGAAAAGTTGGCTTTATTGAGTGATTACACAGGCGGCGCCAAAAGTGGTGATCGGTGGTACGCACTGGCGCCTATTCTTTTGGATTGGGAGGCTGGTTTTGAGGAATATGCAAGAGAATGGCTGCATCACCAGGAGTCTATGCTTGGCCAGCGAAAAGAGGCAAGGGGTATAAGGGGGCAATTTAAAGAGCTTAGCTCATATGTCTGGGATGATGGCTTGGAACTGGGTCCTATGCCGGATGATTTGCCTGAGTATCTCGCGTTGCTGTCTATCAGTGGACCTGCAAATACTGCGGCTAGGGCATGGTCAAGGTATTGGCCTGAATCAAGTGAATTCGATGTGGCTAATGCAGCAACCGAGATCGGTTTCGGTGCTATTTCAATGTTTAATAAGCCTGAGTCTGAAAGCGTCTTGCTTAAGTGCTACAAGAATGAAAAGTATTTCAAAGCGGTTGTCAGGTATATGGCTGATGGAGACTTTCAGTCAGTCATAGATGAATATGGGCACCTGCTAAAAGATGCAGGACTGCCTATGAATAGCCCTAAAACAGAAAATGCGACGTCGAGAGTTGTTTCTTCCCTGGGGTTTAGAACTACATCGGTCGCGTGTCAATTCAGAGAGAATAGAAGGCAGTCAGACGATGTCGTAGCTAGAAGGGCAGATAGCTCTAGCGATAAGCATACTTTGAGATGCCATTTTGCTGTCCCACTTGGAAATCAAAGTCTCACTGATGAGCAGGGGCTCAATCGTATCGGCAGTGTACGTGATGCCTTCAATTCACCCTTCCGGCCGTTCTTGCTCAATTCAACGTCAATTGGCCAGGAGGGGCTGGATTTCCATTGGTACTGTAGAAGGGTGATTCATTGGAATCTCCCACATAATCCCATTGACATCGAGCAAAGAGAAGGGCGCGTCAACCGATATAAATCCCTGGTAGTTAGAAAGCGTGTGGCAGCCAATTACAAAGAGATTGTGAGGGACTCGAGCCTGGATTATTGGGATGAGCTTTTCAAAGATGTGGACAGGTTGACGGCTGATTCCAGAATGAGCGATCTAGTGCCTTATTGGTACTATCCAACAGGAGGCTTCACAATAGAGAGGTTCGTCCCATTGATGCCAATGAGTAGAGATGTTGAAAAGTACAAGCATTCACTGAAGATACTTGCTTTATATAGGCTGGCGTTCGGCCAGCCAAGGCAGGAAGAGCTCTTGGATAACTTGCTTCACAGGAACTTTTCTCCGGACGATATAAAGGTAATCAACCAGAATCTTGTAATAAACCTTTCCCCGTTGGCTAGAGATCATCAGGCCTAGTCAGAGCTTTGCCATAAGACCCTGATTAGGCGAGTGGGCTAGCATGACAACCTTGCTAGAACATGTGGCCAATGGATACATGTTCTTTGGGAAAGGGGAGTGTAGACTTTTCATTTATTCTGAAATATCGGCGGTAGAGAGTGGCTCACTCACCGGTTATGCTACCGTTTGGGTAGCTTGAAAATTGAGACTAGGCGTCAAACCGGACCATCTGATTGGGGGGAACCGGAGTGAGTGATAGCCAGGAAATTGAGATCGGGTCACCTATGCGGGTTAGAAAAGTGGTGAAAGATTCGCGGATCATGCAGCGTGTTTTTGATGCGGTAGATAAAGGCAGGCTCCCCAGTATTTAAGTGCCTTTCTTTGCTGGGTTGAAATTGAAGTAAGTTAGCCTAGCCAACTATTAATTTCTGCCTGCACCTCCTGTTCGGGTAGGTATTCTTGTTCTAGCCTTCCTTTGTTCTGTTTCAGTAGGAAATCAAAGAAGGCACGTTCGTTGTCGTTGAGTCCTGCGGGTGAGTGAGACTGTGCTGGCGTTGGCTCTGCCACTGCACAACGCTGAGCATGTTTTTCAAAATGATCACGCGTCATCATTACCGGGTGTAGGCTCGGACAATATTGTCGGGCACGCCCCAGCATTAACAGTCCCCATGTATCCATATCGCCCCAATAGGCCACTTTCTTGTCGTGGAAGGCGTCTCCTGCAAGCCATTTCAGGTTCAGTCCGGCACCGAGGATCGCTATTGTGTCTGGCGCTCTTGGCAATAGGTGAATGCACTGCTCATTCTCCACCACCAGAATGTGAGACCCAGGCAGGCGTGTTTCTGTCAGTTCCTGTGCCGTTACTCGCTGACGATTAAATGGCAGCAAGCCTTCATCAAGAGGCGCTACCAGCAACCAGTGATCGTTCTCAATTGGTGCGTCGAGAAAATCATTGAGGCCCTGCTCACTAGCGGCGCCGTCATAGCGTTCATCCAGCAGACGAGTGATCAGGGTGGCATGGCGCTCGAAGAACTTGGTGTCTATGTCCAGCCCGCTTAATAGCCTGAGAGGCTTTCCGTTGGCGATGCCTGGGGACAGGGCATTGGCTAGCGTGGCAGCAGCGATCACTTCTTGTGGGGGCTTGCCCCGCCATAAAGACCGATCGGTAACCAAGCATTCTCGGTAAATCGGTGTGACATTGGCAACGATGCTTTCTAAAATGATGAATTCTTTCTGAACGGTGTCATTCGCAGTTGCGGCAATCCATTCGGAGGGGCCGCTCAAGCGCCATTGCGTCGGTATCGGAACCGCGTCCGCTCCGGCCCGATAATTGACTGTCTGCCAAACCACCTCGCCGATTTTAACCTCTCGCCAGAGTTGTACATGCTCCTGTACGCGAGCGGTCTCTCTAGCGAATTGAGCGCCGGAAGGCTTGCCAATCGGTATCTCCAGTGGCCAGCTATCCGCTGACAGGAGACGCTCCACGCGTAAGGAAGATTGGTGCCATTGGCGCGCTAGACGCT
Organism: Alcanivoracaceae bacterium; assembly: GCA_029212745.1. Lineage (GTDB taxonomy): Bacteria > Pseudomonadota > Gammaproteobacteria > Pseudomonadales > Alcanivoracaceae > JARGOL01. The sequence goes on from JARGOL010000010.1 coordinate 86,831, forward strand.
CTGCTATATTAGTCGGTGATTTCATGGTTTGCTGCGCGCTGTTCGCGGGCTTCGTCCAGAGCTTGCCAGCTAACAGGCGTTAAATTGGATTCATTACCTCGGCGGTGGACGACCACGGCGGAGCGAGTATGTTTTCGTAACAGACGCATTTCCTTGTTCGGGGTGATAAAGAGCGCATGCAGATGAAAGGCGCCCAGTGCTGAGATAATACGCCCAGCCACTGCGTGGGAGCTGCGAGAAAAAGCTTCGTCCAATACGATTGTGCCGAACAGCGGTCGGTTGCTGCCGTCGGGGCACAAGGCATAACTCAATGACGCGGTGAGCACATAGGAGGCAATGATTTCTTTTTCGCCGCCGCTACCGCCTTGAGAGCCGCTGCGGGTTTCGATGACACTGCCGCTATCACGGTCCAGTACGGATACTTTGAATTCCAGGCGGAATCTGGGGTCCAGTAACGCCTTCGCCCCCAGCGTGCGATGCCGTTCGCAGGCGTCACGTAACAGGCTGACGATATGTTGCAGGGCTTTGTATTGGCTCTCGCCGTTGTCATCAACAAGTCGTGACGAGTTGAGGCGGTTTCTTGCTTTGTTAAAGGTGCGCAGGCTTTCGGGCATTACCTTGTTGGCGATCAGTTGCAGGTAACGCCCTCGCTGGAAGTCCACACGGCGCAAGGTGTGGTTGAGATCCTCCAGCCGTTCTTCTATACGCTCCACTTCCCCTTCAATGGTGGAGAGCAGTTGGGAAACACCTTCATCAGAGGAACGCGTAAGATAATCCTGGAAGCGCTGTTGTTTTTCCGGCAGGGCCTCTTCGGTCAGTACAGTCAGCCGCTTTAGATATTCCGGAACATCCTCAAGTTCACGTCCTACTTCGGACAACGCACCACGGTCTTCCCGTTGCGCATCGGACATAGCTCTTATCAATTTATTTTCCAGATCGCTGCGTGTCTCCCGCAATTTCCCAAGTTGGCGGCGTAGCTGGTCGTCTGTTTCTCTCTCAAGAGAGTCAATGTCATTCAGTTTCTGTACTTCAATGCAGGGTAAATGACTTTCGGCCAGCTGGCGTTCAGCCTCCTTAAGGCCCGGTTCGGCTCTGCAGAACGCTTTGCTTTTCTCCTTCTCGGCGTGTTCGAGCGAAGTTTTTATCTTGGAGCGATGCTCAATGCATTCTTCGCATGCTGCCTTGAGTTCCTGCAGGCGCTGTTGCGCTTCCTCCAGATCCAGCCTAGCCACTGCAGTATCTGACTGCGGAGCGGTAAGGGCTGCATGCTTGTCCTGCTGCTCCTGTAATTCTCGTTCTGCCTGGGGGGCGTTGATTTGCGCGAAATCAAGATCGATAAGGTTCATTAATGCGTCATGCTGCTGATCAAGCGTTGCCAATGACGCCTTGGCTTTTTCTTCTTCGGCGGTGGCGGTGTCTAGCGTGGCTTGCGCTGCGTCAATTTCCTGCTTCAGTGCGGCGACTCTGTCGCGGTTATCAAAGCCGGTTTGCCAGTCCTCGCTCAGACGTTTCTGGTCCTGTTTGTCGAAGAAGCGTGCTTTGCCTGACATCAAGCCCTCAGCGGTCATGGCATGGGGCGTGTCACGCAATGCTTCCGCAGACGCTACACAGTGCCGGTCCAGCCCGGCCAGAAGCTCCTTGACAGCTTCCCGATAGGGGTGATTCTTGTAGTCGAGTTTGCGGGTAAATCCATCTTCAAAGAACAGCGGTGTTTTGTCGGGGGCTTTAACTTCCAGAATGCGCACATGCAAGGCATTGTGACGACTGTTGATCCAGTTTAATGCCTGTTTGACCGATTGCGGAGGTACCAGAATACGCAGCCGGTGACTGCCGATGGCCCGTTCGATGGCGCCGCGCCAGGCTTTCTCATTCTCCTTGACTTGGACCAGTTCGCCTGCAAAAGGAAAATCATCTTCGGCCAATTCGAGTTCTTCGGCCAGTAGGGCTCTAAACCGCTGGTACTCCGCGCGGATATTGGAGCCGGGACGAGCTTTGATTTCGGTCAATTCTTCGTTAATGGACTGTAGGTGCTTGTCTGCCTGATAGCGTTTGGTGCCGTGCTCATAGGCATTCTTCTGGATAACCTCGTACTTTTCCGCAACCTCTTGCACTCGATTATTCGCTTGGGCTTGATTGGCCAGAACAGCCTCACGGCTGAGGGTGTCGGGCAACGACAGTGAGCGTGCCAATCTCTGGTAATCCTCTGCGTGGTGCCGGCACCGTGCCAAGTTATCTCGCTTCTCCTGGATCAGGGCTTCCAGCGTCTCGATGTCGCCGCCACCCAGCTTCAGGTAGGCCTCATGAAGACGGTCTCGTCTCTGTTGTTGATTACGGTAGTGCTCTTCGGCGGTGGTATGCGCGGCTTCTGCTTGTTGCAGTTGTTGCTCCAGGTGCACCGCTTCTGTCTTCCACAAGAGGTGTGCTTGCTCACCAAACCACACCGGCAGTATTCGGCTCAGTGTTTCCTTGTCGGTCAGTAGTGCCTGATTGTTCTGATATTTTTCCCAGCCGCTCTTGATCGGTTCCAGCGAGTGTTGCTGACGCCGTGCTATTTCCAACTCTTCATGGATGGCGGTCAGGTCGTCAAAGCTTTTTGCCACTTCCTGAGCGCGTTGGAACTGGGCGCTGTCATCCAGCACCAGTTCGCGAAATATCTCATCAATACTGTTCAGTTGCTTCAGGCCCGCTGCCCGATTGAGCAAGTTGAAGGCGTTGTCTCGTACCTCGAAAAAATCCCGTAATCGCGCGAGAAAACTTTTCTTGCTCGTGTACGTCCAGATGCCGGTTTCTGTCTTGTCAAGTTGTCGCAGGGCGCGCATTCCACCTTCATGCTGAACCGTAAGCCAGCCTTGCAGCGTTTGCTCAGGGTTAGTGCTGAACAGCCAGAGCTTTTTCATGTCTGTGGGTGACATACTGGCGCCGTCAAACCAGAGCAGCGCACCAAGGCGAACGATGTTCTCGCCGTTGCTGAATGTCGCGACCAGTCCTGTGACGGTTTTGCCTTGCCGAACAATATGTGACTGCTCCTCGCCGCCGTCACCGGGGCCGGTTACGCCTCGGACATAGGACGCCAGGTCCCGGTCACTTTCGTGGCCCCCGGTGGACGCCAGGTTATATTTCGGATTGGCGGTGATGAGTGTCATCAGCGCGTCCACCAGAGTGGTCTTGCCGCTGCCGGTGGGGCCGATAATGGCGGTGCCCTGCTTGTCGATATCTGCCCGGTGCAGACCGGTGAAGCCGCCCCAGTTGAACAGTTCCAGCGATTGCAGGATGTAGGTGGGGGGCAGTTGCCAACCGTTTTCTTGTCCTGCTGCATCCAGTGCGTATTGCGTCTCCATTAAACCTCTCCCCCGGATTCATCCTCTTCCTGTGAGTCTCCGGATGTTTTGGCGATCTTTTGCTTCAGTGCGTGCAGCAATGCCGTCAGGTTCTCCGGGTTGGCGAGGTGCGCGATCATGGGGCGGATTACGACTCGATCATGGGTATCTGGTGCAGAGACCAAACCGTGGTTTTGTAGTTGGTTGAGCAACTGCGCTATCCGCTCGCGGTCTCGGGACTCGCTGCCGCTATTGCCCAGATATACTTGAAACTGCGGGATCAGCTCGTCTACTGCGACCATGGCATCGGTAGCGCCTGCGCCAGCATCCTGCTCGTAGGCAATGAAATGCTGACGAAGAATAGCCACCAGAAGGGTCTGTTCCAGCGTTAGGCGCTGTTTGCGAACAAGGGGATGTGACCAGTCGTTCTGGTCCGTCGTTGCTTCCTGGTTTGAGTCTGCATCAGGACGCACAGACAGAAATGCCAGGCCCCGGATTTCATCGATTTTAGCCAATAGATCCAGTGGTTCGAGAATGGCATTCAGTCGTTCCAGGTGAATCAGTGCGGTGCGATACAGATTGGGCCGGTGGCTTTGTTCCAGCAAGCCCAGACGCAATAATTCCTGGGACGCCTCGCGCAGGGCACGTTCGGTTCGATCAGGTTCTTCTGTTGTATGGATATCTGGCTTCACATCATGATCGATGCTGGTATCGTGATCTGGCCCGTCAGACGCTTCGGTATCATCCTTCCCGGTAATCTGGTCGAAAATCCCTGTCACTTAGAACTCCCATTCAATGCCGTCAAACGCTTTCTCGCTCATCGAAACCTCGGGCACGCGGAACAGCCAGCGGCGCTGCTCTGCATCGGTTAACGTAAGCTCTTCAATGTCTTTTCCAGTAATCTCTATTCCCGCTTCCCGCGCCATTCCCAACCACAGGGCCAAGGTTTCCAGGTCATGTGCCGGGGGTAAATGCTCGGCCAGTTCCGCCAGCGTCAAGGGGCGGCCTGCTTGCGTTAGTACTGCCAGCGTGTCCTGCACCAGGGCCTCGCGGTCCAGCCCGTCGAGGGCATCCCAGAATTCGTCCTCGACTCCGCTCAGGTCAGAGTCCTGCGGTGACAAGTCCAGTTCACCCTCCGCTTCATTTTCGTGTGATTTGAATCGCAATCGTTCAACCAGCGGCAAGTTTCCCAGCGCAAAACCAATGGGGGGCAGGGGGGAGTCAGCCCGGCGTACTGCCTGGCGCTCCCAGTCCAGTTCTTGGGCAATGTTGAGAACCTCGTTGAGTAACTGGCCAACCCGGTGATGCTCGGCTGCCAATCCGGACTGAATAAAGGCTTTAACGTCTTTTTCACTGCGGGCTCTCGCCTGTAATACTGTCTGGCTTTCCATTACCAGTTGCATGCGCAGCCGCTTTAATTCTTGTCGCTGCGAACGATTGAGAGCCTTTTCCGCTGCCGGATGCATCAGGATGCTGCGCAACTGTTCACGCATGTTGTCCAGCTCTACTTTTTGTTGCAGCTGTTTCTGGAAGCTGTCGAACACCTTCCCTTCAGGGGTGTCCAGCAGGGCTGCCTGACCATCCAGTAGCCGATCTACAATTTCGCCTCGATGGTAGTTTTCCGACATGATTGACTGGCGCAGTTCCCGGTCCGCCTCGCGCCAGGAATCCTCAACGCGCCGGAAGTCCGCTCTCAGTCCAGTTGACAGGCCATATACCTCGCGTATGCGCTCAATGGCTTCGGCTTCTGTTAATACTGGCACATGGCCGGCTTCTGCTTCAGCCAGCTCATGCTCCAGTTGCTTAATTTTCCTTTGGATTGCCGCTTTGCGGCTGGACGCATCAGGGTTAAGTCCCACATCCAGGCTCTCGATTTCTCTCTGTACGACTGATAATCGAGAGGCGGTGGAAGTCATGATCCGATTGTCCAGGGTGTCAATGAAACGGATTGCCGAAGAGAGCGCATCGGTGCTGTAGAGTCGTTGGCCGCGTTCGATCACCAGGCCTCGCTTGATCCACTGACGCAGCTCGCGAGACGCCTGAACACGGGTATTGTCGGGGTCGATCTTGTACTCGTCTTGGGCCGCATAATTGGCTAGCATTTCAGACAGAGCTTGCAACGCATCGGTCTCTGCAATGCCGTCCTCGGCAAAGTCGAACAGGGCGGTAAGGCATCCCAGTACCAGCGGTGCGCGGGGCGAGGCCAGAAGCAACCAGGCCGGGTGGTGTCGCCGGGCATCGATATAGGTGCGCGTACGCTGCTGTGGGCTGTTATCCATTGCTAATGTTTACCAGAGATACGCTATTTTTACTGCATGCAGGGATAATAGTGTCATGGCTTGGGTTCGCCGTCATTCGAGGGCTGCGAATTCCGAGTGAACGTGTATGCTACTCAAAACATGATGTCATGCTGGTCAATCCGAGGTATCGGCTTTTAGCGTATATTCAGCCGTCGGGATCAATGGCTTTACCAACAGCGGCACCAATCCCGGCGCCTGCGACCGCCGCTGCGGGTCCAAGCACAGCCCCACCCAGAAGGCCAACGAGTGCTCCTACCAGTGTGTTACCCCGAACAGCTTTCTGACGCTTCTCGGCCGACAACGGTGCACGGGTCCGGCCGTTTTGAGCCCTGGCTGTTCGGGTCGAACTATGCTTTTTGGATCTGTTACAACTGATACAGGCTGCGTACAGATTATTGAGGCGGTCGGTGCCCCCATTAGCCTTGGGATTAGAGTGGTCAATTTCCCAGGCCGCCCTGCCTTCTGATTTCCCGTAGTTTTTGAAGGCAAGCTTCTTGTTGCACAGGTGGCAGTAGCCCCTGGTGCGGTCATAGATTGTCCGCTTGGTCTTGGTGTCGAACCTCATTGGTATTCCCTTATCTGCGCCGATTAGTACATGTCGCTATTGGATACGTGTTTTCCGGTTGAGGGAAGTGTCTACTTTTCAGGCAGATAATCCTCAAATGCGAGCTGACCTGCCGAGTTGGGCAAAAGCTTTGATCTGTTGAGGGGGGGGTAGGCTCGCGATCTGTGCGACAAATTCATAAACAACTGATTATAAAGAAAAAATATATATTCTTATATCTTGTATAATGTCGTATATTTGCAAGATATTCGCCAAGCAGGCGGGAGTGACCCATGGCTCTTAATTCATTGAAATCAAAGGTGAAGTACCGGATTAGCCGGAATCCTGGCGTAGTCTTTGTGCCCGCTGATTTTAGTGATCTGTCGGACCGAGATCAGGTTGGGCGTGCTTTGCGTGAGCTGGTGCGGGAGGAGGTCCTGATCAAATTCGGGCGCGGTCTTTATGCCAAGGCCAAGCGCTCTTCGCTCAGTAACAAGCTTGTCCCGGTAAAGCCTCTGCCTGACCTGGCCCGTGAAGCGCTGACGCAGAAGTTGGGCGTTGAAGTGGTCTCATCCCGGGAGCAGGCCAGCTATAACAGCGGGAAATCCACGCAGGTGCCGACAGGTCGGCTCATCGCAGTGAGGGGGCGTGTATCCCGGAAGATGGCCTACGATGGCAAGTCAATCAAGTATCAGTATGTCTCCTGATCCTGAAGTTGTTGAGGAAGTCGCGGCAGAGATGGGTATCAGTTCTGCCTTAGTCGAGAAGGAGTGGTACTCCGTGCAGACGTTTTTGTCGAGACAGTAGAATCTTCGTTTGCCGAGGATCAGAAGGCAGCCAAGCGTGATACCCAGGCGACGCTCCGGGAGTCAACCAGGACCGCTGCGCAAACTTTGGCAAGCGACGGTGAATATCGTGCCGAATACATCAGATTTGTCGATGCCATGTCCTATGCCAGCGATGATGAACGAGTGGACTTTGACTCAGCCTTGGAAACGTTCTCCGAGGTGGGGGAGTGGTTCGCCTAAGCTCTAACCAGAAAAACCGGATTTCACCGGGGTTTCAGTTTGAGCAATCTTTACGATAAAGCATTCTATACCCGCGAGTCACTTTACGCTGTCGTTAAGCAGAGTACCCCGTGGCGTCTGGAATCAGGGCTAACAGAGATGATCGCTGGGTCCTGATGGACACGCTCTGCGGGAGTCACACCTTTACAATTTTTGGTGGACGGACACAAGGGGTGAAACCTTGAAGGCGGAGCCCGCCCTGCTCAAAGACGGGCTCCTTTTTTCATACAACCGAACTGTCCTCAATACCATCTTCGATCCGGATTGCGCGGCGGACATCGCTGACAAAAATACGGCCATCGCCGCGTAGTCCGGTATGCGCTTCGGTTTTCAACACCTGGATCACTTCATCCACGTACTGATCGTGACAGATGATTTCCACTTTTACGTGTTTGACAAAATCGCCAGCACCGTCAATCGGGTTGGTGGCACTGGTGTTGACCTTGCTCCTGCCGAAGCCGACGACGTGGGCGACACTCATGCCGGTGACGCCCTGCACGCGATGCAGGGCCAGGGTCACGGCTTCCAGCTTGCGGTGTTTGATATAGGCTGTGATCTCTTGCATGTCAGTTGCTCCAGATTAGTGTGATTCGCTCATGTCGGCGGGCTTGTCGGCAAACCAGTGGTACAGCGCGGGAATAACCAGCAGGGTCAATATGGTGGCTGTAACCAGACCACCAACGACGACAGTGGCCAGTGGTCGCTGCACCTCACTGCCAGTGCCGGTGGCGAACAACAGCGGAAACAACCCAAGGGCGGTTGTGACAGCTGTCATGATCACCGCGCGTAGTCTGGCGCAGGCGGCGCGCACACTGGCTTCGGCAATGGACATACCGTCCTTGACCAGTTCATTGAGGTAACTGACCAGTACCAGGCCGTTTTCGAGAGCGATACCAAAGAGGGCGATGAAGCCGACCGAGGCAGGCACTGAAAGGCTCTGGCCGCTTAACCACAGCGCGACGATACCGCCGACCAGTGCCAGCGGGATGTTGAGCATGATAAGCAGTGCATTTCGCAGGGACCGGAAATTGACGAACAGCATCAGAAATACCAGCGCCAGGGTAATAGGAACCACAATCATTAGACGCTTGTTCGCCTGCTGCTGAAGTTCGAACTGTCCTCCCCATTTGAGGAAATACCCCGGTGGCAAGTCCACTTGCGCGGCGATGGCAGCATCGGCCTCGGCCACGAAGGAACCGATATCCCGGTCGCGGACATTGGTCTGGATGGTGATAAAACGCTGATTGTTTTCCCGGGTGATCTGGCGCGGCCCCACCACCTCCTCGATGTCTGCCAGTTCCTCCAGAGGGATACGCTGGCCAGAAGCGTTTTCGATAATGAGCTGCCCGATGACATCGGCCCGGTTGCGAGCGGACTCTTCAAGCCGGACATAGATGTCAAAACGGCGGATGCCCTCGAATACCTGTCCGGCCTCGCCGCCGCCCACGGCGACGCTCAAGGTGCGCTGCACATCGCTGACATTCAGGCCATAGCGGGCGATGGCATCCCGATTCAGCGTGATACGCAGTTGCGGCGTGCCGCCAATTTGATCGCGCTGGACATCCTGAGCACCTTGAACAGTGCGTATTACCTGTTCGATAGCCTGTGCTTTCTCGGCCAGAACATCCAGGTCGTCGCCAAACAGCTTGGCGGCAAGCTCGGCCTTTGTGCCGGTCAGCAATTCATCTACAGCCGCCGCGATGGGCTGGGTGAAGTTGAACTGTGCGCCAGGAAAGTCTGCGAATTTTTCGCCCATTGCTGCATAGAGGCCGTCGAGTGTCTCTGCGCTCTGCCATTCGTCCTGGGGCTTCAGCGCCACGAAAATTTCCGCGTTATTCACCGGATCGGCGTGCGCACCGACTTCACCACGACCAATCCGTGATACCACTTGAGTGACTTCAGGGAATGCGGCTATCAGTTGTCGCTCGAATACACCGATTGTTGTCTCGGCTTTTTCCAGCGAAATGGATGGCGCCATGGTGGCACGAATCAGTAGATCCCCCTCATTGAAGCGCGGGACGAACTCCGATCCCAGCCGTGGAGCGACCAAAATGCCAATAAGTAAAACCACAGCCGCAATCGTCAGCGCCACGCCACGGCGGGCGACCATGGTCTCTACCAGCGGTTGGTATCCTTTCAGCAGCAGGCTGACAATATCCTTTTGGGGTTTGTCAGCACCTTCCTGGGGACGCCTCATCAGCAGGGACGAGGCCACCGGCGCCACGATCAAGGCAAAGACGAGTGAGCCGAGCATGGCTACCGCCACGGTATAGGCCAGTGGCCGGAAGGTCGCTCCTTCTACACCCTGAAGGGTAAACAACGGCAAAAACACAATAATGATAATACTGATGGCAAACAGAATAGGGCGCGCCACGGCCTGACAGGCTCTGGCCACCAGATGCAGGCGCGATTCGTCCGGGGAGGATTCACGCAACATCCGGTCGATGTTCTCTACCACCACGACTGCGCCATCCACCATCATGCCGATCGCGATGGCAATCCCGCCCAGCGACATCAGGTTGGCGGAGATATCGAAGAATTTCATGGCGAGAAACGTGAAGCCGACGGAAAACGGGATCGACAGTGCCACCACGATGCTGGGCCGGAGCCCTCCCATAAACGCCAGTAACACCAGCGCTACCAGAATGATTCCTTGCAACAAGGCATTGATAACGGTGCTCACCGCCGCCTTGACCAATGTTGCCTGGTCGTAATAGGGCTGGACCTCGATGCCCTCGGGCAGGTTCTCGTTGATCGTGGCAAGTTCCTCCTTGACGGCGGCGATGACCTGGGAGGTATTGCTGCCGATCAGTTTCAGCACCATCCCTACAACCACTTCTCCTTCGCCGTCCTTGGTGGTGAGTCCGCGCCTGATTTCGCCACCTATGTCCAATTCACCCAGCTGGTGTAGATAAACGGGCGTGCCGTCGATGGTTTTCACTACGATATTGCGCAGTGCCTCAAGGTCCGTGGCCAGACCGACGGAGCGCACGATGTACTCTTCATCATTCTTGACGATGAACTGTGCCCCGGCGTTGGCATTGTTGGCCTCTATGCGCTCCTTGATGTCGGGCAGTGACACGTCATATCGAAGCAGGGCGTTGGGGTCGATGCGCACCTGAAATTGCTTGACCTCACCGCCGATGGAAAGGACTTCCGTCACGCCTTTGACTGTCTGCAGGTTGAACTTGATGATCCAGTCTTGGACCTCGCGCAATTCCGTGTTGCTGTACTGTCCGCTGGTGTCCTCCAGCACGTAGAAAAGAATCTGTCCAAGCCCGGTGGTAATGGGGCCCATAACCGGCTCACCGAAGCCGTCGGGAATAGTCTCCCGAGCCACCTGCAACCGTTCCCCCACTAACTGTCGGGCAAAGTAGATGTCAGTGCCATCCTCGAAATAGATGTTGACCACCGACAGGCCAAAGTTGGAGATCGACCGCACATGGTCCAGTTGCGGCAAGCCATTCATGGCGCTTTCGATGGGGTACGTGACGTACTTTTCTACCTCTTCCGGCGCCAGGCCTTCAGTTTCCACAAACACCTGCACCAAAGACGGTGAGATGTCCGGGTAGGCGTCAACAGGCAGGGTTCGGTAGGCGGAGTACCCGCCGATAAGCATTGCCAGAGAGATCACGACAACCAGCAGTCGGTTCTCCAGCGCAAAACGAATAAGGGTTTGCATACTGTTTTCCCGCGATTAGTGGTTGTGGCCGGATTCAAATTCGCTTTTCTGAAGCTCCGCCTTGAGCACAAAGCCGCCCTTGGAGACATACTTTTCGCCAGCACTAAGGCCTGCCAGAATCTCGACCTGATCACTGTCGTTGCGGCCTACCTTTACCGCCCGTGGCTGCCAGGTTTCGCCTTGTTGCACAAAAATGGTCGGCTGGCTTTCAACATCGATGACGGCGCTTTGGGGGACTACGACGGCGGCAGGGAATTCGTCGAGGGTAATGTTAGCCCTGACGAACATGCCGGGCTTCCATTCCAGATTCTCATTGGCCAGAAAAACGCGCGCCAGGCCGGTGCGTGTGCCTTCGTCCACAAGGGGGGCCACATAGTCGATAGTGGCGTTGACTGACTCAGGTCCGTGAGTGGTCGTGATGCGCACGGGCTGCCCCGCTTTTACACGCGATATTTGTTTCGGATAGAGGGAGATGTCTACCCAGAGAGTTGATAAATCTGCGATAACGAAAGCAGTATCGTCTGGGGACAGATGTTCTCCCTGTGCCACCTGACGTTTGATGACGACGCCATCTATCAGGGACTTCAGCGAAAAGCGTACGAGTGTGTCTGAGCTCTCTGCTTCCGCGAGAGTGTCTCCCGCCTTGATGTGGTCACCAATCCTGGCTCGTATCTTGGTGATTTTTGCTGCAAAACGCGGTGTGATTTGTGCCACAGCTTCCTCGTTGAGCCGTACTTCCGCAGGAAGAGATGCCTGTTGGCGAATGACGCCGGTCTGGGCAGACGCGATTTCGCCTCCGAACTCACGCAGAAGTTCGGCGCTGAAGGTCAGTTCTGGCTCTTCATTTTCCTCATGATCTTCATCATGGTCATCATGGAGAGGGCCTGGTTCATGCTGCGCTTTTTCCAGGGTGTCCTGCTTACTTGAATTGGCCTCTGACGCAAACAAGGTAGTGGAACTGGTCAGGAGCAAAATCACCATCAGGTTCGGGATTACTTTCTTCATTGTGCGATCTCCTGCTTACCGCTGAGGGACAGGCTCAGGCCGGTGAGGCGTTCAATTTCGTTACGGTGCTGGTGGAAGCGGGCGGCGAGTTCAATGGCCTGCTGTTCGAGAGCAATCTGTTCCTGCTGTGCGCTGGTCAGGTCAAGCAGGCTGTAGCGGCCGACGCGGTAGCCTTTCTCGATGTCACGGTAAAGTTGACGGGCGAGAGGCAAGGCACTGTCCTCGACCAGGGCAAGCTCCTCGCGAACCAGTGACAGGTTTCGATACAGGGCTTGCAGAGCCGAGATCAGCTCTATCCGGCGGGCGTTCAGCTGTGCCTCGCTTTCGGCAAGCTGAGCCTGGGCGCGGGCAATATTGCCGCGATTGGGATTGCGCAGGTTCAGGGGAATGGACAGGCCCGCCACCAGGGTGTTGTCGTCGGTGAGTCGGTCGTGGCGCGCACCCAGCGTGATCTCTACGTCCCGCCGGCCATTGGCCTTGGCAAGACGCATCTGGGCCTCCTGTAGCCGGGCTTCGTTGGCAAGACGCATCAGGTCGGGCGCCTGATCAAGCTGCGCGTTGATTGCCTGCAGCGTGGGCAATTCAGGCAGCGGACGGAGGGCAGTCACTGGCACCAGATCTACAACATCGGCTTCACCCCAGAGTGCCGCCAGCTGCTGACTGGCTGCATCGCGCTCCACTTGGGCCCGTTGTAACGCAATATCGGCTTGCTGGGAGGCCAGCGTCAGGCGGGTAAGATCTGCCTGGGGCGCGGCGCCGGCACGTACCCGCTGGCGGGCAGCGGACTCCGATTGCCGTGTGAGTGCAAGGCTGCGCTGCGCCAGCTCGACCTGCTCCTGCAGGGTTGCCAGAAGGATGTATCGGCTGACTGCCTCGCCGAGTATGTCCAGCCGGGCCTGTTCGTAGGCCAGGCGCGAGTCGTCGCGCGCAAGGCTGGCTACCGCCATACGCTCGCGGCGCTTTCCGCCCAGCTCGATGACCTGGCTCAGCGCCAGCGTCAGCTCGGCGCCGTTAACGCCATCAGCCGGTGCCTTGCCGGCCAGGTTTTCTGCTTCCAGTGTCAGCGTGGGTTGTGGCCTCAGTGCCGCCTGTAGCCGGTCGGCATCCGCGGCCCTGAGGCGGTACGGAAACGTTGCCAGGGTTGGATTGCGCTCCAGCGTGAGGTTCAGCGCCTCAGCAAGGGCAACAGGTTTCCCATCCGTTTGTGGCTTGGTGTCTGCCAAAGCCATCTGGCTGGCAAAAGCGCCCGCCATGGCCAGCGCCCACAGGCGGCGGCCGAGTATTCGGAAATGCATGTGTTACTCCCGTTACGACAGTCACAGCGGCACGAGGCCGCAAAGAAAGGGTCAGGACTGCAACGGGCTATCCGGAGGGGGGACCGGGGGGCTGTAGGAGGGGGAGTCAGGTGTCACCCCGTTCAGGGGTAACCAGTCCCGGGTCGGCCCCGGGACGGGTATGCCGATGTCATCACCAGCGAGAACCAGTGGACTGTGGCTGTGGCAGCTGTGATGAGAGGCACAATCTGCTTTTTCAGTATCGTGGCCCTGAACATGCTCGGCGAGATGCCCGTCATGATGCGTTTGGGCAAGCACCTCTTCCTGCACGGAATGAATCGCCTCTTCTCCCAGAACTACCACCGCATTCACCAGCATGAACACGGCCAGTATCAAGGCCGTGACAGCAGTTCTTGTGGGTGAATGGTGGGTCATTCGCAGCGGTTTCCGAGTCATTTGCGATGAATGCGCATAGATACTAGCAGCCCACTGGGCTGCGTCAATGTGTGCTATCCGTCGGCTGCGATGCTTCCTGGCGAGCCTGGCGTAATATGGATACGGCACTGTGGGTGAACAGACTGGCCATGATCAGGGCAAAAATCAGGTCCGGCCAGGGGGAGTCCAGCCACGCGACGAGCACGGCGGCTACCAGCACACCCAGGTTGCCGATGGCGTCGTTCCGCGAACACAACCAGACGGAGCGGACGTTGGCGTCACCATCGCGAAAGCGCATCAGCAACAAGGCACTGACCACGTTGGCTACCAGTGCCAGCACCGCGACACTGCCCATCCACAGCGCCACCGGCGGTTCCGGTCGCATGGATGCCTGCAGCGTCATGATCAGGACCGTGGCGCCCATGACCAGCAGCGACAGGCCTTTGAAGGTCGCCGCGCGACTGCGCCACAGCAGCGGCTTGCCGATCACCCACAGGCTGAGTGCATAGGTTGCCGTGTCGCCGGCGAAATCCAGTGCATCAGCCTGCAGTGCCTGTGAGCCGGACAGCGCGCCGGTGACCATCTCGACAGCGAACATGATTGCGTTAATGCCGATAACGATCCAGAGTGTCCGGCGATAGGCTGGCGACTGACCATCAAAGCCTGTCGTGTTGTTGCAGCAGTCCGCCATGTGGGAGCTCCTTGTGCGGTTCAGTTGTACTGGTCAGGATTCCATGCAAGCATAAAACCTGTAGTCATTGTAGGTTCAAGCCTATGTCCACCATCGGAAAACTGGCCCGTGATGCCGGCTGTACAGTCAGCCTGATCCGGCACTATGAACGCGAAGGGCTGATGCCGGAGCCAGCACGTACGGAGGGTAATCAGCGCCGCTATGGTGACGCCCACCGTCGGCGCCTGTTGTTCATCCGTCATGCCCGTGAGTTGGGCTTCAATCTCTCTGATATCCGCAGCCTGCTGGGAATGGCCACCGATCCCGGTGCTTCCTGTGCCGAAGTTGACTCCCTGGCGCGCCAGCACCTGGCTCGGGTTGAGGAGCGTATTGGTCGCCTGCAGAGCATGCAGCGAGAGCTGAGTCGCGTAATAGCTGAATGCGGTGCCGGAGAGATTGGCCAGTGCCGAATTATCGAAGCGTTGTCTGACCACAGCCTGTGCGATCACCAGCATGCGGAACCCGACGAGGTATTCCGCTGAGCACGATGCCTGCTCACTCGTTGCGTTCCAGGATTGTTCTCAAATCTTCTGGAACAGGCATCGGACGGAACGCGTTGACGTTTGCCCCGCCTGTGTTACCCATTGGAAGCTTGCCTGTTATATGGCCCAGTGGTGTCAGCGCCAGACGCGCTATCTGCCCGAGTATTTCGCGCAAATCCTTGCGCTGAAAGGCCACCATCAACATGTGCCAGTGGGTTCTCAGGTGGAGTGAAAACCAGCGTTGGCCGAGAATGTGCGCGCGCTCCAGATGCTGAAATGCCGTTCCTGCGTCACCTGTGATCCGTGCCTGTAAAGCACTGGACATTTCCTGCTCGAACGCAGTCTTGACATGTGTTGGCAATTTTCCCATGGCGTTTCTCCAGTGAGGGATCAGACAGAGCCACCATTGAAAAACATGTCACGGTTGTAGGTTCAAGTCCTGTTTGGGTCAGGAATGATGTGCCATTGAAGGACCAAAAAAGATCAGACTTGCGCCGACGAGGCACAGCGCGGCACCGGCCATGTCCAGGGACGATGGCGTTTGCTTTTCCACCACGGCGCCCCATAGCAAGGATGCGATGATGTAAACGCCGCCGTAGGCTGCGTAGGCGCGACCAGCAAAGCTCGCTTCGATCTGGGTAAGCGCCCAGGCGAAGCCGGCCAGGGCCAGCATGCCGGGAATCAGCCAGAGGGCAGACTTGTCAAGCTTGAGCCATGCCCAGAATGAAAAGCAGCCGGCAATTTCCAGTAATGCGGCAAGGGGAAACCAGTAAACAGACGACATGATTATTCCTTGTAATCAGGGCGATTTGATTCGCCCCTGGATGATCTCTTACCGGCTGTGTCCCGCCAGCGCAAAATTCCGTGTGGGATATTCTGGCCGGATGATGTTAAGCCGTCTTGTTGCTGCCTGACCGAGTTGTCTTGAGATTGCTTTGCAATCTGTCTGGAAACGGCAAAAGTTCGTTCGTTATGGTTCGCAGATACTCATGGAAATCCGGCGCGCTGGTATAGCTTTTAGTATAGCTTTTCACCCTCTAAAACAAATTAAGTCATTGAAAATCAAGGAACACGCACTGCTGCATCATGGGTGTGTGGTTCCCGAGATCCGCTTTCGAGCTTTTTTTAGCGTCTGCCATGAGTTCTGCGTGTCCCCCTGAGCGACGCATTCTACGTCAGCCCGGTGGGGTTGAGAAGAGCGGCAATCCCGCTGTTGTACGCAGAAAACATATTAAAATCCGTCGCTTAGCGAAAAAGTCCCGGTTGTCCCGGGGTTGTCTGATGACCTCGTTCCGACCATGTCCGGACCGCAAGAGCTGGTCTACAATAGGTGATCTGTCATTACCGGATGAAACAGCACGGATGCATCGGGCCCGCTTTAAAGTCGCCAATGAAGTCGCCTAGCTCGTACCGGGGCGTCGGACTGATTGTGATCGCCGCCACCGTCACGGCGGTGGTCCTGCTGGCGGCCGGTTTCTGGGTCGAGCGGCAGCAGCTTGTTGCCCAGCGCCTGGATCAAGAGAATGCCGTGCGTGAGCAGCTGCAGATCTTGCAGGCGCGCATTGAAAGCGAGTTGAACGGCAGTATCCAGCTGGCCCGTGGCCTTGTGGCCGTGATTGCCCATGACCCGTCCCTTTCCCAGCGCGCGTTCGAACGTGCCGCAAAACCGCTTTTCGATGATCGCTCCGTGCTACGCAATATCGCCGCCGCACCGGACATGGTGGTGCGGCTGATGTATCCCCTGGCTGGCAATGAGGCAGCCATCGGACTGGACTATCGGCAGACGCCTTCCCAGCGGGCCGCCGCCGAATTGGCCCGGGACAGCGGGCACCTGGTGCTTGCCGGGCCGCTGGACCTGGTCCAGGGCGGGCGCGGCATCATTGCCCGGGTGCCGGTATTTCGTGGCCAGTCTGGACGCCAGCAACAGTTCTGGGGACTGCTCTCGGTTGTACTCGATGCGGACAAGCTGTACCGCGCTGTCGGATTGCTGGATGAGGACCTGGCCATTGAGGTGGCGTTGCGGGGCAAGGACAGCCGGGGCAGTGATGGCGCTGTGTTCTATGGCGACCCGGCGCTGTTCAGTGATCGGGCGGTGCGGCTGCCCGTGACCTTGCCGTACGGCGCCTGGCAGATCGCAGCGCGGCCGGCCGGCGGCTGGGATGAGGGGCATCGCGGTGCGGGTGTTGTTTTCATTCGGGGTGGATTGTTACTGGCGCTGCTTTTCAGTGTCGGCCCGATGCTTCTGCTGGCCTACTACGCCTACCGGCGCAACCAGGCTGAACTGGAGGTCGCCGCCCATCACCAGCAACTCGAATCCCTTGTGGCATCGCGAACCGCGGAGCTCTCTGCGGCGAAGGAGGCGGCCGAATCGGCCAATGAAACCTTGATCCTGTTCAAGCGCTTCGCGGAAGAGTCGGCCCAGGCCGTGGGCATGGCGACCATGGACCGCAAGCCGTTCTTTATCAACCGGCGACTGTCACACATGGCGGGTCTGGACGAGGAGGGCGTCGCATCACAACTTTCGGACCTTCTGGACGTTTATCCCGAATGGGCTCAGCGGAAAATCCGGGCGGAGGTGATTCCGGCCGTCATGGAGCAGGGCTTCTGGACAGGCGAGTTGGCACTGGAAAACCGTGAGACGCAGGTACTGACGCCGACCCTGGAAAGTTTTTTCCTGATCAAGGACCAGGATGGCAAGCCGCTTTGCATGATGGACATCATGACCGACATATCCGAGCAGAAGGAGATCGAGTCATCGCTGACCCGAAGCAAGGAAGCGGCCGAAGCGGCCAGCGTTGCCAAGAGCGTTTTTCTCGCCCAGATGAGTCACGAATTGAGAACGCCGCTGCAGACCATCATCAGTGCTGAGCAATTGCTCCGGCGTGAGGAACTGACAGCGGAACAGACCAAGCTTGTTGATATCCAGCACATTGCCAGCGAGCACCTGTTGAATGTGATCAACGACCTGCTTGACCTGTCCAGAATCGAGGCTGACAAGCTTGTCCTCTCGGAGGCGCCCATCAGGGTGGGCAAGATCCTTGACGATGTCGTAAAGCTTATCGATGGACCGGCCCGGGACAAGGGCATCCATCTGCGCACGGAGCTGGGTAGCATGCCCGAGGTGCTGGTCGGCGACGCCGGGCGCATGCGCCAGATACTGCTCAATTATGCCGGCAACGCGGTGAAGTTCACCGAGCGCGGTGAGGTCTGCGTGCATGCGTGGATGGAGTCGCAGGACAGTGACAGCGTGATGTTGCGGTTTGAGGTCAGCGATACCGGCATCGGCATTGAGCCAGAACACATAGACCGGTTGTTCAATGCTTTTGAACAGGTGGAAAACAGTCTGACCCGTTCCTACGGGGGCACCGGTCTGGGTCTGGCCATCAACAAGCGCCTGGCGCAGCTCATGGGGGGTGATGCCGGGGTTCGCAGCACGCCCGGGAAGGGCAGCACGTTCTGGTTTACCGCGCGGCTCGGTAAAGCGCCCGGTGCAGAAGTGCTTGCCAGCCCGGAAAAGGCGGCCAATCCGATGGAGATGCTGAAGGCGCGCCATGCCGGCAAACAGGTGCTGATTGCCGAGGATATTGCCGTCAACCAGGTCATTTTCCGCCGCATCCTGGAACGCGCAGGCCTAAAGGTAACAACGGCGAATGATGGTCGAGAGGCAGTGGAGCGGGTGTCATCACAGGCCTTCGATATCGTGTTGATGGATATGCAGATGCCGAGAATGGACGGCCTGGCGGCGACGCGCGAGATAAGGGCCCTTCCCCGGGGCGGCGACGTACCCATCATCGCCATGACCGGCAATGCGTTCGAGGAAGATCGTGCCCGCTGCCTTGCCGCCGGCATGAATGACTTCATCGTCAAGCCCGTGCGGGTTGATGATCTGTGCCAGGCCGTTCTCCACTGGTTGTCCGCGGATCAGTGACGGGCCTGGCAATGCACAGGAAGCCTTGCCAGCAGCGTTTGCAAGCCCGCAACGCCAGCAGCTGGCCGCCACGGATGCAAGCTCGGCGCCAGCGCCGGCTGACGTGAAGCACCCGCCCGGCGTCGGATTGTGTCAATCCGGCGCGCACAACCTGCCGCTACAATTGTGACCCACAAGTCATAGCATGGGTGCTGCCGCTCTGGCAGTGCCGTGGTCAGAGTGGAGAGTGGCATGGACTTGCAGATTCCCGAGTCGGAAAAATCCTTTCGTGATGAGGTACGAACCTTCCTGGACGAGAACCTGACTGACGGCATCCGCCGTGCCGGCAAGCGGGTGACGTCGGTGTTTTCGCCGGTGGAAGAAGTCATGGCCTGGCAGAAAATCCTGCACAAGCAGGGCTGGGCAGCACCACACTGGCCTGAGGCCTATGGAGGTACCGGCTGGAGCGTGAATCAGCGGGCCATTTTTGCCGAGGAACTGGTGCGTGCGGAAACACCACCGCTGGTACCCATGGGGCTGCAGATGTGTGGTCCCTGCCTGATTGGTTACGGCACTGACGCACAGAAAGCGGAGTACCTGCCGAAGATCCTCAGCGGCGAACATTTCTGGTGCCAGGGCTACTCGGAGCCGGGCTCGGGGTCGGATCTGGCATCGCTGAAGACCTTTGCGGAAAAGGATGGCGACGACTACATCGTCAACGGCACCAAGATCTGGACCACGTACGCACACCACGCCAACCGGATGTTTGCACTGGTGCGCACGCGCAAGGATGGCAAGCCGCAGCAGGGCATCACCTTCCTGCTGCTGGATATGGATTCGCCGGGGATTACGGTGGAGCCGATAGTCGGCCTGGATGAGGTGCCGGAGCAGTGCCAGGTGTGGTTCGACAATGTCCGTGTGCCACGGGCCAACCGGGTGGGTGAGGAGAATGATGGCTGGACCGTGGCCAAGTACCTGCTGATGTTTGAGCGCGGCGGCCAGGAATACGCACCGGGACTGCAGGTGCTGCTGGAGAAAATCCGTGTCATGGCGCGCAAGCAGCAGGTGGCCAATGGTTTCCTCAGCGACGACCCGGTCTGGCAGCACCGGATGGCGGCACTGGAAGCCGACATACTGGCGCTTGCCTTTACCGAGAAGCGCATCAAGTCAGCGCTGTCGTCGGGCAAGGACCCGGGCGCACTGGCATCCATGACCAAGATACTGGGCACCGAACTGCTGCAGCGGGCCACCGAGTTGCGTATTGAAACGCTCGGCAGCCAGGCATTGCTGTGGCAGCCGCAGGCGCTGGTGCCGGGCGACGAGCAGCCGGTGATCGGCCCGGAATATGCCCTGACCGGCATGCCTCACTACCTGAACTCGCGGGCCTGCTCCATCTATGGCGGCTCCAACGAAGTGCAGCGCGGCATTATTGCGAAAGCTGTGCTTGGTCTTTGAGCGGGAGAAGCAGACATGAATTTCCAGATGAGTGAAGAACAGCAGATGCTGGCGGATTCCGCACGCAATTTTGTCCGTGATCACAGCGATGTGGAGAAACACCGCCAGAACAAGAAACTGGCACCACTGGACCAGACCACCTGGCAGCAATTTGCGGAACTGGGCTGGCTGGCTGTGCCGTTTGACGAAAAGCACGGCGGCCTTGGTCTCGGGGTGACCGAAACCATGGTGCTGCTGGAGACCCTGGGCGAGGGCCTGATCATGGCTCCTTACATCGCCTCGGTGGTTTTCGGCGGTGGTTTCCTGCGCCGGGCACCGGCAACAGTCCAGGACGAGCATATTCCGGCACTGGTCGAGGGCCGTTTGCAGATGGCGTTTGCTGCGGAGGAGTATGAGCGTGTGTTCAGCCTGGCCAACACCGCCTTGCGTGCCGAGCCCGGCGACAACGGGCTGGTGCTCAATGGCACCAAGGCATGCGTGCTCAACGGTGACCAGGCCGACCTGCTGGTGGTGCTGGCCCGCAGCGCGGGCGAGCCGGGCGTCACCGATGGCCTGTCTTTGATGCTGGTGCCTGCTGATGCGCCGGGTGTGGAACGGCTGGCCCATCGTACCGTGGATGGCCGCCAGGGGGCCGAAATCCGTTTCCGGGATGTGCATGTGCCAGCCGACGCCCTTATCGGCGACCTGCATCGGGGCCATGATGTGGCCCGCGCGGTGTTGCAGGAGGGGCTGCTGGCGATTTCTGCGGAATGCGTTGGTTCGCTTTCCGTGCTGCTTGACCAGACTGTGGAGTACAGCAAGACACGGAAACAGTTCGGCGTGCCTATTGGTTCGTTCCAGACGTTGCAGCACCGCATGGTGGACATGTTCATCCATATGGAGCAGACCCGTTCACTGCTGCTGGCGGCAACATTGAAATATGCGGCCGGGCATGCAGATGCGGCCAGTGCCGTCCATGCACTGAAAGCACAGCTGGGCCGCGGTGGCCGCCGGATCGTCCAGGAGGCGATACAGATCCATGGTGGCATGGGCATGACCGACGAGCTGGGCGTGGGACACTATGCCAAGCGGGTGACGGCGGCTGACGGCATGTTTGGTAATGCCGACCGCCAGTTGATGGCCATGGCCGGCGCGTCCTGAATCGGCCGCCGCTGGTTACAGAAAGGGCTGCCGGTGCAGTCCTTTCTTGTTTCTGCCTTCAGGTGTTCGCAGGCAGGCGATAGGCCTGCGGATGCTGTCGCGCGTCCTCTATGGCCTCCCAGGCCAGCGGCAGGTAGCGGTATTTCTCAGGCACCAGAGGATGAAGGGTGCGCACCAGTCGCACAAAGGCGCGGAAAATAAACCGGTCGGTGCCGCTCAGGCGCAGCCCGGCCTTCTCCCGGAAGCGCTCGGGTAACGTTGCCTTGGTGATGATGTGTGCCATGCGGCTCGGGGCCGTCATCAGCAGGCGCCACAGCCAGCGCGGCAGTTTGCCCTCAAGGGCGGGGTGCACCGGCCACTTGGCGAAGTGGTCCTTGTCGAGCAGATCCCGCAACGCCTCGTTATCAGCATCCAGGCGCTGTTCGATGATGCGGTTGTACTCCTGCCAGTAGGCCTGCTCGGTTTGTGGGATGAAACGGGGCTTTATACCGAGCAGGGCGCCGAGCTGCTTCCATTCGTCAAAGTGGCGGGCGCGCTCTTCAGCGCTGAGCGGCGCGCCGAACAGTTCGTGCAGGGTCATGGTAGCGGCGAACCCGGTCAGGTGTACCCAGGAGTAAGCCTCCGGGTCCAGCGCGTGGAACTTGTGGCCGCGAGCGTCAGTGCCCTTGATCTGGCGATGCAGCTCGCGCAGCTTGTGGCCCATGGCAATGGCCCGGTCAGGCCTGGAATAGACCACCGGCCAGAGCAGTTCCAGCGACCCGCGGGCCCGTCCCCAGGGGTCGTACAGGTATTTCTTTTCAACGGTGACGGCAGAATTGATCACCGGGTGCGCGACCTGAAGGATGAAGGCCTGCGGCAGCACGAGGGTAAAAAGGTGCGTGCCGAAGTCCCGCCAGGTCAGGGAGCCCGGAAGAAGAGGGACGGGCGCATCGGAGGTTTTGCCCGGTTGCCGGGTTTGGCCCCGGGGGGTGTCGGTGCGGGCGGCATCGGCTTGGGTAAGTGCAGTCACTGGGTTCCTCCTGCCAGATCTGGATTGCTATCGGGATGCAAAAGATACGATGAGACGATATGTGTTATATGTTTCTCTGGCAAGAGACAAACAAGATAAAAATGTCTCGCGTGCGCAGGGCTGGCAGCTGCGGCGCAAACCACGGATCATAGGAAGCCGTCGGACTGGGTGGGGAAACAGACGTGCAACACCGGATTGAGGAACTGGCTCGCGAGGCCGGCGAGCTGCTGGACACGCATCGCATCATGCTGGCGACGGCGGAAAGCTGTACGGGCGGCTGGATCAGCCAGTCGCTGACCAGTGTGGCGGGCAGTTCCGCCTGGTTCGAGCGGGGTTTTGTCACCTACTCCAACGCCGCCAAAGAGGAAATGCTGGGTGTCCCTGCGACTACCCTGGCAAACTGTGGCGCCGTCAGCGAAGACACTGCGCTGGCCATGGCGCGCGGCGCCGTGGACCGTTCCCGGGCCCACATGAGTGTGGCTGTGACCGGCATCGCCGGGCCCGCCGGCGGCAGCGAGGACAAGCCCGCGGGCACGGTATGGATCGCCTGGGGGCAGAAGCTCGGCTACGCCGAGGCGGAGCATTTCGCCTTCCGTGGAGGCCGTCGGCAGGTCCGTACGCAGGCCGTGGTGGCGGCCCTGGAAGGCGTGGTGCGCCGACTGCGCGCCAGCTGACACCGGCATCAGCGCGAGCGCACGGCCGCTGTGGCGGTGAGCGCCTTGTGCCTGGTTACTGTACATATAATACTGACCATGTTGACAGTATTTCCGGATGCGGGCAGACTGCCAGTCATCCGGTGCTGTCCTCGGGACGTTTCGCCCGCAGCACCACGGGTCATGCGAACAGCTTTACGAACACGAGGGAAAAACAATGGATGAGAACAAGGGCAAGGCGTTGAACGCCGCACTGGCACAAATCGAGCGTCAATTCGGCAAGGGCTCCGTGATGCGCATGGGCGACCAGAAGCGCGAGCGTATTCCGGCCATTTCCACCGGCTCACTGGGGCTGGATATCGCCCTTGGCATTGGTGGCCTGCCCAAGGGCCGTATCGTTGAAATCTACGGCCCCGAATCATCCGGCAAGACCACGCTGACCCTGTCTGTCATCGCGCAGGCCCAGAAGAAGGGCGCCACCTGCGCCTTTGTTGACGCTGAGCACGCGCTCGACCCGGACTACGCCGAGAAACTCGGCGTCAACGTAGACGACCTGATTGTGTCCCAGCCGGACACCGGTGAGCAGGCACTGGAGATCACCGACATGCTGGTGCGCTCCGGTGCTGTCGATGTGGTTATCGTGGACTCCGTGGCGGCGTTGGTGCCGAAGGCGGAAATCGAGGGCGAGATGGGTGATGCCCACGTGGGCCTGCAGGCGCGACTGATGAGCCAGGCGTTGCGGAAGATCACCGGTAACGTGAAAAACGCCAATACCCTGGTGGTGTTCATCAACCAGATCCGTATGAAGATCGGCGTCATGTTTGGCAATCCGGAAACCACCACTGGCGGTAACGCGCTCAAGTTCTACTCCTCCGTCCGCCTGGATATCCGCCGCATCGGCGCGGTGAAGCAGGGCGACGAAGTCACGGGCAACGAGACCCGCGTCAAGGTGGTCAAGAACAAGGTGGCGCCACCGTTCAAGCAGGCAGAATTCCAGATTCTTTACGGCCAGGGTATCAACCAGCTCGGTGAGATCATTGACCTGGGTGTCCAGCAGGGATTGGTGGACAAGTCCGGCGCCTGGTACGCCTACAATGGCGACAAGATTGGCCAGGGCAAGCAGAACGCCTGCGAGTACCTGCGCGAGCATCCGGATGTGGCCGAGGAGATCGAGAAGGAGATCCGGGCACGGTTGCTGAGTGTGCCTGTGCCGGCCGGGGAGCAGCAGGCCGAAGCAGAAGCCGAGACGGATGAGTAACGGCGACGACCCCCTCTCCGAGATGCGCCGGGCCGCCCTTGGCTGGTTGGCCCGGCGCGAATTCTCCCGTCACGACCTGGCACAGCGACTGGCGCGCAAGTTTCCCGATGAAGACGGCGCGCCGGTACTGGACTGGCTGGAGTCAGAACGTTTCCTCGATGATCGCCGCTTCGCCGAGGTGTACTTCCGCAGCCGTGTCGAGCGCGATCACGGCCCCCTTCGAATCCGCCAGGACATGCGTCAGCGTGGGCTGGCAGATGCCCTGATCACCGATCAGTTCGAACAGCAGTCGCCTGACTGGTTTGCCCTCGCGGCGGGCCTGCGACAGCGCCGGTTCGGGCCCCCGCCCGCCCCCGGCGATGACAAGGGCCGTGCCCGCCAGCTTCGTTTCCTGCAGTATCGTGGCTTTACCGCTGAGCAGTGTTTTCATGCACTCAGCGGTGCCGATGCGGACGCCTGAGGTCTGCACGGCGAAATAGCAGCCACCGGCCGCGGAGCCTGTATGGACTACCACTTCACCCTCCTGACGTTTTGCCTGTTGCTGGCTTCCGGCGTGGTCGCCGGTTTCATCAATAACCTCGCCGGGGGTGGCTCCTTTCTCACCCTGCCTGCCCTGATGCTGCTGGGCATGCCTGCCGATGTGGCCAATGGCACCAACCGCGTCGGGGTGCTGATCCAGTCCCTCGAAGGTGTGCGCGGTTTCGATCGCTACGGCATGCTGGCCCGCGACGCCATCGTTCCGGTGCTGCTGCCCACGGTCAGTGGCTCCCTGCTTGGCGCGCTCGCCGCCGCACACATGCCCACGTCCGTGCTGAAGCCGGTGCTGCTGTCGACCATGGTGGTCATGGCGTTGGTGATGGTTGTACGGCCGGCCACCGTGGCGCCGCCGGCCGGCACGCCGCCGCGGAGCCTGCGCGAAGCGCCCTCCGGGGCACTGTGGCTGTTCGTCGCTGGCGTCTACGGGGGCTTTGTGCAGGCTGGTGTGGGGTTCGTGCTGATCGCTGCACTCGCCGGCGTGCTGCGCTATGACCTGCTCCGCACCAATGCCCTGAAAATGGTGTGTACGGCGGTATTCAGCGTGATCGCACTGGCCGTGTTCGTGTTCTATGACCAGGTCTTGTGGGTGCCGGGCCTGGTGCTGGCGGCGGGTACCGTGCTCGGCGTGCGCCTGTCCGTGCGTTTCGCGGTGCGGGTGGACCAGGCCGTCCTGCGATGGTTCCTGCTGGTGCTGGTGGTACTGGTCTGTGCCGCGGCCTGGTTCACTGGCTAACATCCGGTGCCCGCGTGCGTGCAACACTGGTCGAATCATCACGCCACGGCCGGTATACTTGGCGCCTTCCAGCCACTGGTCACAGACGGGATTTATGAAAAGCGCTGACATCCGCCAGGCCTTCCTTGATTACTTTGCCCGCCAGGGCCATCAAACCGTGCCCTCCAGTTCCCTGGTGCCGCATGACGATCCGACGCTGCTGTTCACCAACGCCGGGATGAACCAGTTCAAGGATGTTTTCCTTGGCCGTGAGAAGCGCGACTACACCCGCGCCGCATCCAGCCAGCGTTGTGTGCGTGCCGGTGGCAAGCATAACGACCTGGAGAACGTCGGCTACACTGCCCGCCATCACACCTTCTTCGAGATGCTGGGTAACTTCAGTTTTGGTGACTACTTCAAACGCGAGGCGATCCGTTTTGCCTGGGAGTTCCTGACGGTGGAGTTGGGTCTGCCGCCGGAAAAGCTCTGGGTGACCGTACACGTGTCGGACGATGAAGCGGCGGATATCTGGCTCAAGGAGATGGGCGTGAGCCCGGAGCGCTTCTCCCGGCTGGATGAGGACAACTTCTGGCAGATGGGCGACACCGGCCCCTGCGGTCCCTGTTCAGAGCTTTTCTACGACCACGGTGAAGATGTCCCCGGCGGCCCGCCGGGCAGTGACAACGACGACCTGGACCGTTATATCGAAATCTGGAACCTGGTGTTCATGCAGTATGACCGCCAGCCTGACGGTGAGCTGCAGCCGTTGCCCAAGCCCAGTGTCGATACCGGCATGGGGCTGGAGCGAATTTCTGCCGTCCTGCAGGGCGTCCACTCCAATTACGAGATCGATCTTTTTCAGGCACTGCTGAAAGATGCGGCACGCCTGACAGGCACTGATGACCTGGCGGAAAAATCCCTGCGCGTCATCGCTGACCATATCCGCTCATCCGCCTTCCTGATCAGTGACGGCGTCATTCCGTCCAATGAAGGGCGCGGTTATGTGCTGCGTCGAATCATCCGGCGTGCCCTGCGCCACGGCCACAAGCTGGGCCAGGACCAGCCGTTCTTCCACAAGCTGGTGGCCTCGCTGGTGGCACAGATGGGGGATGCCTACCCGGAGCTGAAAGCCAACCAGGCGCGCATCGAAAAAGCCCTGTTTGCCGAGGAAGAGCAGTTTGCCCGGACCCTTGCGGATGGCATGAAGGTGCTGGAAGCCGCCATCGCCGACTTGGACGGCAAGGTGATTCCCGGGGATGTGGTTTTTACCCTGTACGACACCCATGGCTTCCCGACGGACCTCACCAACGATGTGGCCCGTGAGCGCGGGCTCAGTATCGATGAGGCCGGATTCGAAGCGGCCATGGCAGAGCAGCGGCAGCGCTCCCGTGGTGCCGGTGCCTTTGCCAATGATTACAGCGACCGCCTGCAGGTGGATGCCGAGAGTGCCTTTTCCGGCTACGAAAAGCTGTCGGACGAAGCCTCGGTGGTGGCGATCTATCGTGACGGTGACGCGGTGGATGCACTGGCAGCCGGCGAAGAGGGCATGGTGGTGCTGGACCAGACGCCTTTTTATGCGGAATCCGGCGGCCAGGTCGGCGACACCGGTTACCTGGAAAAAGGCGAAGCACGCTTCACCGTTGCCGATACCCGCAAGCGCCAGGCGGCACACCTGCACCTGGGCACGCTGGCCGCCGGTACGCTCCGGGTCGGCGATACCGTGGCCGCCTATGTGGATACCACCCGCCGCCAGGCCATCATGCGCAACCACTCGGCGACGCACCTCATGCATGCCGCGTTGCGGACGGTACTGGGTGACCATGTGACCCAGAAAGGCTCGCTGGTGAATGACCAGTACCTGCGCTTCGACTTTTCCCACGGCGAGTCGGTCAGTGCAGCACAGATTGCCGAGATCGAGGCTCTGGTTAACAGCCAGATACTGGCCAACACCCCGGTAACCACCGAACTGATGGACATTGACGCCGCACGCGCGGCGGGTGCCATGGCGCTGTTCGGGGAAAAATACGACGACAAGGTCCGTGTACTGACCATGGGTGAGGCCGCCTTCTCGAAGGAGCTTTGTGGCGGCACCCACGTGGCCCGCACGGGGGACATCGGCCTGTTCAAGGTCACTGCCGAAGGCGCCTCGTCGTCCGGCGTACGCCGCATTGAGGCCGTCAGCGGTGAAAAGGCACTGGTGGCCATGCAGCAGCTGGAGCGCACCGTAAGGGAAAGCGCGGCCCTTTTGAAAACATCCGGGGAGCAACTCACCAGCCGGGTGGAGCAGGTGGTGGGCCGTACCCGCGAGCTGGAGAAGGAAGTTGAGCGCCTCAAGCAGAAGCTGGCATCGGGTACCGGAAACGACCTGACCAGCAAGGTGCAGGAGGTGGCCGGGGTGAAGGTGCTGGCGGAGCAGCTTGACGGTGCCGATGGCAAGACGTTGCGCGCGGCCATGGACAAGCTCAAGGACAAGGTTGGCTCCGGCGTCATCCTCCTGGCGGCAACGGAGGGTGACAAGATCAGCCTGGTGGCCGGTGTGACGAAGGACCTCACCGACCGGTTCAAGGCCGGTGAGCTGATGCGACACGTGGCCGAGCAGGTGGGCGGAAAAGGCGGTGGCCGGCCTGACATGGCCCAGGGCGGAGGCACCGATGTGGCCGCCTTGCCGGCAGCGCTGGCCTCCGTGCCGGACTGGGTGGCGAACCGCTAAGTCATTGTAAGCAGGTGAAAAAACCGGGCGAACCTGCTATGGTTTCGCCCCCTTTGCAGGTCAGACAGGATTCTATGGCCCTCATAGTACAGAAATACGGCGGTACCTCCGTGGGGACGCCGGAACGCATTGGCGCGGTGGCGGACCGCGTCGCCCGCTTCCGCAAGGAAGGCCACGATGTTGTCGTGGTGGTGTCCGCCATGAGCGGTGAAACCAACCGCCTTATCTCTCTCGCCAACGAGATCACCGATGAGCCCGTGCCACGGGAAATGGACGTGCTGGTGACCACTGGTGAGCAGGTCACCATCTCGCTGCTGTCCATGGCGTTGATCAAACGTGGCGTGGATGCCCGCTCCTATACGGGCAGCCAGGTCGCCATCGAGACAGACAGCAGTTTCATGAAGGCACGGATCGAGAAGATCGACGATCACCGCATGCGAGCGGACCTCGATGCCGGTCGTGTGGTGGTTGTGGCCGGTTTCCAGGGACGCGATCCCGAGGGCAACATCACCACCCTCGGCCGGGGTGGCAGTGACACCACCGCAGTGGCCCTGGCTGCCGCCTTGCAGGCCGATGAGTGCCAGATTTACACCGATGTGGACGGCGTCTACACCACTGATCCCCGGGTAGTAGACAAGGCCCGGCGGCTGGACAGCATCACCTTCGAGGAGATGCTGGAGATGGCCAGCCAGGGTTCCAAGGTGTTGCAGATTCGTTCCGTGGAATTCGCCGGCAAATACAATGTGCCGCTGCGGGTTCTCTCCAGTTTTGAAGAGGGTCCGGGGACCCTGATCACCGTCGACGACGAGGTTGATATGGAAAAGCCGGTCATTTCCGGGATTGCCTTTACCCGTGATGAAGCCAAGATCATCGTGCGTGGCGCACCTGACACCCCGGGCATTGCCTACAAGATTCTGGGGCCGGTCAGCGATGCCAACATTGAGGTGGACATGATCGTGCAGAACGCTGGCGCGGCCGGTGCCACGGATTTCACCTTCACGGTGCATCGCAATGATTTCAAACGTGCCATGACGGCCCTGGAGAAATCCAGCGAGCTGGGCTCTCCCGAAATCATTGGCGATGACACCATTGCCAAGGTTTCCCTGGTCGGGGTCGGCATGCGTTCCCACGCCGGTGTGGCGAGCAAGATGTTCGAGACGCTGGGCGCCGAGGGCGTGAATATCGAGATGATCTCCACGTCCGAAATCAAGATCTCCGTGGTCATCGAGGAAAAGTACCTCGAACTGGCCGTCCGGGCCCTGCATTCGGCCTTCGAGCTGGACCGGGAGAGTGCCTGAGCGGCGCAGACAGTCAGAAAAAATTCGGTCATAATACGGCCCGCCGGTAGTACCTGGGTACGATTGCCCAGATGCGCAAGTCGAGGGATAACAGGCTTGAGGCCGGCATGCGCTCACTCAATGACCAGGACCCGGAGGGACCGAAATGCTGATTCTGACACGCCGCGTTGGCGAGACCCTGATGGTGGGTGACGATGTCACCGTGACCGTGCTGGGCGTAAAAGGAAACCAGGTAAGACTGGGCGTCAATGCCCCGAAAGAAGTGGCTGTGCACCGGGAAGAGATTTACCTGCGTATCCAGCACGAAAAAGACGGTGACGGCGAATAACCTTCCGTCGTGGACTAGGATTTTTTGTCTTATTTGCTATCATGCGCCGCGCGTTGCGAAACACGCGGCGATTTTTTGCCGGCAACGGCGGTGCGGCAGGGCACTGAAAACAATCTGCACAGTTCTGGAGAGGTGGGTGAGTGGCTGAAACCAGTTCCCTGCTAAGGAACCATACGGGTTACCGTATCGCGGGTTCGAATCCCGCCCTCTCCGCCATA
>JARGOL010000011.1 GCA_029212745.1 Alcanivoracaceae bacterium
TCAAGGGAGAAACTGCCGGAGATGCGAACTGGCTCCTGCCCTGGATGCCGGACTGCCCTGCCGTGGGCAGTGAAATCAAACAGCCATCACACGTCGATTTGGAAGAAAGAGCCAAGCGCCCTAACGTCGCAAACAGGGGCTCGCGTAGCGAGTCCCCGGCCTGCTTTGCCTTGTTATGTTTGAATACCGATAAATCGTTTCATTATCTCTGGGTCTGGTACCTGACATTGGTCTGTCCTACCAAAAAGATTGTACCGATTCCGGGCAAATACGCGGTAGAGCCAGTCTCTAACGGGCCTTGGTATGATTCTAGTGGCCTTAAAAAGCCACCAACCCCCGGTTAGCTCACCGGCTATCTCGAGTGCCGCTTCGGTCCAGATATAGCACCTGCCGTTCTTTACCAGCAAGAAGGTGTCCTGGCCTACGTTGGGGACACTGTGCTTTTTTATTAACTTCTGCGCATATTCGGACTGCATGGGCGTGAACTTAAAGCGCGCAGCAGGATCTCGCTTGATAATGAACCTCACAGCCCCATTGCAGAAGTTGCATACGCCATCGTAAATAACCACTCGCGATTCAGACATGCTCAATTCACAACATAACGTCGCAAACAGGGGCGCGCTTTAGCGCGTCCCCGCCTGCTTTGCCTTGTTAAGTTCTCTCGGTGTTTCTTTGTATTTCGAAAACATCTTGCGCTATCGCGTCGACGCTTTCCTTAATGCCGGAGTTGTCGTCGACCGAGACCCGAATTTCTCCCAGGCGGTAGTCGATCATATTCAACGACCGATTGATCTCCTTAAGGGACTCCGAGTCGCCAGAAGAAAAGCCGCCTGATCTTCCAAATAGCACAGCAAAGAAAATAGCCGCCAATAAAATGTGCGTAGGGTCAGTGGCAAAATCGGGTAGCCCTAAGCTAGGGAATAGAACGGCGACTTCGTTAAGCCCAATCAGCAAGCCGACAGCCAGGCCAAAGCACAGACCAATAACAAGAAGAAACATAAAGATCAGCACAAATATGACTTGCGCGGCGGCGAATAAATCTTTCATGTCTCCTCCTCTTAACGCCAAGCTAAGCGGCTGCCTGAAAGGCAGTCCGCGAATTTCAGCGACTTGTTATGTGTGAACTTCAAATCGAAGCTCTCCGCCAAGTATTTCTACTTGCCCAAAGTCGCCGGCTATTATGAAGCCGCCGGCAGTTTTCTCTAACTGGTCAATATTGCCATAATCTATGGAACCATCCGGATCCCTCGTGAACGGGCTCTCTTCTTGGGCGCGCAAACCAGTAACTGACTCCAAGCCGAAGAACCTTAGGCTGGCCCGCCGGTAACACGTATATTCATTATTCTTTGGTTCAGAGTAGTAGCGCGAGGCTGGCCAAATGCTGGCCTCCACGTCAAACAGCAGGCTTCCGCTCTCCTGGCTCCACCCAAGAACAAAAGAGTCATGCAGATCGATGCCTTCGAAGGCGGGCATTTCCGTCCAGTTCATCGCAATTCACACATAACGTCGCAAACAGGGGCGCGCGTAGCGCGTCCCTGCCTGCTTTGCCTTGTTATGTGGCCTCACCTTCACCCAGGCTCTTAAAGAAGCTGAAGCCCAGTGTGAAAAGCAGCGCAATATGGAGGGCAAGTGAAGACCAAAAAATATATGGATCTTCGGGCCCGATAAAAAGCGGCCCGCCACCGTGCGGTCTTGTAACCCTAAAGACTTTCTCATATTGCCATGCATAGTAAATTAGCCCCGCATCGAGCATGAATGAAGCGGCGTTGGCGATAGTTCTTGTTTCTCGAGATGCTCTATACATAACGTCGCAAACAGGGGCGCGCCTTGGCGCGTCCGCGCTTACTTTGCCTTGTTATGGTTACTCGCACGGCTTTGACTCTGCGAGAAATTCGCAAAACGCCAGCCGGCGATGCCTCACTATCACATCTGGCACTTCCTCGCTCATAATAGCGCGCCGTGCCTGATCCTTAAGCAAAGCACCCTCAATCATGGCTAGTGCGTTATGAAGCTCACAAACGCCCAAGTCGGCTCCGTCCGAGAGAGATTGCTGCAATGTGTCGAAACTCTCTCTCGCAGAGGCTTTGGAGAAATCACTCTCGCCCCAAGCGAAAGCGTCTCCCTTGCCTTCATTTGCACCCTCGCAGATTGGCCCCGCAATGCCCGCAAGCGGAATAAGAATAATGCAAAGAACGAGGTATCTATATTTCATCCGAACAATCCATAACGTTGCGAGCAGGGGCGCCGAAGGCGTCCGCTGCCTTGCCTTGTTAGGCACTCCGACATCTCAATATTGAGAAAAATCAAGTGTGCCATCACTATTTATCCCTATTGGCTTCAAGGAAGCAGAATATCTTTGGCCATCCTTCCACGCTCGATATGTATAGTTGACCCAAAGGTCATTTGATTGAGGATCTCCGCTTAATGTCGATTCAACGACATATCGATCGTAGTGCGAGAAAGGGAGGCCAGTTTTCGGAAAAGGGCTCTCAGGATTTATAGAGCGTACTTTCACGCGCAGAATATCCCCGGACCCCGTAAATATGAAGACGAATAAATGTGTCTCATCTCCCTTTGTGCCCGATAACGCTGCCGAAGTCCTATTCTCGTTCCAGGAAGCATCCGGCATTCCATTTACTTTCTCATAGCTGAGGCCCAACTGGGTCATTTCACTGCGCATTGCTTCAATGAGAGCGTCTTCGGAGGCCGCTGCTATCGACGACCAGGCTGAAAGAACAAGAAGGAGGATATATCTCATGAGCTTAAGCCTAACGTCGCCAACAGGGGCCCGCGTTAGCGGGTCCCTGCCTGCTTGGCCTTGTTAGACCTAGCCTGCAGCGGCTTTTGCAGGGCCAACAATCATTGCAATTGAATCTCCATCTTCCTTGTAGCTTAGATAGAGAAGGTAAGGGGCTAGAAACATGATCCCGAAAAAGACTGCCACCGCTCCAAGAGCGAGCCCTTTTGGTGTGAATCCGCTCCTCCATGACGTCCAAATTCCTGAAAGCATCAGGAAGCACATGAAATCGAAGTTGAATTGGCCTGACCAAGTCATTGCAAACATCTCGCCGAAAAATATGGGAACCAGATTCCAGCCGTGATTTACGCCTACAACGCCGGTGTATCCTAATATTCCGACTATAACTAATACTAAAAAGGATCTGAAAATTGCCATGCTGCAGCCTCCGATTTCTGTCGTCTACGCGTCTAACGTCGCGAGCAGGGGCGCCGAAGGCGTCCGCTGCCTTGCCTTGTTAGCGGGTGCGCCGTGACTGCGCTGCAGAGAGCCCAGCATGGGCGCTGCGCCAGCGGCGCCCCGCGATAACTAATGGCACACGGAACAGGACTGATGCCTGGCCGTGGCCGCCTGCCTTGATTGTGGCATGCCCAAAAGAATGCTCAAGCCTGAATGCCAGGCCTCACTGCCAACTAATGGCTTCAAGGGAGAAACTGCCGGATATGCGAACTGGCTCCTGCCCTGGATGCCGGACTGCCCTGCCGCGGGCAGTGAAATCAAATTGCTATCAAGCGCCGTTTTAGAAGAAAGAGCCAAGCGCCCTAACAGTTAATTAGGTCGACCGGGTCGACCTTTTTCTTGTCGGTTTTGTTGTTCATGGCGCTAGCTTCCTACAGCGGAATATGTATTTCAATTCAGTCGTTTGGGTTTGTCTGGGGTTTTGTGCGTCGGAGAAAAGCCGGCACGGGCGGTTTAATCCTGGCTCTGGCGGCGTGATATCTAATTGATATCGCCCGTGTCTTCTGCCTTTTAATCAGTAACTTACCAGTTTGCGATGTGAGTTCTGACGTCGATAGTAGGTCTTGGCCGGTTTGCAGGATGGTCGGTGGCAATCAGCGTGTTTATTCACGTTGGCAGGAGACATCGATGACAAATCGCGCGGATGATATTCCCAGGGCGCTGCCAGAGCGGCCCACTCGGCTCATGGACCAGTTTCGGGCCTGGATGCGGTCTCGCCACTACAGCTATCGTACCGAGCAATCCTATGTTCACTGGGTGGTAGCATTTATCCGGTTTCACAAGCGCCGCCACCCCCGCGAAATGGGAGCTCATCATATAGAGGCCTTTCTCAATCACCTGTCTGTGAACCGGCGGTGCAGTATTGGCACGCAAAAGATAGCGCTCAACGCGATCAACTGCCTGTATCGGAAATTTCTCCAGATCGACTATGGCCAGCTCAGCTATAGAGGATCGCGCCGACAGCCGCGCGTGCCGGTAGTTTTCAGTGAAGCGGAGGTGCTGGCCATCATTGAGCGTTTGGCTGACCCCTTCAAGCTGATGGCAGAGCTGATGTACGGAGCGGGGCTGCGGGTGTCCGAGGTGCTTCGTTTGCGCATCAAGGATCTTGATTTTGACCAGGGCCAGCTTATTGTGCGCGAGGGCAAGGGTCGCCGTGATCGCATTACCATGTTGCCACGGTCGCTGCAGGAGCGGTTGGGGGCACAGGTGCTGTTGGCGCGGTGGTATTACCAGCGCGATCAGCAAAGCGGGGTTGGGCCGGCATGGATGCCATACGGGCTGGCGCGCAAGTACCCGGGTCAGGCCTCACAGCTGGGCTGGCAGTTTATTTTTCCGTCGAAAGAGCCCGCCACCGATCCGCAAACAGGCATTGTCCGTCGGCATCACCACCATCCCGATACCATCCGTAAGTATGTAAAGAGGGCCGCTGTGGATGCCGGCATTACCAAGCTCTGCGGTCCGCACACCTTCCGGCACTCGTTTGCCACACGCCTGCTGGAGGCTGGCTACGACATCCGCACGGTCCAGGAGCTGCTTGGTCATTCCGATGTGTCTACCACCCAGCGTTACCTGCATGTGCTAAATCGTGGCGGTGTTGGTGTGATCAGCCCGGTGGACAGGCGCTAGGCGTCTGTGGGGGCGCCTTTTCAGGCGCTTTTGGGCGTTGCTGCACTGAACAGCACCGAGAGCGTATCGCCGGCGCTGTAACGTTGCTTGATCTCGGCCAGGTGGCTGGCAGCGTCGCCGCGCAGGTACGGTGCCTCCAGGCACACCAGCTGGTAGATGCCCTGGCGCAGCAGGGTGTGGTCGAGGCTTTCCTGTTGCTTCTCCGGCGGCACCAGGCCGTGCACAAAGCCGGTCCAGCTGGCGGTGATCACCCAGGTGTTCACCATCAGCGCACGCAGCTCTTCGTCGGTGGCCTCCAGCAGGCCGGCACTGCGCAGTCCCTCATACACCCGCAGGCCCTGCTCCAGCGTGCGCTGCACGAAGGCGTTGTAGCGCAGCCGCAGGTCCTCGTCCTGGTTCAGCAGGTGCGACAGGTCGCGGTGGAAGAAGCGCGCCCCCCACATGCTGTCGAGGATCGATTCCAGGTAGCCCATCTTGTCCTGCCAGGTCAGCACGCGGTCTTCCGGCACCTGCAGGAAGCCGCTCACCAGGGCCTCGTAGTGATTGAACAGCTCCGAGACGATGTCGGCCTTGTTGCGGAAGTGGTAGTACAGGTTGCCCGGCGAGATGCCCAGGTCCTCGGCGATGTGGTTGGTGGTCACATTGCGCTCGCCCTGGGCATTGAACAGCCGCAGGGCGCTATCAAGGATGCGTTCCCGGGTGCTGCCAGGGCTTTTGCGGGCGGTAGTCGTCATTTCGGGCCAGTTTGTCCGTTTATCGGCAGGCGGGGGCCGTGCCTGTTGACAGTTAGAGTAATTGCTCTAAAAATCGTTGGTCAAGTACTGACCAATAATTTCACTGTCCGGATTGCCGGCTTCAGATACCAGGGAGGCCCCTCATGGTCGCCGAAGTAAAAGCGCTACACGCCAACGATGACGAAATTGCCCGCATGCAGGCCATCTTCCAGGCCCAGCGGGAAGCATTCCGCAAGCACCCCTACCCCACGGGTGAAGAGCGCCTGGAGCACCTCTCGCGCATCAAGCCGGTGCTGCTCGAGCACATGGAGTCCATCTGTGAGGCGCTGAACGACGATTTCGGTGCCCGCTCCTACGACGAGACCAAGCTGGCCGAAGTGATGACCAGCATCGAGGGCATCAAGTATTACAGCAAGCACCTGCGCAAGTGGATGAAGCCGCAGAAGCGCAAGGTGGGCGCGGCCCAGTGGCCGGGCTCGGCGTTCGTGACCTACCAGCCCAAGGGCGTGGTGGGCATCGTCACGCCCTGGAACTACCCCATGTACCTGGCCATCGGCCCCATGCTCGGCGCCCTGGCGGCCGGCAACCGGGTGATGATCAAGATGAGCGAGTTCACGCCGCGCGCCGGCGAGCTGCTGCAGCGCCTGCTGGGCGAGATCTTTCCGGAAGACCATGTTGCCGTGATCAATGGTGAGGCCGACGTGGCCCAGGCATTCACGCAGCTGCCGTTCGACCACATCCTGTTCACCGGCTCCACCAATGTCGGCCGTCACGTCATGCGCGCAGCTGCCGAAAACCTGACCCCGGTGACCCTGGAGCTGGGTGGCAAGAGCCCCTGCATCATCGGTGAAAACTTCCCCATGAAGGACGCCGTCGAGCGCATTTCCTTCGGCAAGTGTTTCAATGCCGGCCAGACCTGCGTATCGCCGGATTACATTCTTTGTCCGCGCAATCGCATTGACGATTTCATCGCCACCTTCACCGAACAGGTGGCGGGCATGTACCCGACCATGCGCGACAACCCGGATCTCACCTCGGTGGTCAACGAGCGCCAGTACACCCGCCTGCAGGGCTACCTGAAAGATGCCGAAGCGAAAGGCGCGAAGGTGGTGCAGGTGAATCCGGCCAACGAAGATTTTTCCGGCACCCACAAGATCCCGTTCACCATGGTGCTGGATGTCACCGATGACATGGACATCGCCCACGACGAGATCTTCGGCCCGTTGATGATCGTGCAGCCTTACGATTCCCTCGACGAGGCCATCCAGTACGTCAACGACCGTCCGCGGCCGCTGGCCCTGTATTACTTCGACTGGAACATGGCCAATGCCAACCACGTGCTCAACAACACCCACTCCGGTGGCGTTTGCCTGAACGACACCATGACCCACGTGGGCGTGGATGACATCCCGTTTGGTGGTGTCGGGCCGTCCGGCATGGGTGCCTATCATGGCCACGAAGGCTTCCTCACCTTCTCCCACGCCAAGGGTGTGTTCAAGAAGGGGCGCTACAACGCCACCAAGAATATCCTGCCGCCGTTCGGTCGCGGTTTTCACAAGTTCATCTACAAGTTCATGCTGAAGTGACCGGAGCACGGCGATGACTGAAACCAACCTCGGCCGGCGCGGCTTTCTCAAGCTCAGCGCCGGCGGTGCCGCCATGCTGTCCCTCGGCGCCAGCCTGTCCGTTCTCAGTGGCTGTTCCAGTGGGCCGAAAACCGCGGCGGACGGCTTCCTGCATTTGCGCGCCTCCGATCTCGAGGTGCTGCGCCCGTGGGTGCCGGTGGTGCTGTCCGCAGACAGTCGCCCCAATGGCGATGCCGATATCGAACGCGCTCTTGTGGTGCTCGATGGCCTGCTGGAAAACGCTGGGCCGCTGGCGCGCAAGATGCTGTTCGAGCTCTATGACGTCATGCACCTGGGCGCATTCCGCTGGTGGGCCACCGGGGTCTGGAGCGATCCGGCCACGCTCACGCTGGAGCAGCGCACAGCAGCGTTGGCCAACTGGGAGCATATCGATTCCACCTTCGGCCGCGCCGCCTTCCGCGGGCTGACCAGTCCGCTCATGTCCGGCTGGTACCAGGTGCCTGAAATGGCATTGACCACCGGGTATCCCGGTCCCCCGAAAAAGATCGTCGGTTAAGGAGTGGCGTGATGGATTTGTCCAATCTTGAAGTACGGGGCATCGCCGATCCCTGGAAGGAGGGCATTGCCCGCGGCTGGGATGTGGTGGATGGCGCCACCCTGGAAGAAAGCCGCATGGTGGAAGCGGACGTGGTCATTATCGGCAGCGGCGCCGGCGGCGGTGTCAGTGCCGAGATCCTGTCAAAGGCGGGCCTCAAGGTGGTCATCATTGAAGCGGCCCGGCTGAAATCGTCCGACGCCTTCGACATGGACGAAGGCGCTGCCTATCGCGACCTCTACCAGGAAGGTGCGGCACGGGCCAACAAGGACGGCACCATTACCATCCTCCAGGGCCGTGCCGTGGGTGGCACCACCGTGGTCAACTGGACGTCGAGCTTTCGCACGCCCGGGCAGACACTGGATTTCTGGGCCAGTGAGTTTGGCGTTGAGGGCATGGACCGGGCGTCCATGGACCCGTATTTCCAGACCATGGAAGAGCGCCTCAAGGTCAGCAAGTGGGCCATGCCGCCCAATGCCAACAACGATGTCATCAAGCGCGGCTGTGACGCGCTGGGCTGGAGCTGGGCGGTGATCCCGCGCAACGTGGATGGCTGCTGGAACCTCGGCTATTGCGGCACCGGTTGTCCCACCAACGCCAAGCAGAGCATGCTGGTCACCACGTTGCCGGCGGCCATGGAAAACGGCGCCAGCCTGTTTCACAGCTGCGAGGCCGATGTGGTGCTGACCGACAAGGGCCGCGCAAAGGCTGTGGTCTGCCACACCCTGGATGAACGCAAGCAGCGCCGCCCGGTGCGTGTCACCGTGCAGGCAAAAACCATCATCGCTGCCGCCGGCGGCATCAACACGCCCGCCCTGTTCAAGCGCTCCGCCCTGCCGGACCCGAATGAGCGTGTCGGCAAGCGCACCTTCCTGCATCCCACCACCCTGGTGGTGGGTGACATGGATGACAACGTGGCGCCCTACTACGGCGCGCCGCAATCGCTCTACTCGGATGAGTTCGTCTGGCGTGATGGCGTGGACGGCAATATCGGCTACAAGATCGAGGTCATGCCGCTGCATCCGGGCCTGTTCGCCGGCCTGCTGGGTGGCTTTGGCCAGGGCGCGCGCGAGCAGATTGAGCAGCTGCCGCAGTATGCCGGTGCTATTGGCCTGATGCGTGACGGTTTCCATGAAGACAGCCAGGGCGGCGAAGTGCATCTCACCGATGACGGACGGCCACTGCTGGATTACACGCTCAACCGCCACGTGCTCGAGGGTGCCCGTGATGTGCACCTGAGCCTGACGGAAATGCTGTTTGCTGCCGGTGCCACGCGCGTGCGGCCCGGACACATGGATTCACCGTTCCACAGCAGCTGGTCCCAGGCCCGCGATGCCATCAAGGGCTACAACTATGCCCCCGGCTTCGTCGGTGTCGGCAGCGCCCATGTCATGGGTGGCTGTGCCATGGGCCATGGCGATCGCTGCGTGGTGGACAGTGACGGCCAGCACAAGCACGTGGAAAACCTGTACGTGTTCGATGGCTCCGTGTTCCCCACCAGCCTGGGCGTCAACCCGCAGCTGACCATCTACGGCATGACCGCGCGTAACGCCGGCAAGCTGGCGCAAAAGCTCACCGCCGAAAAGCAGCCCGAAAGCGCCAACCTGTAGGGGTGGCCCTGCCGGCCACTGATTTCAGATTGCCGCCACATTCAGGTATCCTTCGCGCTGCGTCGCCCGCGGCGCGTCACCTGCCCCGCACGGGCGCCAACTGGGGACTGTTTCCATGACCAACCGCGTAGTCTATCCCGGCACCTTTGACCCGATCACCAATGGACACAAGGACCTGATCGAGCGGGCCGCGAGCATGTTCGACGAAGTCATCGTCGCGGTGGCAGCCAGTGAAAAGAAAGGCCCCCTGTTTACGCTTGAAGAGCGTGTCGCCCTGGCCGAGCAGAGCCTGTCGCACCTGGACAACATTTCCGTGGTGGGTTTTTCCAAGCTGCTGGCACATTTCTGTCATGACCAGAACGCCAACATCCTGCTGCGCGGCCTGCGCGCCGTGTCCGATTTCGAATACGAATTCCAGCTGGCCAACATGAACCGCCAGCTGGCGCCGGACCTGGAAACGGTGTTCCTGACCCCGGCCGAGCACCTGTCCTATATTTCTTCCAGCCTGGTGCGCGAGATCGCCATGCTGGATGGCGATGTCACCAAGTTCGTGCCGGCACCGGTGCAGGCCGCGCTCGCGGCAAAGCGGGCCCAGCGTAACGGCTGAAGCGCTGAGCGGGCGCTGCGATTGACTGAGCCCGCTCTCACCCTTTCGTCCGGTTGCCGTTCACAGTAATCGCGCACATTATCCCCTATCCTTGCAGCGTATAACTGCACCCGGCCGTGTACCGGGTGTGGACATTCTTGTTTGTGCAGAACACAGGGGGCAGCCATGCGGCATGCAGTGTTGGCATTTCTTCTTGTTATCGCGTTCCCGCTGAACGCGAAGACACCACCGGCGGCGGCCATCGCCTCGGCCCACCCGCTGGCCACCCAGGCCGGGTTCGATATTCTTGATGCCGGCGGTAACGCCTTCGATGCCGCGGTTGCGGTGGCGGCGGTACTGGCCGTGGTAGAACCCTACTCCGCCGG
This sequence comes from Alcanivoracaceae bacterium, assembly GCA_029212745.1. GTDB lineage: Bacteria > Pseudomonadota > Gammaproteobacteria > Pseudomonadales > Alcanivoracaceae > JARGOL01. Next base: position 10,380 of record JARGOL010000011.1, read on the forward strand.
CATGGGCGGCGGTGGCTTCTGGCTGTTGCACCGCGCCAGCGACCAGCACGAGGTGATGCTGGATGCGCGCGAGACAGCGCCCGCCGCTGCCACGGCTGACATGTACCAGGATGAAGACGGCACGGTGGTGCGCGACTGGGCCATCAACGGGCCGGCGGCGGCCGGCATTCCCGGGCAGGCAGAGGCCTTTGCCCACCTGGCGGCGGGCTACGGTCGGCTGCCCCTGGCTGACGTGCTGGCACCGGCGATTCGTATCGCCCGGGAAGGCTTTGCCGTGGATGACCACTACCGCAAGCTCGCCAACTACCGCAAGGATGCCCTGAACCGCTTTCCGCAGGCGCGTGCCATTTTCCTGACCAATGGCGAAGTGCCGCACACCGGCTACCTCCTGCAGCAGCCGGACCTGGCCGGGGTGCTGGAAGCCATTGCCGCCAACGGCCGCGATGGCTTCTATGCCGGTGAGGTGGCAAAGAAGCTGGTGGAGGGTGTGCAGTTCAATGGTGGCCTGTGGACGCTGGACGATTTGAAGAACTACCGGGTTATTGAACGTGCGCCGGTGGTGGGCAGTTTCCGCGGCGCCCGCATCGTCTCTGCGGCACCACCGTCGTCCGGCGGCGTCGTCCTGCTTGAAGCGCTGGCCATTCTCGACCAGGTCACCGATGGGTCCACCAGCGAGGCGGATTTTACCCACCGTGCCGTGGAGGCCATGCGCCGTGCTTACCGGGACCGGGCCTTGTACCTCGGCGATCCGGACTTTGTCAGCATGCCGCTGGAAAAACTGCTCTCCAGCGATTACGCCGCTGCCCAGGCCGCCACCATTGATGCCAGACGGGCGACGCCGAGTGATTCCCTCGGTGATCCGGTCACTGTGCAGCAAGGTAACCACACCACCCACCTGTCGGTGCTCGACATGGAGGGCAACCGGGTCTCTGCCACCCTGAGTATCAACCTGCCGTTTGGCTCTGCGTTTGTGCCGGCCGGAACCGGTGTGGTGCTGAACAACGAGATGGATGACTTCTCCGCCAAGCCGGGCGTGCCCAATGCCTACGGCCTCGTGGGCAGCGAGGCCAATGCCATTGCGCCGGGCAAGCGGCCGCTGTCGTCCATGACGCCCACGTTTGTGGAGTTCGACAACAAGGTGGCCATTCTGGGTACGCCCGGCGGCTCACGCATTATCAGCATGGTGATGCTGGGCGTGATTGAGGCACTCAAGGGAACGCCGCCGCAGCAATGGGTCAGCGCGCCGCGTTTTCATCACCAGTACCTGCCCGACCGTGTCCATGCAGAGCCGTCGTTTGTCGGTGGTGAGCTGGCCAAGAGCCTGCGCCTGAAGGGCCACCAGGTGGACTCCACCGGACGGCCCTACGGCAACATGCAGGCGATTCTCTGGGACAGCGCTGCCGGCACTGTGCAGGCGGCAGCGGACCCGCGCGCCATCGGCAAGTCAAAAGTCCGGCCTACCCGGCCAAGGGACCTGCCCTGAAACACGCGTTATCAGTGCGCACAAAAAGGTTCATCGCGGATTAGCAGGATCAATGCCGCGCCCAGCATGAGCAAGTAACCCCTCTCCCTCCGGGAGAGGGGTTGGGGTGAGGGCAGGTGCAACGCCTTGAAGGCTTTCCCGCTTCAGCGCGATGACCCAAAAAAAAGGCCGCGTAAACGCGGCCTTTTTGATTGTCTGAGGGACGTGGCTTCAGAAGTGCCAGGACAGACCCACCGCAAACCCGCTCTGGCGTGAGGAACGCTTTTCCTCATACAGCAGGCCGGACGGATCGAGCTGGCTGATCAGGGCGGCGTCGCCCATCAGGTCACCTTCCGGGTTGCCGTCAGACAGCAGGAAGTATTCACCGTTGATGCTCAGCTTGCCCAGCAGGTTGATTTCCAGGCCGGCAGCCATGGATGAATCGTAGTAGCTGCTGTCGCCGTTGAGCAGCGCCGGACCACCATTGGTGGCGCGCAGTTCAAACGAATCGGTCACCCGAACCACACCGCCCTGCACGTAGGGCACGAAGATGGAGATCGGGTATTGCAGGCGCACATAGCCGCCCGCCCAGTAATCGTGCCGGTAGGAGAAATCACCGGAACCACCGATGTACTGCTTGGTCTCTTCGGTATCAGACAGGGTGCCACCGGCGCGAAGTTCGACGCCGACATAACGGTTCACCTTGCCGCCGAACTTGATGAAGGCATCCTGGGTTTCAAACACGTCGGAGCTGTTGTTGACGCCCAGATCTTTCAGGCCGTAGCGGTCACTCTGCTCGATCGTGGCGGCACCGATGCCGATGTAGTTATGGGTTTCGTCGGCAGCGTGTGCTGAGGTGCCGAGAGCGGCCAGGCCAGACGCCAGCACCAATGCGCATATTCTTTTCATCGTTATGTTCTCCTTGACCCGATATCGGCAGCCGGCGTTATTCGCCGGACTGCTGCGCCTGTTTGTTGGCGGCTTCCTGGCGTGCTACTTCGCGACTTTTCTCCAGCTCGCGTTCCTGCACCAGGCGCTCCTGCTGTGCCGGCGTGCAGCCAAGGCAACGGATAAAAGCAGCATGACCCGGCTTGCGCACCAGAGTGCCGGCGGCTTCATCGGTGCTGCGGGCAATGGCCGTGAATGGCAGCGTCACCGTGAAGATGGCGGCACCCGCCAGTGTCGATACGATCAGGAAGGGACGCGCGAATACGGCGTCGCCGATCATTGCCATCTCCCCGGGCCGATCGTTGATGGTGACACTGTTTCCAGCGGACGCCGTCATCGGCATCAGGCTGGTGAGCATCATGGAGGTGGCGAGGGCGGAGGCCAGTATCGGGCGCTTAGCTCGCATCATGATGAGTCCCTCTAATTGCTTGTTATAGTTAAAGTATCGCTGCCATTGTGGCTGCTAAGTCATTAAAATTCCAACAATTGCATCACAATCTACACCTTTGCCGAGTCAGCGGCAACCCTCTGTAGCGGTCTTGAGAAGCCCTTTTTACGGGGCTTTCGTCACATTTTGCCCCACCGGCGGGCAGTCATGTCTGGCATCGTGGGCAGTAACTGGTGCTGCGCTGGCCGTGGCGGGCCCCCTTGAGGGGCGTCTGGCAGCGTGGGCAGGGGGCCCCGGCGCGACCGTACACGGCCAGTTCCTGGGCGAAATAGCCGGGCTGGCCGTCGGCGCGGGTGAAATCCCGCAACGTGGTGCCGCCCGCCTCGATGGCCCGTGCCAGCACCGTCCGCACGGCCGCCGCCAGGGCCTCGTAGCGGGCCGCCGAGATGCGCCCGGCCGGCCGGGACGGGTGGATGCCGGCCAGGAACAGGCTCTCCTGGGCATAGATGTTGCCCACCCCCACCACCGTGTGGTTGTCCATCAGGAAGGTTTTCACCGCCTGCCGTCGGCCGCGGCTGCGCTGGTGCAGCCAGGCACCGGAAAACGTCGGCTCCAGTGGTTCCGGGCCGAGCCGGTCGAGCAGGGCATGCTGGCCCGGGGTGTCCGTCCAGAGCACGGCGCCGAACCGGCGCGGATCGTTCAGCCGCACCAGCGTGTGGTTGTCCAGTACCAGGTCCACGTGGTCATGTTTGCCCGGCGGCTGGCTGGCGGGCAGTACCCGCAGGCTGCCGGACATGCCCAGGTGCAGCAGCAGCTGGCCGTGGGGCACGTCGACCAGCAGGAACTTGGCGCGGCGATTGACGCCCAGCACCGGGGCATCCGCCAGGCGCATCACCGCGTCCGGCACCGGCCAGCGCAGCTGGCGCTGGCGCACCGTCACGGCGGTGATCACCCGGTCCTGCAGGTGCGGGGCAATGCCCCGGCGGGTGGTCTCGACTTCCGGCAATTCCGGCATGCTGCTCTATCCTCCGTCGCCCCGGCGACTGTTGTTTGCGCGGCAAGTATAGCGCCCTGGCGTCACGTGGCTGCCAATGAACCCGGGGCCATGCTACTGTTCGCGCCGTTAGCGAACAGGGTTGGCAACGGGGCATTCGACAGCACACATGGCTCTCTGGCTTGGCGTAGACACCGGCGGCACCTTTACCGACTTTGTCGTGCTCGGCGGCGAGCGGGTGCGTATCCACAAGGTGCTGTCGACACCGGCGGCGCCCGAGCAGGCCATCCTTTCCGGCATTGCCGAGATGGGGCTGGCGCCGGCGCTGGCCAACGGCGAACTGGTCATTGTCCACGGCACCACGGTGGCCACCAACGCCGCTCTTGAACAACGCGGTGCCCGCACCCTGTTTGTCACCAATGCCGGTCTCGAGGATCTGCTCACCATTGGCCGGCAGACCCGTGAATACCTCTACGATCTGACCCCGCCACCGCCCACGCGTCCTTTTGCCGGTGCCCCGGCCCTGGGTGTGGCAGGTCGCCTGGACGCCCGGGGGGCGGTCATCGAGCCCCTGACAGATGCGGCCGTGGATGACCTGGTGGCGCGGGTGCGCGCCGCCGATGCCGACGCGGTGGCGATCTGCCTGTTGCATGCCTGCCTGGACCCGGCCCATGAGCAACGCCTGCGCGATGCGCTGGCCGACGCCGCCGGTTTTGTCTGCTGTTCCTCGGATGTGCTGCCGGTGGCGGGTGAGTACGAGCGCGGTGTCGCCACCTGGCTGAATGCCTGGCTCGGGCCGGTGGTGGCGGATTACCTGGCACGGCTGGACCAGGCGGTGGCCGGTGCGCCGTTGTCGGTGATGCAGAGCCATGGCGGCACAGTGGCGGCGGCGAGCGCCGCCCGCACGGCAGTCAGCCTGTTGCTGTCGGGCCCGGCTGGCGGCCTGCGCGCCGCCCAGGTGATTGGTGATGCCATTGGCGAGCCGCGCCTGCTGACCTTCGACATGGGCGGTACCTCCACTGATGTGGCGCTGGTGGACGGTGATGTGCGCCTGACGCTGGAGGGCCGCTTCGCCGGCATGCCGGTGGCGGTGCCCATGGTCGACATGCACACCATCGGCGCCGGCGGCGGTTCCCTCGCGCGGGTGGATGACGCCGGGCTGCTGCATGTGGGGCCGCGATCCGCCGGGGCCGATCCCGGCCCGGCCTGTTATGGCCGTGGCGGTACCGGCGTGACGGTCACCGATGCCAACCTGTGGCTGGGACGTCTGCAGCCGTCCTTCGCCCTGGGCGGCAACCTGTCCCTGGACAGTGACGCGGCCGAGTCAGCTCTTGCCGAGCTGGCATCGGCTCTGGATAGCGATGTCACCGATGCCGCCCGCGGTGTGGTGGCGCTGGCCAATGAGCACATGGTCCAGGCGTTGCGGGTGATTTCCATCCAGAAAGGCCATGATCCGGCCGACTTTGCCCTGATGTGTTTTGGCGGTGCCGGCGGCCTGCATGTCTGTGACCTGGCCGATGCCCTGGGCATGCACCGGGCGGTGGTGCCGGTGCATGGCGGCGTGCTGTCCGCGCTGGGGTTATTGTGGGCGCCGCGCCAGCGTGAGCTGGTGCAGGCGGTGCCGCCGGATGCCGGCGCCCCGGGCGAGATCGTCCGCCGGCTGGAGCAACAGGGTCGCCAGGCCCTGCGTGATGAAGGCCTGGCGGATACCGCCATCCATGTCAGCACCAGTGCCGACTTGCGCTACGCCGGCCAGAGTTTCACCCTCAACGTGCCGTTGCAGGTGGCGCACACCGAGGCCGCCGAGCAGGCCTTCCACGATGAGCACGAACGCCAGTATGGTCACCGACTCGACATGCCGGTGGAGTGGGTCAACCTGCGTGTGCGTTGCCAGGGCCAGGTGCACCCGCCGGGGCTGCCGGCACTGGCGGCCAGCGACGAACCGGCGGTGAGTGAATACGTTCGCGTGGACGGCGTTGACGATCCGGTGCCGGTGTACCCGCGCAGTGCCCTCGGCCCTGGTGCGCAGATCGCCGGGCCGGCGCTGGTGGTAGAGCCGGTGGCCACCACCTGGATTGCCCCGCAATGGTGCGCCCAGGTGCATGCCGAGGGCCATCTTCTGCTGTTTCGTCGTTGATTGCCCTGCGCCGGTCAAATTGTCCCGATCTTGTCTGTACCGTTAGTGAACACCTGTCTATTATGTCCGTGCTCACAGATTGTTTCGGGATTTCTTGATGACTTTTCTTTCCGGTTTTTTCGCGCCCTCGCCTTGGGAGCTGGTGCTCATTACCCTTGCCATGACCCACGTCACCATCGTCAGTGTCACGGTCTACCTGCACCGCCACTCCGCCCACCGGGCGCTGGACCTACACCCTGCCCTGGCGCACTTCTTCCGCCTCTGGTTGTGGCTCACCACGGCCATGAACACCAAGGCCTGGACCGCCATTCACCGCAAGCACCATGCGTTCTGCGAAACCGAAAAGGATCCGCACAGCCCCGTGGTCCTGGGCATCGGCAAGGTGCTGCGTGAGGGGGCTGAGCTGTACCAGTCCGAACAGCGCAACCAGGAGACGCTGGACAAGTACGGTGCCGGTACGCCGGACGACTGGATCGAGCGCCATCTCTACAGCCGCTACGAGAACCTCGGCATCTACCTGATGATGGCCATCAACCTGGCCTGCTTCGGTGTCATCGGCCTGACCGTCTGGGCGGTGCAGATGATGTGGATTCCCATCTTTGCCGCGGGCGTCATCAATGGCATTGGCCATTTCTGGGGCTATCGCAATTTCGAGTGCCGGGATGCGTCGCGCAATATTTCGCCCTGGGGCATCCTGATTGGCGGTGAAGAGCTGCACAACAATCACCACACCTACCCCAACTCGGCCAAGCTGTCCGTGCGCCGCTTCGAGTTCGATATCGGCTGGGCCTGGATTCGCCTGTTCGAGCGGCTCGGTCTTGCGCGGGTCAACCGCGTGGCGCCCAAGCCGGTGATCGCGCGCGACAAGACCACCCTGGACATGGACACCGTGCGCGCCCTGATGACCAACCGTTTCCAGGTCATGGCCCGTTACCGCAAGGAAGTGGTGCTGCCGGTATTCCGTGAAGAGAAGGCGCGTGCCGGTGAGGCAGCCCGCTCCATGTACCGCCGCGCCCGTGGCCTGCTGGTCCGGGATGAGGCGCTGATCAGTGAGGGCGCCCGCCGCCGCCTGGAAAACCTGACCGCGGAAAATGAGACCCTGGAAGCGATCTACCAGGCACGCCTGAAGCTGCAGGCCATCTGGTCGCGCACCAGCCAGAGCTCGGATGAAATGCTCGAGGCCCTGAATGCCTGGTACCACGAGGCGCGGGATTCCGGCATTCGTGCGCTGGAAGAGTTTGCCGAGCGCCTCAAGGCCTACACAGTGGCGCCGGCGCACTGATAGTGGTTTACGTCCACTCGTAGGAGCGGCGTGTACGCCGCGAGCCCCTCACCCTGTCCCTCTGCCGGAGGCAGAGGGAACGCGCCAGCCGCCCATCTAGCCCCTCTCCCCCGGGGAGAGGGGTTGGGGTGAGGGCGCCTCTCTCACCGGGCAATGCCTCACACCCTCGAACCCCCAGACACAAAAAAGCCCGGCAGTGCCGGGCTTTTTCATGACATGTCCACGCCAGGTGCGTCAGATCACTTGATCTTGGCTTCCTTGAACATGACGTGCTTGCGTACCTTCGGGTCGTACTTGCGCAGCTCCATTTTTTCCGGATGCTCGCGCTTGTTCTTGTCGATGGTGTAGTAGTAGCCAGTGCCTGCACTGGATACCAGCTTGATCTTTTCGCGGATCTTCTTCGTCGCCATCTCTCAGCTCCTTACACTTTCGCGCCGCGGCTGCGGATATCAGCCAGCACCTTGTCGATGCCAACTTTGTCGATGATGCGCATGCCCTTGCTGGAGACGCGCAGGCGAATGAAGCGCTTCTCGCTTTCCACCCAGAAACGGTGGTAGTGCAGGTTGGGCTCGAACCGACGCTTGGTCTTGATGTTCGAGTGCGACACATTGTTGCCCGTCACGGGGCGCTTACCGGTTACCTGGCAAACCTTGGACATTGTCTTGCTCCGAAAACACGATTCCGTCCGGGGGGACCCGGAAAAGGACGCGATTTATACCAGATCGCCCCGGTGCGCACAAGCGCGGGTTACAGCCAGCCCCGTTCTGCCAGCGACACCCAGTCATTATCAGACACCACCAGGTGGTCCAGCACGCGCACATCCACCAGCGCCAGGGCGTCGCGCAACCGGTGGGTGATCGCCCGGTCCGCGTCGCTGGGGGTGGGATCCCCCGACGGGTGGTTGTGGGCCAGTATCACTGCCGCCGCATTATGGGCAATGCAGCGGCGCACCACCTCGCGCGGGTACACGGCGGCGCCGTCAATGGTGCCGCGGAACAGCTCTTCCAGCGCCAGCACCCGGTGGCGGTTGGTCAGGAACAGGCAGGCGAACACTTCACTGGGATAGGCGCCCAGGGCGTGGCACAGGAAGCCGGCGGCGTCTGCCGGCGCGCGCAGCACCCGTTGTTCCGGCCGCGCCGGCTGCCGGCAGCGGTGGCCCAGCTCGACGGCGGCCAGCAGCCGGGCGCAGCCGGCCTGGCCGATCCCCGGCACTGCCGACAGCGCCCCCGGTGCCAGTTGCGCCAGCCCGGCCAGGCCGCGGCCATGGGCAAGCAACTGCTCGGCCACCTGGGCCACGGGATGGCCGCGCCCGCCGCTGCCCAGCAGCACCGCCAGCAGCTCGCTGTCGCTGAGTCCTGCCGCACTGCCACTGAGCAGGCGCTCGCGCAGGTCCGGCCGGGCCGGTGCCGCGGCAGGGGTGTTGCGCCGGTGGCGACGCACGTTGGCAGTGGCTGTCACGGAGCTGTCCTTGATTTGCGGCATTAGTGGGTATTCACTTCGAAACCGGCGGCGGGAGTGCTACGCTAGAACGCTTTCCACGGGCGAATCGCGCACCGGGCCCACAGGTCCGGACCGTCCTGGTCGCCGCGCCGCAGGGGCGCCGGCCAGCGCAGCAAGCGAGGCAGAAGTACAGAGCTATGGAACGACTGATCAACAAACGCATTCTCCTGGGTGTTACCGGCGGTATTGCGGCCTACAAGAGTGCCGAACTGGTGCGTCGCCTGCAGGACGCCGGGGCTGAAGTTCGTGTCGTCATGACCGCAGGGGCGTGTGAGTTTATTACCCCGCTGACCATGCAGGCGCTGTCCGGCAACCCGGTGCACACCAACCTGCTGGATCCGCAGGCGGAAGCGGGCATGGGCCACATCGAGCTGGCCCGCTGGGCTGACCTGGTACTGATCGCCCCGGCCAGTGCCAATTTCATGGCGCGCATGGCCCACGGCCATGGCACCGACCTGCTGGCCACGCTGTGTCTGGCCACCGGCGCGCCCATTGCCATCGCCCCGGCCATGAACCAGCAGATGTGGGCGGACAGCGGCACCCAGCGCAACCTGCTCATGCTGCAGGAAAAAGGCATTCACGTGTTCGGCCCGGCGGCGGGCTCCCAGGCCTGCGGTGATGTCGGCCTTGGTCGCATGCTCGAGCCCCACGAAATCGCCGAGCTGGCCGCGGGAGTGTTCGAGTACAGCCTGCTCACCGGCAAGCATGTGGTGATCACCGCCGGTCCCACCCGCGAGGCCATCGACCCGGTGCGCTACATCACCAACAAGAGCAGCGGCAAGATGGGCTTTGCCCTCGCTGAGGCCGCCGCCGAAGCGGGTGCCCGCGTGACCCTGATCGCTGGCCCCGTGTACCTGCCCACACCCGCGCGGGTGGATCGCGTCGATGTCACCTGTGCCCGCGAGATGTATGACGCCTCGCTGGCGGCGGTGGATGGCGACTGCAACATCTTTATTGCCACGGCGGCGGTGGCGGACTACCGGCCGGTGAACCCGGCCGACCACAAGATCAAGAAATCCACCGAAGAGATTCACCTGACCCTGGTGAAGAACCCCGACATCGTGGCGGCGGTGTCCGCCCATGAAAAGCGGCCCTTCACCGTAGGCTTCGCGGCAGAGACGCAGGATGTGATTGCCTATGCCCAGGCCAAGCTGACCAACAAGAAGCTGGACATGATCGCCACCAACGACGTGTCTGGCTCGAATGTGGGCTTCAACAGCGACAACAACGCAGTAACCGTGATCTGGCCCGGTGGCCACAAGGTCCTGCCGCTGGCGTCGAAAAAGCAGATCGCCAAGCAGCTCGTCGAGCTGATCGGCATTCGATACAAGGATTGACCATGCAGTTGCAGTACAAGGTTCTGGATCCGCGCCTGGGTGGCGAATTTCCGTTGCCGGCCTATGCCACTGACGGCTCCGCCGGCCTGGATTTGCGCGCCATGCTCGACGCACCACTGACCCTGGCGCCGGGCGCCACCGAACTGTTGCCCACCGGTGTCGCCATCTATATCGCTGACCCGGGTTATGCCGGCATGATCCTGCCGCGCTCGGGCCTGGGCCACAAGCATGGCATCGTGCTTGGCAACCTGGTCGGACTGATCGATTCTGATTACCAGGGCCAGTTGATGGTGTCGTGCTGGAATCGCGGCAAGGACACGTTTGTCATCGAGCCGGGCGATCGCATCGCCCAGCTGGTGATTGTGCCGGTGCTGCAGGTGGCGCTGGAGCAGGTGGACGAGTTTTCGCAAACGCAAAGGGGTGAAGGCGGCTTTGGCCACAGCGGCCGTCGCTGAGCAGAACGGGGTGTTCGATGAAAAGAAAAACTGAAGCGCAGGCGCCCGCTGAAGAGCAGGTCGTCGACAAGAAAAAGAAGGGCAAGGAAAAGAAGGCCGGCAGGACCCCTGGCGTCAGTATCAAGGGGGTCGGTGGCGGTGTCGGCTTTTACCTGGGTGTTTCCCTGGGCACGACCTTTGCTGTGCTGGTGGCCGGGCTGCTGGCCCTGGCGTGGCTGCAGTTTATCAAGAACGATGAAATGGCCAACCAGCGGCTGGCCAGCGAGATGGCCCGTCAGCAGGCGGCGTTGATCAACACGGTGATCACCCAGAACCAGTCCCAGGCCAGTGCGCTGGTGAACAGCAGCCTGGCGAAAGGGGCGTTTGCCGGTGCCCTGTCGCGCGAGGACGCCGAATCATGGATGGCCTCCATGATGATGAATGCCACGGTGTCACTGATACCCGCCGGCACCCGTGCACCCACGGATGGCGTTTCCTTTACCGCCCGTGAACTGATCCAGCGGGCCCGTAGCGAAGGTGTTGGCTCCCATGCCTTCCTGCCCGGCAAACCCCCTACCCTGGTGCTGGTGGTGCGCGATGAAAGCGGCAATATCGCCCTGGTGGAGAAACAGCTTGCCGAACTGGGGCGCATCCTCACGCGCCAGGAGCTGGGCGGTGCCATGGTGGTGCTCAAGCACAGCGCCGGGCAGGAGTTGGCGCGCGTGGGCAGCGGCGCAAGCGGTGCCTCGGCCACGGCGGATGCGCTGGGTGGCGTTGCCGCAGTGGTCACGCTGCCGGACAGCGAATCCAATTCGGAAGTGTTCAGCCTGTACATGATTGTTGCCGGGGCCATGCTGCTGACCGTGCTGGTGGTGGTGGGCTCCACCGTGCGTGCCATGGGCAGGGCGGTGCGCAAGGATGCTGCCATCCTCGCCAACCTCGCTGGTGATCTGGCCGGGCATGCCCAGGCCTCGCCCAAAGGCGACTTCACCTACCCGTCCCTGCAGCTGGTGACCAGGAGCATGCGCAAGCTGGCAGAAGCGGGCGGCGCGCCGGGTGCACCGGCGCGCAAGGCCGGCGCCATGGGAGCCGACAACTTTCCTGATGTAGGAGCGATGGACGAGGCAGGTGACCTGACCTCGGGATCCGCGCCGGCGCCGACACCAGCGGTGACGCCAGCGCCTGACAATGCCGCTGGTGCTGTACCCGCCCATATATTCCGTGCCTACGACATCCGCGGTGTCGCCGGCGAAGACCTCACTGCGACCCTGGTTCAACACCTTGGCCGGGCCATCGGCACCGAATCCGGCAGCGCCGGTGTCAACGCTGTGGTGGTGGCGCGCGATGGCCGCGCGTCCAGCCCGGAGCTGGCCGAGGCCCTGATGCAGGGTCTGCAGGAAAGCGGCCGCGACGTGATTGATCTGGGCATGGTGCCCACGCCGGTCCTCTACTACGCCACCAAGGTGCTGGATGCCAGCAGCGGTGTGATGGTGACCGGCTCCCACAATCCGCCCGCCCACAACGGCCTGAAAATCGTTGTCGCCGGCGACACCCTTTATGGCGACCGTATCCAGGCGTTGAAAGCGCGGGTCGAGAAAGGCGAGTACAGCAGTGGTGCCGGTAATCGCACCAGTGAAAACCTGACCGCCCGTTACCTGCAGGACGTGACCCAGGACATCGTCATGGCGCGTCCCATGAAGGTGGTCATGGACACTGCCAATGGCGTGGCCGCGACCGTGGCGCCGGAGTTGTTCCGGCAGCTGGGCTGCGATGTCACCGTGCTGAATGAAACCGTGGATGGCAATTTCCCCGGCCATTCCCCGGACACCAGCAAGCCGGAAAATTACCAGCAGCTGATCGAGGCCGTGAAAGCGGGCGGCGCAGAAGTCGGTATTGCCTTTGATGGTGATGCCGACCGCCTGGGTATCGTCACGCCGGCCGGCACCATCGTCTGGGCAGACACCCTGATGATGATTTATGCCCGCGACCTGCTGACCCGTTCGCCGGGTGCGGATGTCATCATTGATGTGAAGTGCAGCCGCGAGCTGGCGCGCCTGATCAACAACAATGGCGGCCGTGCGGTGATGTGGAAGACGGGCCATTCCCTGATCAAGGCGAAACAGAAAGAGCTCGGCGCGCCACTGGCTGGTGAGATGAGCGGCCACATCTTCTTTGCCGATCGCTGGCACGGTTGTGACGACGGCATGTACGCCGCAGCGCGCCTGCTGGAAATCCTGTCACTGGAAGCCGGCAGCCTGGACGAGGTGGTCAATGCCCTGCCCGCCATGGTGTCCACGCCGGAGATGACCATAGCGGTGCCGGAGCAAAGCAAGTTCAAGGTGGTGGAGGCGCTCAAGTCACGCCTGGGTGGCGTCGAGGGGACGCTGCTTGATATTGATGGCGTTCGCATCGACTTCAGTAACGGCTGGGGCCTGGTGCGCGCTTCCAATACATCGGCCAACCTGGTTGCCCGTTTTGAAGGTGAAGACGAAGCCGCGCTTGCCGAAATACAGGGCATTTTCAAACAAGGGTTACTGGCAGTGAGCGACAAGCTCAAGCTGCCGTTCTGACGGAGTCATCATGGAACACAATCGTGCTGAAGAAACCGCACGGGTTCTCACCGAGGCACTGCCCTACATCCAGCGCTTCAGTGGCGCCACGGTAGTGATCAAGTATGGCGGCAACGCCATGGATTCAGCGGAGCTGCAGAATTCCTTTGCCCGCGACGTGGTGCTGATGAAGGCGGTGGGGCTCAACCCCATTGTCGTTCACGGTGGCGGCCCGCAGATTGGCAGTCTGCTGGAAAAGCTCGGCAAGGAAAGCAAGTTTGTCCAGGGTATGCGCGTTACCGATGCGGAAACCATGGATGTGGTGCAGATGGTGCTCGGTGGCCTGGTCAACAAGCAGATCGTCAACCTGATCCACCGCAACGGCGGTCGCGCCATTGGCCTGACCGGCAAGGATGCGCAACTGATTCGTGCGCGCAAGCTGCTGCTCAAGGCACAGGACAGCGATGCGCCGGAGTACAAGGCATCGGAAATCATCGACATCGGCCACGTGGGCGAAGTCCAGGGCATCGATACCCATGTACTCGAGATGATGGCCGGCAGTGATTTCATCCCGGTGATTGCGCCCATTGGTGTGGATGATGCCGGTGAGTCCTACAACATCAATGCAGACCTGGTGGCCGGGAAGCTGGCAGAAGTATTGCGCGCCGAGAAGCTTATCCTGCTGACCAATGTGGCCGGCCTCAAGGACAAGACGGGCAAGATTCTCACCGGCCTGTCCGCAGAGCGGGTCAAGGAACTGATTGACGACGGCACCATTTACGGCGGCATGCTGCCCAAGATCAGCTGTGCCCTGGAAGCGGTCCAGGGAGGCGTCAATTCGGCGCACATCATTGACGGCCGTGTGGCCCATGCCGTGTTGCTGGAGATCCTGACGGATCGCGGCATCGGCACACTGATTACGCGTCGCTGAATGGCTGTGCCAGGAGATAACAGATGACGGAACAGAAAGTATCGCGCCGGGACCAGATTCTTCAGGCGCTCGCCCACATGCTGGAAGCAGAGCCCGGCGGTCGCATCACCACAGCCGGTCTGGCCCGCGAAGTGGGGGTGTCAGAAGCCGCGCTCTATCGTCACTTTCCCAGCAAGGCGAAAATGTTCGAGGGACTGATCGGGTTTATCGAAGACAGCATTTTTTCCCGCGTCAACGTGATTACCCGTGAAGTGACGCACCCGCTGGCACAGGTGGAGCAGATGCTGACGCTGCTGCTGGCATTTACCGAACGCAATCCCGGGATTACCCGGCTGCTCACCGGCGATGCACTGACGGGCGAAAATGAACGGCTGCGCCAGCGCATTGAGCAGTTTTTTGACCGGGTCGAGAGCCAGTTGCGCCAGGTCCTGCGCGACGCCGAGTTCAGCCACCAGTTGCGCACCCAGGCGTCGCCGGCGATCACGGCGAACCTGTTGCTTTCCGTGGTGGAAGGACGCGTCTCCCAGTTTGTCCGTTCCGGGTTCAAGCAGGTGCCGGGCCAGGACTGGGCGGCGCAATGGCAGCTGTTGTCTGCGGTGGTGTTTCGCCAATAGACAAACAGTCAGCTGGCATAAAAAAGGGCCCGTAGCAGGGCCCTTTTTTGCGCCTTGTGCATGCCATCATTTCCCGGATTGCATGTTGGCCAGCTTGTCGATGATGGGTGCAAACTTCTCACGGGTCTTTTCGATCTGCGCTTCGTTCTCCCGCACTTCGGTGCGCAGATCTTCCAGCTGGCGATTGAGCTGGTCGATGGCCGCCTTGTTGGTGTCGGGTACATCGCGGCCCATTTTTTCGAACCGGGCAGCGGCAGTCAGTTCTTTTTGCAGACGTTCCTCTGCCTGGCTGATAGAGGTCTGTGCGTAGCTGATGTTCAGCTCCAGCGCCTGTATCTGCCGGTCGCGGGCCCGCTCAGCATCTTCCGGCGTCGAGTAGAGACGCTTGAGCCGCTGCTCTTCTTCCGCCCGGCGCATCTCTGCCTGAAGCTCTGCCCGTTTCTTCAGGCGTTCCTCTTCGGGCATGGCGGGTTCCACCGTGCGCAGCACCCGTCCGGCACCGTCAATCACTTCATAGCCGGTGTAGATGGCTTCCTGTGGCAGCGCGTTGGTCATCACCAGGCGGCCGTCTTCGGTGGTGTAACGATAGAACGCCCCGGCTGGCAGGGCGTTGGGATCGCCCACCGGGCCCGCCGCTGTCGCAGAAGCGGTGGCCATCAACAGTGCCAGCAGTGTCAGGGGTGTCTTTTTCATTGTGTCACGCCGAATTGATCGCGGTAGTCCTGCATGGCCCCGAGGGCCTCTGATGCGTCAGGCTGTTGTTCAAGATAGTGGATGATATCGGTCAGGCCAACAATACTTTGGACCGGCACTTTGAGACTTTGTTCCACCTCCTGGATGGCTGACAATTGGCCTTGCCCCTTTTCCTGCCGGTCCAGCGCCACCATCACACCGGCCATCCTGGCCGCGGTGCCGTCGAACAACGTGGCCACCTCGCGGATGGCGGTGCCGGCTGTAATCACGTCGTCGATAACAAGCACACGGCCTTCCAGGGGTGCCCCCACCAGCCAGCCACCCTCACCGTGGTCCTTGGCTTCCTTGCGGTTGAATGCCCAGGGCAGGTCTTTCTGGTGATGCTCGGCCAGTGCCACGGCAACGGCGGCCACCAGGGGAATGCCCTTGTAGGCGGGGCCGAACAGCATGTCGAAGGCGATGCCACTGTCGACGATGGCATCGGCGTAGAAACGCCCCAGGCGCGCCAGCGCGGCGCCGCTGTTGAAGGTGCCGGCATTGAAGAAGTAAGGGCTGGTGCGCCCGGACTTGAGTGTGAACTCGCCAAACTTGAGCGCATCGCGCTCAAGGGCAAACGAGATGAAGGCCTGCTGGTAGTCCTTCATGGTTACCACCCGAGCGCCTGTTGCTGGGCCTTGACGATATCGGCGGTGCCTTTCTCGGCCAGGTCGAGCATGGCGGCCTGTTCGTCCCGGCTGAACGGCGCGGCCTCGGCGGTGCCCTGGATCTCGACAAAGCCGCCGTGCTGGGTCATGACCACGTTCATGTCGGTATCGGCGTTGGAGTCCTCGGCGTAGTCCAGGTCCAGCACCGGGGTGCCCTTGTAGATGCCCACTGACACGGACGCCACCAGCGCCTCCAGCGGATCATCCTTGCAGCGGCCCTTGTTGAGCAGGAAGGTAAGTGCGTCCACCAGGGCGATGCTGGCGCCGGAAATGGAGGCTGTACGCGTGCCGCCGTCGGCCTGCAGCACATCGCAGTCCAGCGTGATGGTGTTCTCGCCAAGCTTCTTCAGGTCCACGGCGGCGCGCAGGCTGCGGCCGATCAGGCGCTGGATCTCCAGGGTGCGTCCGCCCTGCTTGCCGCGTGATGCCTCGCGCGCGTTGCGGGTGTTGGTGCTGCGCGGCAGCATGCCGTATTCCGCAGTGATCCAGCCCTGGCCCTGGCCTTTGAGGAAACGCGGCACGCTTTCTTCCACCGAAGCGGTGCAAAGCACCCGGGTATTGCCGAATTCCACCAGCACGCTGCCTTCGGCATGCATGGTGAAGTTGCGGGTGAATCGGATGTCGCGCATCTGGTCGGGCTGGCGGCCGGAGGGTCGCATGAAATCTCCTGGTTCTGTGGTGCTTGAAGGGAGGAAGCCGGCGTCTGGCCCGCTCCTCGACTGTGCTGCATTGTACCCGAGACGGGCGTGATCAACAGGGCCAGGGGCGGCTGCAGCATCGACGAGCCGTGGTAGACTGTCGCCACCGCAGTCCTGTCAGGTGAGAGCATGATTCGCAGTATGACCGCCTTTGCCCGTGTCACGGTGCCCGCAGAAGGGGCAACGCTGATCTGGGAGCTCAAGTCCGTCAACCACCGCTACCTGGAAGTATCCCCGCGCTTGCCGGAGGCGTTCCGCGACCTGGAGGGCCCGGTGCGGGAAATGGCGCGCAAGCGGCTCGGCCGTGGCAAGGTGGAGATCTCGTTCCGTTACCAGCTGGCACAGGACAGCGGTGCGCTGAGCCTGAATGAGGCGCTGGTGCAGGAGCTGGCTGACGCGGCCCGCCGTGTCGGCGATATCGTCATGCACCCGTCGCCGGTGGATGTGGCCGAGATTCTGCGCTACCCGGGCGTGCTGCAGAGCGCCGAGGTCGACGGCGCCGCCCTGCGCAAGGACGCCCTGGCGGCCCTCGGCGATGCCATGGACGTGCTGCTCGACAACCGCGCCCGCGAGGGCGAGGCCCTCAAGGCCATGATCGAGGAGCGCCTCGAGGGCGTGCTGGAACAGGTCGGGATTGCGCGCAAGGCGATACCGCGTATTCTCGACAGTCAGCGGGAAAAGCTGCGCAAGCGTGTGGAGGAGGTGCTGGAAAGCGCCGATCCCCAGCGCCTGGAGCAGGAGATCGTGCTGCTGGCGCAGAAGATGGATATTGCCGAGGAAATGGATCGCCTGCAGGCCCACGTGGATGAGGTGCGCCACGCCCTGGCAGCGGGTGGCAGCTGCGGCCGGCGCCTGGATTTCCTGATGCAGGAGTTCAACCGCGAAGCCAATACACTGGGTTCCAAGTCGGTGGATACCGAAACCACCCAGGCGGCGGTGGAACTGAAAGTACTGATTGAACAGATGCGAGAACAGGTACAGAACATTGAGTGAACTGAAGAAATCCACCGGCAACCTGTTTATCGTCTCGGCCCCGTCCGGGGCCGGCAAGACCAGCCTGGTGGCCGCCCTGATCGATACCCTCGAGGGCCTGCGCATGTCGGTGTCACACACCACCCGGCCGCAGCGCGATGGCGAGGAAAACGGCGTCAACTACCACTTTGTTGATCGCGACCATTTCCTCGGCATGGTCAATGGCGGTGACTTCCTCGAGCATGCCGAGGTGTTTGGCAACCTGTATGGCACCTCCACGGCGGCGGTCCAGGATGTGCTGGACGCCGGCGACGATGTCATCCTCGAGATCGACTGGCAGGGCGCCCAGCAGGTGCGCCGGCTGGTGGAGGACGCCATCAGCGTGTTTATCCTGCCGCCGTCCCTGGACGAGCTGGCGGATCGCCTGCGTGGCCGTGGCAAGGACCCGGAGCAGGTGATCGCCCAGCGCCTGGCCGGTGCCCAGGCGGAGATGGCCCATTATCCGGAATTCGACTTCCTGGTGGTCAATAACGAGTTCGAGCGGGCCCTGGCTGACCTGGCCGCCATCGTCCGCTCGGCCCGGCTCAGCCACCGGCGCCAGCAGCAGGCCCTGGAGCCGATGCTGGAAGACCTGCTGACCCCGGGCATGACCGACTGATAGCCGCCGATTGCCCCGGTTGCCGGCGACGGTGCCCCGGGGCTAGAATACGCGGCCCTGAACGAGAGGTGCGACATGGCACGAGTAACTGTAGAAGATTGCCTTGAAAAGCTGGACAACCGCTTCGAGCTGGTACTGACCGCCAGCAAGCGTGCGCGCCAGATCCAGACCGGTGGCAAGGAACCGCGTGTGGCCTGGGAAAACGACAAGCCCAGCGTGGTGGCCCTGCGCGAGATCGCGGAAGGCCTGGTGGATTCCGAGTCCGTGGATGCCGATGCGGAAAGCAACCGCGACGCCATTGACGAGCTGGCCCTGCTGACCGATTCCTTCGGCGAGTAATGCTGCCTCCCGGGGCGCCCGCCCCGGGAAGAATATCCACTATTTCAATGGCTCATGGCGGTTTCCTGAGAAAGCGCCATAGACAAAGCCCGCTGCAGTTCCTAAGCTTGAAGAACACACTGTTCGACAATGCAGGCGCGGCGAGGACATTTGCCCACCATCCATAATCTCGTAAAACGGCTGAAGAGCTACCTGGACGACGACCAGATCGCCCAGGTCGTACGCGCTTACGAGTTCGCCGAGAAATCCCACGAGGGCCAGTACCGCCGCACCGGTGATCCCTACATCACCCACCCGCTGGCTGTGGCCAATATCCTCACCGACATGCACATGGACCATGAGAGTCTCATGGCCGCCCTGCTGCATGACGTGCTCGAGGACTGCGGTGTGTCCAAGGACCGCATGGCCAGCCTGTTCGGCCAGGAAGTGGCTGAACTTGTGGATGGCGTGTCGAAGATTGCCCAGATCAAGTTTGAATCGAAGGCCCACCAGCAGGCGGAAAACCTGCGCAAGATGATGCTGGCGATGACGCGCGACATCCGCGTCATCCTGGTGAAGCTGGCGGACAGGCTGCACAACATGCGCACGCTGCATGTGATGCCACCGGAAAAACGCCGTCGCATCGCGCTGGAGACCATGGAGATCTACGCCCCCATCGCCAACCGGCTGGGCATGTACAACATCCGTGTGGAATACGAAGACCTGGGCTTCCATGCCATGTATCCCATGCGCGCGCGCCTCATCGCCAAGGCCGTCAAGAATGCCCGTGGCCACCGCAAGGAAGTGTTGTCCACACTGAAAAGCAGCATTGAAAACTGCCTCGAACAGGAAGGCATCGAGGCGCGGGTGCTGGGCCGCGAGAAGCACCTGTACTCGATCTACCTGAAGATGAAAGAGCAGCACAAGAGCTTTGCCGACATCATGGATGTGTATGGCTTTCGCATCATCGTCGACAAGGTGGATACCTGCTACCGGGTACTGGGGGCGGTGCATAACTTCTTTACGCCGATCCCGGGGCGCTTCAAGGACTATGTTGCCATTCCCAAAGCCAACGGCTACCAGTCGCTGCACACGACCCTGAAGGCGCGTTCCGGCATGCCACTGGAAATCCAGATCCGCACCGAGGAAATGGAAGCCATGGCCAACAACGGCATCGCGGCGCACTGGCTGTACAAGTCCAGCCCGGAAGATGACGACCCGAACACGCCGACCCATACCCGGGCACAGACCTGGATGAACCGGCTGCTGGAAATGCAGCAGAAAGCCGGTGACTCCATGGAGTTCATCGAGAGCGTCAAGGTCGACCTGTTTCCGGACGAGGTCTACATCTTTACCCCCAAGGGCGAGATTCGGGAAATGCCCCTGGGCGCCACGCCGGTGGATTTCGCCTATGCCGTGCACACCAAGGTGGGCAACACCTGCGTGGCCGCAAAAATCGACGGCAACCTGGTGGCGTTGAGCACCCCGCTGGAATCCGGCCAGACCGTGCGCATCATTACCGCCCCCAACGCCACGCCCAATCCGGCCTGGCTGAACTTTGTCGTCACCGGCAAGGCACGCACCAATATCCGTCATTTCCTCAAGACCCAGCGTCGCGACGAATCTGTCGCCCTGGGCGAGCGACTGCTGGAACAGGCGCTGATCCAGTACGGCATGACCACCTCTGACCTGCCCATCGAACGGGTGGTCGCGGAGCTGGCCAGCAATGGCTATGCCTCGCTCGACGACCTGCTTGAGGAAATCGGCATGGGTAACCGGCTGGCACCGCTGGTGGCCCGCAAGCTGGCCGGTGACCACGGTACCGATGTCGAGCACGGCGATGATCGCAGTGCCCTGGCCATCCGCGGCACCGAAGGCCTGCTGGTGACCTATGCCAAGTGCTGTTTCCCATTGCCCGGTGACCATATCATCGGCCATCTCAGTGCCGGCCGTGGCATCGTGGTGCACCGTGACAACTGCAAGAACATGCTGGTGGAATTGCGTAACAACCCGGAGAAATGCATAGCCCTGGGCTGGGACGACAATGTCGAGCAGGAGTTTACCGCGGCCCTGCGCCTGGACCTGGTCAACAAGAAGGGCGTGCTGGCGACGTTCGCCAATAGCCTGTCGGAACTGGGTTCAAACATCGAGACCATCAGCATGGCCGAGAAGGACGCCGCGCTCACCGCCATCAACGTCAATGTCACAGTGCGTGACAGAATCCATCTGGCGCGTATCATTCGACGTTTACGGAGTATGGACAACATCGTCCGTATACACCGACTCTGACCGGTCCCGGTATCAGCGATGCCGGGACCCCGGTTTGGCGCATTACTATTTCTGGAGCACAACCATGCCCAATCGATCCATCATTTCCACCGACAAGGCGCCGGCCGCCATCGGCACCTACTCGCAGGCGGTCAAGGTCGGGGACACTGTTTACCTGAGCGGGCAGATTCCCCTCGACCCGGCCACCATGGCGCTGGTGGACGGAGACATGCGCGCCCAGATCGAGCGTGTGTTCAACAACCTCGCCGCCGTGTGCGAAGCCGCCGGCGGCAGCCTGCGCAACATCGTCAAGCTGAACATTTTCCTCACAGACCTTGGCCACTTCGCCCTGGTCAACGAGGTGATGGCGGAGTTCCTGGCCGAGCCCTACCCGGCCCGTGCCGCCATCGGCGTGGCGGCCCTGCCCAAGGATGCCGGCGTGGAAATGGATGCCGTCATGGTGATCGACTGACGCGCGTCACTCCGACGCCAGCGATGCCATGACCTGCTGGTAACCCTGGCGATAATCCGGATAGACCAGGCTGTAATGGCCGTCGCGCAGGTATTCGCTGCGCAGCCGCTTGCCGGGCACCTGCTCGGGCACCGGCAGATCCAGGGGCGTGCCGCGCTCGCGCGCCAGCCAGTTGAGCACTTCAAGGTTCGGGCTGGGCGCACTGTCGGTGCCGACGATCACCCCCGGAGGCATATCCCGTGCCAGGAAGCGCTCGCCCACGTGCTTGAGCAGGCCAACGCAGTCATGGCTGTGAATGCGGTTGGTGAAACTCGCTTTCGGCATTTCCCCGCCTTCCCTGAGCCGGTCCACCTGCCGTAGCAGGCGCATGCGACCGGGACCATAGATGCCGGAAAAACGGACCGTGCTCATCACCGTGCGGGTGCTCAACTCCTGCTCAGCGGCGAGGATGATCTTGCCATTGAAGCGCGTCGGCGACGGCGGTGTGGATTCACTGACGTCACCGTCGGCGTCGCCATAGACTGCCGTGCTGGAGACAAACACCGTGGGCGGCAGTGGCTGCTGTTCTCCGAGGGCGTCGAGCAGGCGCAACGGGGCAGTGAGGTAGGCGCGTTCGTAGCCGGCTTCGTCCCGGCTCGACGGTGTCATGATGATATAAAGCAGCTCCACCGTGTCCGGCGGCAGCAGCACGGTGTCGGCTGCCAGGTCCTGGCTGTACAGGTCGACCCCGGCAGGCGCGGCGGACTGGCGGCGGATGCCGGAAACCTGGTGGCCCTCGTCGAGCCAGCGTTGTGCCAGTGACTGGCCGAGGTCGCCCAGGCCGGCGATCAGAATGTGTGACAACAGACTCTCTCCCGTGCGGCGAGGGTGGTACACTTTCCCGATAGCCGCTAACTTATACTCTTATGACTTTAACAGAACTTCGCTATCTTGTTGCCCTCGCCCGCGAGCGCCATTTCGGCCGTGCCGCCGAAGCCTGCCAGGTGAGCCAGCCTACGCTGTCGGCCGCGATCAAGAAACTGGAAGAGCACCTGGGTATTACCCTGTTCGAACGGCGGCCGCGCGAGGTGCGGGTCACGGCCGAAGCAGAGCCCATTGTCATCCAGGCGCAGCGGGTGCTGGAGCAGGCCGAGGCACTGGAAGCCATGGCCCAGCAGCAGAAGGACCAGCTCGGCTCGCCGCTGCGCATCGGCGCCATCTTCACTGTCGCGCCCTACCTGTTTCCGGTGATCGTGCCGCGCATGCGCAAGGCCGCCCCGGAGATGCCGCTGTTCATCGAGGAAAACTATACCCACGTGCTGCGCGGCAAGCTGGAACGCGGTGAGCTGGATGCCATCATTGTCGCCCTGCCGTTCTCCGGCGGAGGCCTGGTGCGCGCGCGTATGTACGAGGAGTCGTTTTCCGTATTGCTGCCGGCCGATCACGCCTGGACCAAACACAAGGCGATCAAGCCGGACTGGTTGCTGGATGAAACCCTGCTGCTGCTCGGTGAGGGCCACTGCTTCCGGGACCAGGTGCTGGAGCTGTGCCCGGCCATCGAGTCGCGCAAGTCGCCCAACCTGGTGCAGATTGAAGGCGGTTCCCTGGAAACCCTGCGCCACATGGTGGCCAGCGGCCTGGGTATTACCATCCTGCCGGACTCGGCCCTGCACCGTGGCAATTACGACGAGGAAGTGTTTGCCGTCCGCCCGTTCGTGCGACCGGTACCCGCGCGTACCATTGCCCTGGTCTGGCGTGACAGCTTCCCCCGGCCCAAGGCCATCGAGGTGGTGCGCCAGGCCGTACCCAGGGAAGGCATCGGCAATTGAGTACGCTGGCGGAGCAGTCCGTCGACACGTTGAAAGGCGTTGGCCCGAAAGCGGCCGAGCGCCTCGCCCGGCTGGGCATCGTTTCCCTGGAAGACCTTTTTTTCCACCTGCCGTTCCGTTACGAGGACCGTACCCGGATTGTGCCCATGGGGGCGCTGCGGCCTGAGCAGCACGTCGTTATCGAGGGCGAGGTGCGTGCCGCGGATGTGGTGTTCGGGCGCCGTCGCAGCCTGCTGGTGCGCATTGGGGACAACACCGGCTTCGTGTCCTTGCGCTTCTACCATTTCAGCGCCGCGCAAAAACATTACCTTGAACCGGGTACCCGCATCCGTGTCTATGGCGAGGTGCGTGCCGGCGCGACCGGGCTGGAGTTCTACCACCCGGAATATGAAACTGCCCGCGGCGATCTGCCGCCGCTGGAGAAATCCCTCACCCCGGTCTATCCCACCACCGAGGGCGTCACCCAGCGCTTTCTGCGTGGCCTGATGAAGCAGGCCCTGGACATCCTGCGCCGGCATCCGCCCCGTGACCTGCTGCCCCGTGATCTGCTCCAGCAACAGGACCTGCCGTCGCTGCAGGCCGCGCTACTGAAACTGCACGCGCCGGGACCGGATGATCCGGTGGACCTGTTGCTGGCCGGGGAACACCCGGCAGTGCGCCGCCTGGTGGTGGAAGAGATGGTCGCCCACCAGTTGGGCATGCTGCACAAGCGCGCCGGGCAAAAGGCGCAGCAGGCACCGGTGATCAACCAGGCGGGCCAGCGCGCGCAGTTGCTTGGCGCCCTGCCCTTCACCCTGACCGCTGCCCAGCAGCGGGTGATTGCCGAGATTGATAAAGACCTGGCGCAGCCGTCACCCATGCTGCGCCTGGTACAGGGGGATGTCGGTTCGGGCAAGACGCTGGTGGCGGCCTGTGCCGCCCTGAGTGCCATAGCCAGTGGCTACCAGGTGGCGGTGATGGCGCCCACCGAGATACTGGCCGAGCAGCACCTGCGCAATTTCAGCAGCTGGCTGGAGCCGCTGGGAATTTCCGTGGCCTGGCTGGTGGGCTCCCTGACCGCGCGCCAGCGGCGTGACACCTACCAGGCCATTGCCGATGGCCAGGCACAGGTGGTGGTGGGTACCCACGCCCTGTTCCAGGATGCTGTCGTGTTTGATGCCCTGGGCCTGGTGATCATCGATGAACAGCATCGCTTTGGTGTGCACCAGCGCCTTGCCCTGCGCGAGAAGGGGCGCCGCGGCAAGGAAGTGCCACACCAGCTGGTGCTCACCGCCACGCCCATTCCGCGCACCCTGGCCATGAGCCTGTATGGCGACCTGGACACGTCGGTGATCGACGAACTGCCGCCGGGCCGCCAGGCCATCGATACCGTGGTCATCGGTGAGCAGCGCCGGCCGGATGTGGTGGAGCGTATCCGTAACGCCTGCAAGGCCGGCACACAGGCGTACTGGGTCTGTACCCTGATCGAGGAATCGGATGCGCTGCAGGCCAAGGCGGCCGAGGACACCTGGCGTGAGTTGCAGCAGGCGCTGCCCGAACTGGCTGTGGAAATGGTCCATGGGCGCATGAAGCCCAAGGAAAAGGCACAACACATGGCGCGCTTTGCCGACGGCGATGCCGCTGTGCTGGTGGCCACCACCGTGATCGAGGTGGGTGTGGATGTGCCTAACGCCACGCTCATGGTGATCGAAAATGCGGAACGGCTGGGTCTGTCACAGCTGCACCAGCTGCGCGGCCGGGTGGGCCGGGGCGGCGAAAAAAGTTACTGCGTGCTGATGTACAGCGGGCGGTTGTCGGAAACGGCCCAGCGACGCCTGCATGTCATGCGCGACACCAATGACGGCTTTCGCATTGCCGAAGAGGATTTGCGCCTGCGTGGCCCGGGGGAATGGCTCGGCACCCGCCAGACCGGCGAACTGGCATTTCGCATCGTTGACCTGATGCGTGACGAAGACTGGATGGCGCCCGCCCGTGACATGGCCCAGGTAGTACTGACACGGTATCCGCAGCAGGTGGAACCGCTGGTGCGGCGCTGGCTTAACGAGGGTGATGCCTATGCCGACGTCTAGGGCGCCGGCCCATGGATCAGGCGTCGATCACGTAGGCCAGAATCTCCACCACCTGCTCCGGCGTCGCCGCTGTGGCACAGGCGGCGGCATCCACTTCCTTGAGGGCATGGTTGAGCTCGGCATCGTGCAGGGTCACCAGGGGCTTGCCCAGGGCGGCGGCCATGCCGGCATCGAAGGCGGCATTCCACTGGCGATACTTGGGCCCGAAACGCACTACCACCAGATCCGCCTCGCGCAGCAACGTCTGCGTGCGAATGCTGTTGATGCCGGCGCCCTTGCGGTCTTCCCAGAAGGCATCGGGTTCGTCACCAAGGATGCGCACGCCGCACTTGTCGCTGGCCTCGTGGTCGGTCACCGGGCCGCTGAACGTCACGCGCAAGCCCGCCTGTTCGCAGCCGGCGATGATCTGCTCGCGCCAGTCGGTGTGAATTTCGCCGGACAGGTATACACGCCAGGTTCGGTTCATGGGGGTCTCCCGTGCAGAATTTTCAGTGGCCATCATTGCGCGGCGTTGCCGGCATGATGGTCACCGGCGTGCCGCTGTCGGCCGCCGGTTGCTGGTCCAGGTCGCGCACCATACCGCAGGCTATGCAGGTCATCCACAGACGCTCGCCATCCTGCACACGCTGGATCTTGTCCAGCTTGCCGCATTCAGGGCAGGTGGCACCGGCGATGAACTGGCGTTTCTCGGTCATGCCGCAATCCCGCTGTGGCGCAGCAGCGGTTCCACATCCGGCTCGCGGCCGCGGAAATCGATGAACAGCTCCATGGGTTCCTTGCTGCCGCCCTGTGCCAGGATCTTGGCGCGGAATTCGCGCCCGGTGTCGGTATTGAAGATGCCCTCTTCCTCAAATCGGGAAAAGGCATCGGCACTGAGCACCTCGGCCCATTTGTAGCTGTAGTAGCCGGCCGCATAACCGCCGGCAAAGATGTGGCCGAAGCTGTGCTGGAAGCGGTTGAAGTCCGGCGGAATCATCACGGCCACTTCCGCGCGCACCTCGTCGAGAATCTTCTGGATGTCGGCATTGCCGTCCTGCTCGGTATGGATGCGCATGTCGAACAGGGAGAACTCCAGCTGGCGCAGCATGCCCATGGCGCTCTGGAAGTTGCGTGCTGCCAGCAGGCGCTCACGCTTGTCATCCGGCAGCGGCTCGCCGGTTTCGTAGTGGCCGGAGATATGCGCCAGGCCTTCTTCGGTCCAGCACCAGTTTTCCATGAACTGGCTGGGCAGCTCGACCGCGTCCCAGGCCACACCGTTGATGCCGGACACGCCGCCCACTTCCTGCTCGGTGAGCATGTGATGCAGGCCGTGGCCGAACTCATGGAACAGGGTGACCACTTCATCATGGGTGAGCAGGCCGGGCTTGCCGCCGGCCGGCGGGGCGAAGTTGCAGGTCAGGTAGGCCACCGGCTTCTGCAGCTGACCGTCGATCAGTCGCACGCGGCCCTGGCAGTCGTCCATCCAGGCGCCGCCACGTTTGCCGGAACGGGCATACATGTCCAGGTAGAAGCTGGCCATGTGGGCGCCCTGTTCGTCGCTGACATCGTAGAAGCGCACGTCCGGATGCCAGACATCGACGCCGTCGCGTTGGGCGATGCGGATACCGAACAGTTTCTCGACAATGGCAAACATGCCACTGATGACTTTCTCTGCCGGGAACCAGGGACGCAGCTCTTCCTCGGAGATGTCGTAACGGGCCTCGCGCAGCCGCTCACTCCAGAACGCAACGTCCCACGGGGCCAGGTCGCCGGCACACTGCTCACGGGCGAAGGTGCGCAGCGCCTCCAGTTCCTTCTCGGCCTGGGGACGTGACTTCTTCGCCAGGTCCTTGAGGAAGCCCATCACCTGTTCCACGTCGCTGGCCATCTTGGTGGCCAGGGATTTCTCGCCATAGTGACTGAAGCCGAGCAGCTCAGCCTGCTTGTGCCGCAGTGACAGGATTTCCTGCATGATCTGGCTGTTGTCGTACTTGCCCGCATCCGGCCCCTGGTCGGAGGCACGGGTGGTGTAGGCACGGTACATTTCCTCGCGCAGCTCGCGGTTCTGGCTGTGACACATGACGGCGTAGTAGACCGGGAAATCCAGCGTCAGGTACCAGCCTTCCAGCTCCTTCTCGCGCGCCTTGTCAGCGGCACCGGCGAGGGCGGTTTCCGGCACGCCGGCAAGTACGTCGGCATCGGTGACATGTTTGCCCCAGCTCTGGGTGGCATCCAGCAGGTTGTCGGAAAAGCGCGAGGTCAGCTCGGACAGCCGTGAGGCGTTTTCCATGTACTGCTGCTTTTTGTCATCTGGCAGTGACACACCGGACAGGCGGAAGTCGCGCAGGGTGTTGTCGATGTCCTTCTGTTGCGCCGGGGTCAGGCTGGCAAAGGTATCGCCGTCGCGCAGCGACTGGTAGGCCTGGTACAGCGCCACGTTCTGGCCCACTTCGGTGCTGTAGTCGCTGAGCTTGGGCAGGCAGGCATTGTAGGCCTGGCGCAGCGCGTCCGTCTGGCAGGTGGCATTCAGGTGGCCGGCCGGGCCGAAGGCCTTGCCCAGGCGCTCGTCTTCGCGCTCCAGCGGTGCCACCAGGCCGTCCCAGGTGAAGTCGCCGTTGGCCAGCACCTGCTCGATGCAGGCGCGGCCGGATGCAATCAGGGCATCCATGGCTGGTTCCACATGCTCGGGTTTGATGGCGGAGAACGGCGGCAGGCCGGGATAGTCGATCAGCGGGTTGTCAGACATGTGTTCCTCGATAGTCCTGTGTGTGGCGTACAGACCGGGCCAGTCTTACACTGCCCCCATGTTGGGTCCGTGAAACGGGCCATTTTCTGGAGGGTGAGTGTAGCAGATGGGGATTCGCAGCTTTAAAGACAAGGCCCCGTCGCTGGGTCAGTACGTGTGGGTGGACCCGTCGGCGCAGGTCATTGGTGACGTCACCCTGGGTGACGACTGCTCCGTCTGGCCCTGCGCAGTGGTCCGGGGCGACATGCACCGCATTGAAATTGGCCGGCGCGTGAGCATCCAGGACAATGCGGTGCTGCACATCACCCATGATTCCCGTTTCAACCCCGGCGGCTTCCCGCTTAGCATCGGTGACGATGTGACCATCGCTCACCAGGCCATGTTGCATGGCTGTCGCATCGGCTCCCGGGTGATGATCGGCATGCAGGCGGTGGTGATGGACGGGGCGGTGATCGAGGACGAAGTAATCCTCGCCGCCGGCTCGCTGGTGCCACCGGGCAAGACCCTCAAGCGGGGTTACCTGTACCGTGGCCGCCCGGCCACCCGGGTGCGCCCGCTGAGCGCAGAAGAACTGGAGTTCCTGCCCTATGTGGCGGGCAACTATGTGCGCCTGAAGGACGACTACATTGCCGACAGCGGTACCGGCGCCTGAATGCTTACAGGCGCCAGCGTTTTTCCATCACCAGGTAGGTGAAGGACGCCGACCAGCCGATCAGCAACAGGCCGTTGAGGGACTCGATGCCGGTCATCAG
Source organism: Alcanivoracaceae bacterium (assembly GCA_029212745.1). Taxonomy (GTDB): domain Bacteria; phylum Pseudomonadota; class Gammaproteobacteria; order Pseudomonadales; family Alcanivoracaceae; genus JARGOL01. The sequence goes on from JARGOL010000011.1 coordinate 39,093, forward strand.
GCGCACCGGGCCCACCGGATACAGGTCGCCCAGGCCCAGTGAGGTGTAGCTCACCGTGGAGAAGTACAGGTAATCCAGGAAACTGCCGCTGAGGTTGTCCGCCACGTCAATGATGTCGGCCACCGGCGTCAACCGGTCGAGCAGGTAATAGGCCAGCGCATACAGCCACACCTCCAGTGTGTGCGCGGTAAAGATGCCAATAATGACCACCATCATCTGCTGGCGCGGGTTTTCGAAGCGCGGGTGCAGGAAGCGGGAAATCAGCGTCAGTGCCTCATAATGAATCAGGACGGTGGCCAGCACGGTTACCACCGAGGCGGCCATGACCAGCAGCAGCAGGGCCCATTCATCATGGAGCAGCTGTTCCATGGCTCAGTCCCCGGCAGACGGGTGGCGAAGGGCACGGATCACGGCCTTGCTGTCCGGCCGCCAGTTCATCCACAGGTAAAACGATTCCGCCGCCTGTTCCACCAGCATGCCAATGCCATCCGCCCATTCTGTGGCGCCGTGGGTTTCTGCCCAGGCCAGGAATGGCGTGCCTGACTTTTCTGCCGGGTTGCCGTAGACCATGTCGTAACAGACCGTGTCCGCGCCGATCAGGCCGTCTGGCAACGCCGGCATGTCGCCGGCCAGGCCCGCGGAAATGGCGTTGATGATGATGTCGAACGGCCCGCGCAGGGTGTCCATGCCCGTGCCATACACGGCAATGCCACGGTCGCTGAATTGCTCGGCCAGTTCTTCCGCCTTTGCCACGGTGCGGTTGGCGATGGTGATGTCGGCCGGGGTTTCCGCCAGCAGCGGGTCAAGCACGCCGCGCACAGCGCCGCCGGCACCGAGAATCAGCACGCGCTTGCCGTGCAGTTGCCAGCCCAGGTTGCGGCGCAGGTCATGGACCAGGCCGAGGCCGTCGGTGTTGTCGGCGTGCAGGTGGCCATGGGCCATCCACAGCGTGTTGGCCGCCCCCGCGCGTTTGGCGCGCTCGCTCGGGTAGCGCGCCATCTCGAATGCCTGCGCCTTGAACGGCACAGTGACGTTGAGGCCGATGCCTTCGTCATCGTTGAAGAAGTGGCGCACGGTGCCGGGGAAATTGTCCAGCGCTACTTCGATGCGCTGGTAGTCAATCTCGATGCCATGCTGGGCGGCAAAGGCCCGGTGGATGTCCGGTGAGCGTGAGTGCGCTACCGGGTTGCCCAACACCGCAAAACGTCGCATGTCTTACTCCAGCCAGTCCCTGGGTTTGAGGAATACATCATACAACTGCGCTTCGGGAGTTCCCGGTTGCGGATGCCAGTCATATTCCCAGCGTACCAGTGGCGGCATGCTCATCAAAATCGACTCGGTGCGACCGCCCGACTGCAGGCCAAAGATGGTGCCGCGGTCATAGACCAGGTTGAACTCCACATAGCGGCCCCGGCGGTAGAGCTGGAACAGCCGTTCCCGTTCGCCCCATTCCATCTGCTTGCGGGCGTTGACGATGGGGCGGTAGGCGCGGATGTAGGCGTCACCCACGGCGCGCATGAAGGCGAAACTCTGATCGAAGTCGAAGCGCTGGAAATCGTCGAAGAACAGCCCGCCCACGCCGCGAGGTTCGTTGCGGTGCTTGAGGTGGAAGTACTCGTCGCACCATTGCTTGAATTCCGGGTAGATGTCGTCACCGAACGGCGCCACGGCATCGTGGGCCACCTGGTGCCAGTGCCTTACGTCCTCCTCGAAGCCGTAGAACGGCGTCAGGTCGAAGCCGCCACCAAACCACCACACCGGCGCTTCGCCCTCCTTTTCGGCCACGAACAGGCGCACGTTGGCGTGGCTGGTGGGCACGTAGGGATTCTCCGGGTGGATCACCAGCGATACGCCCATGGCCTGCCAGGCCCGGCCTGCCAGTTCCGGCCGGTGGGCAGTGGCGGATGGCGGCAGCTGTGAGCCCATGACATGGGAAAAATTGACCCCGCCTTTCTCGATCACCCGGCCATCGGTGAGTACGCGGGAGCGGCCACCGCCGCCCTCTTCCCGCTCCCAGCTGTCCTCGAGAAACTGCCCGTGGCCATCTTCCTCCTGCAGTTGTGAACAGATGTCGTCCTGGAGGCCAAGCAGGTAGTTCTTGACGGCGTCGAGGTTCACTTCGCTCATGGGGTGTCCCGTGGTTGGTGGGTTCAGCGGCGCAGGGTGGCGCCGCTTTCCAGGTCAATGATGGTAGAGGGCCGGTCGGTGATATCGCATTGACCGGTGACAATGAAATCCAGCAAAGGGCCCAGCTGGCGCCCTACCTGGAACGGATTGCGCAGGGACGGTCGCCCGGACAGGTTGGCACTGGTGGACACCAGCGGGGTGCCGGCCAGCTGGGCCAGGCGCGCTGCCAACGGATGGTGGCTGACGCGTACCGCCACCTTGTGGTGCTCGCCGCGAATCCATTCCGGCACCAGCGCCGAGGCCGGCACCAGGTAGGTCGTGCCCACCGGCCAGTCGCGCAGGGGCGCCAGTGCCGTCTCCGGCAGGTCCATGAACGGGCGCAGTTGTTCCAGGTCAGCGCCGAGCAGGATCAGCCCCTTGTGTACCGGGCGTTGCTTGATCGCCAGCAGCCGTGCCACCGCGCCGGCATTGAGCGGATCACAGCCAAGCCCGTAAACGGCTTCGGTGGGATAGGCCACGATACCGCCCTCGCGGACAGTCTCTGCGGCCTGGCGCAGGGGAAATTCAGCCAGCACGGACAGCTTCCTTGGACAGGCTCCGGGGAGCGACAGGCGCAAGTGTAGCAAGGGCGTCTGTGAAAGCCAGATGGTCGGCCGGCGTGGGCGTCTGTCACCAGGCGCTGCGACGGTACCCCCCGGCCACCCGCACCACCGCGCCTGACAATTCCAGCTCGCTCAGCTGGCGGGCCAGTTCCGGCGCTGACAGCCCGGTCTGGGCCGCCAGCGCCTCCAGCCCCCGTGTCTCGTCGCCCAGGGACCGCAGCAGCGGGTGGTCAGTGTCATTCTCCCTGTGCACGGTGGTATCCGCTGGTGCCGGGTGCGGTGCGGCAATCACGGCCGTGACATCCTCGGCGCACTCCAGCCATTCGGCGCCGTCACGCAACAGCTGGTGGCAGCCCCGGGCAAACCGGTTGTGCACAGCACCAGGCATTGCGAAGACCTCGCGGCCCTGCTCAGCCGCCAGGCGTGCCGTGACCAGGGTGCCGCTGCGCAGTGCCGCCTCGATCACCAGCGTGGCCCGGCTCATGCCGCTGATAAGGCGGTTGCGCTGGGGGAACAGCGCGGGCAGGGGCGCCTGTCCGGGCGGGAATTCGGTCACCAGCAGGCTGCCGTCGCGCACCAGGGTATCTGCCAGCGCACGGTGGCGGGCCGGGTAGAGCCGGTCCGGGCCATGGGCGAGCACGGCAATGGTCTGGCCCGACTGCAGGGCGCCTTCGTGCGCGGCGCCATCCACCCCCAGCGCCAGGCCACTGGTGATGACAAAGCCCTGTGCCGCCAGCGCCCGGGCCAGGTCGCTGGCGTGGCGGCAGGCGGCGGTCGTGCCATGGCGCGAGCCCACCATGGCCAGCTGCGGTTGTTGCAGCAGTTGCCAGTCGCCACGGCAGTAAAGCAGGCCGGGCGGGTCGGCGGTTTCGCGCAGCAGGGACGGGTAGCGGGCATCGGTGATGGCCACCAGGTCCCAGCCCTGGCGCTGCAGGGTGGCCAGGCGGGCGGCGGTGGTGGCGTGGCGGGCAAGCTGCTGGCGCCGGGCGCGCACGGCCGGCGGTTCGTCAGTGTCGGCCGGGGCCTGGAGCCAGCGGCCCAGTCCCGGGGTGTCCGGCCCGTAGGCCAGGCTGGCGGCTAACAGCGGCAGGGTGTCCACACGGTGGCTCCGAAACGAAAAACGCCCGATGACGATGCCATCGGGCGCTTTCTCGGACTGCCGGCCAGTGACGTCACTGGCTGTCAGTGGATGCCGTTACAGCGAGCCAGCCGGATTGGTGGCGATGTCGTTCATGCGGATCGGGCGCTCGGCCTCCACCACCAGGGCGTAGGAGACTTTCTCGAAAGCCCGGAACACGATGATGGTGCCGGCTTTGACCTGCGGCAGCTGGATCATCTCGTCGCGAACCTTGTCCTTGACCACCTGGCCGGCCTGCTTCACTTCCAGCACATGCCCGGCGCGCAGGCCGTCACGGATGCCCTTGTTGATCACCAGGGCCTCGTTGCGGGCCACCGAGTTGAGGCGGTCGAAGAAGCGGATCACGCGGGCGTCGATGGGCTCGTCCGGGGCCACCGGATAGAACACGGACTGCATCTTGCGCTCGGCCGCATTCAGCACCCGGTCCTGTTCACGAACATCTTCGTTGGACTGGATCAGGCGCAGGGTAGCGATTTCCGATTCCTGGTCGGCCACCCGGGCGAGGGCGATCTCCAGTGCCTCGTAACCGAGAATCTCCTTGGTCACCGGGTCGACGTATTCCTCGCCCACGCGGTAGATGCCGTAGGAGCGCACCAGGTTTTCCCAGGCGTCGATGGGGTCGCGGGCGTACACGGTATCGCCATCACCAAACACCACCCGGGCGTCTTCGCCGCCCACTACATAGGGGGCTTGTTCCAGTTGCAGCTTGCTCAGCACCAGGCCTTCCACCAGGTAGTTTTCCACGGTATCCAGCGGGATGGCGGGGATCGCGGTGTCCAGCGCGACGACGCGAGCCTTGGGCTCCATCTTCACCAGACGGCCGTCGGTCATCATCTTCACGGTTTCCTTGCCGTCGTCGGCGCCACCGTTGCGTTCCACCTCGATGCGCGGCTTGCCGTCCACGTAGACGATCCGGATCACGTCACCCGGGTAGATCAGGTGCGGGTTCTCGATTTCCTGGTTGACGTGCCACAATTCCGGCCACTGCCAGGGGCTGTCCAGGAACTGGCTGGCGATGTTCCAGAGGTTATCGCCGTTCTTGACGTAGTAGACGTCTGGCGCGTCATCCTTCAGAGTCACTTGCGCGAAGGACAGGGCCGGCGCCAGAACGAGCAGGCCTGTGGTCAGGGCACGCAGCAGCGATTTCATCATTACCCGATTCCTTTTATCATTATTAGCACGCCCTCAGCCGTGCCAGGACGTCCGCGAACGCACGGTTTGAGATCGAATATAGCAATGTGATCATAGCCTTAGCAACCAAATTTCGAGTGCTACTGCAAGTTTTGGATACCCCATATGGCCATCCTTGAAATCCTGGAGTTTCCCGATCCCCGCCTGCGCACGGTAGCAAAGCCCGTGGAAACCGTGGATGACGAGCTTCGCAAACTGATCGACGACATGTTTGAAACCATGTACGACGCCCCCGGAATCGGCCTCGCCGCCAGCCAGGTGAACGTCCACAAGCGCCTGCTGGTGCTGGATGTGTCCGAGGACCAGAGCGATCCGCGCGTGTTCATCAACCCGGAAATCACGCCGCTGGTGGAGGAATGCCAGTCCTACGACGAGGGCTGCCTGTCGGTGCCGGGCTTCTACGAGACCGTGGAGCGGCCGGCACGGGTCCATATCAAGGCCCTGGACCGCAACGGCGAGCCCTTCGAGATGGAAGCCGAGGGCCTGCTGGCCGTGTGTATCCAGCATGAAATCGACCATCTCGACGGCAAGCTGTTCGTTGACTATGTCTCGCGACTGAAGCGCGACCGCATCCGCAAGAAGCTGGTCAAAGTCCAGCGCCAGCGGGCCTGACGCTGATGCCGGCGTCCACCCCACTGAATATCCTGTTTGCCGGTACGCCGGATTTTGCCGCTGCGTCGCTGCAGGCCCTGCTGGACAGCGAACACCGCGTGCTGGCGGTGCTGACCCAGCCTGACCGGCCCGCCGGGCGGGGCAAGAAGGTGACGGTCAGTCCGGTCAAGCAGCTGGCCGTATCCGCCGACATCCCGGTCTGGCAGCCCGATACCCTCAAGGATGCCGAGATCCAGCAGCACATCCATGATGCCCATGCCGACGTCATGGTGGTGGTGGCGTACGGCCTGATCGTGCCGCAGACGGTGCTGGACATGCCGCGCTACGGCTGCGTCAACGTGCATGGCTCGCTGCTGCCACGCTGGCGCGGCGCCGCGCCGATCCAGCGCGCCATCGCCGCCGGGGACACGGAAACCGGGGTGGGCATCATGCAGATGGAGGCCGGCCTCGATACCGGCCCGGTGCTGCTGGAGCGGCGCACCACCATTGCCCCCAACGACACCGGCGGCAGCCTGCATGACCGGCTGGCGGCGCTGGGTGCCACCGCGCTGCTGGACGCGCTGGCAGACCTCCCCGCCCTGCGTGAGGCGGCACAGCCGCAGCCAGCCGAAGGCGTCACCTATGCCCACAAACTGGGCAAGGAAGAGGCGCGCCTGGACTGGCAGCAACCGGCGGTGGCGCTGGCCAACCAGGTGCGCGCCTTCAATCCCTGGCCGGTGGCCTGGTTTTCCCTCGCCGGCCAGGCGGTGCGCGTGTGGGCGGCACAGGCGGTGGCCGGTGACGGTGCTCCGGGCACGGTGCTGGCGGTGGGCGAGCAAGGGATTGATGTGGCCTGCGCGGATGGCGTGCTGCGTTTGCAGCAGTTGCAGCGCCCGGGGAAACGCGCCATGCCGGTGGCGGACATCCTTCGCGGTCACCCCGAATTCCTCCAGGCCGGAGACCAGCTTGGCTGATCCGGCACGGCTGGCCGCCGTGCGGGTGTTGCTGGCGGTGCTGCCGGCGGGCGGCGATGGGCAGTCCTTGCGTGACGCCCTGCCCCCGGCGCTGACGGGTCTCAAGGACAGTGAGCGCGGCCTGGCGCAGGATCTGGCCTACGGTGTGTGCCGGCATTACCGGCGCCTGCATCACTGGCTCAACAGCCACCTCGACAAGCCCCTGAAATCCTCTGCCCGGTCGGTGGAGCTTGCCATGCTGTGTGGCATCCATGAGCTGTGGTTCAGTCAGCGCCCGGCCCATGCCGTGGTCAATGCCTGGCCGGGCGTCATGCGTGACCTGAAGGCGCCCTGGGCCAGTGGTCTGGCCAATGCGCTGCTGCGCCAGGCGGCCGATGCCGATGTGGAAGCCGTGCTGGCGGCGCAGAAACCGGCCGTGCGTTATTCGTTGCCGGGTTGGTTGTGGGCGCGTCTGCGCGAGGCCTGGCCTGAGCAATGCCATGCGGTGGCGGCGGCGCTGCTGGACCCACCGCCGTTCACCGTGCGGTTGTCGCCAGAGGCGCCGGCTGATGGACCGCAGCAGTGGCAGCAGGCCGGTATCGAGGCGCGCCAGGGCGACCTCGCGCCGTCTGCCTGGACGCTGTCGCCGGCCCGGGCAGCGGCGGCCGTGCCCGGTTTTTCCGAAGGCTGGGTATCGATTCAGGACGAAGCCGCGCAGTTGCCGGTAGGTGCCCTTCTGGAAAAGCCGTTGCCTCGTGCAGCCCGGGTGCTGGATGCCTGTGCCGCGCCGGGCGGCAAGACCGGCCAGCTGCTGGAACGTCAGCCGGACATGCGCCTGCTGGCGCTGGATGCATCGACGCAACGGCTGCAGCGGGTGGCCGACAACCTGTCGCGGCTGGGTCGCCAGGCGGCGCTGAAAACGGGCGATGCCACACAGCCGCAGGCATGGTTCGACGGCGAGCCCTTCGATGCCGTACTGCTGGATGCACCCTGCTCGGCCACCGGCATCATTCGCCGGCAACCGGACGTGCGCTGGCACCGACAGGCGGATGACATCCCGGCGCTGTGCGGTTTACAGGCTGATATGCTGGATGCATTATGGCCGCTGATAGCGCCCGGTGGTGTGCTGGTGTACGCCACCTGCTCGATCCTGCCGGAAGAGAACAGCGAACAGATCGCTGCCTTCCTTGCTCGTCATGCCGATGCCCGGGATGACACGCCCGCGCTGGCGGACGCCGCCGGCGGGCCGGGTTGCCAGCTTTTGCCGGGTACGGGGGATTACGATGGCTTCTATTTCTGCCGACTGCAGAAAATCGGTGATAATGACCCTGTTCAACCATGAACCGGAGTACTGCGCGTGAAGATTATTATTCTCGGTGCAGGTCAGGTGGGCGGTACCCTGGCTGAGAATCTCGCCGGGGAACAGAACGACATCACCATCATCGACACCAACGCGGCGCGCCTGGCCGAGCTCAGTGACCGGCTTGATATCCGCACCGTCGCTGGCAAGGGCTCCTACCCGTCCGTGCGGCGCCAGGCCGGCGCTGAAGATGCCGACATGCTGATTGCCGTCACCAACAGTGACGAGGTCAACATGGTGGCCTGCCAGGTGGCCTACACCCTTTTTCGCACGCCCAGCAAGATTGCCCGTATTCGCACCGCCAACTACACCCAGCGGGAAAAGCTGTTCAGTGCTGATGCCATTCCCATCGACGTGATCATCTCGCCGGAGCAGGTGGTTACCGATTACATCAAGCGATTGATTGAAACGCCGGGCTCGCTACAGGTGGTGAACTTCGCCAGCGGCCGGGTACAGCTGGTGGCGGTGCGCGCCTATTACGGTGGCCCCCTGGTGGGCAATGAGCTGCGCCAGTTGCGCAAGCACATGCCCAACGTGGACACGCGTGTGGCCGCCATCTTCCGTCGTGACCGGCCGATCCTGCCCGAGGGCAACACGGTGATTGAGGCCGATGATGAAGTGTTTTTCATTGCCGCGCGCAATGACATTCGTGCGGTCATGAGTGAGCTGCGCCGGCTCGAGCACAGTTACCGCCGTGTGGTCATCGCCGGCGGCGGCAACATCGGCTATCGCCTGTCGAAAGCCATTGAGCAGCGTTACAACGTCAAGCTGATCGAGCGCAACGAGGACCGCTGTGAACTGCTTTCCGCGCAGCTGTCCCGCACGGTGGTCCTGCAGGGCAGTGGCACCGACCGCGACCGCCTGCTCAAGGCGAACATCGAGAACACCGATGTCTTCTGTGCCCTGACCAATGATGACGAAGCCAACATCATGTCGTCGCTGCTGGCCAAGCGCCTGGGCGCGCGCAAGGTGATGACATTGATCAGCAACCCGGCCTATGTCGACCTGGTGCAGGGCCATGACATCGATATCGCGATTTCACCCCAGCAGGCCACTATCGGCAGCCTGCTCACCCATGTGCGTCGCGGTGATATCGTCAACGTCTATTCCCTGCGTCGTGGTGCGGCGGAAGCCATCGAGGCCATTGCTCACGGTGATGCAAAGAGCTCAAAGGTCGTCGGCCGTGCCATCGAGGATATCGACTTGCCGGAAGGCACCACCATCGGTGCCGTGGTACGCGGTGAGAAAGTACTGATTGCCCATGATGACGTGGTCATCGAGGCGGACGATCATGTGATCCTGTTCGTGATGGACAAACGACGCATTCGTGACGTGGAAAAACTGTTCCAGGTCGGCTTTACCTTCTTCTGAATCGGGCTTCTGATACGGGACAGCCATGCATCTTTCGGTGATTGCCAAGATTCTGGGTTTGCTGCTGATGGTGTTCAGCACCACCATGCTGCCGCCGGTGCTGGTTGCCTATATCTATCAGGATGGCGGCCAGATCCCGTTCCTCACCGCCTGTGCCATTATCTTTGTCTCCGGCCTGGTGCTGTGGTTGCCGTTCATGCGCGCCAATGCCGAGCTGCAGACACGTGATGGCTTCCTGGTGGTGACCTTGTTCTGGACCGTGCTGGGGGTGATGGGCTCGGTGCCACTGATGCTGGTGTTGGACCTGTCCGTCACCGATGCCGTGTTCGAATCCATTTCCGGTCTCACCACCACCGGCGCCACGGTGCTCTCCGGCCTTGATGACATGCCCAAATCGCTGCTGTTCTATCGCCAGCAGTTGCAGTGGCTGGGGGGCATGGGTGTGATCGTACTCGCCATCGCCATCCTGCCCATGCTCGGCGTCGGTGGCATGCAGCTGTACAAGGCGGAAATCCCGGGGCCGATGAAGGAGTCGAAACTGACGCCGCGGGTGGCAGAAACCGCCAAGCTGCTCTGGTACGTCTACCTGACCATCTCCATCCTCTGCGCCCTGAGCTATTGGTGGGCCGGCATGACGCCCTTCGATGCCATTGCGCTGACGTTCTCCACGGTGTCCACTGGCGGCTTTGCCCCCTACGACGATTCCATTGCTTTCTTCGACAGCCGCGCGGTGGAACTGGTGGGGGTGATCTTCATGTTCCTGGGGGGCTGCAGCTTCGCCCTCATGTTTACCGCCTGGAAGCTGCGCAGCCCGCTGATTTTCTGGCGCGATCCGGAATTCCGTGTCTTCCTTGGCCTGACCCTGGCATACATTATTATCGTCGACCTGATCCTCTGGTTCAGCGGTGTCTACCAGGCGCGCCATGAGAACCTGATTCACTCCGCCTTCCAGGTGGTGTCGTTCTCCACCGGCACCGGCCTGACCAGTGGCTCGGCCGCCACCTGGCCGTCGCTGGTGCCGTTCCTGCTGGTGTTCACCAGCTTTATCAGTGGCTGTGCCGGCTCCACCACGGCGGGCATGAAGGTGGTGCGGGCATCGCTGGTGTTCCAGCACGGCATGCGCGAGTTGCGCCGGTTGATCTACCCGCACGGCATTTTCGCCCTGCGCTTCGGGCGGCGGGCTGTCGATGACCAGGTATTACAGGCGGTCTGGGGTTTTGTCGGCGTTTATATTACCCTTGCCGTCCTCATGACCCTGCTGCTGACGGCAACCGGGCTGGACCTGGCCACCGCCACGTCGGCCCTGGCGGCTTCCCTCAACAACCTCGGGGTCGGTATTGAAGGCGTGGCTGACGGCTTCTCCCATCTGTCGCCGGCGGCGAAATGGATCATGTGCGGGGCCATGCTGCTGGGGCGTCTGGAAGTGTTCACCATTCTGGTGCTTTTCACGCCCATGTTCTGGCGCCAGTAACGGCGCCGTGTTTGCATCAACGATCTGGGACCAACCATGACCAAGAGCACCAACATTGTTTATCACCACGGTGATGTGACCCGTGCCGACCGCGAGAAACTGCTTTCACAACGTGGCGCCACCCTCTGGTTCACCGGCCTGTCAGGCTCCGGCAAGTCCACCCTGGCAGTTGCCCTGGAAAGCGCGTTGCACGAAATGGGCCGGCTGACCTATATCCTTGATGGCGACAACATCCGTCATGGCATCAATGCCAACCTCGGTTTCTCACCGGACGACCGCAAGGAAAATATCCGCCGCATTGCCGAGATCTCCAAGCTGTTCCGCGACGCTGGTGTGATCAACCTGACCGCCTTCATTTCGCCTTACCGTGAAGACCGCCAGCTGGCCCGTGAACTGGCCGATGGCGATTTCATCGAGATCCATGTGGACGCGCCCCTGGAAGCCTGCGAGGCGCGCGACCCGAAGGGCCTGTACAAGAAGGCCCGCGCTGGAGAGATCCCCGAGTTCACCGGCATCAGCGCCCCCTACGAAGCGCCGGAAAAGCCGGAGCTGCATATCAACACAGCTGAAAACAGTGTCGATGAGTGTGTCGCGCTGATGATCGACTACCTCAAGGACAACGGCTTCCTCGGCTGAGGCGGCTGGCCCTCACCCTGTCCCTCTCCCGGCGGGAGAGGGGACCCACTAGCAGGACGGATCAAGCCCCTCTCCCCCGGGGAGAGGGGTTGGGGTGAGGGCCAACCCACGCGCAACAAAGCCACCCGACAAAAAAAGGCCGGCTTTCGCCGGCCCACACATCGATCGGGAATATCGCCTCAGCTGGCGCTGGCAATCTTGTTGACGCGCTTCTGCTTGCGGAACAGCTGGTCCATCTCACCCTCGTAGTAGGCTTCCACCCGCGGGTTCATGACTTTCTTCCACAAAGGCGGGAACAATGCCAGCACGTACATGGAGGCGTAGCCGCCCGGCAACTGCGGACTTTCCTCGTAGTGTCGCAGCACCTGGTAGCGTCGTTTCGCGTAGGCATGGTGATCGCTGTGGCGCTGCAACTGGAACAGGGCGATGTTGGTGAGCAGGTAGTTGCTGTTCCAGCTGTGGGCCGGGGTCACCCGCTCGTACTTGCCGTTTTCGAGCACGCGACGGTGCAGGCCGTAATGCTCGATGTAGTTGATGATCTCCAGCGCCAGGGCGGCAAAGAAGCTCTGGCCGAAGAAGAACAGCACGCCCATCCAGCCCCACAGCGCGTAGAACACGCCGGCAAGGGCGAAGGAAATGGCATACCACCAGATCAGTTCGTTGTCCTTGCTCAGGAATTTCTTGCCCTTGCGCTCCAGGTACTGCTTCTCCAGCCGCCAGGCGTTGATGAAGTTGTGCGGGAACGCGTGCAGCAGGAAGGCATAAAGCCCCTGGTTGTAGCGCGAGGATGACGCATCTTCCGGCGTTGAAACGCTGACGTGGTGACCGCGCACGTGCTCCACCTTGAAGCCGGCATAGGTCACTGACGCCAGCAACAGGCCGCCGGCCCAGTTCTCGATCTTCGGGTCCTTGTGGATCAGCTCATGGCCCAGGTTGATGGCGATGATGCCGCCTACCGTGCCGATGGAGACGATCCAGCCGAGCATGCCGAACCAGGAGTAGTCATTGACCATGAAGATGTGGCCGCCCCAGAACAGGACGCCGAACCAGATCGGCACCATCAGCAGGGTGAACCAGCGATACACCTTCTCTTCAGACATGGAAGGCACGTCCTCCACTTCGTCCGGGTTGGCCGCATCCTTGCCGATGATGTAATCAAGCACCGGGATGATGCCGAAGATGGTGAAGTAGATGAACCAGGCCCACAGGTCCTGGGTGCCGGACTCACGGCCTGCCAGCGCACTCAGCGGCAGGACCGGGATCAGGGCGATCCAGAACAGCGGGTAGCCTATTTTCTTTATTTTCAGCATGGTTTTCGGGTCAACACGCTCGAACATGCTGGGGCCCTCCGTAACGCAATTGAACAGACAGTCACCTAATAGTTACATCGGCCAATGTAACAGTCAATGCCGTTTGGCAGGCCGTTGGTCGGCAATTGGTTACTTTTTGTTCGTCAGACAGGGGTGTCCGGTGCGCCCTCCTCCTTCCTTGCCGCTCCGACAGGGCGCGCAAAAAACGGCGCACAAAAAAGGGCCGGCATGGCCGGCCCTTTTGTCTGCCTCGTCGCGGGTCAGGCGCGGGAGGCATCAGCGGAGATCTTGTTGACCCGCTTCTTCTCGCGGAACAGCTGGTCCATCTCGCCCTCGTAATAGGCCTCCACCCGCGGGTTCATCACCGCCTTCCACAGTGGCGGGACAAAGGCCAGCACGAACATGGAGGCATAACCGCCAGGCAGCTGCGGGCTTTCGTCGTAGTGGCGCAGCACCTGGTAGCGGCGCTTGGCATAGGCGTGGTGGTCGCTGTGGCGCTGCAGGTGGAACAACAGCAGGTTGGTGAGCAGGTAATTGCTGTTCCAGCTGTGGGCCGGGGTAACGCGCTCGAAGCGGCCGTTTTCCAGCACGCGGCGGTGCAGCCCGTAGTGCTCGATGTAATTGATCACTTCCAGCGTCATGCCCGCCAGCAGGCCCTGGGCGAAGAAGAAGCCGACGCCGATCCAGCCAAAGGCAGCAAAGAACAGGCCGGCCAGCAGCAGGGAAAAGCCGTACCACCAGATCAGCTCGTTGTCCTTGCTGACCACCTTTTTGCCCTTGCGCTTGAGGTAGGCCGCTTCCAGGCGCCAGGCGGCGAGGAAGTTGCGCACCAGGGCTTTCGGCAGGAAGTCGTACAGGCTCTGGTTGTAGCGGCTGGACGAGGCGTCTTCCGGGGTGGAGACATGCACATGGTGGCCACGCACGTGTTCCACCTTGAAGCCGGCGTAGGTGACGCAGGCCAGCAGCAGGCCGCCGGTCCAGTTCTCCAGCTTCGGGTCCTTGTGTACCAGCTCATGGCCAACATTGATGGCCACCACGCCGCCGATGACGCCACAGGAAATGACCCAGCCCAGCTGGCCCAGTGCGCTGAACTGGCCCCAGCCGGCAAACACCCAGCCGCCGAAGGCAAGGATGCCGAGCATGAGTGGGAACATGGCCAGGGTGAACCAGCGGTAGATCTTCTCTTCCGACAGGCTCGGCACCTGGGTTTCCTCGTCCGGGTTGGACGGGTCCTTGCCGACGATGTAATCCAGTACCGGCACGATGCCGAAAATGAACAGCAGCGGGAAGAACGCCCAGAACGTGGCCTGGCCCGGGTTGCTGTCGGCCATGTACCAGCTGAACAGCAGGCTGGCCGGTGCCACCAGCACCAGCAGGTAGGCCCACTTCTTGAACGCGAGCATGGTGTTGTTATCGACTTTCTCGAACATGGCGTAGCGCCTCCTCAAATACGCAAAAGTCTGTTGATCTCGTGATCGACCGGGACAGTCTGCGCGACGATACTTGAATTGTCAAACACTTCAAGTAGATGACTTTTGCGCCGGTTGCCGGCATAATCCGCAGCCATATGGAGTCGAGTGCCCACGGGAGGGACGTCATGCCGCTGAACCCGGCGCGCAATCTGAGCGAACAACTGGCTGAGCACATCAGTGAGCGGATCATCCGTGGTGAGCTGGCGCCGGGCGACCGGCTGCCCGAGGCGGAGTTGGCCAGGCAGCTTGATGTGAGCACCAACTCGCTCCGAGAGGCCTTCAGGCTGGTGGAGAAGCGGCACCTGGTGGAGATCCAGCCGCGCCGCGGGGTGCGTGTGAAGCCGGTGGACGAGACCCAGGTACGCGAACTTTACGATTTCCTTTTCGTGCTGCTCGGGCAGCTGGCCAGTCGCGCGGCCAGTGGCTGGAAACCCGGTGAGATCGAGGACCTGGTGGCCCTGGTGGGGCGCATGGCAGAGAACGTGGCGGCCGGCGATGTGGCCGCATTCCATGACACCGCCTTCGAATTCATCCACAACGGCCTGCGTTTTGCCGGCAATGCCTATCTGGTGGATGCCATCGAGGACCTGCTGCCGCAGCTGCAGCGTTTTTCCTATATCGCCCTGATTGAGGAAACCACCGAACTGGAGGTGTCCCTGGCCATCTTCCAGCGCCTGGTGCAGCACGTGGTGCAGCGCCAGGCCGAGCAGGCCACGGCGGATATCCGCGAGTACGGCGCCAACCAGTGCCAGATCGTGCTGCGCGCCCTGGCCAAGCGCCACGCCGCCTGAGGGCCTGCCGGCCCGGCCGGGCCGCGATAGCTTTTGCCGTTTCCCGGGAACCATTTCCCCGATTAGCACTCTAATTGCCCGAGTGCTAATATCGAGCTGAATTTCATTGGGAGGGGGTTCCATGAGCACAGAGTTGCAAGCGGTGAAGGCGCTGCCACTGGCGGTTCCGGGAGATAACCTGGATGCCTACATTCGCGCTGTCAGCGAGGTGCCTGTTCTCGATGCCGAGCAGGAGCGCGCGCTGGCCGAGCGCCTTTACTTCAACGAAGACATTGATGCGGCCCGCGGCCTGGTGCTGGCGCACCTGCGCTTTGTGGTGCATATCGCCCGCAGCTACAGCGGCTACGGCCTGCCCCTGGCGGACCTGATCCAGGAAGGCAATGTCGGCCTGATGAAGGCGGTGCGCCGCTTCGACCCGAACGTCGGCGTGCGCCTGGTGTCTTTTGCCGTGCACTGGATCAAGGCGGAAATCCACGAGTTCGTGATCCGCAACTGGCGCATCGTCAAGGTGGCCACCACCAAGGCCCAGCGCAAGCTGTTCTTCAACCTGCGCGGGCAGAAGAAGCGCCTGGCACGCCTGAGCGTGGAAGAAGCCCAGCGCGTGGCCGATGACCTGGGTGTGAAGCTCAAGGATGTGCAGGAAATGGAAGGCCGCCTGGCCGCCTACGACGCCTCCTTCGATGGCCCCACCACCGAGGATGACGAGGACCGGGCGATTGTCTCGCCGGCCCAGTACCTGCAGTCCGAGGGTGATGACCCGGCGGATATCCTCGCCGAGGAAGACTGGAACGAACAGGGTGCCCGCGCCCTGGCGGTTGCCCTGAAGGACCTGGACGAGCGCAGTCGCGATATTCTCCAGCGCCGCTGGCTGGCTGACGACAAGGCCACCCTGCAGGAGCTGGCTGACGAGTACGGCGTCTCTGCCGAGCGTATCCGCCAGCTGGAGAACAACGCCATCAAGAAGCTGCGCGGTGCCATGGTCGCCGACACAGCGGCGTAACCCGGCAGCAAAAAATACGGTAGAATGGCGCCGCCTTCGGGCGGCGTCCGCGTTTCTGGCCCGCCCTGAATCCATCAACGTTGAGGAACACGCATGACGCCGAACGAATTTCTGGACAAGGCCTGGCAGGAAAGCGGGCCGAAACTGATCAGCGGTTTCTCGCGTCCGGTGTATCACAACGTCATGGGCCTGCTGCGTGGTCGCAAGTACGACAAGAAAGCTTACGGCGGCATGATCCGGCATACCGAGGCCGGCATGCTCACCACCTGGGCCAGCCAGGTGCCGCGCGGCGGCGTCATTGTCGAGATCGGCTGCTACGGCGGCCTGTCCACCAGCTACCTGCTGCGCGGCCTGAAGCAGCATGGCGGCACCATCTACTCCATGGACCCGTTCAATTCCGACCTGGACAAGCAGGCGGAACTCACCGACAACTGCGTGCCGCTGGACAACAAGCCCACCAAGGCGCTGGTGGAGCAGCGCCTGGAAAAGAACGGCTTCGCCGGCATGTTCAAGCTGATCGAGGGCTTCTCCCAGGAAGTGGCGGCCAACTGGGATCCGTCCATCAAGATCGATTTCCTCTGGATCGATGGCAACCACGAGCAGGCCTATCGTGACTTCAAGGATTTCGAGCCCTACCTGAATCCGGGTGCCCGGGTGGCGGTGCATGATGCGCATCCGCGCTACGGCTACCAGGAAGTGGTGCGTGATGTGCGCAAGATCTTTGCTGAAGGCCAGTGGGAAGACATGGAGCACGTCAAGAGCATCATTGCCGGCAGACTAATAAAATAAGAACTGTTGGGGAAGGGATGAGTACAGAGAAAAAGCTTAATGGAAAAGCGATCCACTTTTTTGTGGGGTTATATGGGTTTTGCCAGAAGTGGTGGCTGAAATATGGCCTCTTGCCTTTGCTTTTCCTAGGGGGGCCACTTTTTGTAATCGGGATATTGGAAGGAGACGGACCGCTTTCTTCTTTCGGCGTGGACCTTGAGGAGTTTAAGCGCTTTCATCTTTGGATCTATTTGTCTTGTGCTGTTTTGGTGTTCGCCTATAGCAGTCTTCCAGCTTTGATTAAAGAAGCGATCGATGGCGCTCCTAACATGACGCTACGGCGAGCGATGCTCTTAATCGAGTGCTTCGAGAAGATTGTTGAAACTAAGTTCCTGCGATTCAATGGAGAGTTGGAGGATATAAAGAAGACTTCTGGTGCGCACGGAGCGGATATTTTTAATCGCATAACAAAACCGGATCAGCAGATCGCATTTATCGTGCAGATAATTTACACATTTATTGCTGAGCTGGATTCATCAATCGGATTCAAAGTTCGATTAATAGAGGTGTGTCCAGACTCCGGTGCAGCGCAGGACTATTTTTACTATGTTCCGCAAGATTCGCACCCCTCCCACGAGGTCGAAAGGCTCAATGAGCGCGAAACACTCTATATGGCTGCGATCAAAAAGAATGAAATGGTTGTCGTTGAGGATATAGGCAAGGAGCTACGAAAGACTTCCAGAAACTTCGTGAAGTTCAATTCCGAGTCTGGTTCGGCTCTCTGTTTTCCTATGGTCTGTAAGGGCCGGAAGTATCCTGTTTTCGTTCTGTCGATAACGGCTGACAAATCCGGGTTCTTTAAGAATAAAGAAAAGAAGTTATATAACTGGATATTATATAAGTTTGCGCAACGGGTTTGCCTCGAATACACTCTTTTATGCCTCAAGGAGGGACAGGAAGATGAAACCTCAGCAAGCTAAGAGTGCTTCTTCGCCTAGGTCGCCTACTCAGAGCAGTGGGAGTAGGGCTCAAGTTCAAATGGATGGTTTCAACAAGCTACAAAGCAGAAACTTAAAAAAGGAAATTTCCTCTGCTGTAAAAAGAGACATGAAAATGCTCCGAAAGATGGGGCTAATAGTGGAGTAACAATAAGCCCGGCATCGCCGGGCTTTTTTGTGGTTGCAGATTCAGCGCAACCGTCCGCAGGAGCGGCTCGCTATCCGGCAATGGCCCCGGTGACGGTCAGGAGGTTGCCCATGCGCGCTTCCAGCTGGTCGCCCGGTTGCAGCGGCCCGACACCGGCGGGCGTGCCGGTGAGCACGACGTCGCCGGGGTTCAGGGTGAATGTGTTGCTGATATGTGCCACCAGCTCGAAGATCGGGAACAGCATCTGGGCGGTGCTGCCCTGCTGGCGGACGTCGCTATTGATGCGCAGGGACAATTCCAGCGGCTGGCGAACGGAAATACCCCGGGCATCGACAAAGCCGGAGATCGGGCAGGCGCCATCGAAGGCCTTGGCGCGCTCCCACGGCTGGCCTTTTTCTTTCAGCGCGTTTTGCACATCCCTGAGCGTCAGGTCCAGCGCCAGCGCATAGCCGGCAAGACTGTATTGCACCTCGCGCGCCGTAGCCTGGTGCAGGGGCTCGCGCACCAGCACGGCGATCTCGATTTCATGGTGCACTTCGCCCTGGTCAGTGGGGATTACGATGTGATCATTGAACGGTGCCAGGGCCGTGGCTGGCTTCATGAACAGGATCGGGCTGTCTGGCACCTCATTGCCCAGTTCGCGGGCATGCTCGGCATAGTTGCGGCCCACGCACACCACCTTGCCGACGGGCAGGTCCACGGGTGTGTTGTCGATCCACAGGTGCTGGTAGGCCACAGGGTTCCCTCATTGTCACTGCAGGAGCGGCGTGCACGCCGCTCCTTCTGGTTGTTACAGGTCGAACAGCTTGCCCGGGTTCATGATGCCGTTCGGGTCGAATACCGCCTTCACGGCTTTCATGGCAGCGATTTCTTCTGCCGAGCGTGAGTACTGCAGGTACGGTTTCTTGGTGCGGCCGACACCGTGTTCGGCAGAAATGGAGCCGTTGTATTTCTGCACGATTTCGAACACCCAGCGGCTGACGTGGTTGCAGCGCTGGAAGAACTCGTCCTTGTCCAGTGCGTCCGGCTTGAGGATGTTCAGGTGCATGTTGCCGTCACCAATGTGGCCGAACCAGACGATCTCGAAATCGGGGTAGTTATCCTGGACCACCGCATCCACTTTCTCGACGAAATCCGGCACCTTGCCGACGGTGACCGAGATGTCGTTCTTGTAGGGGGTGTACACGGAAATGCTTTCGGAAATGCGTTCGCGCAGCTGCCAGAGCTGTTCGGCCTGCTGCAGCGATTGGCTCATGGCGCCGTCCAGCACCCAGCCTTTTTCGACGCAGCTCTCAAAGATGCCCATGGCGTCTTCCAGCACCTGCGGGGAATCACCCTCGAATTCCAGCAGGCAATAGAACGGGGCCTCGGTGTCGAACGGACGTGCGACGCCGTGGGCCAGCACATGGTGCATGGCCTTGTCGGAGAAAAACTCGAACGCGGTCAGGTCGATCTTTTCCTGGAAACTGTGCAGCACATTCATGACATCACGGAAACCGGGGCAGCCCAGCACCAGCACGGTCAGGTCGCGCGGTTTGCGCGCCAGCTGGATGGTGGCTTCCACCACCAGTCCCAGGGTGCCCTCGGAGCCGATGAACAGGTGGCGGAAGTCATAGCCGGTGGCATTCTTGGCGAGGCCCTTGTTGAGTTCCAGCAGGTCGCCCTTGCCGGTGACCACTTTCAGGCCCGAGACCCAGTCGCGCGTCATGCCGTAGCGGATCACCTTGATGCCACCGGCGTTGGTGCCGATGTTGCCGCCGATCTGGCTGGAGCCGGCGGAGGCGAAGTCCACCGGGTAGAACAGGCCCTGTTCGTCGGCGAATTCCTGCAGCTGCTGGGTGACCACGCCCGGCTGCACGGTGACAGAGCGCTCGAACGGTTCGAAATCGAGAATCTTGTTCATCCGGTCAAAGGCGATGACCACCTCGCCGTCGGCCGCCACGGCGCCGGCGGACAGGCCGGTGCGACCGCCACTGGGCACCAGGGCGATACCGTGTTCGTTGGCCAGGCGCACAATTTCCTGCACTTCCTCGATGGTCTCCGGCAGCAGCACGGCACTGGGCGCGGGTGCCCAGACCTTGGTCCAGTCAACGCCATAGCGCGCCAGGCTGTCAGCGTCGGTGAGGCATCGGTTGTCGCCCAGCAGCGGGCGGAAATGTTCGGCGACCTCGGTCATGCAATGCTCCGGAACTGATTGGTCACGGAAAACGCCGGGGGCTGGCGTTCTCAGGGGGGCGCTATGGTACCATACGCGCCCTCAAATGCAGGCTACCCGAGCGATTTCCATGGCCCAGACCTCCCTTGAAAAGGACAAGATCCGCATCCTGTTGCTGGAAGGTATTCACCAGACTGCGGTGGATAACCTCAAGGCCCACGGTTACACCAACGTCGAGCTGCTCAAGGGCGCCCTCACCGGGGATGACCTGAAGGCCAAGATCCGCGATGCCCACATGGTGGGTATCCGCTCGCGTACCCAGCTCACCGAGGATGTCTTTGCCGCGGCCGAAAAGCTGATGGCCGTGGGCTGCTTCTGCATCGGCACCAACCAGGTGGACCTGACCGCCGGCCTGGTGCGCGGTATTCCGGTGTTCAATGCACCCTATTCCAACACCCGTTCCGTGGCCGAGCTGGTGATTGGTGAAGCGATCATGCTGATGCGCGGCATTCCCCAGCGGAATGCCTCCTGTCATGTCGGTGGCTGGCTCAAGAACGCCAAGGACAGCTACGAGGTGCGCGGCAAGAAGCTGGGTATCGTCGGTTACGGCAACATCGGCGCCCAGGTGTCTGTGTTGGCCGAAGCCATGGGCTTCAAGGTGTACTTCTATGACACCGTGACCAAGCTGCCGCTGGGCAACGCGACCCAGGTGCAGAGCCTGGATGACCTGCTCGGCATGAGCGATGTGGTCAGCCTGCACGTGCCCGATACCGACTCCACCCGCTGGATGATCAAGGAGGCGCAGATCCGGGCCATGAAGCCGGGCAGCTACCTGATCAATGCCGCCCGCGGCAAGGTGGTGGACATTGAAGCCCTGGCTGCCGCCCTCAAGGACGGTCACCTGCTGGGCGCCGCCATTGACGTGTTCCCGGAAGAGCCGAAGAGCTCCGACGACGAGTTCATCTCGCCGCTGCGTGAATTCGACAATGTCATCCTCACGCCGCATATCGGTGGCTCCACCCAGGAAGCGCAGGAAAACATTGGCGCGGAGGTGTCGGAGAAGCTGGCACGTTACAGCGATAACGGCTCCACCCTGAGCGCGGTGAACTTCCCCGAGGTGGCCCTGCCGGCGCACCCGAACATGCATCGCCTGCTGCATATCCACCAGAACAAGCCGGGCATCCTGACCCAGCTGAACACCGTGCTGTCCGAGACTGGCGTGAATATCTGCGGCCAGTACCTGCAGACCAACGCCGATATCGGTTATGTGGTCATTGATGTGGAATCCGAGTACAGCCAGCTGGCGCTGGAAAAGATGCGCAACATTGAAGGCACCATCCGTACCCGCGTGCTGTTCTGACCGCCCGGGCGCCGGCCACCCGGCGCCCTTCTCTCTGCTCGACACCCCTGCTGCCAGCAGCTACTTTAGTAGACCTTTCCCGGGAATCTGACCAAGGCAGGGATGACGTGTTGCGATTGCTGTTCCTGGCGCTGCTGTTGTTGCAAGGCTGCTCCGCCAGCTCCGTGTTTGTGCCCTACCCCGACCAGGCCAGCGCCTGGGTGCAGCCGCTGTCCGCCGGGCAGCCGGGCCAGGGTGCGGTCAAACTCGAGCCGCTGACCACCCGTGAAGACGGTCTGCTCTACCTGCAGGAGCTGGCCCGTCTGCAGCAGCTGGACAACCAGCTTGAGGCCAGCCGTGCCACCTTCGCTGATGTCTTTGCTGCCTATGAGCAGCAGGATGCCGCCGCCACTGTCCAGGCCTCGGCGCTGGCTGCCGGCACCGCCTCCCTGATGACCAATGACAACGCCCTGCCTTATGAAGGCTATGCCTATGAGCGCATCATGGCCCATGCCTACCAGGCCCTGAATTACCTGGGCAGCGGTGACGTCGAGGGTGCCCAGGTGGAGCTGCGGCGCGCCGCGCTGGAACAGCGGGTGGCCCAGCAGCGCAACGAAAAGCGCATCGCCCGGGCGGAAGAAAAGGCCAGTGAACAGAACGTCGACCCGGGCCAGTTCGAAAGCCAGTTTGCCGGCCTGAATGCGGCGGCTGCCGAGGTGCGCAGCGCCATCACCAATGCCTGGACCTTCTACCTGTCCGGCGCGGTCTGGGAGGCCACGGGTGAGTACAACAGCGCCCTGGTGGACTACAAGCAGGCGTTGCAGATCCAGCCGGATTCGCCGCTGCTCAAGGCCGCCGCCACGCGCGCGGCGGCCAAGGTGGACGGGCGACGGAACCGCGACAGGGGCACGGTGGTCATACTTCATGAGCAGGGTCTGGTGCCGCCCAAACGCGAAATCAATTTTCCGGTGCCCACCATTCACGGCTGGTTTGCGGTGGCGTTTCCCACCTACCAGCCCCAGGACATGCGCCCGCCGGAGCCAGTGCATGTGCGGGCCGGCGACAGTGAAGCGGCGGACACGGAAGTGCTGGCGCAGCTGAATGCCATGGCGGCGCGGGCCCTGAAAGACAGGGTTCCGGCCATGCTGGTGCGCCAGACACTGCGCGCCACGGCCAAGTACCAGGCCCAGAAGACCGCCAATGACAATTTCGGGCTGGCCGGCGCCCTTTTCACCCAGATCTACAACCTGGTGTCGGAGCGGGCCGATCTGCGCAGCTGGTTGAGTTTGCCGGCCTACGGCATGGCCGCGGAGGTGACCCTCCCTGCCGGCGAGCAGAGTGTGCAGTTGTCCGGCCCCGGGGGCGGTGCTACGTTGACCGTGCCGGTGCGCGGCGGCGGTGTCACTATCGTGCGCGTGGTGACAGCAGGCAGCTTCATGCATACCGATGTTTACGCGTTCTAGCGCCGGACACCTCCGGCGATGACAGGGAGAAGACCAATGAAACCGATACATGTGCTGATGGCTGTGCTGATGGCCGCCGTGCTGGCGGGGTGCTCTGCCAGTAACATGGCCAGTCGCGACAAGGGCGAGGACGGCCAGTATGAAACCGTGCTCAAGTCCAACAACTCCCTGCTCTACAGTCGCCTGCAGATTGCCCAGCTGAACGAACGGCAGGTGGGTGACCTGATGCAGGTGCAGGCGACGCTGGAGAATGCCTGGAAGTTCGAGCTCGACTTCCAGTACAAGTTCAAGTGGTTCGATGCCAATGGCTTCGAGCTGGCACCCGAGGGGCAGGCCTGGCGTCAGCTGATCCTGCCGGGCCGCAACCAGGCCAACGTCCAGGCCGTGGCGCCGAACCCCACGGCGGCCCGTTATGAAATCTGGGTTCGTGAATAATTGGCTGCGCGAATAATTACGTTCAAGGAGAGGAAGGGATCATGGTGCGTTTACTGACAATTGTACTGGTGGCAGCGATGACGGTGCTGGCTGGTTGTGCCGCAAAAGTGGATTACGGTGATGCCACCGCCCGCGAGACGGTGAATACGGATTTCGGCTCCACCGACCTGCAGATGATTGCAGCGAAGATGGTGGATGACATGCTGGTGTTTCCGCCCATCGTGCAGATGACGTCACAGCGTCGCCCGGTGGTTTTTGTTGACCGGATCAAGAACAAGACCACCGAGCATATCGACACCGAATCCATCACTGACACCATCCAGAGCAAGCTGCTCAATTCGGGCAAGTTCCGCTTTGTTGACATGACTGTGGTGGACCGGGTCAAGGAACAGCTGGATTACCAGGCAGATTCCGGGCTGGTGGATCCCACCCAGGCGGTGCTCATGGGCAAGCAGATTGGTGCCGAGTTCATGCTCTACGGCAACATGTCCTCCATCGTGAAGCGCGATTCCAGCACCAAGGATGTCTACTACAAGTTCACCCTGAAACTGATGAACCTGCAGACCGGCATCCTGGAGTGGTCCGGCGAGAAGGAAATTCGCAAGACGCGTAACAACACGTTCCTCGGCCTTTGAGGCTGGCGGACAGGGAGGCCGGAACAATGAAGTTGCTCAAGTGGATCTGTGTGGTGCTGTGGCTGGCCGCAGCCACAGCGCAGGCAAAAACCGAGGAAGTGGTGCAACAGGCCAGCGGCTTTGGTGATACGCCCGCTGCAGCCGTGGCCAATGCCCTGGTGGAAGCATCGCGCCAGGCCCTGGGTGTGTCCGTGCTTTCCGACCCGTCATTCCGGGTGGCCACCTATGAGTGGGTGGCCAACGAAAACATGGCCACCGGCGCCTGGACCACGCGCAGTGAAGCGCAGGCCACCAGTCTCTCCAATGTCGCGGGCTATCGCGTGATCGACACCCGCAAGGTGGATGAGGGGCTGTGGCAGGCGGACATCGAGGCCCGCCTGCTGCGCGATGTCAGCATCGGCCCGGACCGTTCCGCGCTGCCATCGCTGGTGGTGGCGCCATTCCGCACTGCCAGGGACAGCTATGACCCGGGGCAGCCTGCCAGTGCTTCAGACGTGCGCGCCGCGCTCAAGCGGGAGCTGGTGAATGCGTTCGTACAGTCAGGGCGTGTGCGTGTGCTGGATCGTGATTTTGGCGCCGCCGCCGGCAAGGAAATGGATGTGGCGGCGGAGAGCCTGTCGCCGTTCGAACAGGCCAAGCGCGGCCAGGCACTGGGTGCCGATCTGGTCATGGCAGGCGAGGTGGAATCGCTGCAACTGGGCCGCAAGAGTGGCTCCTTCTACGGCGCCCAGCTGAACACCATGGAGCCGGTGGTGCGCATTCACTATCGCCTCATTGATACCGCCACGCGCGAGATCATTGCCGCCGGCACCTGGGATGAATCCCGTTCCGCCGCCACCCTGCGCCAGCAACTGCGCGACGCGGACATCGACAAGGACCGGGAGCCGGAGCGCATCACCGAAGTGCTGTATCCAAACATTGCCCGCGGGCTGGTCAATGTAGCGCTGGAATCCCTGTACCCGTTGCGCATACTGAGCGCGGCCAGTGCCGAGTCGGTGTTTGTCAGCCAGGGTGATGGCGCGCTGGCCGAAGGCGACCTGCTGTCAGTGCACCGTTCCGGGGGCGAAATGGCTGATCCGGATACCGGCATTACCATCCGCATGGAAGGGCCGGCGGTGGCTACCTTGCGCGTCACCGATGTGGCCAGCCAGTTTGCCACGGCCGAACTGGTGACGGGTGAGCTTGCCAGCCTGGATGCCCAGGCGATACTGCATGTGCGGGCCCAGGCCGGTAATGACAATGTCGGCCCGGGCAAGCCGGCCACGCCGGGTTCATCCGAGGCGCCGGTGCAGTGGTAACCGTAAAGCCCCTCTCCCCGAGGGAGAGGGGTTGGGGTGAGGGCCCTCTCTCCTTCAAGAAGCACTACAAACAAAATCGCCGCTCAACTGAGCGGCGTTTTTGTTTGCCTGTACGGCACGGCAGGGGCGACATTCTCAAGTCGCCGCGCTGGCAGCACCAATCAGTCCCAGAAATTCCACCACGGCTTTTCTTCCGCGTTGCGCATCTCCTGGCCTTTCTCGGAGCCCTTGCCCGTGGACGGGTGCGCGTCTTTCTTGGCCATGCCCGGCGGTACATCCGGCTTGGCTTTCTCTACCGCGTCTGCGGCCTCTTCCATTTCCTCTTCAGCCGCTTCGGCGGCATCTTCTGCTGCTTCTTCAGCGTCTTCCGCGGCGTCCTCGGCAGCTTCTTCTGCGGCTTCCGCAGCGTCTTCGGCTTCCTCGGCGGCTTCTTCAGCCATGTCCTCGGCAGACTTGGCAGCGTCTTCAGCCATGTCTTCGGCGTCTTCCGCCATGTCCTTGGCCTTTGCCTTCATCTCCATGCCCTTGGCCTTGCCCTTTTCGGCCATGTCGCCGCCTTCGTTCTGGCCGGCCATGGCCGTCGGTGCTGCGCCCAGGGCGCCAGCTACTGCCAGTGCAATCAACGTCTTTTTCATCGTTGTCTCTCCGTCACGGATGAAAGAAAAATAAGGCTAATGACCGTAACACAGCTGACACAGGGGGAAAGCAGATTTCGCAAAAGCGCGTAAAAAGTGTGAGCGGCGTCAGCCTGCCAGCGCCTCAACGCAGATAACGATCAATGATGGCATTGATCTTTCTGCGAAATTCTTCTGACTCGTTGGCCAGCTGGTGCCGTGCGCCCTTGAGCATATGTATGTCCGGGCTGTTGAACTTGTCTTCAAGGATGTTGAGGTTGTGGCGCCAGTCCACGGTTTCATCCAGATCGCCCTGGATGATCACCGGGGACAGGGACACCTTTTTTGCCGCTTCAATGGTGGGAATCCATTTCTTCAGGGCCCCCACCCAGCGCGACGACAGCAGTTTCGATTGCAGCGGATCAAGGTTGCGCAGGAATTCGAGGAAATCCGGATCATTGGAATTGACGGTAAAGCTGCGTGCCACATAGTCCCGGAACGGACCTACCAGTGCATGCATCAGTGCACCGGTGCGCCACTTCGCCGGCCGTACCAGTGGCGCCAGCAGTATTACCTGCTCGAACGGAAAGGCCGCTTCGTCGAACTGGTAATTGAGCGCATAGTCCACCATCACCGCACCGCCAGTACTTTGCGCCACCACGTGCCAGGGGCGTGGGAAATGATTTTCCTTGCGGTCCAGGCACTGGGTGAGTACTTCCCGGTAGACCTGGAAGTCCTCGATGGCCGCCCGTGGCCCGGAAGACAGCCCATGTCCGGGCAGGTCGTAGGCAAGCACGGCGTAATTGAGCTCAAGCAGGTGCTCGATGACGTGCTTGTACAGGCCCACATGATCGAAATAGCCATGGCAGACAAGCACAGTGCCGCGGGCGTCATCGCGCATCCAGGCATGCACGGCAATGGTGTGGCCGGCGGCTTCGAAATAGCCGAACGCATGGTGCAGCCCGGCAAACCGCGCCGCGAAATCAATCCCGTAGTAACGCGCATAGCGCAGCGCCTCACCGCCGATAATCTGCGGTGCCTGCCAGTCAAGCGGTGCCCAGGCTTGTTGAATCCGCTGGGGATCGAATGCATTCTTCATTGTCCTAGCATAACGGTTGTCCTGCGGTGCGGTCACTGGCTGGCAGGCCTCGCGGGGAAACGAACGCGAATATCGGCATGAAGGAGAGCGGTGTCATGAAAGACAAGCTGGTGGCAGCGGGGATACACCTGCTGTTCAGTGCCCTGATCGTTGCGTCGCTGGTGGCCGTGGTCATGTGGGTCTGGTTCCCTGGTCCCCTCAGTCGCATCGAGGGCGTTACCATCCCGCTGAAGATACTGGTGATTGTCGATGTCATCCTCGGGCCGATGCTGACCTTTGTGGTCTTCAAGCGTGACAAGCCGTCCCTGAAAAAGGACCTGGGCGTGATCATCGCCCTGCAGCTGGCCGCATTCGGCTATGGCGGCTGGGTCATGTACCAGGCGCGCACCGCCGTGCTGGCCTGGGACAGCGGCAATGTCTATTCCGTGCGCGCCGGCCAGACCGAAGGCGAGCCCATCCCGGGCTGGGTCACCCCCGTGCCGGGACTGCATGGCACCGGCCTGGTCTATGTGGAGAAGATCAACGACCCGGATTTCATTGCCGCCGTGCTCCGGGGTGACCAGGCCGATGTCACCCTGTTGCCGGCGCAGTACCGGCTGGTGAGCGAGCATGTGCAGGAGATTGTCGCGTCGGCGCCGGATATCGCCAAGCTGCTGGCGGAGCCGGCCATGCAGGGGCCCTGGCAGGCGTTTACCGAGCGCCACGGCGTTTCCCGCGATGAGGTCATTATCGTGCCGCTGCTGGGCGCCCACGCCGATGCCGGCGTTGTGCTGCGCCGCGAGGACGCCGGGTTTGTCGGCCTGCTGGACGTGGATGTCCGGCGCGTGCTGGAGCTGCGCAAGGTGCGAAAGAATGTGCCCGGCGGCAAGCAGGCTGGTCGCGCTGGCGATGGCAGTGGCCCTGCCGCCTGAGCCGTCGACGCATCCTCCACGCCGCATTGGCGACACTGTCGCCAGAGGTGACCTATGTATATCGACAAGCAAGGCTTGGCCGGGCTGGAGAAGCGCCGGCGCGCGGCCCTGGTAAACAGTCTTTCCGGATTCAAGAGCGCCAACCTGGTCGGTACGGCGAGCGCTGACGGTGAGAGCAACCTGGCCATCGTCAGCTCCGTCTTTCACCTGGGGGCCGATCCGGCCCTGATGGGCTTTATCAGCCGGCCGCCGTCCGTGGACCGGCACACGCTGGAGAACATCGAGGCGCTGGGGGAATACACCCTCAACCACGTCCATGCCGATATCGTTCATGCTGCCCACCAGACCTCGGCGCGCTATCCGCGTGAGGTGTCCGAATTCGCGGCCACCGGGCTGACACCGCTGGCGGCACAGACCCTGCGTGCCCCTTACGTGGCCGAGAGCCGCGTGCGACTGGGCCTGACCCTGTGTGAAATGAAGCCGGTGGAAGTAAACAACACCGTCATGGTGATCGGCGAGATCGTCGAAATCCACGTCCCCGACACAGCGGTGGGCGAGGACGGCTTCATCGACCTGGAAACGTTGGGCACGGTGGCCATTTCCGGCCTGGACAGCTATCACCGCACTGAAAAGGTCTCGCGCCTGAGCTACGCCAAGCCGGACCGCCCCCCACGCGAGATTTCCTGACGCCACAGCGGGCCGGCTTGGCCTTGCCAGCGCCGGCCTATATTCTGTCCCTGACTGTTTTTGTCCGGGGAAGCCAGTGCCACGATTTCATTTTCATGCGGTCATCGGAGCCGCCATCCTGTTGATGGCTGTGCACGCCAGTGCTGCCGTGTACCGATGCGGTGATACCTTTTCCGACAGTCCCTGCGGCGATGATGCCATCGAGCACGAAGTGTTCGGTGAAGGCGCCCAAAGCACGGCCAACCTGGACGACAAGGCCGCGCAGACCTGCCTCAGTGCGCTGCTGGCGCAACACATGCTCGGCAATCCCCAGGGCGTTGTTGCTGCCCCCGCCTCGAAACGAAAATCCCGCGTCATCAAGAAACACGGCACCAGCCTGATGGGCTATCAACTCATGGTGGCCGTGCGCGAGATGAATCCGAATACGGGTATGTTCAATCCGCCGACACACTTTGAGTGTGTGCTGACGCCGGATCTTCTGCGGGTGTTGGAGGTGGTGGCGCCTGGCGGATCGGGAGAGCCTGCTTCGTAACGCTGGCAGGATGCTTGAATAGGCTCGGCTGGTTATTTGTTGCGGGGTTTCATGTCTTGCGCCGACCACAAACCTGAGATGCGACCCCCTGATGGCGCCTTGATTGCCGCATACGGATTTCTTGCTAGTACGCGTGACGCAATTTGTCGACAGGCATTGGCTGCGTCTGTAGATTGCTAGTGTAAATTGTTGGGTGTCCTTGTTTTTTCTCTTGATGATGGCGCTTCAGCAGTTTTTCCTGTGACTCTCATTCGGTCCGAAACCGGAGCCTGGAAAATTGGTTAAATGTAATCTAGTCGTGACATTACTTGCCGTGATTTTTCTTCATGGGTGTGAAGGTAAGCCCCGCTCCATTTCTGTGAGTCCATTCGCCATAAAGGTAGAAGACTTTTCGGGAAAGGCTGTTCCGGGCGTCGTGGTTGTAGCTAATTATGGCGTCGTATCGGGGGCGCACTCCACGCGAATAGGTGTAGTAAAGGTTCAATATTCGATAAGCGATGACGACGGCTGGGCGAGGTTTCCAGCTTGGGTTTTGAAAGATCAAAAGCGGGTATTTGGTCCGAGCGAACCAAGGCTTTATACGTTCAAACATGGGTATTATTCAAGAAGACTGACGTCTACGAGCAACCGCGAGCTTACAGAAGAAGCTTTGCGAGTATCAGGTATAGCTGCGAATCAGGAGGGTGGACTTATCCGTCTCCGCGCCTGCGAGGCTAACCTTCAGCCCTGCCGGTTATCTGCGCACATGACTCTGCCCTTTTCAGGCTTGAAGGAGGCAGCTCAAAATCAAAATGAAATTCAAATTTACCAAGAAATAAAAGAGTGGTCCGAGCATGTTGAATAGAGACAGCTGCAGCATTTGGGGCAAGAGATGCATTGCCACTCTTATCTAGAGATTGGGGTCAGCTCTTTCATCTTTCACCGCCGGGCAGTTGCAGCGGTCGTGTCGGCAGGCGTAATTCATGTGTTAACTTTCTCTTTATGGTGAAACATGGAAGACCTGACCCTAAAGTGCCTTCGGGCTATAGTTCCTGCCCTGTCGGAGTTCCGGGTACTTGCATCTTTGGTAATGCTCAGGAAATCCAGAACAATATTGATATCCAGATTGATGTGTTTGGAAATGATGCTTTGAGCGGCATGGCAACAAGAGCATTCAATCAAGAGATTCAAGTTTCCCAGCAGCAGATGAGTGCCTTCTCTCAATTGCTTTCCTCGCCGGCTCAGACAGTGTTTCCATCGACATCGGCACTTGTTAATGGAACTGCAGGGCACCAGAGCTATTCTCAAGGCGGAAACGCACTGGTTGCCGCCATGCAGAATGCTACAGTCGGAATCTTCAACGACGCTCTTTTATCCAGCAGCGAGTACCGTTGGGCCGCAGCGTTTGGTACCAATGTATACCAAACCTCTGAATATAGTTCGGTTCCTGCCGGTGGCGAGTGGGCTGCATCTACTGTCGAGTTGTTGTTTGCATCAGTGGCGCTTCCGGCCCGTAGGCCATCGCTCATGGTGCCCTTGGTGAACGGTAGGCGCCCTTTGAATTTTGCTTATGCTGGCATGGTTTATCCTGCTTCACGTTTGCCATCAAAGATTGGGGTCAGGTCTTCCATGTTTCATCGGTTTGATCTGGCCTGAAGCCCCGTACTCTGTTTTTTTGTAAAAGCCCGGGAAGGCCAAGCCTGACACCTTTATGATCTATGTCGATAAATCCAGTCCACCCGCCGCGCCGCCAGCTTCGGGCTCATAGCTGCTAACCCGCCAGCCACCAGATCCCGCGCCATGCGCACCGGCGCTCGCCGCTCATGAAACAGCTTCATATTGTCCCGCGCCAACCGCTGGATGCGATCGCAGCGCGGCGCCCGCTGGGCCTGGTACCACGCGGACGGATCAAACTGCGGTGCTTTCTGCCAGCGCGCCAGCGCATCGGCCAGCACCCACGCATCCTCAATGGCCTGTGCCGCGCCCTGGGCCACGAAGGGCAGCATGGGATGCACGGCATCGCCCAGCAACATCACCCTGCCCCGGTACCAGTGCGGTAACGGATCGCGGTCGAACAGGGCCCAGCGGTAGCAGGCGTTGGGGTCGGCATGGGCGAGTATCTGGAACAGGCGGGTGTCCCAGCCGGCAAAGTCCCCAAGCATGTCTTTCAGGGAGGCCTTCTCCGTCCAGGATTCCTGCTGCCAGTTGTCGCGCTCAGTGACGCCGACGAAGTTCAGGACCTCATAGCGGCGCACGTAGTACATCACCACATGGGCCCCGGGCCCCATCCAGATATTGGCGTCCTTCGGCGGCTGCAGGCCAGTGGGCAGGCGGTCCACCGGGATCAGGCCGCGCCAGGCCACGTTGCCGGTGAAGCGTGGCGGCGTTGGCTGGTCACAGACGAAGTCACGCAGGCGCGAATGGATACCGTCTGCGGCGATCACCCAGCTGGCGCGCAACCAGTCGCCATTTTTAAGAATCACCCGTGCCTCGCCGACGCCGTTTTCGACGGCGTCCACGGTGTACCCTTCCTGCACGGCCTCAGGATCATTGGCGCGCACGGCTGCCAGTAGCGCCCCTACCAGGTCGGCGCGGTGGATATGGATGTAGGGTGCGTCGTACTCAAGGTCGGCAAAGCGCACATGGGCCAGGGAGCGGCCGCTTTCCCAGTGGTGCGCGTGGATGCCTTCCGGGTAACAGCCGGCCGCCTCCAGTGCTGGTGTCAGGCCCAGCGCGTCGAGGACACAGGCGGCATTGGGACTGATCTGCAGGCCGGCACCGATCTCGCTGATCTCGGTTGCCCGCTCCAGCACGCGCGGCCGGAAGCCGCGCTGCTGCAGCGCCAGGGCACAGGCAAGGCCGCCAATGCCGCCGCCGACGATGACGATGTCCGAATGACTGGTCACAGGGTCAGTTTCCGGGTTTGTTCTGTGTTACCCCCAGTGTATGCCGCTGGCGCAGTAAAGAGAAAAGCCGGTCGGGACCAAGTGGGGTTTTTTTGTTTTGGGTCAAGATTAGGGTGGGTGCAGACTGAAAGGATTCGCGCCGTGCACGGCGCTCCTACAGGATGGCGTAGGAGCGCCGGCTCGGGATTACTTGATGCGCGGGTCCAGCTCGCCACTTTCGTAGCGCTGGAACATGGCTTCCAGGCTGATCGGCTTGATCTTGCTGGCGTTGCCAGCAGTGCCGAAGGCTTCATAGCGCGCCAGGCAGATATCCTTCATCGCCTTGATCGATTCCTTCAGGTACTTGCGCGGGTCGAATTCGGCGGTGTTCTCCGCCAGGAAGCGCCGGATCGAGCCGGTGCTGGCCAGGCGCAGGTCGGTGTCGATGTTTACCTTGCGCACGCCGTGCTTGATGCCCTCGACGATCTCTTCAACTGGCACGCCGTAAGTCTCGGGAATCTCGCCGCCGAACTGGTTGATGACCTTGAGCCACTCCTGCGGCACCGAGGAGGAGCCGTGCATCACCAGGTGGGTGTCCGGGATGCGCTTGTTGATTTCCTTGATGCGCTCGATGGCGAGAATGTCGCCGGTGGGCGGACGGGTAAACT
The DNA here is from genome assembly GCA_029212745.1 of Alcanivoracaceae bacterium. Classification (GTDB taxonomy): domain Bacteria; phylum Pseudomonadota; class Gammaproteobacteria; order Pseudomonadales; family Alcanivoracaceae; genus JARGOL01. The sequence goes on from JARGOL010000011.1 coordinate 71,720, forward strand.
TGTAGGCGCCGTGGCTGGTGCCGATGGCAATGGCCAGTGCGTCCACCTTGGTCTTGGTGACGAAGTCCGCCGCCTCTTCCGGATCGGTGAGCATCTGGTCATGGGTCAGGGTGCCGGATGCGCCGATACCGTCCTCTTCCCCTGCTTCGCCGGTCTCCAGTGAGCCCAGGCAGCCCAGCTCGCCTTCCACGGAAACGCCACAGGCATGGGCCATGTCCACCGCTGTGCGGGTGACCCGTACGTTGTAGTCGTAATCGGTGGGAGTCTTGCCGTCCTCACCGAGGGAGCCGTCCATCATGACAGACGAAAAGCCAAGCTGGATGGAGCGTTGGCACACCGACGGGCTGGTGCCGTGGTCCTGGTGCATCACCACCGGGATGTGCGGGAATTCCTCGATGGCGGCCAGGATCAGGTGGCGCAGGAAAGGCGCGCCGGCGTATTTGCGCGCACCGGCAGAGGCCTGCACGATTACCGGGGAATCGGTCTGGTCGGCCGCTTCCATGATGGCGCGCATCTGTTCCAGGTTGTTGACGTTGAAGGCCGGCACGCCGTAGCCGTGCTCGGCGGCGTGGTCCAGCAGTTGTCGCATGCTGATCAGTGCCATCGTTGCTTCCCTCTTTCTGCTGCGCTGTCTTTACGCCGCCAGCGGCGGCCTGAATGTTCACTGTAGGAGCGGCGTGCACGCCGCTCCTACAAGGTTGTCTTTATTCCGCGCCGCGGGCTTCCAGCATCGCGACGGCCGGCAGGGTCTTGCCTTCCAGGAACTCGAGGAACGCACCGCCACCGGTGGAAATATAGCTGACCTTGTCGGTAATGCCGTACTTTTCCACCGCCGCGAGGGTGTCACCGCCACCGGCAATGGAAAAGGCGTCCGAGTCGGCGATGGCCAGGGCCATCTCCCGGGTGCCCTCGCCAAACTGGTCGAATTCGAACACACCCACCGGGCCGTTCCAGACAATGGTCTTTGCTTCCTTCATCAGGGCAGCAAACACATGGGCGGTCTTGGGGCCCACATCAAGGATCATGTCATCCTCGGTGACCTCGTCCACGTCCTTGTTCACGGCTTTGGCATTGGCGTCGAACTCGCTGGCCACCACCACGTCCACCGGCAGGGGGACCTGCACTTTTTCCGCAATCTTGCGCGCGGCATCCAGCAGGTCCGGCTCGTACAGGGACTTGCCCACCGGGTGCCCGGCGGCGGCCAGGAAGGTGTTGGCGATGCCGCCACCCACCACCAGCTGGTCCACCTTCTCGGCCAGCGCGTCCAGCACTTCCAGCTTGGTGGATACCTTGGAGCCGGCGACGATGGCCACCAGTGGTTTTTCCGGGGCTTCCAGCGCCTTGCCCAGCGCGTCCAGCTCGTTGGCCAGCAGGGGGCCGGCGCAGGCCACCGGCGCAAACTTGCCGGCGCCATGGGTGGAGGCCTGGGCGCGGTGAGCGGTGCCGAAGGCGTCCATGACATAGACGTCGCACAGGGCCGCGTACTTGCGCGCCAGGGTCTCGTCGTCCTTCTTTTCGCCCTTGTTGAAACGCACGTTCTCGAACAGCACCAGCTCGCCCTCGCCCACCTCGACGCCATCGAGGTAATCGCGTACCAGGCGCACAGGCTGGCCGAGCAGCTTTTCCAGGTGCTCGGCCACCGGCTTCATGGAGGCGGCGTCATCAAACACGCCTTCCTCCGGACGGCCCAGGTGGCTCATCACCATGACCCGGGCGCCCGCCGCCAGGGCATGCTTGATGGTGGGCAATGACGCCTGGATGCGTACATCGGAGGTCACCTTGCCGTCCTTGATCGGCACGTTGAGGTCTTCACGGATCAATACCCGTTTGCCCTTCAGGTCCAGGTCGGTCATGCGCTTGATGGCCATGTTGTTTCCTCGTCCACGCTGTCTGTGCCCATGCCGGGCGCGTTAATAAAATCTGCGCCGCAGGAGCGCCGCGTACGCCGCTAATCTCTCGTCCGAACCGGCGCCACCATTCGCACCGTACACGGCGCTCCTACAGGCGTGTCTTCGTCATGTGTGCGAGCAGGTCGATCAGCCGGTTGGCATAGCCCCACTCGTTGTCATACCAGGCCACCACATGCACCAGGTTGCCCTGCACCCGGGTCTGGGTGGCGTCAAACACCGCCGACTCCGGGCGATGGTAGAAATCGGCGCTCACCAGCGGCTCGTCGTTGTAGCCGATCAGCCAGGGCTGCTTTTTCGACTGCGCCTCCATGAATGCGTTCAGTGCATGCACATCCGGCGTGCGCTTGAGCGACAGGTTCAGGTCCAGCATCGCCACATTCAATGTGGGTACGCGGATGGAATCGCCACTGATGCGATCCGCCAGCCACGGCAGCACTTTCTGCGCCGCGCCGATGGCACTGGAGGTCGTGGGCACGATGTTCTGTGCCGCCGCCCGGCCCCGGCGCACGTCGCGGTGCACATGATCCAGCAGGTTCTGGTCCGAGGTGTAAGCGTGCACCTCCTTCATCAGCACCTGCTCGACGCCGTACTCGGCATCCAGGATGTGCAGCAGTGGCGTGATGCAGTGGGTGGTGCAGGACGCCGCCGACAACACCCGCTGTGAGCCGTCCAGAACCTGTTCGTTGACGCCGTACACCACAATGGCGTCGGCATCGTCGAACGGCACGGCACCCATGATCACATGATGGGCGCCGGCCTTGAGGTGCTTTGATGCATCATCGCGACCGCGAAATTCGCCGGTACATTCCAGTACCACATCGATGTTCATGTCGCCCCAGGGCAATGCTGCCGGGTCGGCCTGCTCCAGCAGCACCGGGGTATGCCGACCGATGCGCAGCACGCCGTCGAGCAGCTCCACCGGCACACGGCAGGGGCCATGGGTGGTGTCGTAGCGGGTCAGGTAGAGCAGGTCTTCCGCCCGCCCCACGTCATTGATCGCCACCAGCTCCACGGGCACCTGCTCGCCCGCCGCTTCCCGTTCCACCAGGGCGCGAACAAAGGAGCGGCCAATCCGGCCATAGCCGTTCAGGGCGATACGCATGGGCGTGTCAGTACCTCACAGCAATTCGTTGACGGCATCCACCACCGCCTCTGCGGTGATGCCGAAGTGCTTGAACAGATCGCCCGCCGGCGCCGACGCGCCGAAGGAGCGCATGCCAATAATGCGGCCATCAAGGCCGACAAAGCGGTACCAGTAATCGGCGATGCCGGCTTCCACGGCAACCCGGGCACGCACGGCGGCCGGAAGCACCTGTTCCTGGTAGGCGGCGTCCTGGGCGAGAAAGACTTCCACGCTGGGCAGCGACACGACACGGACGTTCTTGCCGTCCTTGCCCAGTGTCTCAGCGGCGTTCATGGCCAGTTCCACTTCCGAGCCGGTGGCAATGATGATGGCGTCCGGCGTGCCCTCACCGGTTTGCGTCAGCACATAGCCGCCGCGCGCCACATTGGCCAGGGTCGCTTCGTCACGCGCCATGCAGGGCAGGCCCTGGCGGCTGAACACCAGTGCGGCCGGGCCATCGGTGCGTTCGATGGCGGCTTTCCAGGCGACTGCGGATTCCACCGTGTCGCACGGGCGCCAGGTGTTCATGTTCGGGGTCAGGCGCAGGTTGGCCAGTTGCTCCACCGGCTGGTGGGTGGGGCCGTCTTCACCGAGACCGATGGAGTCATGGGTGTAGACCAGGATATTGGGCTGCTTCATCAGCGCCGCCATGCGCACGGCGTTACGGGCGTATTCCATGAACACCAGGAAGGTGCCGCCGTAGGGGCGCACACCGCCGTGCAGGGTCATGCCGTTCATGATGGCGGTCATGGCGAATTCGCGCACACCGTAGTGCAGGTAGTTGCCACTGGCATCGTTGGCGGTGACCGCCACCGAGCCACTCCACGGGGTGTTGTTGGAGCCGCCCAGATCTGCAGAGCCGCCGGTCAGTTCCGGCAGCACCGGGCCGTAGGCGTTGAGGCAGTTCTGGCTGGCCTTGCGGGTGGCCACTTTTTCCATCTTGTCCTGGCACTCGCGAATGAAGGCATCGGCCTTGTCGCTGAAGTCGGCGGGCAGTTCGCCAGCCAGGCGGCGGGTCAGCTCAGCGGCCAGTTCCGGATGGCTGCGCTGGTAGTCATCCATCTGGCGGTTCCATTCGGCTTCCAGCTCGGCGCCCTTGTTGCGAGCGCTCCAGGCGTCATACACCGGCTGCGGGATCTCGAACGGGCCGTGTTCCCAGCCCAGCTGCTTGCGCGTCAGGGCAATCTCGTCATCACCCAGGGCGGCGCCGTGACACTCTTCCTTGCCCTGTTTGTTGGGTGAGCCGAAGCCAATCACGGTCTTGCAGCAGATCAGGGTGGGCTGGTCGGGGTTGGCTCGGGCGGTTTCGATGGCGGTGCGGATCTCTTCCGGGTCGTGGCCGTCCACGTTGGGCACCACCTGCCAGCCGTAGGCGCGGAAGCGCTCCACGGTGTCGTCCGTGAACCAGCCCTCCACTTCACCGTCGATGGATATGCCGTTGTCGTCGTAGAAGGCAATCAGCTTGCCCAGGCCCAGGGTGCCGGCCAGGGAGCAGGCTTCATGGGAAATGCCTTCCATCATGCAGCCGTCGCCGAGAAAGCAGTAGGTGTGGTGGTCGACCACGTTGAAGTCGTCACGGTTGAACTGCGCCGCGAGGATTTTCTCTGCCAGTGCCATGCCTACGGCATTGGCGATGCCCTGGCCCAGCGGGCCGGTGGTGGTTTCCACGCCGGGACACTCGTCGTGCTCGGGGTGGCCTGCCGTGGGGCTGTGCAGCTGGCGGAAATTCTTCAGGTCATCAATGGACAGGTCGTAGCCGGTCAGGTGCAGCAGGCTGTAGATCAGCATGGAGCCGTGGCCGTTGGAGAGCACGAAACGGTCGCGGTTGGGCCAGGCCGGGTTGGCCGGGTTGTGATTCATGAAGCCGCGCCACAGCACTTCGGCTATATCGGCCATGCCCATGGGGGCGCCCGGATGGCCGGAATTGGCCTTCTGGACCGCGTCCATGCTGAGTGCACGGATGGCGTTGGCGAGCTCGCGGGGTTGGGGTGCTGCGGACATCGATTCTGCTCCTGCTGCCTGACCAGCAGACGGCCGCCGGGCAAGGGTGCGCGGCGGCCGTCCGTGAAGGGGCGCTATTGTCCATCATGGGTGGCGGGAAATCCACCAGACATGGGGCTCGCGGGCCGGCCGGCCGGTCATCGCCTGGGTGCCCGGCTGGAGGCCGGTGAGGGCGCCGTGAAGCTATATCAAAATATTTTGATATAGCTAGGGTTTTGTCCTAGACTCGATTCCCTTATGGCAGCAGAACCGGCACAGATTCCCGTCGCGGCCCTCGATGCGCCGCTGGCCACACGCTTGAAAGCCGTGGCGGATGAGCTGCGCCTGACGGTGTTGCAGGTGCTGGGGCAGAGCAGCTTTGGTGTGCTGGAGCTGTGCGAGATCCTGGATGTCCGCCAGTCGGGCCTGAGCCATCACCTGAAGGTGTTGGCGCGGGCGGGCTGGGTGGAGACCCGGCGCGAGGGCAATGCCATTTTCTACCGCCGTGCCCTGCCCGGCCTTGACGACGCCCTGCATACGGCCCTGCTCGAGCAGGTAGATGCGGCCCCGCTGCCGGCCGCCGTGGCCCGCAGGCTGGAGGCGGTGCAGGATCGCCGTGCCCAGCGCAGCCGTGACTATTTCGCCCGGCTGCGTGATGGTACGCCGGGCACCGCGCGCGAGCTGATTGCGGACTACCCGCAGTACGCGGAAGTGTCCGAGCAGCTGTTGCGCCGGGCCCAGCCCGATGGCGGAGAGCTGGCGGTGGAGATCGGCCCCGGCGATGGCCGTTTCCTCGCGGCGATGGCGCCCCATTACCGGCAGCTGGTGGGTTATGACAGTGCTCCGGCCATGCTCGAGGCGGCCCGCAAACAGCTGGCTGCCCACGGAGTGGAAAACGTGGCCCTGGAATGTGGCGAGTGGCCGGGTGTGGCGCCGGACGAGGCGGCCGCCGATGCGCTGGTGCTGAACATGGTGCTGCACCACATGCCGGCGCCGGCGGACAGCCTGCGGGCGGCGGCGCGGCGACTGAAGGTCGGCGGTGTCATGCTGGTGACAGAGTTGTGTGAGCATGATCAGCACTGGGCCCATGAATCCTGCGGGGATCTGTGGCTCGGGTTTGATGAGCAGGAGTTACTGGCCTGGGCCGCGCGTGCCGGGCTGGAGCCGCTGGAGTGCCAGTACCTGGCCCAGCGCAATGGTTTTCAGGTGCAGGTGCGTACCTTTGTGCGCACCGGTGAGAGATAACGCTGTAGGAGCGGCGTACACGCCGCTCCTACGGATAAAGATGATTAACGGCTTTTGAATTTTTGAGCATGGAGTACAAGGCACGATGAGCGAGTATTCGATTTTTACTTCCGAGTCGGTATCCGAGGGTCATCCGGACAAGATGGCCGACCAGATTTCTGATGCCGTCCTTGACGCCATCATCAAGGACGATCCGCATGCCCGCGTGGCGGTGGAGACCCTTGTAAAGACAGGCATGGCGGTGGTGGCCGGTGAGGTGACCACATCCACCTATGTGGATCTGGAAGACATCGTTCGCCAGGTAATTCTGGACATCGGCTACGACTCCTCCGATGTGGGCTTCGACGGTGCCTCCTGTGCCGTGCTCAATGCCATCGGCAAGCAGAGCCCGGACATCGCCATGGGCGTGGACGAAAAGGAAGACAAGCAGATCGGTGCCGGTGACCAGGGCCTGATGTTCGGTTTTGCCACCAATGAAACCGACACGCTGATGCCTGCGCCGATCTACTTCTCGCACCGTCTGGTGGAGCGCCAGGCCAAGCTACGCAAGAACGGCGTACTGCCGTGGCTGCGTCCGGACGCCAAGAGCCAGGTGACCCTGCGCTACGAAAACGGCAAGCCGGTGGCGGTGGATGCTGTTGTGCTGTCTACCCAGCACGGGCCGGATATCACCCTGGGCGATTTGCGCGAAGCGGTGCTGGAAGAAGTGATCAAGCCGGTGCTGCCGTCCGAGTGGCTGCACGAAGGCACGCTGTATCACATCAATCCCACCGGCAACTTCGTCATCGGTGGTCCCATGGGTGACTGTGGCCTTACCGGCCGCAAGATCATCGTCGACACCTACGGCGGCATGGCCCGCCACGGTGGTGGCGCTTTCTCCGGCAAGGACCCGTCCAAGGTGGATCGTTCTGCGGCATATGCCGGCCGTTATGTGGCCAAGAACATTGTTGCCGCTGGTCTCGCCGACAAGTGCGAGATCCAGGTGTCCTACGCCATTGGCGTGGCCGAGCCGACGTCCATCTCCATCAACACCTTTGGTACCGGCAAGGTGGGCGACGACAAGATTGCCGAGCTGGTGCGTGATCATTTCGACCTGCGTCCGCGCGGCATTATCGAGATGCTCGACCTGCGCCGGCCGGTATACCGGGCGACGGCATCCTACGGCCACTTCGGCCGAGAAGACGATGCCTTCACCTGGGAAAAAACCGACAAGGCTGATGCGCTGAAAGCGGCAGCCGGCCTCTAAGGCCACTGTAGCGGCGGCGTATACGCCGCCGCCAGGAAAACTGCCGGCAACCGGCAACCACAATTCAATCCGGCCCTGGCGAGGGGCGCTGCAGCGGTTTCCCGCGAGGCTCGCCAGCCCGGATGCGAAAGCGAAAAAACGGCGCCCATTCGCAGACAACGAATGGAGACTTACCCATGAACGCAAAAGTCGACGCAATGGAAGACTACAAGGTAGCCGATATCAACCTGGCCAAGTGGGGCCGCGCCGAAATCGAGATCGCCGAAACCGAAATGCCGGCACTGATGACCATCCGTGCCAAGTATCGCGACGAGAAGCCACTGAAAGGCGCCCGCATCATTGGCTGTATCCACATGACCATCCAGACTGCCGTGCTGATCGAGACTCTGGTGGAGCTGGGTGCGGAAGTGCGCTGGTCCAGCTGTAACATCTTCTCCACCCAGGACCATGCTGCTGCGGCCATTGCCGCTGCCGGCGTGCCGGTGTTTGCCTGGAAAGGTGAAACGGAAGAAGAGTACATGTGGTGCATTGAGCAGACCTGCCGCGACGGTAAGGGCAATCTGTGGGATGCCAACATGATTCTCGATGACGGCGGTGACCTCACCGGCTATATCCACGAGACCTACCCGGAGATGCTCGACAAGATTCACGGCATCACCGAGGAAACCACCACCGGTGTGCACCGTCTGCAGGAAATGCTCAACGCAGGCACGCTGAAAGTACCCGCAGTGAACGTCAATGATTCCGTCACCAAGAGCAAGAACGACAACAAGTACGGTTGCCGCCACTCGCTCAACGATGCCATCAAGCGTGGCACCGACCACCTGATGTCCGGCAAGAAAGCGCTGGTCATTGGTTACGGTGATGTGGGCAAAGGCTCTGCCCAGTCCCTGCGCCAGGAAGGCATGATCGTGAAGGTCACCGAGGTGGACCCGATCTGTGCCATGCAGGCCTGCATGGACGGCTTCGAAGTGGTCAGCCCGTACAAGAACGGCGTCAATAACGGCACCGCCGACTGTGTTGATACTGCCCTGCTTGGCAATACAGACCTGCTGGTAACCACCACGGGCAACTTCAATGTCTGCGACAAGCACATGCTCAACGCCGTCAAGAAGGGCGCCGTTGTCTGCAACATCGGTCACTTCGATAATGAGATCGATACTGCCTACATGCGTGAGACCTGGGAGTGGGAAGAAGTAAAACCGCAGGTGCACAAGGTATGGCGCAACAAGGACGACAACGACTTCCTGCTGCTGCTGTCCGAGGGTCGCCTGGTCAACCTGGGTAACGCCACCGGCCACCCGAGCCGTATCATGGACGGGTCTTTCGCCAACCAGGTGCTGGCCCAGATGTACCTGTACGACCAGGGTTTCGCGGGTCACAGCGATACCGTGAAGGAAAAGATGCTCAAGCTGGAAGTGCTGCCCAAGCACCTCGACGAGGAAGTGGCGCGCTACATGGTCCAGGGTTTCGGTGGCGTGATCACGCGCATGACCGACGACCAGGCCAAGTACATCGGCGTGTCCGTGGACGGCCCGTACAAGCCGGAACACTACAAGTACTGAGCACGCGGCCGGGCTCAGCCCGGCCTTTTGTCCCGTAGGAGAGCCGTGTACGGCGCGACGCCTTTCTGCAGATGGCTGGTGTTCGCGCCGTACACGGCGCTCCTGCCCAGTGCATAAGGATTGACCAGGCACATGAGCAAGACACCCGTAAGCTTTGAATTCTTTCCGCCCAAGAGTGATGAAGGGCTGGAAAAGCTGATCAAGGTTCAGCAGAAACTGCTGGTAAAGGAGCCCGAGTTCTTCTCGGTGACCTACGGTGCCGGCGGCAGCACCCGTGACCGTACCTGGAACACGGTCATGAAAGTCCGCGAAGCAGGCGTTGATACGGCACCACACCTGTCCTGCGTCGGCCAGTCACGCGAAGAACTGGTCGAGCTGGTTGAGCGCTACCAGGCTGAAGGCATCACCCGCATTGTGGTGCTGCGTGGTGATTTGCCCTCGGGCATGGGTGCGGCACAGAGTGAGCTGCGCTTTGCCGACGATCTGGTGCGCCTGATCCGTGAGGTCAGTGGCGATCACTTCCATCTGGAGGTGGCCGCGTATCCCGAGATGCATCCGCAGGCACGTTCATTCAGTGACGACCTGGATCATTTCAAGCGCAAGATTGATGCGGGCGCCAACAGCGGCATCACCCAGTATTTCTTTAATGCCGAGGCCTATGCCTACTTCATGGAGCAGATGGAAAAGCGCGGTGTCACGGCGCCGGTGGTGCCTGGCATCATGCCGATCACCAATGCCGCCAACCTGATGCGTTTCTCGGATGCGTGTGGCGCGGATATTCCCCGCTGGATCAGAAAACGTCTGGAAGAGTACCAGCGCGTGGGCGACGACGCCTCGGTGAAGGCGTTTGGCGAAGAGGTGGTGACCGGCCTGTGCGAGAAGTTGCTGGCCATGGGCGCGCCCGCCCTGCACTTCTACACCATGAACCAGTCGGTGCCGAACCTGCGCATTCTTGACAACCTGGGGTTGTAACCACAGCACGACGGTCGGCGATGCGCCGCCAGCCCTGCCGTGTTACAACCGGGGCAGGTAGCGTGATGTCGTATCCGGATCCGGGCGTCTCCGGCGCCGGGCGCTGCCATTTCCGGGTGGTGAGGCGGTATGGCGGATAACGAAACAAAGCCGGAGGGACGCCGGCAGCGGCGCTGGTTTGCCGGCGCTGGCGTCTGGGCGGAGAACGTCGAGATCGCCGCGCCGGGGCAGATCAGTGAAATCGCCCAACGCGTCGCCACTCTCCTTGCACCGTTTGTCCGCCTGTTGTTCCGTCCCCGTGTCGAAGGTCTTGAGCGGTTGCCGGATAATCGCCCCTTCCTGCTGGTGGCCAACCATTCTGCCGGCGCCGGCATTGCCGAGATTCTCAGTTTTCTGGTGCTGTATGTGCAACGCTTCGGGCGCCAGCGACCGTTGGCCGGTTTCGCGCTGCCGCTCGGTTTTCATGTGTTCCCGCTCAACTGGCTGCTGCGCCAGGTAGGCGCGATCCCCTCAAGTGAGAAGGCCGCCATGCAGACGCTGGCGGCGGGTGTGCCGATCCTGGTGTTTCCTGGCGGTGATCATGAAACCCTGCGCCCGGTGTGGCAGGCGCACCGGGTGGATTTCGGCGGCCGCAGTGGATACATGCGTTTGGCACAACGCTCCCGGGTCGATGTGGTGCCACTGGCAATCCGGGGGGCGCACTTCACCGCGCCTGTTGTTTGCCGTGCCAACTGGCTGGCCTGGCTGTTTCTGTTTCCACGCTTGCTTGGTATCAAACGCTGGGGGGTGTCATTGTTGTCGCTGCTGGGCGCTTTCGCTATTGCACTGCTGAGCCCGCTGTCGCCACCGCTGACAGCGCTGCTGGTGTGGCTGTGGATGGGCTCGCCGTTGATTTTCCTGCCGCTGGTGCCCTGGACAATTCGCATGAAGGTGGGAGAGCCGCTGTCAGCATCGGCCCTGTGTGAGGGTGACGTTTCGCTGGCCGAAGCCCCCCCACGCCTGCAACGTCACATGGAACAGCTGATGCGCGAGGCCTGATCAGGCCTGCTGCGCTTCGTGCTGGTGATCGCGTGCCAGCACCAGGTAGAACGCCGGCACCACAAACAGGGTAAACAGCGTGCCCAGGGTCATGCCTGCAGCGACTACCAGGCCAATGGCAAAGCGTGCGCCTCCGCCCGGGCCCGCCGCCATCAGCAGCGGAATCATCGCCAGCACCAGTGCGGCGGTGGTCATCAGCACCGGCCGCAGACGGATGGCGGCGGCGTGCTCGATGGCCTCGCGCTTGCTGCTGCCCTCCTCCTGCAACTTGTTGGCAAACTCCACGATCAGGATGCCGTGTTTGGAGATCACGCCAATCAGTGTCACCAGCCCTACCTGGGTATAGATGTTGATGCTGGCACCCGGGAACGGGTCGACACCGGCCTGCATGAGAATGCCATTGAGGATGCCCACCACGGCCAGCACAAGCAGCGCGCCGCACACGGACATGGGAACAGTGACGAGCATGATCAGGGGATCGCGCCAGCTTTCAAACTGTGCTGCGAGCACCAGGTAGATAACGATCAAGGCAAAGAAGAAGGTCACGGTCAGCTCGCTGCCTTCCTGCTTGAACTGTCGCGACTGCCCGGCGTAGTCGATGTTGTAGGTGGGCGGCAGCACCTCTTTTGCCGCCGACTCGAGAAACGCCAGTGATTCACCCAGGGTCACCCCCGGCCGAGGGATTGCAATGATGGTGGCGGAGTTCAGCTGCTGGAAACGCTTCAGCTGTTGCGGCTGGACGCTGGTATCAAAGGTCAGCAGCGTCGACAGTGGAATCATCTCATCCTGGCGGGTGCGCACATGGAACTGGCCCAGCTGCTCCGCCGTCAGGCGCTCACTGCGCTCCACCTGCGGAATGATCTTGTAGGCCCGGTTCTCCATGGAGAACCGGGTAGCGTGGGCACCGGAGAGCATGGCGGACAGTTCGCGACCGATTTCCTGGCTGCTGATGCCCAGTGTTGCCGCCTTGGCCTTGTCGATGGAAATGTCATAACGCGGCTTGTCGATCTTCAAATCACTGCTGGCGAAGAAGAACTTGCCACTGCCAAAGGCCCGCCCGACGATCTCGTCGGCGAATGTTTTCAGGTTTTCCGTTGGCTCGGTGGTGCCGATGACCATCTGGACCGGCGGGCCGCCACCGGCGGACGGCAGCGTCGGCGGCGCAAACACCTGCACCTGCAGGCCGGCAATGTCCTGTACCGCCCCCTGCAGGAATTTTTCCGCCTGGCCGGTGCTCATGTCCCGTTCGTTCCAGGGCTTGAGGACGAACCCGGCGATGGCGCTGTTGTTGCCAGTGGCACTGCCGCCACCGCCAATACCGTTGAGCAGGAACAGGTTCTCGTTGGCGTCCATGCCTTCCGCAATGGTGTTCAGCTCGCGGGTGTACTTCTCCATGTAGTCCAGGTTGGCGTACGGGTCGCCATTGGCAATGGTCAGTACAAAGCCGCGGTCTTCCTTGGGCTCGAGCTCTGTCGGCGTGGTAATGAACAGGAAGTAACAGCTCACCAGCAGAATGGCACCGAAAACCAGCATTACCCGGTGGTCATTGAGCGTACCGTGCAGGCGTTTTTCGTAACTGTTCTGCAGGCGGTCAAAATAGCCGTTCAGCCATGCCTCGAAGCGATTGTCACTGCCCTCCCCGTGCGCCTTGAGGATGCGCGAACACATCATCGGTGACAGCGTCAGCGCGACAACGCCGGACAGCAGTACGGCGCCCGCCAGGGTAAAGGCAAACTCCACGAACAGCGTGCCGGTGAGGCCGCCAATGAAGCCAATGGGCAGGTACACCGCCACCAGTGTCGAGGTCATGGCGATCACCGGCCAGGCCAGCTCCCGCGTGCCCTTGATGGCGGCGTCATAGGGCGCCATCCCTTCCTCGATATGCCGGTGGATGTTTTCCAGCACGATAATGGCGTCGTCCACCACGATGCCGATGGCCAGCACCATGGCCAGCAATGTCAGCAGGTTGATGGAGAAGCCCATCAGCTGCATCAGGAACAGTGCGCCGATCATCGACAGCGGCACAGCAATGGCCGGAATCAGCACGGAACGCATGTTGCCCAGGAACAGGTAGATCACCACGATGACGATGATGATCGCCTCGATGATGGTCTTGATCACTTCATCGATGGAGTCCTCGATGTAGCGGGTGCTGTCGTAAGGGATGTCGCCCTGCATGCCTTGCGGCAACTGCGGGAAGATCTGGTCGCTGAGCATGGTGCGCACATCGGCAATGACATCCAGGCTGTTGGCATCCGGTGCCACCTCAATGCCCATGAACGTGGCCATCTTGCCGTTGAAGGTCACAGACGTTTCATAGGATTCGCTGCCCAGCTCCACGTCGGCAATCTCATGCAGCCGCACCAGCGACGTGCCATCCACCTTGACCACCACATTGCGGAATTCGGCCAGGGTGTTCAGGTCGGTGTCTGCTTTCAGGTCCACCGCCACCACGCTGCCCTTGGTGCGGCCCACAGCGGAAAGCGAACTGTTGTGCTGGATGGCAGTGAACACGTCGGAGGGCGAAATTCCCAACGCTGCCATGCGGTCGGGCTTGAGCCAGGCGCGAATGGCGAAGGTGCGGTCGCCGAGGATGCGGGCGCGCTGCACACCGGGCACGGTGGTGAGCTTGGGCTGCACCACCCGCACCAGGTAATCGGTGATCTGGTTGTTGTCGAGAATCTCGCTGGAAAACGACAGGTACATGGCGGCGATGGTGTCGCCCACCGCCAGCTCCACGGTGGGGTCCTCGGATTCGTCCGGCAGTTCCGAGCGCATCTTGTTGACCTTGGCCACCACCTGGGTCAATACGTCAGAGGCGTCATAGTCCAGCCGCACATAGGCCTGGATGCTGGAAACGCCGGCCAATGACGTGGACGTCAGGTAATCAATGCCATCGGCCGAAGCGATTTCCTGCTCCAGCGGTGTGGTAATGAAGCCCTGGACCAGGTCGGCGTCTGCACCCACGTAGACCGTATTGACGGTAATCACCGCGTTCTGCAGTTCCGGATACTGACGCACATTCAGTTCTACCGCCGCACGCAAACCCAGCAGCAGGATGAACAGGCTGACCACGCTGGCCAGCACCGGCTTGTTGATAAAGATGTCGGTAAATTTCATCGACAGAAAACTCCTGCGGTGCCGGGGATCAGCTGTTGTCCGGATTCGGGGTCGGGTCAGCCGGCGGCTGGACGTCGTTTTCCTCTTTTACCGGTGCGCCATTGCGCAGCTTGAGCAGGCCGCTGGTGGCCACCCGCTCGCCCGCTTCCAGGCCTTCGGTAATCGCCACCAGGTCGCCGCGCTCGTTGCCCAGCTTTACCAGGCGTTTCTGTGCCACCAGGGATGTACTGTCGCCCTCCCCTTCACTGTCCTCGGCCGGCGCAATGACATACACCGAGTTGCCATAGGGGGCATAGCTGATCGCGGTGCGCGGCACCACCAGTACATCCTCACTGTTGGGCAGCTGGATGCGCACGCGGGCGAACATGCCCGGACGCAATTTGCCGTCGGGGTTGGCCAGCGTGGCCTGGACATTGAAGTTGCGCGTGGCGGTATCCACGCCCGGCTCGATGGCGGTGATCTCGCCGCTGAACACCTCATCCGGCTGCGATGTGAGTCGTACCTGCACATCCAGGCCTTCGCTGATCAGCGGCAGCTGCTGTTCCGGCAGTGAAAAGTTGACGAAGATCGGGTCCATCTGGAACAGGCTCACCACTGTGGTGCCGGGGGCCACAAACTGGCCCTGGTCCACATGGCGAATGCCCAGCTGGCCACTGAACGGGGCGCGCAGGGTTTTCTTCGCCACGCGTTCGGCCTGGGCGTCTGCCGTGGCAGCGGCCTGGTCGCGTTCACTTTCCTTGCGGTCCAGCTCCGAGCGCGACACCGAGCCCTGCTTGAACAGGCTGGCAAAGCGCTCGTAATCCTGTTGCGCGAGACGCGCGGCGGCGCGCAGTGCTTTCAGCTGCGCCTTGTCCGCGGAGGCGTCCAGCTCCACCAGCACATCGCCCTGCTCGGTCGCATCGCCGGAACGGAACAGGATCTTCGCCACGGTGCCTTCCACTTCGGTGGCAAGCTCGACGCCATTGACCGCGCGAATGCTGCCCACGGTGCCAATGGACAGCGCCCAGCTGTCCGCTTCCACGGCCGTGGTGCTGACGGCGACCACTGGCGGTGGGGCCTCGTTGATGCCCTTGTTCATCATGTAGCTGAACAATCCCTTGATGCCGAACACCACGCCAAAAACGGCGCCGGTCGCCAGCAACATGATAAGCATGCGTTTTGTCATTGAAGCCAATCCTCGTCAGTGGGCGGTGCCGGCAGGGTCCTGCGGGCACAGTTCCGGAAACAGTTCGGTGCGAATGCGGTCCACGGTGCGTTGAAGTGCAGCGTCGTCAAAGCTGTCCGCCGTGGGTTGCCAGCCAAGACCGTTGAGCAGGGCATTCAGTTGCTGCAGCATCAGCCGGTACGGTTCGTTCAGGTTGTAGATCTCCAGCACCCCCTGGGCGTGCACCAGGTTGTGCATGCCGGTGACCAGGCACCACTGGCCAATGCCCAGCTCCAGGGGTGCACGGCCGCGGTTGTCCAGGTCGCCACAGGCCACCGCCTCGGCGATCACGGTGCCGACCATGTCGCCCAGGGGGCGATTGGCCTCCAGCAGCTGCTCGCGCCGTCGCGGTGACGCGGCCTGCCATACCACCTCCGTGAGCACATACTGGTGCAGGCGGAAGTGCTCCGGGTTTTCGCGGGCAAACAGCATGTCAGCCACGGCAAAGCCAAACATGCGCTCGCGCGTGGATGCGCCCCAATTTACAACATTTCGGAACTTTTCGACTCTTTTCTCCGCCATTTCGGCGCAGATGGCGCATAAAAGATCCTCTTTCGAGGCAAAATGCTGGTACAGGGTGCCGGTGGCATAGTCGCAGGCCCGGGCCACCGGTGCCATCTGCAGACTGAGCAGTCCTTGCTCGCAGATCTGCGCGCGCGCCGCATCCAGAAAGCGTTGCTCGCGCTCGGCAAATTGCCGTTGTTTTCGCTCCTGGGTGCCCATGTGAGGCTCCGCTGGCTGGTCAGTGGGGGTGCAATTCTGAACCGGATTCAAAAAACGATCAAGGTTCGAAATGGTGCCAATGGTGCCGTGTAGATGGCGTGAGCAGGGCGTCTGGTGCTTGCCATCATTTTGTAGCGATCGTTCTAGCTGTGGCGGGCAAGACCTTGTTCCAGGCGCGCCAGCACGCTGTTCAGGTGGCGGATGCCCAGCGCCGTGCAGGCAAGCCGGCCATTTTCGTCAGTTAGTAAGCCATCGCTTACCAGCTGGGACAGGTCTTCACTGATAAGGTCCAGACGGTTTCCGGTGCGCGGCGCATAGCTGGCGCGCGCCACGCCATCGATCAGGCGCAGGCCGTTGAGGAAGAATTCCAGTGCCCGTTCCGCTGGCGACAGCGCCTGCATGGCCCGGGTCGGGTCCAGCGCATTGAGGTAATGGTCGGGCTGGCGGGTTTTCTGGTAGCGGCAGATGCGGCCGTCTGCGCCGGTGATCTTGCCGTGGGCGCCGGCGCCCAGGGCCAGGTAGTCGCCGAACTGCCAGTAATTGAGATTATGCCGGCAGGCTTGATCCGGGTGCGCGAACGCGGAAATCTCGTAGCGCCGAAAGCCGGCGTCGGCGAGCAGGGCGAAGCCCGCGTCCTCGGTGTCGGCGATCTGGTCCGGGTCGGGCAGGGCAGGCGGCCGCGACCAGAAGGCCGTATTCGGCTCCAGCGTCAGTTCGTACCAGCTCAGGTGATCCGGCCCCAGGTCCAGGGCGCGGGCCAGGTCGTCCAGGGCCTGCTGTGACGTTTGCCCGGGCAGGCCGTGCATCAGGTCCAGGTTGATGCGCTCGAAGCCGGCCCGGCGCGCATGACCCACCGCATCGCGGGCCTGTTGCGGGTCATGGATACGGCCCAGCGCGGCCAGCTTGTCCGCATCCAGCGACTGCACGCCGATGGACAGGCGATTGATGCCCGCCTCGCGGTAGCCATCAAAGCGGGCCTGGTCGCTGGCACCCGGATTGGCTTCCAGGGTGATTTCGGCATTGTCGGCCAGGCCTATGCGATCGTCGATGGCGGCCAGCAGGCGATCGTAAAAGTGCGCCGACATCAGGCTCGGCGTGCCGCCACCGATAAAAATCGTTTGTAGCGTGCGGCCATCGGCGCGGGCGGCTTCTGTGTCGAGATCGCGCAGCAGTGCCTCCAGGTAGGTCTGCTCTGGCGGGTCGGCGTTCTCATGGGAATTGAAATCACAGTACGGACATTTGCGCACGCACCAGGGTACGTGGATGTACAGTGACAGCGGCAGCTTGGCCGGGTCGGGGAGGGGGCTGGTCACGGTATCAGTCAGGTTGTTGCCCCCAGTTTTTCCAGCAACGCCCTGAGCGCCATGCCACGATGGCTGATGGCATGTTTCTGTTCGGCACTCAGCTGGGCAGCGGTCTTTCCCAGGGCGGGCACGAAGAAGTGCGGGTCGTAACCAAAGCCGCCCTCGCCAAGCGGTGTGTCGATGATACGGCCCTCCCAGGTGCCTTCAGCGATTACCGGCATCGGGTCGTCGGCATGGCGCATGAAAACGATCACGGCACGGTAGCGGGCGCCGCGGTCAGTGTCGGCCACGCCGGCCAGCTTTTCGATCAGCAGGGCGTTATTGCGTGCGTCGGTGGCATCGGCACCGGAAAAGCGTGCCGAGTAGATGCCGGGCTGGCCGTTGAGCGCATCCACCTCGATGCCGGAGTCATCGGCCAGCGCCGGCAGGCCGGTGGCGCGGGCGGCGTTGCGGGCCTTGATGATGGCGTTCTCGACGAAGGTCAGCCCGGTCTCTTCCGCTTCTTCCACATCGAACGCTGATTGCGGCACCACTTCCATGGACAGGGGCGCGAGGATCTCGGTGAGCTCACGAATCTTTTTCTGGTTGCCGGAGGCAAGAACAACTTTCATGGTGGTTTCCGGGGGCGGTCAGCGGGTGACGCGATACAGGGCCACTTCACCGAACAGGTTCGGCAGCAGGCGTGTCAGCGGGCCGGACTGGTGATGCCGGTCCACCACTTCGCGCTGGAGGATGCAAAAGCCGTTCTTGGTGCAGTGGGTTTCAAAGTCGCGCACCGTGCACAGGTGGATGTTGGGCGTGTCATACCACTGGTAGGGCAGCGACGTGGACACCGGCATGCGCCCTTTCAGGCCCAGGTAGGCGCGGATGCGCCAGTGGCCGAAATTGGGGAAGGTGATGATTGCCTCGCGGCCCACGCGCAGCATTTCCGAAAGCACCAGGTCGGGCCGGTGAATGGCCTGCAGGGCCTGCGTCATGACCACATAATCGAAGCGCTTGTCACGGATGTTGCCCAGGCCCTGGTCGATGTCCTGCTCGATGACGTTGACGCCGCGCTCGAAGCAGGCAGCGATGTTGCTCTGGTCAATCTCCAGGCCATAGCCCTGCACGTTGCGGGTTTTAGCAAGGTTTTCCAGCAGGCTGCCGCTGCCGCAGCCCAGGTCCAGCACGCGGGCGTTTTCGGGGATCCACTGGCGAATGATTTCCAGGTCCGGGCGCAGCATCAGTGGGTCTCCGCCTCGTTGGCGACCCGGTGCATGTAGGCGCCAAACAGTTTCAGGTATTCGGGGATCTTCACCAGGAAGGCGTCGTGTCCCTTGTCGGTATCAATCTCGGCGTAGCTGACATCGCGGCCCACCTCCACCAGCGCGTTGACGATCTCCTCGGAGCGGGACGGGGAGAAGCGCCAGTCCGTGGTGAAGGAAATCACCAGGAACTTGCAGGTGGTTGCCTCCAGCGCCTTGACCAGGGAGTTGTCGAAATAGCGCGCCGGGTCGTAGTAGTCCAGTGCCTTGGTCATCAGCAGGTAGGTGTTGGCATCGAAGTTGCGTGAGAAGGTCTCGCCCTGGTGGCGCAGGTAGGATTCCACCTGGAACTCCACATCGAAGCCGAAATGGAATCGGCCACTGCGCAGGTCACGGCCAAACTTGGCGCGCATGGCATCGTCGCTGAGGTAGGTGATGTGGCCCACCATGCGGGCCAGTATCAGGCCCTGGCGTGGATAGGTGTCATGCAGGTAATAGCGTCCGCCGTGGAAATTCGGGTCGGTCAGGATGGCCTGGCGGGCCACTTCATTGAAGGCAATGTTCTGCGCCGAGAGTTTCGGCGCTGAGGCGATCACGCCCGCATGGGCGACCCGGTCCGGGTAATCGATGGCCCACTGCATGGCCTGCATGCCGCCGAGACTGCCGCCGATCACCGCTGCCCAACGCTTGATGCCGAGCCGGTCGGCCAGCCGCGCCTGGCTGTTGACCCAGTCCTTGACGGTAACCATGGGGAAGTCGGGGCCCCAGGGCTGGCCGCTCTCCGGATTGATGGAAGAGGGCCCGGTGGAGCCGTGGCAGCCACCGATGTTGTTGATGGAGACCACAAAGAAACGGTTGGTATCGATGGCCTTGCCCGGCCCGATGCAGTTATCCCACCAGCCGGGACGCTTGTCATCCATGCTGTGATAGCCCGCTGCATGGTGGTGGCCGGACAGGGCATGGCAGATCAGCACGGCATTGCTGCGCGCCGCGTTCAGCTGGCCGTAGGTTTCATAGACCAGGTCGCAGGACGCCAGCGCACGCCCGCACTCCAGCTCCAGGGGCTGGTCGAAGTGCATGGTCTGCGGCTTGATCAGGCCGACCGAGTCGGCGGGAATCGTTTCGGGCATCGGCTCATTGAACGCTAAAGTGCGGCAAGTCTAAAGGGGGGGTGTCAGCCGTGCAATCCGGCCCGGGTCAGTGATCGAGCTGTTGCGCCACCGCCGGGGGCAATGTGGCCGGCGCCTGTATGCGTACGCGCTTGCGCCGGCTGCTGTCGCCCTGCTCGATAATCACCTGCTGGCGGGGAACGCCAAACTCGGCGGCGAGGAATTTCACCAGTGCCTTGTTGGCGGCGCCGTCCACGGGCGGCGCCTGGATGCGCAGCTTCAGGGCATCGCCATGCAGGCCCACCCATTCGTCACGGCTGGCGCGGGGCTGCAGATGGCAGCTCAGGACGACATCGTCACCGTCGCGCCCTGCTGCGCTCACAGCCGGAACAGGATCTGGATGAACTGTACCGCCAGCAACACCAGGATCGGGCTCAGGTCCAGGCCGCCCATGGGCGGCAGCAACTTGCGTGCCGGTGCCATCACCGGCTCCGTGATCTGGCCGACGATCTGGTTCACCGGGTTATACGGATCCGGTGACACCCAGCTGAGGATGACCCGCAACAGCACCGCCCAGAAAATGTAGTTGAGCAGCAGGCTGGCGATCTCACGCACGCCGTACAGCAGCAGTGCCGGCGCGGACAGCTCCATGGCGCCACCGGCCATGGCGGCATAGAGCACGACCTTCACCAGTACCAGCAGCAGGGCCACCACCAGGGCAGCGACGTCGATGCCGCCGTACCCGGGGATGATCCGGCGCAGCGGCAGCAGCGCCGGGTTGGTGGCCTTGACCACGAACTGTGACACCGGGTTGTAGAAATCCGCCCGCACGGCCTGAAGCACAAAGCGGGTCAGGATCAGGAAGATGTACAAGTCGATGATGAAATTGACCAGGAACAGGATGGCGCCTTGGGTATTCATGCCTGTGGGGCTCCGCAGTATCGGTTTGCCTCGGAAGGGGAAGTATTGGGGCGCTGCGCCCGGGTTTCAATGTGCCACCGGATGGTGACGTTGAACAGGGCTGTCCGGCGCCGACGGCTCAGCCGGACAGGGCGCGGGAGCGGTCGCGAGCTGCCGTAAGTGCTTTCTTTACCAGGTCCGGCAGTTCGCCCGCGTAGAACGCCTCCAGGGCAGCGGCCGTGGTGCCGCCGGGAGAGGTCACCTGCTGGCGCAGCACGTCGGGCCCGGATTCGCTGGTAATGGCCAGCTGGGACGCACCCCAGGCGGTCTGCAGCACCAGCCGGCGGGCGGTGTCCGCCTCCAGTCCCAGGTCCATGGCGGCATTGATCATGCTTTCCATGACCAGGAAGAAGTAGGCCGGTCCGGAGCCGGACACAGCGGTGACGGCGTCCAGCATGTCTTCGCGGTCGAACCAGAAGGTCAGGCCGACGCTGGCAAGGATGTCGCCGGCGGCGGCGCGCTGCTCGCTGCTCACGGACGGGTCGGCGAACAGGCCAGTGGCGCCCGCCTGGACCAGCGCCGGGGTATTGGGCATGCAGCGCACCACGGGCACATCGCCGAGCCATTGCTTGAGGCTGGCCACCGTGACGCCGGCGGCGATCGAGATCACAAGCGGCGGCTGGTCGCTGAAATGCGCACGCAGGGCGGCGCAGACGCTTTCCATGACCTGGGGCTTCACCGCCAGTACGAGAATGTCCGCGCGCCGCACGACCTCGGCATTGTCCTGGCTGGTGTGGACCGCATGCATGCGCTGGACGTCGGCAAGCCGGTCTTCGCTCAGGTCGCTCATCCAGATGCGGGCCGGGCGGATTCCCTTGGCGATCATGCCGCCGGCCAGGGCGGTGGCCATGTTGCCGGCGCCGATGAATCCGATCACTTGCTGTGCCATAGCTGCCTCATGTGTCTCGTGGGCCAAACAGGGCGGTGCCGACCCGGATGTGCGTGGCGCCGGCGGCGATGGCCTCCGGGAAGTCGTTGCTCATGCCCATGGAGAGGGTGTCGAGAGCCGGCATTGTATTGCGCAACGATGACAGTGTCATGGCAAGGCGCTGGAAGGCAGCGCGGTTGTTGTCGCTGCTGTCGGCCCGGGGGATGGCCATCAGGCCGCGCAGCTGCAGGCCGGGCAGGGCGTCCACAGCGTGGGCCAGATCTGGCAGGTCGGCCTCGGCCGCGCCGCTTTTGCTGGTCTCGGCATCAATATTGACCTGCAGGCAGACATTCAATGGCGGCAGGTGCGGCGGGCGCTGTTCACTCAGGCGCCGGGCGATCTTGAGCCGGTCGACGGAATGCACCCAGTGAAAGTGGGCAGCGATATCGCGGGTCTTGTTGGACTGGATCGGGCCGATGAAGTGCCACACCAGCGGCTGGTCGGGCAGGGCGTGAATCTTGTCCAGCGCTTCCTGCAGGTAGTTTTCACCGAAATCGCGCTGCCCCAGGCGGGCCAGCGTGGCAATATCGGTGGCGCTGCGCGTCTTGCTCACCGCCACCAGGGTGACCGCCTGGCGTGGGCGACCAGCGGCGTTGCAGGCCGCTTCCACCGCTGCCTGTACCTGTTGGTAGCGCCTTTCCGGGGTTTCCATTATTGAATGGCCCATGGTGACGGGGTAAGTTAGAACCTCTCAGCCGGTTTTCCGGCACGGGGATAATAACAAAGGGGCAGCGATTCCTCCCGCCCCAGTATCAACATCGTTATCGGGATGTACCATGGACATTACTGAGTTGCTCGCTTTCAGCGCCAAGAACGGTGCCTCTGACCTTCACCTCTCGGCCGGCCTGCCGCCGATGATCCGGGTCGATGGCGATGTGCGCCGGATCAACTTGCCGGCCATGGAGCACAAGGAAGTACACGCGCTGGTGTACGACATCATGAATGACAAGCAGCGCAAGGATTACGAGGAATTCCTCGAGACCGACTTTTCCTTCGAAGTGCCAGGCGTCGCCCGTTTCCGTGTCAATGCGTTCAACCACAACCGTGGCTCCGGCGCCGTGTTCCGGACCATTCCTTCCAAGGTACTGACCATGGAAGAGCTGGGTATGGGCAAGGTTTTCCAGCAGATCTCGGAAACGCCGCGCGGCATCTGCCTGGTCACCGGGCCCACCGGCTCGGGCAAGTCCACCACGCTGGCGGCCATGATCGACTACATCAACAACACCCGCTACGAGCACATCCTCACCATCGAGGATCCGATCGAATTCGTGCACGAGTCGAAAAAGTGCCTGGTCAACCAGCGCGAAGTGCACCGCGACACGCTCGGCTTCTCGGAAGCGCTGCGCTCAGCCCTGCGGGAAGACCCTGACGTTATTCTCGTGGGTGAGCTTCGTGACCTGGAAACCATCAAGCTGGCGCTGGAGGCAGCGGAAACCGGTCACCTGGTGTTCGGTACCCTGCACACCCAGTCTGCGGCCAAGACCATTGACCGGATCGTCGACGTATTTCCTGCGGCCGAAAAATCGATGGTGCGCTCCATGCTGTCCGAGTCGCTGCAGGCGGTAATCTCCCAGACGCTGCTGAAAAAGAACGGTGGCGGCCGTGTGGCGGCCCACGAAATCATGATCGGCACGCCTGCCATCCGGAACCTGATCCGCGAAGACAAGGTGGCGCAGATGTACTCCGCCATCCAGACCGGCGCAGGTATCGGCATGCAGACCCTTGACCAGTGTCTGCAGGGGCTTGTGCAGAAAGGGCTTATTTCGCGCGATGCGGCGCGGGAGAAAGCCAAGATTCCCGATAATTTCTGATACCCGGGGTCAGTTCCGGGAAAGGGCCTGCGGGCCGGCGTTTTTGCAAGGCAGGATAGAGCATGGAGTTCGAAGACCTACTCAAGATCATGGTGCAGAAAGGGGGCTCGGACCTCTTCATCACCGCGGGTGTACCGCCGTCCATGAAAATCCATGGCAAGGTGCTACCGGTGACGAAAACGGCGCTTACCCCGGACATGACCCGCGATATTGTTTTCGGTGTCATGACCGAAAAGCAGCGCAAGGACTTCGTCGAGACCAAGGAATGCAACTTCGCTATTTCCGCGCGCGGCATCGGCCGTTTCCGGGTGTCTGCGTTCTACCAGCGCAACCTGGTGGGCATGGTCATTCGTCGTATCGAAGTGAGTATTCCGTCCATTGATGACCTGCGCCTGCCGTCGGTGATCAAGGAACTGGCCATGGTCAAGCGTGGCCTGGTGATTTTCGTGGGCGCCACCGGTACCGGTAAGTCCACGTCGCTGGCGGCGATGATTGGCTATCGCAACAAGAACTCCAAGGGCCATATCATTACCATCGAGGACCCGATCGAATTCATCCACCAGCACCAGGGCTGTATCGTCACCCAGCGTGAGGTGGGCCTGGATACGGAAACCTTCGAGGTGGCGCTGAAGAACACCCTGCGCCAGGCGCCGGACGTGATCCTGATCGGTGAGATTCGTTCCCGTGAGGTGATGGATTACGCCATCGCATTTGCGGAGACCGGTCACCTCGCCCTGGCCACCCTGCACGCCAACAACGCCAACCAGGCGCTGGACCGGATCATTCACTTCTTCCCGGCCGACCGGCATGACCAGTTGTGGATGGACCTGTCACTGAACCTCAAGGGCATCGTCGCCCAGCAGTTGATTCCGACCCCGGACGGCAAGGGCCGGCGCGCGGCCATCGAAGTGCTGATCGGGACACCACTGGTGCAGGACCACATCCGCAAGGGTGAGGTGCACCTGATCAAGGAATTGATGAAGAAATCCCGCGAGCAGGGCATGCAGACCTTTGACCAGTGCCTGTATGACCTCTATACCACTGGGGAAATCACCTACGAAGACGCCATGCTGCACGCAGACTCGCCCAACGACCTGCGCCTGATGATCAAGCTGGGTGCGGAAACGGATTCCACCTCGCTGGATTCCGCCACCCGCGGCCTGACCATCGAAGATACCGAGTGAGACGTTTGCGGGCCCCGATTGCGGGGCCCGCACCTGCTACTGCTGGCTTGCCTTCAGGCGCGGAATCAGCCAGAACGCACCAAACACCAGTACCATCGGGATGTCCGATGCCACCGGCTTTACCCGGTCCTTCCACAGTGTCTGCATCAGCACCACCTCGCCGGCATGCGCCAGCAGGATCAGTGCACCCAGGCGAATGATCCAGGCGCCTTGCGCGGGTGGAAAGAAGCCCAGCAGGGCAGCGCCCACCAGAACCCAGAAAAGCAGCGTGATGACCCGGCCTGCCATGATCATGATTGTTCCCCAAACTGGTTTGTGAAGGCCCTCACTGTAGGCGAGGGCGCGCATTTGGCAAGTGCAGGCGTGCTCACGCCAGCAACGCCACACTCTTGACCTGGGCATGAACGCTGCGTCCGGGGCCCAGCGCCAGACGCTCGCAGCTTGCCCGGGTAATGCGCGCCAGCAGGATGTCATTGCCACAACGCAGGCGCACCAGGCACTGGCCCGGGCGGGCATCGTCGCTGATGTCCACCACGCTGGCGGGCAGGATGTTGCTGATACTGGAGTCGGTGGCTGCACTCAGGGCGATGCTGACGTCGCGCGCTGCAATGCCCACCCGTACCGGGCCGGGCGGCCGGGTGGCAGGCCCGGCCAGGGTCAGGGAGCCGCCGGAGAAACGGGCCTGGCCGCTGCCGGTGAGCTCGGCATTGACCACGGCGGCCGCGTCCTCGAGGTGCGCCAGCGGCAGGTCGGCGTTGACCAGCAGACTCTGCAGGGTGTCGCTGACGACGACCTTGCCCGCCTCGACCAGTACCAGGTGGTCGGCCAGGCGCTGGACCTCCTGCGGCAGGTGGCTGACCAGCACTGTGGTAACCGGCATTTCCTGCTGCAGGGTTTCCAGCGCCGTCATCACCTCGTTGCGGGCGTCCAGATCCAGATTGGCGAACGGTTCGTCCAGCAACAGCAGCCGGGGCTGTGTTGCCAGTGCCCGCGCCAGTGCCACCCGTTGCGCCTGTCCGCCGGACAGTTCCCCCGGGCGCAACGCCAGCAGGTCGGCGATGCCAAGCAGGTCTGCCAGCCGTTGCACATGGGCCGCGGGGGTGTCGGCGCGGCGGGCGGCAAAGTGGATGTTGCCGGCCACGTCCAGGTGCGGGAACAGCCCCGGCTGCTGGAACACCATGCCGATGCGGCGGCGGTGGGCCGGCATGCGGGCATGGGCGTCTTCCATGACCGTGTCATCCAGGCGCAGGTGGCCGCGCAGGCGGGGCTCCAGGCCGGCGATCCAGCGCAGGATGCTGGTTTTGCCAGCACCGCTGGGCCCGAACAGGGCGCAGCAACCCTGCATCGGGATGCGCGCGTCAAATGACAGGGCAAGCGGGCCACGACGTCCGTGCAGGCGGGCTTCAAGCATGGAGGTGCTCCCCCTGGCCCGGCCGTGTCAGCAGCAGCGCGGTGAATGAAAACAGTACCAGCAGGGCCGACAGCCAATGGGCACCCTGGTAGTTCAGGGCCTCCACCTGCTCGAAGATGGCAATGGACAGCACCCTTGTTTCGCCGGGGATGCTGCCACCAATCATCAGCACCACGCCGAATTCCCCGACCGTATGGGCGAAGGTCAGGATCGCGGCGGCGGCCAGCCCGGGGCGGGAAAGTGGCAGGGCGACGGTGAAGAAGCGGTCCAGCGGCCCGGCACCCAGGGTGCTGGCTGCGTCCAGGCTCTCGCGGGGCACGCCGAGGAAGGCGTTGCGCAGGGGAAAGACGGCGAACGGCAATGAGTAGACCAGCGAACCGATCACCAGGCCCTCGAAGGTGAAGGCAAGGGATTGCTGGCGCAGCCACAGGGCCAGGTCACCCAGCCAGCCGCCGGGTGCCATCCACAGCAGCAGGTAGAAACCGAGTACCGTGGGCGGCAGTACCAGTGGCAGGGCGGCCACGGCCATTACCGTATGGCGCCAGCGCCCGCCACCGCTGGCCAGCCACCAGGCCAGGGGTAGGCACAGCAGCAGCAACAGCACGGTGGTGACCGCAGCCAGTTTCAGGGTCAGCGCCACGGTAGCGAGCTCACTGGCCGGCATGGTCCGCCTCCTGCTGTGGTGCCTGGGCGGGAAGATAACCGCGTGTTCTTATCAGTTCGGCAGACGCCGGCGACAGCACATGGTCGAGGAAGGCACGGGCAAGCGGGTAGTTGTCCGTGCCGGCCAGGATGACAGCCGCCTGTTGCAGGGGCTGGTCGGGCTGTGCCGGCAGCACCCGGTAGTGTCCGCGCGCTGCGGGCGCCAGTGACAGTACTTGCGACAGGGCCACCAGGCCGGCGCTGGCGTTGCCGCTGGCAACAAAATGAAAGGCCTGGGACACGCTGGTGCCATACACCAGCTGTTCCCGCAGGGCGTCGGCGTTGGGTTGAGAGGCGAGCCAGCTCATGGCCGCGGCACCGTAGGGGGCCAGGCGTGGCTGGGCGATGGCGATCACGTCGCTGCTGTCGAGATCGCCAGCGCGGGCGTCGTCCGGTTGCCACAGGACCAGCTGCCCGGTGGCATAGACCACCAGGCTGCTGGGTGCTGCCAGCCCCTGTTGCTCGAGCAGTTGTGGGCGCAGGATGTCGGCGCTGAAGAACAGGTCGAAGGGCGCACCGTGGGAGAGCTGCGCGTACAGCGCGCCGGAGGCACCCGGGACCAGTTCAACGGCTGTGCCGTGGTCGCGGGAAAACGCCGCCGCCAGCGGCGCCAGTGTGGCATGGAAGTTGCTCGCCACAGCGATGCGCAGCGGGTCGCCCATGGCCGGCACGGGCAGTACAGCGAGCAGCAGGAACAGGCGAGCAAACATGCTGGGCAGTTTGCCCTAATGCCGGGTCGCAGGCGAGCGCATGCTACACAGGCGGACTATACTGGTGCGCAGAAACAGAAAGGATCAAGGATGCAAGGTATGAAGACAGTGACCGGGCTGCTGGCAGCCGTGTTGATGGCGAGTGCCCTGGCGGGTTGCAGTGACGGTTCCGTGGAGGAGTTTGCCTTCCGCAGCATGCTCGAGGTGTCCATGTCGGAACTCTGCGGGGAGGATGACGCAGCCTGCCTGGAAGCGGTGGAGACGCAGACGCGTCCGTGCATGCGCCAGGCAGACTGGCGCCGCTATATGGAGAATGATGAAGACCCGGCGGAACTGGAGCGCTTCACCACCGCGTTCTATGCCTGTGTGGTCGACGAGCAGGGCAACCCCTGGTTCACCGTCGAGGAAGATGCCTTCACCGAGCGCGAGACGCGCGACAAGGGCGCCATCTCCACAGCAGGCAAGAAGTAGCGCCCCGCCCGGTCGCCGTCAGCCCGCCGTGGCGACGTCCTGCGCCAGTGTGCCGTCGCGGTAGTCGCGCAATGCCTGTTCGATTTCTTCGCGGCTGTTCATGACGAATGGCCCGTACTGCACCACCGGCTCGTTGATCGGTTTGCCGGCCAGCAGCAGCAGGCGCGCGCCCGCGCTGCCCGCGTGCAGGGTGACCTGGTCACCCTCTGCAAGCAGGGCGGCGGCATGGCGCGGCACGCCAGTCTGGTCCACAGCCAGGTCCCCTTCGAACACATACAGGAAGGCATTGTGCGTGGCGGGTACCGGCACTGTGAGCGCGGTGTCTGCCGGCAGGGTGATATCGGCATACAGGGGTTCGGTGCTGAGTCCGTACATGGCGCCCTGATGGCTGTCCCCGCCCACCTGCATTTCGCCGGCGATCAGACGAACGCTGGCACCCTCGGCGGTTGTCCATTGCGGGATCTGTGCCGATGGGATGTCGCGGTAGGCCGCCGGTTTCATTTTCTCGGCGGCGGGCAGGTTGATCCATAACTGGAACCCCCGCATGCGGCCATGATCCTGCTGCGGCATTTCCGAATGGATGATGCCGCGCCCGGCGGTCATCCACTGCACGTCACCGGGACGCAGGTCGCCACGATTACCCATGTGGTCCTGGTGCAGCATGTGACCGTCAAGCATGTAGGTCACGGTCTCGAATCCGCGATGGGGGTGTTCCGGGAAACCGGCGATGTAATCGGCGGCGTCATCGGAAGAGAACTCGTCCAGCATCAGGAACGGATCCAGCCGGGCAAAGCCGCCCTGGCCAAGACTGCGGCGCAGCTTCACGCCGGCACCGTCCTGGGTGGCAACGCCATCAATGACACGAACAATCCGACGAGCAGTCATGAGATTTCTCCTGTGTGCGCCAGGGCGCCGTCAGTGTTATCAGGCACCCCGGTCATGGGGTGCGTCGAAATCCAGTTGCGGTCCCACCGGCACTACACCGGTGGGGTTGATGGTGCCGTGACTACGGTAATAGTGGTGCTTGATGTGTGTCAGGTTGACCGTTCCGGCGACGCCGGGCACCTGGTAGAGCTCGCGCAGGTAATTGCCCAGGTGCGGATAGTCGGCAATGCGACGCACATTGCATTTGAAATGGCCCACGTACACGGCATCAAAGCGCACCAGCGTGGTAAACAGGCGCCAGTCTGCTTCCGTGATGGTATCGCCGGCGAGATAGCGCTGTTTCCCAAGGCGCTCCTCCACCCAGTCCAGCGCGTCGAACAGGGTCGTCACCGCCTCTTCGTAGGCTGCCTGTGTGGTGGCGAAACCGGCTTTGTACACGCCATTGTTGATGTCGTGATAGACCCGCTCGTTGACGCTGTCGATGGTCTCGCGCAAGGCCTCGGGGTAGTAGTCGCCGTGGCGTGCGCCAATGCCATCGAAGGCGCTGTTGAGCATACGGATGATGTCGGCCGATTCGTTGCTGACAATGGTTTCCGTCTTGCGGTCCCACAACACCGGAACGGTGACGCGTCCTGAGTAGGCCGGATCGGCCTTCAGGTACAGCTGGTACAGCTTGTCCAGGCCGTACAGGGCATCGCCCGTGGCCCCGTCAAAGTCCTGGTTCAGCTCCCAGCCGTTCTCCAGCATCAGCGGATTGACCACGGATACACCGATCATGTCCTCAAGCCCTTTCAGGGCACGGAAAATGAGCGTGCGGTGGGCCCACGGGCAGGCCAGCGACACGTACAGGTGATAGCGACCGGCCTCGGCCGGAAAGCGTGCCCCGGCGTCGGCGGACACGGCATCCCGGAACTGGCTTTCGCTGCGCACAAAGCGCCCGCCCGTCTTGCTGGTGTCGTACCACTTGTCGTGCCAGACACCGTCTACCAGCAATCCCATGGTCAATCCTCCTGTTCCGGGAATTTATCTATGTGTTGCTCAGGCGGCCTGGCGCGCCGTCTCCACCAACGTGTCCATGCGTGCCATGGCGTCGTCCAGGGATGCCTGCTTCTGGTCGCCCATGGCAAGACCTTCGGCGAAAGTGACGTGCACCTGCTTGAGACCAATAAAGCCGAGGAACTGGCGAACGAACGGCACCTGGTGGTCGTTGCCGCTGGCGTGGTACATGCCGCCCCGCGCCGCAAACACGAACACCGGCTTGTCGCGCAGCAAGCCCTTCGGGCCCTCGCTGGTGTATTCGAAGGTGACGCCAGCGCGGGCAATGTGGTCAAACCAGCTCTTCAGCTGGGAGGGCACACCGAAGTTGTACATGGGCAGACCCAGTACCACCACGTCGGCGTGCTTGAGTTCGTCCACCAGCGCGTCCGATTCGTCCACCACCGCCTGCTGGGCGGGCGAGCGCGAGTCGGCGTCACTGGTAAAGGCGCCAAAGCGTTCCCCGTCCAGGTGTGGCAGCGGGCTGGCGCCGACATCACGGGTGATCACCTGGCCGTCGGGGTGAGCCGCCAGCCAGCGCTTCACGAAGGCCTCTGCAAGAAAGCTGGACTGGCCGTTGTCGCCAAGGATGCTGCTTTTCACAAGAAGAAGGGTACTCATGGAACCTCCTGGATTGATTGGGTATGGGCGCATTGTTGTATTTATCAATCGAATGAGAAATGGCACTATGTAGCGCTATTAGATCAGTTTTTCTGATGTTTAGAGGTGCTCAGTGGACCTTAAGGTGACCCTGGAGCAGTGGCGGGCCCTGCTGGCGGTGGTGGATGCGGGCGGGTACGCCCCGGCGGCAGAGGCGCTGGACAAGAGCCAGTCGGCCATCAGCTATGCCATCCAGCGCCTGGAGACAGCGCTGCAGGTGCGCGTGTTCCGGCTACAGGGGCGCAAGGCCGCACTCACCCCCGCCGGTGAGATCCTGTACCGCCGGGCCCAGGCACTGGTGGAGGAGGCCAGCCGGCTGGAATCCAGTGCCGACAGCCTGTCACAGGGTATCGAGGCGCAACTGTACCTGGCCGTGGATGCCATATTCCCGGAGTGGCTGCTGCTGGACTGTCTGTCGCGGTTTGCTGCGGAATTCCCGGAGACCCGGGTGGAGTTGCTGGAGACGGTGCTGTCTGGCACCGATGAAGCGCTGATGCGCCACGACGTGGACCTGGCGGTAACGCCCCGGGTGCCGCCGGGCTTTGCCGGCGACCCACTGATGCGGGTACGGTTCATTCCGGTGGCCCACCCTGACCATCCCCTGCATGCCGCAGGCCGGCCGTTGCGTTATGCCGACCTGCGTCGTTACCGGCAGCTGGTTGTTCGTGACTCCGGCAGCCGCAGCATGGACGCCGGCTGGCTCGGCGCCGAGCAGCGCTGGACCATGAGCCACCTGTCCACGTCCATCCGGGCAGCCTGCGCCGGCCTCGGGTTTGCCTGGTATCCGGAAGAGAAAATTCGTGAGCCGTTGCAACATGGTGTGCTCAAGCCGCTGGCCATGGAAGAGGGCAGTGAACGGTTCGCTGAACTGTACCTGGTGCTGGCGGAGGGCAGCTATACCGGCCCGGCAGGGCAGCGGCTGGCGGAAATTATTGCTGCGGAGGTGAAAAGCGCATGCAAGAAAAAACAACCCTGAACCCGGGCTATTACCGCCATTACAAGGGCAATGACTATCAGGTGATCGGGGTGGCGACCCACAGTGAAAGCGGCGATGCACTGGTGGTGTACCGGCCCCTCTACGGTGAGGGCGCGTTGTGGGTGCGGCCGCTGGATATGTTTGTCGAGCAGGTACAGGTCGACGGCAAAAGCGTGCCGCGTTTTGCCTGGCTCGGTGAGGCGCCCTCCAGCAGTCAATAAAAAGGGCGCCCGAAGGCGCCCCGGATTTCTGCGGGCAGTATCAGAACTTCATGCCCAGGCCGACCATGTAGACCCAGGGGTCGATTTCCACATCGATCTTTTCCACCAGGTTGGAGTTGGCCTTCACCGTGGCCGTGGTATCGATATCCACGTTCCAGGCGGTGGCGGTAAATACCAGGTTGTCTTCCAGCGGGATATCGAAGCCGATTTCGTAGGCCACACCGTGGGAGTCGCTCAGTGACAGCGAGGTGTAGTCAGCGCCCAGCAAGCCATCAAGCTCCGCCGTGGTGTCCTCGTTGAAGAAGGTGGTGTAGTTGTAACCGACGCCGACATAGGGCTTGATCACGTCGCTCACCGGTACGTAATAGTTCACCAGCAGCGTTGGCGGCAGGTGCTCGGTGGAGCCCACGCGGGCGCCGCCAAGGACCGTGCCCAGGCCATCAATATCGTGTTCGAACGGCGTGGCACCGAGCAACTCAACGCCGATAGCGTCGGTCATCATGTAGGTGCCACTGATACCGAAACCCACCCCGTCGTCCACTTCCACCACTTCGCCCTGCAGGCCGAGGATCTTCGACTGGGAGTCGGACTCCGGTGCCACCATGGCGGGGCCGAACTTGATCAGTACATCCCCGGCCTCATAGGCCAGGGCCGGTGCGGTGGCAGAAAGCACCGCGGACGCAAGCACAGAAAGATGCAGTTTTTTCATGACAGTTCCTCGCAACAATTGCGGGGACATGCTGAATGTTTTGGGTCGTCGCGAATATGACGCAGATCAAGAGTCGCGGTTGGACCCAGCAAATGAGCGTTGACCTTGACTTGAATCAAGGTCAGCGCAGACTTGCGGGAGATAGGAGATATCCGGTCAGCGCAACCGGCAGCGGCTATCGTCAGAAGGTGGCGTTGATCATCAGCCACAGTTTGTCGGTATCTACGGCAAGAGCGTTGGCATCGTAGTCCGCATACTTGGCGACGACGGTGACATTCTTTCCGATCTTGCGGGCAACGACGGCATCAATCTCATTGCCGTAACTGATGTTGTTCTCGTCAGATTCGAAATCATGACAGAACGCCGCAAGCTTGAACCCTGCCAGGGTGTAGCTGATGCTTCCGTAGGTGTCCACGACGCCATTCGCCGGCGTGTTGAGGAAGATATCTGCGAAGCCCTGGAACTTGTGCAGCGTGGCCAGCGGTGTCTTGAATGCCGTTCCAGCGTCCTTGTCAGCACCAAGTACTTCCTGTGCAGCGAGAAACTTTACCCCCGCCACTGAAATGCCGAGCTCAGCCAGTCGATAGTTGGCATCATACTCTACCGTGTTATTGGCATGCTCTGATTGTCTGGCATACTCCAGTGCGTAGCTCGGACGCAGGGGAAGGTCAGCCAGTCCTCCACTGGCGCGTAAGCCCAGGGTAGTGCTGGACAGTGCTGCTGCGTCTTCAAAATCGAGAACGTAACCATAACCCGCCAGCGTGAATACATCGGTCAGGCTGAAGCCAACGTTGAGTACATGGCTGTCGCTATTCAGGTCGGCGGCAGGTGTGCCGTTCTCGGGGCCGAAGATACGGTTGACGTTGTCTATGTAGCCATAAAAGACGCTCAGGCTATCCAGCGTGTAACTGACACTGCCTGCATCATAGGTTTGCTCGTTCTGGCGCCAGCCGACGCCACCGACAAAGCGCTGGTTGTCCAGGTTGATACGCTGGCGACCGAGACGGACGACGCTTTTGTCGAGGCCCTTGTAATCGAGGTAGAACTGATTGAAGTCAGTGCCCTCAGGGTCAGGAACGGTGGAGTACCCGGTCTTGCCGTTACGGGTGTTATTGAACCGCTGCGGGCCCAGGTAAGCGACATTATCGAATTCCAGCAGCGTGGAGAAATCCAGATAGCTATCGCTCTGCCACGTCAGGCGGGTGCGTAGTGTGTGCGCGCTGGCATCATCCAGGGCATTGTCCTGGTCCACATCCTCATAGCGGTAACGCAGGTTCAGTTTGGCTGACCCGCCACTGAGTGCCTCGCTGACGGAATCAGCGGCGCTCGCGGACGGCGTGTAGAACAGCGGGGCGCTGGCAATCGCCAGGGCCATCATGGTTACGTGCTTCATCGTTCTTCCCTCGGACTTGTGACAGGTTGATTAAGGGTAGATCCCGTCCGTCCAGCTTCAGGCCATCCGTCTTTTGAACGTTGGCAAATTCCACCTTTTTATGTGCTAGCGTTGTCACCTGCCCGACAATGAGCAGACAGGGTGAGCGCAGCTGATGGGAGACGGCAGCCCCCGGCAGTGAGCGCAGAGTGCAGTGGACCTCGCGC